>NZ_JBKISU010000036.1:0-48714 GCF_050266975.1 Aeromonas sobria
TCGATGTGGTTGAGGATTAGTTCGTGGTTAAACATGGGGATAGTCTGTTGGGTATTAGCTGGTCAAGGATGGCGATCATACCTCAGAAGCCGCGCCACGCCTCGCTCATATGAGGGGATGGTTAAGGTTCGTACCTCGTCAATCGGTTAACCGCAGCACAATGGAGGCTATATCCCGTGCGGTAGCCGTGTGATTTAGTGAGTAATGAAATAGGACTGGATACCAGTAAACACCATTGCTTGATAGTTAAGCAGGGTTTATAACATCAAGATTGAGTGTGTTATACGACATGACAATCTCAGTGAGATCTTCCTCTATATATAAAGTACCTAGGGACACAAGAATAAAAAATCATTTTCTTTGTCAATCCCTCATTCATTAACACAGTCAATTCAACATTCGATACCCAGGGAAGAAAATGAAAGGAAAAATTACTCAATGGAATGATGGCAAGGGCTTTGGATTTATTACGCCAGAGGATGGTTCAGAAAAAATATTCTTCCATATCTCTGCTGTGAACCCCAAAGACAGAAGGCCACAGATTAATGACGAGGTGTTGTTTGAGACTGAGACCGATAGTCAGCGACGGGTGAGAGCGACAGAAGTTTACTATGAAGGTTGGACTCTTCGTCCTATCAAACAACCTTCCAAACAAAGCTCTCGTTCTAAGAGAGGGTCAAGTGATCAAAAAATCATTCTTGAACCGGTCAGAAAAACACCTCTGGATTATGTTTTTTTAATCTTGGCTATAGTTTTGATAACTTTATCTGGTTTTAAATATCTTAAAGAAAAAGACCTTGCGATATCACTTCCAACTGCATTGTTTGCAATGATATTACTTGCTCTCTTCAGTCGTCCCAAAAAACCTTCAAACAAATTCTTTACCTGTTCTCGTTGTCGTTGCAATGCCCTGTTTGACAATCGCACCATTCGCGCTTGGAATACGGGAACAATGAAACTCTATTGCTCAACTTGCCATGCTGAATGGTTGAGCAACCAAGAAACAACAAATAATTATTTCCACTCATCATCAGGCCGGGATAGCGGCTGCCTTGGTGTTCTAGCAATGATGATCGTTATTCCAGTAGGGTTAGTGTCTATCGCATCTTGGCTGAGTTGAACATTACTTAATCAGAACTTGTCGTGAAGCAGTTAATGGCCAGATAAACTCCCGACTCTTGCACCTACTTCTTTATCTCACCACTTGATCAACCAGATGAGGATACTGTGATAGGGAATGCTGTCTCCACCCCATTTCGCAGGTGCGGCTGTATTCCATGGCTGCAAGCACGGCAGCATGGAACTCAGATGTCATTAACTCCTTATCTTCTGCTTGTGCCAAAAAGTGAAGGTCAAGATGAGTGCTCTGGCATGGCGACTACAACACTCTTTCGCTCTCGGCCTTGATGGCGCCCAGTATCCGGCGCCGGATCAGGCCGCTGACGGGGCGGATCAGATACCAGTAAGGTGCGAACTTGAGGCGACAGGCCAGATCCGGGCAGAACACCCTTGTCTGGGTGGTCAACCGGGTGGTGCCGTTTGGCTGGCGGCTGGCCGAAAACCCCAGAGCCAGCTTGGCGACGCCTGGCACCGCAAAGTCCAGATAAGCCTGGCTGTCCGCCATGGTCACCAGACCAAAGTCCGGCCGCCAGAACCGGCCGACAAGGCCGTAGAGCAGCGTGTTGTCGTCCTGGCTGTCGAGCTGCACGAATCTGTGCAGGCCAAAGGGAGGAGGGCTGGCGCTCTGTTGGCGGCCAAGAAGATGCCCAAGGCGCATCGGCACTTCCCGCAAGCCGATCAGGTGGCGAAAGGCCGGATCCGTTTCCGGTCGATAGTTGGCCGCCGCCTGGATGACGGTGTGCGGGTCGGCGGCAATGTCGCGAGCGTGCTCTTCACAGAAGTGATAGGCAGGCAGATAGTGGTTCAGCGGCGTCATCCATTCTTCCTTGCCATCGTTCGTATCAGCATCGGCCCCTTTCATAGCACGTAGCTCCAGACAAGTCCCGCTTTCAAACCACCTTGTTCACCCCATTGAAAACGGCAGGATATTTATCCTGCCGTTTTTTTCCCTATCTCGCCGCCTGATCCACCAGATAGAGGATGCTGTGATAGGGAATACCGGCGTGCTGGCTGAGCCCCATTTCGCAGGTACGGCTGTTGCTAAAACCCTGACGGCAATCGACGGGCACTTGGGCAGGCAGGCTGGCAAGCGCCGCGGCGTTAAGCTCAGGGGTCATCAGCCCCTTGTCGCCGGCAAAGCCGCAGCACTGGATATGCTCAGGGACTATCACCTCGCGGGCGCAGGCGCGGGCCACCGCCAGCATCTTATCGCCGAGCCCCATGCGCCGGCTGCTGCAAGTGATATGGAGCATGACGGTCTCATCGATGGGGACCAGCTCAAGGTGGGGCAGCAGGTGTTCCAGCACAAAGGCGGAGGGTTCGAACACCCGAAGGCCCTTGCCAAGCGCCCCCGAGAACAGCCGCTGCACGCAGGGGCTGGTGTCGAGCAGCACGGGCCAGCGGCCGGCTTCGCTTGCCTGCCACAGGGCCTCGGCCAGCTCAGTACGCTTGGCCTCTGCGACCTCACTCATCCCCTTGCTGTCATAGGGCATGCCGCAGCAGAGCCCCTCAACCTCCGTCGGCACTATGACCCGGCAGCCTGCCTTCTTGAGCAGGGATAACACCACGTCCGGCAGTGACGGGGCCTCCTCCTGCTGGCCGAATACCCGGCTGGCGCACGACGGCAGATAGACCACAGCGCGCTCGCGGGATCCGCCATGGCTCCCCTCCCCTTGCGGCCAGTGGTAGCGGCTCGGCCCCGGCAGAGTGGGCAGCCAGGCGGGGGTGCGCTGGCCGCTGAGCTTGCGCACCCCGTTCACCAATCCTGCCAGCGCTTTCTCCCCCAACACCTTGCCAGCAATCCCTTTGAGGCCGAGAGCCCCGCGCGCCGTGCGGGTGACCCCGGCGAAGTGATCGGCGCTCCAGCGGGCGATGGGCACGAAGCGGCTGTACTTGTCAGTGCGCAGCTTCTTGATGAGCGCACCGGTGTTGATGCCCACCGGGCAGCGATCGGCGCACAGCCCCGTCGCGGCGCAGGTCTCAATCCCCTGATAGTCAAACAGCCGGGCCAGCTCGTGGGAGGGCTCATTGGCACGATTGCGGCGGGCCAGTTCGCGGTAAAGCACGATGCGCTGGCGCGGTGAGAGCGACAGGGTGCGCGAGGGGCAGACTGCCTCGCAAAAGCCGCACTCGATGCACGGGTCGACGATGGCATCGCTCGCCGGCATGGGTTTGAGGTGGGCCAGATGTGCCTTGGGGTCGTCGTTGATGATGACGCCGGGATTGAGCAAGCTATCGGGGTCAAGCAGCGCCTTGATGCGGCGCATCAGCGCCATCCCCTCCGGCCCCCATTCCAGCTCCACATAGGGGGCCATGTTGCGGCCGGTGCCGTGCTCGGCTTTCAGCGACCCGCCAAAGCGCACGGCGACGAGTTCGGCCACCGCATCCATAAAGGCGCCATAGCGGGCCACCTGCGCCGGATCATCGAACCCCTGGGTAAAGACGAAGTGCAGGTTCCCCTCCAGCGCGTGGCCGAAGATGATGGCTTCACCGTATTCAAAGCGATCGAACAGGGCTTGCAGCCCCGCCACCCCTTCGGCCAGACGCTCGATGGGAAAGGCGACATCCTCGATGATGACGGTGGTGCCGGTGGTGCGCACCGCCCCCACCGCCGGGAAGAGCCCCTTACGAATGGCCCAGAGCCCGGCGCTGTCGGTGGTAAAGGGCACAGAGGCGACCTGAGCGAATTCGGCGGCCATGGCCGTCACCTGCTCGCAGCGATCGACCAGCTCTTCCTTCGACTCCCCATGCACCTCGACAAGCAAGGCGCAGGCGGTTAAATCCAGCGCCTTGATAAAGTCCGGCAGGCCGGGCTTGCCCGCCACCGAGCGAAGGGAGCGCCCATCCATCAGCTCCACCGCCGCCACCGGGGCACTTTTCAGGCGCGAGGTGGCCAGACAGGCCTGCTCGGCGTCCCGAAACACCAGCAGGGCCGAGGCCTTGTGGGGGTATTCGGGCACGGTATCGAGCACCACCTCGGCGATAAAGCCGAGGGTTCCCTCCGAGCCAATCATCAGATGGGTGAGGATATCGATGGGATCTGCATGGTCGAGCAGGGCATTGATGGCGTAGCCGGTGGTGTTCTTGAGCCGGTACTTGTGGCGAATGTTGGCGGCAAGCTCGGTATTGGCCAGCACCTCGGCGCGCAGGGCGGCGAGCCCGGCCAGCAGCTCTGGGCGCTTGGCCGCAAAGGCGGCGCGGCTGTGGGGATCGCCGCTATCCAGCACGGTGCCATCGGCCAGCAGCAAGGTCATGGCGTGCAAGGTGTGATAGCTGTTGTGGGCGGTGCCGCAGCACATGCCGCTCGCGTTATTGGCGGCGATGCCGCCGAGCTTGCAGGCGTTGATGGAGGCCGGATCCGGCCCAATCTTGCGTCCCAGAGGCGCCAGATAGCGGTTGGCATCGGCGCCGATCACTCCGGGTTGCAGGGCAATGCGGGCCCCCTCGTCCAAAATGCGGTGGCCGCGCCAACTGTCGGTCAAGGTGATGAGCACCGAATCGCTCAGGGCCTGACCCGAGAGGCTGGTGCCGGCGGCGCGAAAGGTGCACGGCAGGTGCAATTCGCGGCACACCCCGAGCACGAAACGCACTTCATCGAGGGAGTCGAGGCGCACGATGCGCTCGGGCACCAAGCGGTAGAAGCTCGCGTCCGTGCCGTGGGCGAGCCGAAGATCCGGGTCGCTCACCAGCCGCTCCGGCGGGATGCGCGAGAGCACGGCGGCGTCAAATTGGCTCCAGCTCATTAGCAACCCTCCACCAGCACCACCAACAGGCGGCTCGGGCCGTGGGCGCCGTAGGCCAGGGTCTGCTGGATGTCGGCGGTCTTGGAAGGGCCGGAGACCAGCAGCAGATTGGTGGGCATGGCCTGCTGCCAGCGCCCGGCGTCCACCAGCCCCGCCAGGTTGTCGGCGATGGTGGAGGCCGCCAGCAGGGCGATATGGCAGGGGGGCACCAGGGAGAGGGTGCGCGGCTCGCCGCCATCGGGCAGCAACACCAGGGTGCCGGTATCGGCGATGGCCCCCGCGCAGTGGGTGATGCCGGCCTGCATCTGATCAAACAGCGCCTCCTTCCAACTGGCGAACTCTCCCGCCGGAGTCAACACAGAGCGCCCGGCGCAGGCGGCCGCGACCGCCTCCTGCCAGCGGCCCCCCTGACCGCAGGCCAACGTCTGAATCTGTTCCCCATCCAGCCAGGCAGCCAGATCTCGGGCCAGGGTTGCCTCCGTGACGGTGAGGGTCTCGGCGTGGCTGGCGCTGATCATGCCAAGAAAGCGCTCACGCCGCGCGCCGTCGTCTGCCCCGCGCCAGGGCTGCCAGCCATGGGGAGCGTGAGATATGGGGGTGGCGGCGCCGCGCAGGCGGCTTAATATGGCCTCTTTGCTGGTCATCTCAGGACTCCTTCTTCTTCTGGCGCAGCAGGGCGTGCAGGCTCTGGGGGGCGGGTTGGGGGGCCTCGCGGCACTGGGTCCAGGGGCCCAGATGTTTGGGCATCAAGCCTCGCAGGCGACCGGCCACATTGGTTGCGGCGTGATAGAGGCGTGGGTGGGTGGCCGCGAAGGCAAAGCCTTGCATGGCGAGGGTTTCGAGCCGGCTCTTGGCCGCCCCCTGCCCCGCCAGCGGCTCGTGGCCGGGCTGTGCGTCATGCTTGGCCTCCCGGCGCAGGCGCTGCAACATATCGGGAATGGGGATGCGCACCGGGCACACCTCGCCGCAGGCGCCGCACAGGCTCGATGCGGTCACCAAGTCCTGGGTGCTTTCCAGACCCAATAGATGGGGGGAGATGATTTTGCCGATGGGGCCCGGATAGATGGTGCCGTAGGCGTGGCCACCGATGCGGGTGTAGACAGGGCAGTGGTTCATGCAGGCGCCGCAGCGGATGCACTGCAAGGTCTTTCGCAGCTCCTCGTCCCGATAAGCCTGACTGCGGCCGTTGTCGAGCAGCACCAGATGCACCTCGTCCGGGCCATCCAGCTCCCCTGCCCGGCGCGGGCCGCTGATGACGTTGAAATAAGTCGTGATGGCCTGGCCGGTGGCCGAGCGGGTCAGGGCGCTGTAGAGGGGCGGCACGTCGGATAAAAACTCCACCACCTTCTCGATGCCGGTGATGGCCACGTGCACTTTCGGCACCGTCGTACACATGCGCCCGTTGCCCTCGTTCTCGACGAGACACAGGCTGCCGGTCTCGGCTACCGCGAAGTTCACGCCCGACAGCCCCATGCCGGCGCGGCGAAACTCTTCGCGAAGGGCCCGCCGCCCGGTCTGGATCAGGGCGTCCACGTCCGTGGTGGGGGTGAAACCTTCCAGGTTATGGGCGAAGGTGTCGCTCACCTCCTGCTTGTTCTTGTGGATGGCGGGCATGATGATGTGGGACGGGGTGTCGCCATCGAGCTGGACGATGAACTCCCCCATGTCGCTCTCAAGGCAGCGGATGCCGTAGCGCGCCATCTCGTGGTTGAACCCCACCTCCTCGCTCACCATGGACTTGCCCTTGACGATAGAGCTCACCCCGTGCTGCTGGGCGATGCGAAGGATAATGGCATTGGCCTCATCGGGGGTCTGGGCCCAGTGCACCTTGATGCCGTTGCGCTCGCAGTTGGCTTCGAGCTGCTCCAAAAGATCGGGCAGGCGCGACAAGCAGCGCTGGCGAATGCGCTCGGCGGCATCGCGCACCGCGTCCTCTTCAGCCGGATCGGCAAAGGCATCGCGGCGCTTGGCGCGCAGGTAATCCATGGCGCCGCGAAAATTCTGGCGCAGCACGGGGTCAGCCAGGGCCACCTCGGCCTGGGGATGGAAGCGGCGCGGCGAATACTTGGCGTGCTCACTCATGATGGGCCCCCTGTTTTTGCGCTGGTAAGCCCTGAGCCACCGGCTCGCTGTGGGCGAGCAGGAAGCTCGCCAGGTGCATGGCGGGCAGTGTCTTGCCCTGATAGGCCAGGGAGCCCTTGATGTTCAAGAGGCACCCCCAGTCGGCGCTCACCAAGGTGTCAGCGCCGGTCGCCAGCAGGTGGCGGGTCTTGTCTTCGACCATGGCCTGGCTGATGTGGGGATGGCGCACCGAGAAGGTGCCGCCAAAGCCGCAGCACTCGCTCTCGTAGGCCTGCTCGTGCAAGGTGACGCCATCGAGTTGCCCCAGCAGGGCGCGGGCCGTGGTATGTACCTGCATCTCGCGCCGGGCCGAGCAAGAGGTGTGCATGACGATGCTCGCCTCCCCCACCGCGCGCCAGCGTACCCGGCAGATCTGGGCCAGAAACTCGGTCAGCTCGAACACCCGCTCGCAAAACGCCGCCACCTCGGGGTTGCCCGGAAAGAGGCGGCCATAGTGATGGTGCATCATGCCGCCGCAGGAGCCCGAGAGCACCACCACGGGCCAGGGCTCGGGAAAGAGCGCCATCTGGCTTTGCGCCACCTGGCGCGCCTCCTCCTCATGGCCCGAGGTGTAGGCCGGCTGCCCGCAGCAGGTCTGTTTCTCGACAAAGTGCACCCTTATCCCTTCCCGCTCGATCAGGGCGATGGCATCGAGCCCCGCCACCGGGTCGAACAGGTCCACCAGACAGGTGGCGTAGAGATAGACATCGGCCGGCTTGGCCGGATAGACCCGCATTACCTTCATCACTTGCTCTCCTTACTTCAATTGCAGCAGTGCGTCCGAGATGTGGAAGCTATAGATGATCGCCAGCCCGATGAGGCCGGTGGCCAGCAGGTAGTAGAGGGTGGGCAGCGCCGTCTTGCGCAGCGTCGCCCCCTCGCGGCCGAGCAGACCCACGGTGGCCGAGGCCGCCACCACGTTGTGGATGGCGATCATGTTGCCGGCGGCCGCGCCCACCGCCTGAAGCGCCAGCATGGCGGCGGTGGAGACCCCCAGGGTCTGCGCCACCTCGAACTGGAACTGGCTAAACATCATGTTCGACACCGTGTTGGAGCCGGCGATAAAGGCCCCCAGGGCGCCGATAGTGGCGCTCAGCGCCGGGAAGAACTCCCCGACCAGCCCGGCGGCGAAATTGGCGGTGGTCACCGGCATGCTGGCGAGATCCGCCCCGTTGACGCCGGAGTTGATGAAGATGCGCACCATGGGCACGGTGAAAATCAGCACGAAACCGGCGCCGATCAGGGTGCGGCCGGACTCGCCCATGGCCTTGCCAAAGGGGGCGAGGGAGCGAGACTGGATCAGGGTCGCCAGCAGGGCGCACAGCACCAAGAGGCCCCCCGGCAGATAGAGCGGTTCAATGGAAGCGCTCACCCCCTTCTCTCCCAGCAGATCGGCAAACGGCAGGCTGACCGACAGGAGGCTCGCCTTGAACTCCGGGCTCACCCGGCTCGCCACCAGCAAGAGGGCCAGCGCCACATAGGGCAGCCAGGCCAGCATGAGCGACATGGGGCGGCCAGCGGCCTCCTTGAGATCCAGCTTGATGGAGCCGAGCCACTCGGCCGGCCACTCTTTCTCGGGGGCGAAATCCCACTGAGTCTTGGGCACCAAAAAGCCGTGGTGCGCCGCGGTCACCACCAGGGCCAGCCCCACCAGACCGCCGATGAGGGACGGGAACTCGGGGCCGAGCAGCATGCCGGTCAGGGCATAAGGCACGGTGAAGGCGAGCCCGGCAAAAATTGCGAACGGCAATATGGCGAGCCCCTCGGTCCAGCTGCGGTGGCGGCCGAAGAAGCGGGTCAGCATCATCACCATGAGCACCGGCATCAGGGTGCCGACGGTGGCGTGAATGAGGGCCACGTTGGTGGTGATCTGCTGCAGATAGATGTCCCAGCTGCTGCCGCCTGCGCTTAACGTCTGGCCAATGGCCTGGCTGTCGAGCCCCTTGTTGATGCCAACGAGGATGGGGGTGCCCACCGCGCCGAACGATACCGGGGTGGACTGGATCATCATGCCGAGCAGCACGGCGGCGAGCGCCGGGAAGCCGATGGCCACCAGCAAGGGGGCGGCGATGGCGGCCGGGGTACCAAAACCAGAGGCCCCTTCGATAAAGGCGCCAAAGCACCAGGCGATGATGATGGCCTGGATGCGCCGATCCGGTGAGATGTTGGTAAAGCCGCTGCGAATAGCGGTGATGGCACCGGTGTGCTTGAGGGTGTTGAGCATCAGGATGGCGCCGAACACTATCCAGAGCACGGTCACCGTGATCACCAATCCTTGCAGGGTGGAGGCGAAGACCCGGGTCGGGCTCATCTGCCAGCCCCACAGGGCGATAAAGACGGTCAACAGAAAGGCGATGGGCATGGCGCGCTTGGCGGGCCAGTTGAGGCCGACCAGCAGCACGGCGGCCACCAGGATCGGCGAGAAGGCCACCAGGGCCAGCAGGGTGTCTGTCATCATAACGTCCTTGTCCAGAGGGGGCACCGCGGGGGCACCTTGTTGTTGTTTTGTTAAGCGAACGTGACCTTACCCTGTTCCTTTTTCGCGATATATGGAAATAATGAACAACATTCATTCCAAAAGTTGATCAATATGGCCAGCACCGACGACCTCATCCTCTTCGCCCAGGTGGTGGAGGCAGGCTCCTTCAGCAAGGTGGCGGAACAAAATTCCCTGACAAATTCAGTGGTTAGCAAACGGATCGGGCGTCTTGAGGAAGAACTCGGGGTGCAGCTGCTCTATCGCACCACCCGTCGCCTCACCCTGAGCGAGGCGGGCAAGGCCCTCTATCAGGGTGCCAAAAATGTGAAGGCCGCCGCACTGGACGCCTTCGATGCGGTGGCGGGGTTTGGCGAAAAGGTGAGCGGCCACGTGCGCATGTCGGTGCCCACCATCTCGGGGGAACTGTTGCTGGCCGATGCGGTGGCCGATTTTTGCCAGCAGCACCCCGGGCTCACGGTGGAGATGTCGCTGGACAACCGCTTCGTCAATCTGGTGGAAGAGGGGTTCGATCTGGTCATTCGCACCGGCTATCTGGATGATTCCAGCCTGATTGCCCGCCACATCCTCGACTCCCAGTGGGTCATCTGCGCCGCTCCCGGCTACGTGCGCCGCTTCGGGGCGCCGCGCGAGCCCAGGGATCTGCAAGGCCACAACTGCCTGCGCTACGCCTACCAGAGCACGGGGGCGTCCGAGTGGGCCTTCAAGGGGGAACAGGGGGATTATCTGTTGTCGGTGTCGGGCAGCTTCTCAACCGACAACGCCGGGGCCCTGCGCAAGGCGGCGCTCGGGGGGCGCGGCATCGTCTATGTGCCGCGCTGTCTGGTCTATCACGATCTGATGAACGGCGAACTGGTGGACTTGTTTCCCGAGCGAGTGGGCAAGAAACTCGGCATCTACGCCGTCTACCCCTTCACCCGCCAGCCACCGCGCAAGATAAGGCTGCTCATCGAGCATATCCGCCAGCGTTATCTGGAGATTGGCCACTACTTCGTCTGAGGGGCCCGAACACGGGCTGGGGGCTCGCCGCTATCGGCCCGGCAGGGTCGCCTGGCGGGAGAGAAACGCCAACGATTGGCGATTGAAGCGCTCCGGTTGCTCCACGTTGCAGACGTGGCCGCACTTTTCGATGATCTCGAGCCGGCTGTAAGGATCCCGGGCCACCTGCTCGCGCACCGGGGCGAGGAACATGTGATCCTCCTCCCCCATCACGTAGAGGGTGGGAATGGGCAGGGCGCGCTCCTTGAAATAGCGCATAAGAGGGTTCACCTCGGTGGCGAGACGAAACCAGCGCTTGAACTCCTTCTGGCACAGCTTGCGGGCCTCGCGCACGAAGAGGTTGCGGGACTCCTGATGGTGCTGGCGCGGCATGATGATGAAGGCGAACAGGCGGTAGAGCCACATGTAGGGCAGGACGTGCTGACCGATCCGCCCCAGCTGCACCAGCACCCGGGAGCGGATGTCGAGGCGCAGGATGGCGCCGCCCAGCACCATGCTCCTGACCCGCTCGGGGCAGAGCTCCGCCAGGTGGCGGATGAGGATGGTGCCAAGGGAGATGCCGACAAAGTGGGCCTGGGGGATGCGCAGGTGATCGAGCAGCTGCAGGATGTCCTCGGTCACGGCGCGAAAGCTGTAGTGGCCCTTGACCACCTGCTGCAACTGGTTGGACTGGCCGTGACCGCGCAGGTCCAGCAGCAGCACGTTGAAGTGCTCCCGGTAGGCCCGCAGCTGCTTGAACCAGATGGAGGAGCTGCCGCCGGCGCCGTGCACGAACACCACCCAATCCCGATCGGGGCCCAGCTCAAAGGTCTTGTGGTACAACATCTCATGGGCTCCCGCTGTGATGGGGGGTATACTCGGCGCGCATATTAACAGATGGCTCACCCGGATGAATATGCTTGCTCGCATGATCGGATCCGCCTGGAGGCTTGCATGACCCTGACACAGTTACGTGAATTTCTGCTCAGCCTGCCGGGCGCCGCCGAGGATACGCCCTTTGGCCCCGAATACCTGGTCTATCGCATCGCCGGCAAGATGTTCGCCCTGCTGAGCTGGCAGGAAGCGCCGATGCGCCTCAACCTCAAGTGCGAGCCCGAACTGGCCCTGCTGCTGCGGGAGATCCACCCCGAGGTCACCCCCGGCTATCACATGAACAAACAGCACTGGAACACCGTGATCTTAAGCGAGAGCCTGCCGGACGATCTCTGGCAGGGCTGGATAGTCCACTCCTATGAGCGGGTGGTGGCCGGCCTGCCCAAGGCCAGGCGACCCCAGGCGGTCAAGCCATGAGGGCGCACCCGCCCCTGGCCCCCCGCTGCGTGCCCCTGACCGCAGCGCACATCCCCCGCCTGGCCGAGTTGTTCGAGCGGGCGGTGCGCCAGCTCGGCCCCGCGCACTACAGCCAGGAACAGGTGGAACAATGGGCCCGGGGAGCCCATCACCCCGGCTTCGCCGATCAGTTGCAGACCCATTACGGCTGGGTGCTGGCCCAGGGGGATGCGCTGCTGGGCTTCATCACCCTGAGCCCGAGTGGCCATCTGGGGCTGCTCTATGTCGCCCCCGAGTGGGGCAGGCAGGGGCTCGCCAGCCTGCTGATCCGCCGCCTCATCGCCGAGGCCCGCGCCCTGGGCCTGACCTGGATCGATACCGAGGCGAGCCTGCTGAGCTATCCCCTGTTTCTGCGTCACGGTTTCGTCCTGGACGGCCTGGAGCAGGTGAGCCGGGGCGGCGTCGGCTTCACCCGCCATCGCCTGCACCTCTCCCTTGACGACGGCCCTTGCCAAGCTGACGACAACCACTAGAATACGCCCTGATTTTTTCGATGAGGTAGCACCCCATGGTGGTTGAGAGTGACGGCTATATAGCGCTGATTGAGTATTTGGTTGAACGGCTCAGCCTGTTCGAAGGCCATCAATCCGGCCAGGGCGAGCTGACCATAGAGGATCTGGTGAGCAGCCGGGTCGCCAACAGCCTGATGACCCTGTGCGAGCAGAACCCCCAGCTCGATGCCAAGTTGCGCTTCGTGATGATGCAGGAGGCCGACGCCGTGGTCGCCGATCTGGAGGAGGTGCTCTCCGCCGTCTGGCTCCAGGCCCCGACCGAGCAGCAACACGCCTTCCTGAACGAATTCATCGACCTCATCAAGAACCTGTTCGACAGCGCCATCAACTGATCCTCCCCGCTCGGCTTGTCCCTGCCAGCGGCGCCCTCATGGGCGCAACCCGGGCGACGCCACCGGTCGGCGAGCTGAAATGAGAAGGGCCGCCCCTTGAGGGCGGCCCCGCTTGCTATCATGGTTGGGAGGCTCATCATGTGTCTGGCATCGCGGCCATCCTTGGCTGCTAACTAGTTAGTCCACGCCTTCCCGGCCAAGTTCCGCTTTGTTGCCCATTTATTTCAACTTATTTTGCTGCCAGTACCAAGCGGCGCCAACTAGCGCGCCAGGCTGGGGGGCAGGCAGACGCCTATGCCACCGAGACCGCAATACCCTTCCGGATTTTTATGCAGATACTGCTGATGGTAATCCTCGGCGTAGTAGAAGGGGGCCAGCGGCCTGATCTCCGTGGTGATGGTGCGCGGGTCGCCGCTGGCGGCCATGGCGCTCTGGTAGGCGACCAGGCTCGCCTGGGCCAGGGCCTGCTGCTCCTCGTCGCCACAGAAGATGACGGAGCGGTACTGGGTGCCCAGATCCCCACCCTGGCGCATGCCCTGGGCCGGATCATGGTGCTCCCAGAACAGGCGCAGCAGCTCGGCGTAGGAGATGACCTTGGGGTCGAACACCAGCTGCACCGTCTCGGCATGGCCGGTCTGGCCGCTGCACACCTCCTGGTAGCTGGGGTTTGGGGTATGACCCCCCTGATAACCGGCCGCACTCGAATAGATGCCGGCCTGCTGCCAGAACAGGCGCTCCACCCCCCAGAAACAGCCCATGCCAAACCAGGCCAGCGCCATCCCCTCGGGCCAGGGCCCCTGGGTCGGGTGGCCGTTGACAGCGTGCAGCTGACCAATGACCATGGGCTCATCGCGCCCGGGAAGGGCCTGTTCGGCACTCAATATCGCTTCCATTGACTCATCCTTAACTAGCGGGTCCAGCCCGTGACATCGGCAAGAAGGGTGAAGATAAGGAGTTTGTCCCGCCGGATCAACCGCCCTGCTCTCTCCCGGTGGCGAGTCATGACCTCGTCATCTCGGACCATCAGACTCCCGGGGCGAGGCCGTGACGGCAACAAATCGCGCAAAATCAATATTTAGTCTTGATTTGTGAATTTATTTTCATATATTGAGCCCATTGCTGTTTTTTTATGGATGAATCTCGAGTGCGTGAACGTGAACCCAGCCTGGTCCATGCCTTTCGGCAGTCCACCCCCTATGTCAACGTGCACAGGGGGGCCACCTTCGTGCTGATGATGGGAGGGGAGTCCATCGCCCATCCCAACTTTGCCAATATCGTCAGTGACATCGCCCTGCTTCAGACGCTTGGGATCCGATTGGTGCTAGTGTTTGGCGCCCGCCCCCAGAACGACGAGGCCCTGGCCCGCGCCGGCATCGAGGCCCATTACCACAAACGAGTCCGGGTCACCGACGACCCCAGCTTCGCCCTCATCAAGCAGGTGAGCGGCGGCCTGCAATTCGACATCACCGCCAAGCTCTCCATGGGGCTGGCCAACACCCCCATGCAGGGGGCGCGCATCAGCGTGGTGAGCGGCAACTTCGTCACCGCCCAGCCCCTGGGAATCGACGATGGGGTCGACTACTGCCACAGCGGCCGGGTCCGTCGCATCGACGTGGAGGGGATAGTGCGTCAGCTCGATCAGCAGAACCTGGTGCTCATCTCCCCCATCGGCTGCTCCGTCACCGGGGAGAGCTTCAATCTCACCTCGGAAGAGGTGGCCAGACGCATCGCCGTGGATCTCAAGGCCGACAAGCTGATCTGCTTCAGTTCCAGCCAAGGGGTGCTGGACAGACAGGGCCATGCCATCTCCGAGCTCTTCCCCGAGCAGGCGGAAGAACGGCTGGTGGAGCTGGAGCAGGCGGGGGAAGAGATGTCCGGCACCGCCCGTTACCTGCGGGCGGCCATCGCCTCCTGCCGCGGCGGCGTGCCCCGCTCCCACCTGGTGAGTTACCAGGATGACGGCGCCATGCTGCAGGAGCTGTTCAGCCGCGAGGGGCTGGGTACCCAGATAGTGCGAGAGAGCGCCGAACGGGCCCGCGCCGCCACCATAGAAGACATCGGCGGCATCCTGGATCTCATCCGCCCCCTGGAGGAGGAAGGGATCCTGGTGCGCCGCTCCCGGGAGCAGCTGGAGATGGAGATCGACAAGTTCACCATCATAGAGCGCGACGGCCTCATCATCGGTTGCGCGGCCCTCTACTGCTTCATGGAGGAGGCGATGGCCGAGATGGCCTGCGTCGCCATTCACCCCGAGTACCGCAACTCCAACCGGGGCGATCAGCTGGTGGCCAAGGTGGCGGAGCGGGCCAAGCGGCTCGGCATCCGCCAGCTGTTCGTGCTCACCACCCGCTCCATCCACTGGTTCAGGGAGCGGGGGTTCGAGCCCCTGGAGGTCGAGGCCCTGCCGGTGGCGCGCCAGCGGCTCTACAACTGGCAGCGTCGCTCCAAGGTTTTGTCAAAGCCCATTTTTTAAGCTGTTGATTTTGTGTTGTCTTCGGCGGGAAATTGAACTTTTTTCGAAACTCGATTGACAGTGCAATCCAACGCGGGTTATTTCTAACTGCACTCCACCCCCAGCGGGTGGAGCCAGAAGAGGAGCGTTGCCCAGGTAGGTCGGAGCAGGACACCAGAGTCCCATGATGCCGATTGAGGGGGAGCAGCGCCGAGACGCAGGAGGAGCCTGGTATCCTCATCGTCGGCCGCGGGGGCTGAATCCCCCGGGTTGTCATCGGTCGTGTCCATCCACTACCCGGTCCAGATCCTGGCCGGGTACTGGATGGGCTCTGCAGGTGGAGCGCTTCTGGCCGGGATCCTTCGCCATTCCTGCCATTTTCTGCCCTCCCCTGTCTCTTTGCCCCATGGATCCGGATATTTGATATAGACAGGAGTATGCAATGAGCCCTTTCAACGTCGCCAAGTTTGGCGGAACCAGCGTCGCCAATGCCGCCGCCATGAACAACTGCGCCAACATAGTGCTGGCCAACCCGGCAACCCGGCTGGTGGTGCTGAGCGCAAGCTCCGGGGTCACCAATCTGCTGGTGGCCCTGGCCCAGGGCGAACTCGATGAAGGGGAGCGCGAGGCGCAGCTCGGCAAATTGGCCGAGATCCAGCAGGGTATACTGCAAGACCTCGGCCAGCCGGCCGACACCGCCGCCATCATCCATGGCCTGCTGGAGGAGGTGCGCAAGATGGCGCTCCAGGCCACCCAGCAGACCGATGCGGAGCTGGCGGATCGCCTGATCGCCTGCGGCGAGCTGATGTCGACCCGGCTCTTTACCGAGCTTCTGTGCCAGCGGGGCGTCAAGGCCCAATGGCAGGATGCGCGCCAGCTGCTGCGCACCGACAGCCGCTTTGGCAAGGCCAGCGTGGATCTCGCCGCCAGCCGCGCCCTCTGCCAGCAGGCCCTGGGCCCCCTGCTCGGTGACACCCTCCTCATCACCCAGGGCTTCATCGGCGCCGATGGCGATGGCCGCACCACCACCCTGGGGCGCGGCGGCTCCGACTACAGCGCCGCCCTCTTTGCCGAGGCCCTGGACGCCACCGCCATCGAGATCTGGACCGACGTCCCCGGCATCTACACCACGGATCCCCGCCTGGTCACCCGCGCCCGCCCCATCCCGGAGATCAGCTTCGTGGAGGCGGCAGAGATGGCCACGTTCGGCGCCAAAGTGCTGCACCCGGCCACCCTGCAACCCGCGGTGCGCCAGGACATCCCCGTGTTTGTCGGCTCCAGCAAGGATCCGGCGGCGGGGGGCACCTGGATCCGCGCCACCACCCAGAGCAGCCCGCTGTTTCGCGCCGTGGCCCTGCGCCGCCGGCAGGTGCTGGTGACCCTGCACAGCCTCAACATGTTCCACGCCTACGGCTTTTTGGCCGAGGTGTTCGGCATCCTAGCCCGCCACCGCATCTCGGTGGATCTCATCACCACCTCGGAGGTGAGCGTGTCCCTGACCCTGGATCACACCGGCAGCCAGAGCAACGGCGAACCCGCCCTCGGCGACAAGGTGCTGGCGGAGCTGGGCCAGCTGTGCAAGGTGAAGGTGGAGACGGATCTGGCGCTGGTGGCTCTCATCGGCAACCGGATGAGCGAGGCCGCCGGGGTGGGCAGCCGGGTGTTCGACGCCATGCGCGAGCACAACATCCGCATGATCTGTTACGGCGCCAGCGCCCACAACCTCTGCTTCCTGGTGCAAGAGCACGAGGCAGGCGAGATAGTCAATCGTCTGCACCAGGAGCTGCTCGACTGAGCCGTCGCCGGCCACGGCAACAAAGAGGGCGCCCCGGGCGCCCTCTGTCGTTTTTTGCTCCCGGGATCAGGCCGGGGTCGGGCTCAGCTGCCACTCCCTGGCCTGCTCGCGCCAGCGGGCCAGCTCCTCGAGCAGCTGGGACTGGCTCAGCCCCCCCAGCTGCGCGCCCTCGGCCAGCTCCTCATAGAGATGGCGCAGGGCATGTTCCAGCCAGTCGAGCCGCTTGAGGGTGAGCGGGGTGCAGCTCTTGCCGCCGAGATCGTCTTGCACATCCAGCCGATGGCTGCGATACATGTCCTTGAGCCAGTTTGCCGCCAGCGCCTCCTCGCCGCTCAGGGCGGTGCGCCACTCGCCGGCGAGCCCTTCCAGCCTCGCCAGCACGGGGTCACAGGCCCCCTCCCGGCTCAGCCGCGCCAGCTCCTGCTCGGCCCAGGCCAGGGTGAGGCGTCGCCAGCAGGCAAACTGCGCCAGCGGATTGACCTCGTCGAGCCAGAGCCCGGACAGGGTTCGGGTCTCGAGACGCTCCACCACATGAAACTCAGGGTCGCACAGGCCGTTGGAGTTGAACTCGAAGCGGGGATCGAAGGGCCAGGTGTAACCGAAATCGAACAGGCTGATCTGCTGGCCGTCGTCGAGCAGGTTGCCCGGGCTCGGATCCCAGTCAAACCAGCCCCAGCGCGCCAGCTCGGCCTCGGCCGCCAGCATCTGGGCCAGATTGCGCTCGCAGAGCGTGCGCACCGGCTCGCCCCGCAGCCAGGGGGAGAGCAGGATCCCGGCCCGGGCCGAGCCGAAGCTGGTGCAGACCACGTTGGGCAGCAGGGTGGGATGCAGCTCGCGCAGGGCCTCTATCTCCCGCCGGCGTTCGAGCTCGGTGAGAAAGGCGGTCTGGCCATCGGGATTGGCGACCCGGGAGACGGCGCGCCTGCGCTTGAGGCACCAGTGATGGCCCTCGACCTTGAGGTGAAACACCTGGGCGCTGAGGCCGCCATCATGGAGCGCGATCACCGCGGGGTGGCTCTCCCCCAGGCTCTGCAACTGGGCGAGGGAGAGGGGACAGTCGCGCTCGCGGCCAACCCGTATCTCGTCGTTGCGCTGCAACATCTGTAGTAGTCTCGCCTGGCGTCCGGCAACTTTAGGATTCATTACAGTCTCCCTCATTCGTTATTGAGAGAGTAAACAGCGCTCCCGCTCCCTTGCCAGTGCCATCCTCTCATGATGCCGCTTTCATCACAGAAACAGCGGTCGGGACCGGATCCCCGTCACACAAGTGTCCGCATCCATTCATTTTTCTGTCATTAAATTGACAAGCAAGGGCAAGCCCAGCACCATCGGTCAACATTGAAGCAAGCAAGATGATGCTCAAAGGACGAGCCCTTATGCCCCTCTCCCGCCCAGGCCAACGGCCACGGGTTCCCCCGCTGCCAGCCTTGATGCTGGCGCTGCTGTCTGCCCTGCTGCTGTTCACCCTGCTGCTGCCGACCTTAAGCCCGGCCAACCTGCTGAGTCCGGCCAGACCCATGGTGCTGGGGCCCGCCGACAACCCGGTCGCCACCCTGGTGCGTCACTCCCTGCTCTACAAGAGTGACAACCGCGGCCTCTATCTGGTGGTGCACAGCCAGTGGCAGCTGAGGCAGCCGCTGCAACCGGCGGACAGGGTGCGGGTGGAGCTGCTGGGGGAGCAGGGAACGGCCATCGCCACCCAGAGCCAGCGGGCCGACAAGCGCCAACGCTGCGATCCCACGAGGTGCAGCCTCGACCTCAACAGCACCCTCAGGGCACCGGACGACGCCCTCTCCAACCACTATCAGCTGCGCATCGGTTTGCAGCTGGCAGACAGGGATGACAGCGGCGGGCTGCGCCGCATACTGCAACCCCTGCCGGAGCAGGGGTTCAACCTCAGCTATCTGCTGGCGAGCCTGGGGCTGGTGCTGCTCATCTGCGCCGCCGCCCTGCGCATCTGCCTGCCGCTCCTGCGCAGGGGGCTCGCCTGGCGGCTGATGGGCTGCCTGCTGATAGGCAACCTCACCTTCGTGCTGCTGCACGGTTTCGTGGTGTTTCGGGTCGGCGAGTTCCTGCTCTGGACCGGCTTTCGCCCCGAGCGCTACTACCTGGCCTGGGGCAGCATGGTGCTCGGCTGGGGACTGTGCGCCCTGGCCGGTTTCAACCTCTACATGGGGCTGGTGTTCACCCTGCTCTGCGCCCTGGGGCTGCTCGCCAACTTCATGAAAATTGCCATCTACGGGGTGCCGCTCGGGGGAGACGATCTGGGCAACCTGCTGGCCCTGGCCCGCATCCTGACCGAGCAGCATCCCCTGCTGCCCTGGGTATTCGGCCTCGCCCTCCTCTTCCTGTGCTGGTACTTCGCCCTGTCGCGCTGGGTGCTGCGCACCCTGGCCGCCACCGTCGCCTTCTTCGCCCTGTGCGTGTTCGCCACCCAGGCCGGCAACCTGCTGCTGGGGGTCAACATCCGCTACATGGACAGGGCGGTCAACTACCACAGGGACATCATCCGCGCCGGTCCCGGCCTCTATCTGTTCAACCTGGTGGACGAGATGCTGCAAAGCGGCAACATCTTTCGCCACCCCTTGCACAGCAAGGCCCCCAGCCTGAGCCAGGCCCGGCCGCAGACCCCGCCCCCGGCTCAACCTCGCTGGGACAGGGTAATAGTGCTGCAGTACGAGTCCCTCTGGCTCGACTGGCGGGCCAGGATCTGCGCCCCCGCCCCCACCCTGAACCTGCCCGCCACCGTGGCCCGCTGGCACAAGACCATCCACTCCCCCACCACGGGGGGCATGACGGTGCTGCCGGAGTTCGAGATGAACACCGGGCTGCCGGTGGGGCTGCTCAAGCAGGGCATAGTGCCCTACTACTATCTGCGCGACCAGGTGCCCGGGCTGGCCCAGACCGCCAGGGCCAGCGGCTATCGCACCCTGTTCGCCCACCCCTATACCGAGAAGTTCTGGGGGCGGGAGAAGGCCATTGCGGCATTGGGGTATGAGGAGCGCTGGTTCAGTGACCACTTCACCAGCCTGGAGTACAAGGGACTCTATGTGTCGGACCATGCCCTGATCGATCACCTGCTCAGGCGCAGCAATCAGGATGACCAGCCGCTGTTCGCCTACGGGGTCACCATGCAGGGTCATGGCCCCTTCGATGGCGTGCGTTATCAGGCCCAGCAGCTCGACAAGGCCTGCCCGGATCTCGCGCCGGCCGAGCGCCAGCTGCTCAACACCTATTACACCGGGGTGGTGGATGCCATGGCTTCCCTGGAGCGGCTGCTCAAGGCCCTGGATGCCAGCGGCAAACGCTATCTGGTGGTGGCCTTTGGCGATCACCAGCCCTACCTGATGCCGGCGGGCAAGGGGATCCATGGGGACAGGCCGCCCCGGGATGCCAGCTATCAGATCCCCATGATGGCCTTTACCCGCAATGACGGCAGCCTGGATCTCGCGCGCCAGTTTGGTGCCGTGCGCCAGCTCTACCAGATGGGCCAGGCGACCCGCGCCCTGCTGGCCGGGGATCTCACCCCCCTGAAGGATGGCCCCCTGCTCCACCCCGTCCTCGGCCAGGAGAAGGGATTCGACGTCTCGCCCCTGGTGCCGCAGATCCGCGAAAGCTTTCGCCCCGAGACCCTGCCCTGAGCCGGCGCGGGGCGATGACAACGAGGCCGCAGCTGCGGCCTCGTTGTCTGTGGCAAGGTTCCCCTAGCGCCACCAGGGTTCGCACAGGCTCAGGCGCTGGGCATCCAGGTCCAGCTCGGCCTCGATGCCGAGCGGCACCGTCAACATGGGGTGGGTATGGGCGCAGTCGAACTGCGCCAGGATAGGGAAGCCGGGCTCCCCCACCACTTCCAGCAGGATATCGAGGGGCGCCTTGCCGCTGCCCTGGCTGTCAAACCCCTCGTGCTTGCCGAGGACGAGGGCGCCGATGCGGTCGAACACCCCGCACAGCTTGAGGTGGGCAAAGCCCCGCTCCACCGTCTCGGCCTGTTTGAGGCTGTCTTCCAGCAGCAGAATGTCGCCCCGCTCGATGGCCGGCATATAGGGAGACCCCCAGATCCCTGACATCGTATTGAGATTGCCGCCCATCAGCCGCCCCCGCACCCGGCCCGTCCCCACCGAGACGAGCCGGTTGGGCTGGCACTGCTTGGCGCGGCTCTGCTGCTCCCACGCCAGTCGCTCCTCGCTCCAGTACGCCGGGGTCGGCAAGCCATGGGGCAAGGGGGAGGCGCCGTCAGCACAGATCGCCAGAAACGCCGCCAGTGTCTCATCCACCAGGGGGGAGAACTCGCCAAAGGAGGCCACCAGGGCAGGCCCGTAGAAGGTCACCAGACCGGTTCTGGCATGGATGCCGAGCAGCAGGGCCGTCATGTCCGAGTAGCCGACGACTATCTTGGGATCCCGCTGCAATGCCTCGTAATCGACATAAGGCAGCAGGGAGTTGGCGTTGCTGCCACCGATCACCGACATGATGCAACGGACTTGCGGATCCCGGATGAGGGCGTTGAGCTCGGCGGTCCGCGCCGCTATGGTGCCGGAGCGCCAGTGATCCTGCGCCCCCGTCAGGCAGCCTGCCTTTAGCCTGAACCCCTGCCCTTCCAGAAACGTCCTGGCACGCTCGAACCGCCTGGGCGCCCAGGCGGTGGCCGCACTGGCGGGGGAGAAAAAACCGATGGTGTCGCCGGGTTTGAGCCCGGCGGGTTTGAGAAGATCCATGGCTGACAGTCGTTCCTGATCGTCTGGGCGCCGGGCACCTCATGACCCGACATCGGGTTCCATCCTAATCCAGATATTTTCTGCCCGACAAGAGATAGTGGCCCCATGGCAGACCTGCTCGGGCGTGGGCGAGGATCCCTTTCCCCGGCGTGAGGCAGGGAGGCCCCCAGAGACTCGCCACCATGAAAAAGCCGATCATCCGATCGGCTTTGCGGGTTGAGGACTGGCGGGTCACGGCGCCGTCACACCACCACGGCGGTGCCGCTGATGCTCACCATCAACATGCTGCCGTTCTGGCCGACCACCTCGTAGTCGAGGTCGATGCCCACCACGGCGTTGGCGCCAAGGGCCTGGGCACGCTCCTTGAGCTCATCGAAGGCGATCTCCCGGGCCCGGGCCAGCTCCTTTTCATAGGCGCCGGAACGCCCGCCTATGATGTCGCGGATGCCGGCGAACAGATCCTTGAACACGTTGGCACCGAGGATGGCCTCGCCGACCACGATGCCGCGATACTCGCGAATAACCTTGCCTTCCAGGGTGGGGGTGGTTGAGAGGATCATCTTGCGCTCCTTGGGTGAAAACGGGTTCCAGACTACCCCAAAGCCTGCCGGGACAGAAACAAAAAAGGGAGAGGCCTCGGCCTCTCCCTGTCGTCATCGCGTCCGGACGGGACTCAGTGCAGCTTCAGAGTCGGTCTCAGCACCCGGTTGATGCGGCCCACCAGCATGATGAGGCCGGTCTTCACATAGCCGTGCAGGGCCACCTGGTGCATCCGGTACAGGGAGATGTAGACCAGACGGGCGATGTAACCCTCCACCATCATGGAGCCGCGCATCAGGTTGCCCATCAGGCTGCCCACGGTGGAGAAGCGACTCAAGGAGACCAGGGAGCCGTGGTCGTGGTAGAGGTAGGGCTTCATCTCGCCACCCGCCAGCTTGGCCAGGATGTTCTTGTAGGCCTGAGTCGCCATCTGGTGGGCGGACTGGGCCCGCGGCGGCACGAACTTGCCATCCGGCTGCGGGCAGGCCGCGCAGTCGCCAATGACGAAGATGTGCTCGTCACGGGTGGTCTGCAGGGTCTGGTGCACCACCAGCTGGTTGATGCGGTTGGTCTCGAGGCCCGCGATCTCCTTCATGAAGTCCGGCGCCTTGATGCCGGCGGCCCACACCATGAGGTCTGCTTCGATGAGCTCCCCATCCTTGGTGCGCAGCCCCTCGCTGGTGGCTTCGGTGATCATGGTGGCGGTGCGCACGTCCACTCCCAGCTTGACCAGCTCCTGGTGGGCGGCGCCGCTGATGCGCTCGGGCAGGGCCGGCAGGATGCGGGGGCCCGCTTCCACCAGGGTCACCTTGAGGCTGTCGGTGGTGAGGTTCTTGAAGCCGTAGGCGTAGAGCTGCTCCACCGCGTTGTAGAGCTCGGCGGAGAGCTCCACCCCGGTGGCGCCGCCGCCGACGATGGCGATCTTGACCTTGTCACCGGGTTGGTACTCGGTGGCGAACTGCAAGAAGCGGTTCATCATGTGGTCGTGGAAGCGGTGCGCCTGGGAGGGGCTGTCCAGGAAGATGCAGTGATCCTTGATGCCCGGGGTGTTGAAGTCGTTGGAGACGGAGCCGATGGCCATCACCAGGATGTCATAGGGCAGCTCGCGCTCATGGACCACCAGCTCCCCATCCTCGTCGTGGATCGGGGCCAGCACGATGCGTTTCTCGTCACGCTTGATGGCGGTCAGGCTGCCAAGCTGGAAGTCAAAGCCGTGGTTCTTGGCATGGGACTGGTAGCTCAGGGCGTCGATGCCCGCGTCCATGGAGCCGGTGGCCACTTCGTGCAGCAGGGGTTTCCACAGGTGGGTGCGATTGCGGTCCACCAGGGTGATCTGTGCCTTGTTCTTCTTGCCCAGCTTGCGGCCCAGGCTGGTGGCCAGCTCCAGCCCGCCAGCCCCGCCGCCGACGACAACGATATTGGTCATGGTGAATTACCTCAGGTTCCATTTAAAGCTAAGGGAGCCGGAGGCTCCCTTGATAGTTGAATCCATGACGTGACTGCATCAGGCCTCCTTGAAGGCCTTCATCCGCTGCAGGTGATGGGAGATATTCTTGAATTTGTGGCTCTCCCGCTCATCCCACACGATGTCGTAATAATTCTTCAATTCACGCTCAGTGTCCGCATTATTACCCACTTCATCCCGCACGGAAAGGATGCACAGGCAATTTCCTGAGTTTTTATTACGAAATTCTGACACGCATTTGGTGCCTATGTCCTGGTACTCCTCGGGCCGGTCGATACGCCCCTCCATGTTGATCTCGGGGTGCAGGTTGGGGTTGAAGATCACCTGTTTGATGCCACACAGAAAACCGATCCGCTCGCTCCAGTAGCCGCCCAGGCCCACACCGCAGATGAGGGGCTTGGGGTCCGTGCTCATGTCGAGCTGCTTCTTCACCTCCTTGAGCAGGTGACTCATGTCGTGGCGGGGATGTATGGTGCTGTAGTGTACGAAGCGCACATCATCATCGATATACTGCAACTGCAGCACCTTCTCATGATTGCCAGGGCTAGTGGCATCGAAGCCATGCAGATAGATGATCATGGTAAGACCTCAGAATCTGTGTCGGTTCTTTCGAAACTACCGCAGCAGACGGGCCCGGCGCCACCAAAACATGCGGCTTTCTTGCTTTGGATCACGACTGGGGTCGTCGGTTGCGTCCGCTGCCGACCCCGATAAGTTGCTACGCTTCAAACACAAAAAACAACGGATGAGGACGGCGTGAACGGAATCGCCCTGAGTTATCTGTTACTGGCCGCCCAGATGGGTCTGTATGCTGTGCTCTGGACCCTGACGGCCTGGCTGGTGCGCAGCGAGCGTCTCACCTGCCTGCTCGGCGCCGCCTACTCCCTGTGCTGGGCCGCGGCGCTCGTCCTGTTTGCCCGGCGCGGCGCCCTGGATCCCTGGCTCAGCTACACGGGGGCGGATATCCTGGTGCTCTGCGGCTTCACCCTCTTGTGGGGACGCGCCTACCGCTTCGACCGGGGCCGCTTCCCCCTGCTCCGCTGGCTGAGCATCACCCTGCTCGGTGCCCTGCTGCTGGTCTGGGCGGGACCGAGCCTGCCCCAGAGCCACTTGCGCCTGTTGCTGCTGGCCCTCTTCTCCGGCGTCAGCGGTTTTCTGATGATCTGCTACTCGGCCCGTCCCCTCAGCCAGCAGCTGGGCGCCCCCCTCAGCGGCCTGCTCAGTCTGCTGGGGCTGCTGACCATCCTGGCCTGGGGGGAGCGGCTCCTCATGGCCCAGAGCCTGCCGCTGCCGAGCCAGGAGATCCACTTTCGGGCCCATCACAGCCTGGTGGCGCTGCTGGTGATCTGGCTGCTCGCCACTGGCCTGCAACTGGGACAGTTCTTCATGGTGGTGCTGCGCAACACCCGCAAGCTCAACGAACTCTCCTTGCGAGACAGCCTGACCCAGCTGCTCAATCGCCGCGGCTTCGAGACCCGCTGGCAGGCGCAGACCGATCCCCAGCGCGCCCTGCTGCTCATCGACGTGGATCACTTCAAGCAGGTCAACGACCATCACGGCCATGACACGGGCGATCGGCTGCTCTGTCACCTCGCCCGCCTGCTGCAACACCATATGGGCACCCCGGCCATCCTGGCCCGGGTCGGCGGCGAGGAGTTTGCCATCCTGCTGCCCGGGGAGGATCTGGCCAATGCCCACGCCCGCGCCGAGTACCTGCGCAGCCAGATAGCCGCCTCCCCCCTCATCTGCGAACTGGGGGCACTGCGCATCACGGTGAGCATAGGGGTGGCCAGCGGTCGGGGATCCTCCCTGGCCGACCTGCTCAAGCAGGCCGATCTCGCCCTCTATCTCGCCAAGCGGCGCGGGCGCAACTGCGTGGCCTGCCAGCAGGAGCTGGCCACTCAGCTCAATTGAGACCCAACTCAGGCTCCCCGACCAGCGCGGCCAGTCGCGTCACCGCCCCCTCGACGCCCTCCAGGCTCTGGCGCCAGAAGGCCGACTCACGGATATCCTGCCCCAGGTGTTTCGCCACCAGCGCCTCGGCGCTCATGCGGCCGGTGTCTCGCAGCAGGGCGCGGTAGGCCTCGGCCACTCCCGCCTCCCCTGTCCCCTTGCGGCTCATCAGTTGCCGATAGACCCCGAGGCTGAACAGGTAGCCAAAGAGGTAGGGGTAGTTGTAAAAGCCCAGCCCCGCGATGGAAAAATGCCCCTTGGCGGCCCAGAACATGGGGTGATAGCGGCCAAGGCTCCCCTCGTACCAGCGGCCCCAGGCCTCGTCGGTGAGCCCCTTGAGCCGGGCCGAGGAGACATAGCCCAGCTCCCGCTCGGCCACCAGGGCCCGCTCGAAGTCGAAGCGAGCCGGGATATTGACCAGGAAGGTGGCGGCGCCGTCGGCTTCCGCCCAGGCCATGGCCAGGCGCTCCTCGGGATTCTGCGCCTGCTCGTAGAGGGCGCTGCGCACCAGGGTTTCGGCGAAGATGGAGGCGGTCTCCGCCAGGGTCATGGGGTAGCTGCGCTGGCTCATGGGCAAGTCGCGGATGAGCCAGTTGTGCCAGGCGTGCCCCAGCTCGTGGGCCAGCGTGATGACGTTGTCCAGGGTACCGGCATAGGTGATGAAGACCCGCGGCTCCACCGGCTCGGCAAACTTGGTGCAGTAGGCCCCGGTGCGCCGGTTGGGGGTGGGAGCGGCATCAATCCAGCCGCGCTCGGCCATCATGCGGGCAAAGTCCCCCATCTCGGGGTCAAAGCGCGCGAAGGCCAGGGCGATGAGGTCGACCGCCTCCTCGAAGGGGATCGCCCGGCGGCTGGCGGCAGGGGGCGGCGCAAAGAGATCCTCCGGCCCCAGCACCTCGAGGCCAAGGTGACCGGCCATCAGCCCCAGGGCCCGCTGGCCCAGATGGCGGGCCTGCCAGGTCTCCTGCATCAGGGTATCCAGGGTCGCCCGCTCGATATGGCTCTGGTGGCAGGAGAGATCCAGGGCATCGAGGCGCCGGTGCTTGCCGCGCTGGCGCGAAAGCTCCAGGCGCCAGCCGTTGAGGGCGTTGAGGATGGCGGCCACCGTCTCCTGCTCCCCCTCCCAGCCGGCGCTGATGGCGTCGAAGGCCGCTTTGCGCAGCGCCCGATCCGGGCTGGAGAGCAGGTTGCTCGCCTCGGCCAGCCCCATCTCGCGGCCATCGATGGTCAGCCTTATCTTGCCCACCAGATCGTTGTAGAGGTTGCCCCAGGCGTGCAGACCGTCGGTGCCAAGGCCGATGACCAGCTGCTCCGCCGCCACCGGCAGCCGCTGATCCTGCAGGCGGCGCTCGTGGCGCAGCCGGTACCCCTCCTCCCCGAGCAAAGGATCGGCCATCAGGCGTTCAAACTCGGGCTCGGGCAGCCCCAGCATCAGATCTTCGATGGGGGCAAGCGTCTTGAAGAGATCGGCGTTGAGGGCCCGGGCCCGGGAGGCAACCTGCTTGGCCAGGGGATCCCGGGCGTCCTGGCTCCCCTTGCAGGCGGCCAGCACGGCGATGTTCCAGCCGATGTCGCGAATGCGCCTGGCCCGCAGCCGCACCTCCCTGAGGAAGTCCTGCAGGGCGCCTGGGGTGCGCGGAACCTGGGCCAGCCCTTCGATAAAACCGCTCAGCTCGGCCAGGCTGGCGCGGGCCAGGCTCATGTCCGCCTCGAGGACACAGCTGTCGAGGGAGGGGTAGATGTGATCATTTTGCCACTGCTGTGGATAGACTCGTTGTTGCATCGAACGCTCATCGTCAGGGACGGGTCTGGCCCGTCGTTACATCCAGGTGGCCAGAGCCACCACCTTCGTAGGCAGGCATCACACCAGCCGCGCCAGGCGCACCACCGCCGCTTCCACATAGCGCAGGCTCTCCTGCCCAGAGAAAGGGGTTCGCGACTATACCAGCCGCTCCAGGCGGCTCACCGCCGCTTCCACATGACGCAGGCTCTCCTGCCAGAACCCGGGTTCGCGGATATCGACGCCCAGGTGCTTCTCCACCAGCGCCTCGGCGCTCATGCGACCGGTGTCACGGAGCAGCTCGCGATAGGTGAAGACAAACTCGCCCCCGCTGCGCTCATGCTGGGCATAGAGCCCCAGGCTGAAGAGATAACCAAACAGATAGGGGTAGTTGTAAAAGCCGAACTCGGCGATGGAGAAGTGGCTCTTGCTGGCCCAGAGCAGCTCGTCATATTGGCTGAGGGTGTCACCATACCACTGCTGCTGCGCCGATTTCATCATGGCCCGCAGCTGACTCGCCCCCACATAGCCCGCCTCCCGCGCCGCCACCAGGGCGCGCTCGAAGGTGAAGCGGGCGGGCACGTCGAGCAGCAGGCTGGCGGCCCGCTCCCCGTCCAGCCAGGCGATGGCCCGGCGCTGCTCCACCCTGTCGCAGGCGGCCAGCAGGGCGTCGCGCACCAGGGTCTCGGCAAAGAGGGAGGCGGTCTCCGCCAGCGTCTTGGGATACTCCCGCTGCTCCAGGGGGAGGTCACGCAGCAGCCAGCTGTGCCAGGCATGGCCCAGCTCGTGGGCCAGGGTGATGACGTTGTCCAGGGTCCCCTCGAAGGTGAGGAAGACCCGAGGCTCGGGCGGGTCGGCATACTCGGTGCTGTAGGCGCCGCTGCGCCTGTGCTTGCTCGGGGCCGCATCTATCCACCCCTGGTCGGCCATCATGCGGGCGAAGGCCCCCATCTCGGGATCGAAGGCGGCAAAGGCCTGCGCCACCAGATCCAGCGCTTGCTCGAAGCCGAACCCGCCGTGCGCGATCTGGGGGGCCGGGGCATAGCGATCCCAGGGGGCAAAGTCCGCTATCTGCTGGGCACAGGCCATGGCCCGCAGGGCGCGGCGCCCCAGCTCCCTGTGCTCCTCGGCCGCCGCCATCAGGGTCTCCAGGGTGGCGCGGGTGATGCGCTCCTGATGGCAGCTGACGTCGAGGGCATCCTGCCTGCGCCCCCGCCCCCGCTGACGGGTGAGCTCGTTGCGCCAGCCGTTGATGGCGTTGAGGATGGCGGCCACCGTCTCCTGCTCCGCCCCCCAGGCCGCCTGGATGGCGTGCCAGGCACCGGCCCGGCGCGCCCTCTGCGGGTGGGCGAGCAGGTTGTCCGCCTGGGCCAGCCCCATGGGCTCCCCCTCCACCACTGGGGTGAGCCGGGCAACCAGGGTGTCGTAGAGCGTGCCCCACCCCTGCAGCCCATCCACCGCCAGCCCCTCGATGAGCTGCTCGCTCTCGAGGGAGAGCCACTGATCCTGCTGCGCCCTGTCGTGGTGGATGAGGTAGGCCAGCTCGAACAGCTCGGGGTCCTGCAGCAGGACTCGCACCCGCTCCTCGGGGGCGTTCAGCCAGAACAGGGCCACCGGCTTGGCGAACTGGGCCAGGGTCGCCTGCAGCTGCTGGCTGCGGCCATAGAGCGCCCTGGCCTTCTCGTCGCGACCGTCCCGGCTGAGCCGGTTGTAGCCATAGGTCTGGCCGTTCCAGGCCAGCCGATGCAGCCGCGTGGTCACGCGCCGGATGGCCCGAAGCAGGTGGCGCAGGGCATTGATCTCTGTGGTATGGGGGATCTGCTCAACCAGTTGACCCAGGGTGGCCAGGGCCTGGCTGGCCTGGTGGAAATCGGCGGCGATCGCCGGGCAGTCGGGGGCGGCATAGATGTGATCATCCTGCCAGACGGGTGGGTTCATAACTGTCCTTGTTGGTTTGCATCCATGTCATCTGGCCCCGCCTCTGTGGGCGAGTGCCAGTTCGGATAGTACGAAGGGGGCCGAGCCTTGCCCAGCCCCCATCCGAGCCAACCCCCTGGACAACCCTTGCCGGATGCGACGGCCCCTGTCGGCCGAAGGCAGATCCGACGCGCCCGTTACCTGGCGGGCTTGAGCCGGCTCACTAGCGTCATGGCCAGCACCAGCACCATGCCCGCCGCCACCCCGACCAGGGCACTGAGCAGGGTCGGCGTCACCGCGGCCAGCAGGCCTCCCAGGGTCGGCAGGGTGGCGATCGCGCCGGCGGCCCCCTCGATCAGGTGGTGGGCGAAGGGCCAGCCATGGACCAGGATGCCGCCCCCCACCATGAACATGGCGATGGTGCCGACCAGAGCCAGCAGGTGCATCAGGCGCGGCGCCGTCACCAGCAGCCCCTGTCCCAGGGCGCGGCGCAGGGGGCCGCCATCGGGCTTTTTCAGCAGGTGCAGGCCGATGTCGTCCAGCTTGACGATGAGGCCCACCAGGCCATAGACCCCCACCGTCATCAGAACGGCGATGCCCGCCACCACCGACAGCTGCAGCGCCAGGCTGGCCCCCTGCACCGTGCCGAGGGCGATGACGATGATCTCCGCCGAGAGGATGAAGTCGGTGCGAATGGCTCCCTTCACCTTCTGCTGCTCGAAGGCCATCAGATCGTCCGGGATGGCATCGACCTGCACCTCCCCCTCCTCTACCCCGTGGGGCAGGAACTTGTGGGCCAGCTTCTCGGCGCCTTCGAAGCAGAGGTAGGCGCCCCCCAGCATCAGCAGCGGGGTGATGAGCCAGGGGATGAGGGCGCTGATGGCGATGGCGGCGGGCACCAGGATCAGCTTGTTGCGAAACGACCCCTTGGCCACCGCCCACACCACGGGCAGCTCCCGCTCGGCCCGCACCCCGGACACCTGCTCGGCGTTGAGGGCAAGATCGTCCCCCAGCACCCCGGCGGTCTTCTTGGCCGCCACCTTGGTCATCAGGGCGACATCATCGAGCACGCTGGCAATATCATCGAGCAGGGCCAACAGACTGGTTCCGGCCATATCAGGCATTCCTTCTATACAGTGGAAAAACAGTGGGGAAATCCCCTCAAGCTCCCAGGGCACCTCGCCGGGCAGACGCCACACGCGAGTGCCGAGCAGAGAGGGGTTCCTTGTTTCAGGCAAAAGATGGCACAGTGTAACCAGAAGCCGCCCTTTCGGCAGCCCCTCTGAGTCGGATGACACCGCCTCAGGCCACCCCAGCCCAAGGAGTTCCCATGCAAGCCTGGCAGCCTCTGCTCGATTTCTGGTTTGGCGATGACGCCGACGACGCCCCCCGCGCCCAGCGGCAAGCCCCCCTCTGGTGGGGCAAAAACAGCGAGACCGATGCCCTGCTGGCCCGCCGCTTCGGCGAACTGGCCGAGGCGGCGGCCAGGGGCGACCTGGCTCACTGGGCCGAGGTGTCCGCCGGCCGGCTGGCGTTGATCCTGCTGCTGGATCAGTTGCCGCGCAACATCCACCGAGGCACCCCAGGCGCCTTTGCCCAGGACGCCAAGGCCCGCGACCTCTGCCTGGCGGGTCTCTCCCTCGGGGCGGACAAGTCCCTCTCCCCCCTGGCGCGGGTCTTCTTCTATCTGCCCCTGGAACATGCGGAGTCCCGGGAGCAGCAGAGCAGAAGCGTCGCCCTGTTCGAGGCCCTGGCGGCCGAGCAGGCCGGGGGGCCTGCCCGGGCCACCTTCGAGGGCTTCGCCGACTTTGCCCGCCGCCATCAGGTGATCGTCGAGCGCTTCGGCCGCTTCCCCCACCGCAACGCCATCCTGGGCCGCCCAAGCACCTCGGAGGAGACGGCGTTCCTGCAGCAGCCCGGCTCCGGTTTTTAAGGCGCCCCGGCGGGGCCATCAGCAAAAACGGGCCCGACGGGCCCGTTTTTCATCAAGCGGCGACGCGACTCAGGCCGCCTGCGCCAGATCGTCCTCCTTCTTCTGGTAAGCCTGGGGGGAGAGCCCCAGCAGCTCCTGTACCGTGGAGGCCACCGTGATGGAGGAGAGGGTCCCGGTCAGGATGCCGGCAAACAGGGTGAAGGCGAAGCCATGGAGGGCGTCGCCGCCAAACAGCAGCAGGGCGCCCACGGTAAACAGGGTGGTGCCTGAGGTGATCATGGTGCGGCTGAAGGTGGCCTTGATGGCGAGATCGCTGCAGCCGTGCATGTCGAGGCGGGTACGGGAGCTCAATATGTCCCTCAGCCTATCCGAGATGACGATGCTGTCGTTGAGGGAATAGCCGATCACTGCCATCAGCCCCGCGATCACGTTGAGATCAAACTCGATGTGAAACAGGGCCAGCAGTCCCAGGGCCACCACGCCGTCATGGAGCACGGAGAGCAGTATGCCCACAGCCTGGCGCCATTCGAAGCGAAAAGCCAGGTAGACCGAGATGGCCAGGGAGGCCACCAGCACCGCCATCATCCCCTGCTGGAACAGCTCGGCGCCCACCTGGGGACCGACCATGGTGGTGCGCAGCAGCTCCACCGGCAGGCCAAGCTGGTCGGCCAGCTGCTCCGCCAGGGCCTGGGCGGGCATGGGCAGGCCATGGGGCGGCAGCTTGATCAGCCACTCCCCGGGCACCCCGGCCGGTTGCAGGCTGACCAGGGCTTGCAGGGAGCCATCGAGCAGGGCGTTGAGTTCATGGGCCTCCTTGAGGGTCTGGATCTTGAATTCCAGCAAGATGCCGCCGGTAAAATCGAGACCCAGTTGCAGGCCGTTGCCCAGCAGCAGCGCCACGCTGGCCAGGGTGACGAGCACGGAGAAACCCAGGCCAAGGTAGCGCCAGCGGGTCAGGTTCATGGCAAATAGACGATGGAACATGATTAAACCCTCTGCAGCCGCTGGCTGCTCTTGCCCCAGATGGGGTTGATGATGGCACGGGTGCCCCAGATACCGGTGATCATGCTGGAGACCAGCCCCAGGATCAGGGTGATGGAGAAGCCTTGCAGCGGCCCTGAACCGATGGAGTAGAGCACCACGGCGCTGATCAGGGTGGTGAGGTTGGCATCGAAGATGGTGCTAAACGCCGAGCGGTAACCGAAGTCGATGGCCCCGGCCAGGCTCCCCCCCTCCCGCAACCTGTCTTTCACCCGCTCGAAGATGAGCACATGGGTATCCACCGCCATGCCCACGGTGAGCACCAGGCCGGCGATGCCGGGCAGGGTCAGCACGGCGCCGGGCAGCACCGCCAGCATGCCCACCTGCATCAGCAGGTTGGCGAGCAGGGCCGAGATGGCCACCCAGCCAAACTTGCGATACCAGGCCATCATGAACAGCATCATGCCCGCCATGCCAAACGCCAGGGCGGTGAAGCCCGCCTCTATGTTCTGCATTCCCAGGGTGGGGCCTATGCTGCGCTCCTCCAGGATCTTGAGCGGCGCGGTGAGGGCCCCGGCCCGCAGCAACATGGCGAGCTCCTGGGCCTCTGGCATGCTGCCAATGCCGGTGATGCGAAACTGGTTGCCCAGCGCCGTCTGTATGGTGGCGACGTTGATCACCTCGCTATGGGCCCGAAGCTTGCCCTTGCCGTCCGTCTTGTATTCGGTGAACAGGGTGGCCATGGCGCTGCCCACGTGCTGGCGGCTGAACTGGCTCATCTTGCTCCCCCCCAGGGCATCGAGCACGATGGCGACCTGGGGTTGGCCCATCTCCCCCATGCTGGCCCTGGCATCGACGATATGCTCGCCGGTCAGCACGGGTTTGCGATCCAGCCCCACGCTGCGCCCCTCTCTGTCGGTCATGACGAAGTGGCTCTCGGGCCTGGCCTGATAGAAGGCCAGGGATGCCGTGGCCCCGATCACCTCCTTGGCCTGCCTGGGGTTGTGTACCCCGGGCAGCTCGATGCGGATGCCGTCCTGGCCCTGGCGCTGGACCGAGGCCTCGACGATGCCGAGCTCATTGATCCGTTTTTTCAGGATCGACAGGTTCTGGGTCACGGCGTTGTTGATGAGCAGGCTGCGCTCGGCCTCGCTCAGGGTCAGGGTCACCTGGTTGCCGCTGCGCGCCAGCTGCCACTGCCCCTGGCGCACGCCGCCGCTCTCCTTGATGAGGGTGAGCCAGGGGGCCTGCTGTGCGTCCTGGGGAAGCTGGATGCGCACCTCCCCCGTCGCCACCCGGCTCACGGCGCCGCCCCGCAGGTGGGCCTCGCGCAGGCCGCTGCGCAGGTTGTCCACCAGGTTGCGGGTCTGGCTCTCCAGCACGAAGTCCAGATCCACGCCGATCAGCAGCTGGGAGCCGCCGCGCAGGTCCAGCCCCAGCTTGATGGGGCTGGCCCCGAGCCGGCTTATCCAGCCAGGGGCGTTGGCATGAAACTCCAGGGTCAGGGCGGCGCTGTCATGGCCCTGCCCCTCGAGCAGCTGTTTGGCGCGCTGCTGATCCGCCTGATTGGCGAACACCAGCTCCAGCTTGTCCGCCGAGGCGATGGTCTGCTGCACCGATATGCCCTGCTGGGCCAGCAACTGGGCATCGCCCTCGCTCAGACTGGTCTGGCCGTGCAGGCCCAGGGAGGGCTGCTCACCGAAGAAGGTGGGCAGGGAGTAGAAGCCGAAGGTCAATAACATCAGCAGCAACAGGGCGTACTGCCAGGCGCTCGTGCGATTGTGCACGAGGCGCGATTTCTTTCTCACGCTGTTCATAGGGAAGATCCGGATCGAAGGACACAGGGCGAGCACCCGCACGGCGGGCGTCATCGCGGACAATCAGTCGACATCGGGCAAGGATGGCCCGGGGAGCGGCCGGCAGGCATTGGCCCGACGGCGGCTCGGGATCAGCGCGAAACGGCGCTCTGGGAGAAGCGGTATTGCAGGTGGCGGCGGCAGAGCCAGTGGCGATGAATGGCCCTGAACTGGTCCCGGAAACTGTGTCTCTGGTAGAGCAGGGCGCGGCAGAGCAGCAGACCGCCGAGCAGCAGCTGGCAGAAGGCGGCGGACCAGTCGGCGATCAGCTGGTAATCGAGCGGCGGACGTTCACCTTCCCTCAGCTGGGCATGTTCCAGCCGCAGCAGATGATTCTGATGGGTACCGATGAACTTGACCGCCCCCCCTTCGGGGACGCTGGCGCCATGAAAGACGCTCTCCTGGCTGTGCTGATGCTGGGGAACGACCACCGCAGATCGCTCCACTCCAAGAGTGGAGAACAACAGCATGAAGGCCATGAGCACGCTCATCAGCATCCATTTCACTGTCTCTGGACGATTGGTCGACATATTACCCCGATAAAAGCCGTGGGCGGGCGCCCACAGCTGGCAAGCTATCACAGCCAAGGCGGCGGGGGCAAGGCCGGCCCTGCCCCCGCGCGCACTGTCATCGGCTGCGGGTCATGGTCTCGAAGTCCTCGGCATACTCCTTGAGCAGGGTATAGAGGTGGGCGCGCTGGGAGAGATCCAGCGACTGGCTCAAATCGCTGAGCCACTGGATGGTACGCTGGCGGGACTGATCCGTGTAGCCGGTGAAGCGGCCATCCATCAGGCCGTCCCCCTGTTGCAGCAAGCGGGTCAGCTCCTTGCCAAAGTCCGGACTCTGGCGCTGCTTCATCAACCTGTCCAGCTCCCGGGTCCAGGCCCCCTGAAACTCGAGCCAGGGGGGCATCATCTCGTATTGCCACTCGGCCCACTGGGCGATGAGCGGCTCCTGGGCCGGTTTCACCTTGCCTATCCAGAACGCCAGCCGCTCCCTCAGCTTGTCCTGGAACTCTTGCTGCATCCCTGTCTTCGACTCCGTGGTGAAGTCATGCTGGCGCTCCTGCTGGCGCTTCACCCGATCGACCATGAAGTGCGCCACCTGGGCATCGGTCAGGGTGCGGGCCAGGCGCACCGTGCGGGGGATGGCGTTCTCCAGGGTGCGGGTCAGGCTCGCCTGTGTCCTGTCCAGATGGAGGGTGACCTGGGCCGGGGTCATGGGGCTGGCCACCGCCTTGGCCAGGGCATCGAGATCCCGGGCGTAGAGGGGCAGCTCGTGCTGGCGATGCCAGGCCATCAGCCCCTTCACCTCGGAATCGAGCAGTGTCTTCTGGCTGCGATCCAGGGAGAAGTAGTCGTCCAGCTGCCAGATGATGGCCGAGTCGAGCCAGTAGTAGATCACCCGGGTCGCACAGCCGACCAGCAGCAGACAGGCCAGACCCGCCAGCCAGACTCGTGTTTTCTTGCGCCAAAGGTGTGTCATCAAGATGGTTACTCCAGTCGTTGGCGATGATGGGCTATCAGGGTGTCATAGGCCGGATCCGGCGCCTGTTCGGCCATGAGCAGGGCCCACAGCAGGGCGATGTAGTCGACCCAGGGCAGGAAGGCCTCCCCCTGAAACACCGGGATCGGGGTGGCGGGGGCGAGCCGTGCATGTTCTTCAAGATAGCAGGCTTCAAGTGCCGCCATCTCATCCAGGTCCCAGCCATGGGTGCGCACTATGCTGGCCAGCTCGAATCCCGGGTGACCGGCGGCGCCATATTCCCAGTCGATGACCCAGGGCCGCTCCCCCAACAAGTTAGCCGGATTGAGATCGTGATGGCAAGGGAGCCAGCAGCCGTCCGGCTCCCGGCTGGCGAGCAGGGGCGCCTCCAGGGCGGCCAGCCAGGACGGAGGGGCCCGCAACCGGCTGCGATAGCCCCGGGCATGGGCCCGCACCGCCATCCTGACGGTCGGCACCGGCAGGCGATGCAGCCGCACCAGCAGCCGCGCCAGGGCAGGCAGCGCCAGATCGCGGGGAGGAGGCGACTGCGCCCAGCTCGGCGCCTCGCACCAGTCCAGCAGCAGGATGCCGCGCTCGGGATCCCCGTGATGGCAAGGCAGCGCCAGCCCGGCCGCCATGGCCCCGCGATAGAGCTGCCACTCGGTGGCTCTATCGATGCCGAGGCGCGCCGGATCCGGGTGGCCTTGCCTTAAAAAGTAACTGCGCCCCGAGGGGAGGCGCAGTCGATAGTTGCGGTTGGTCAGCCCGAGCCCCAGGGGCTCGAGCCGTCCCGTCCGCCAGGGGGCCGGCAGGCTCGCCAGCAGGGCCTGGTTACCAGCCAAAGGTCGAGGTCTTGGCCTGCTTGCGGATCTCCTTCTGATCCGCCCACTCCAGCTCGCCGCTCTGCAAGTCCATCAGGTTCATGGTCATCTGGTAGTAGACGTCCTTCACCTTGCCGTTGTCCTTGACGATGCTGCTGAGGTTGCCATAGACCATGTAGCGGGCGCCGGTCTGCTTGCCCAGGCGCACCATGGCGGCAGGGTCCACCATGCCGCTGCTCTGCTGGTACTCGAGCTGCTGCCTGACCGCCGCCACCTTGCTCATGTCGACGAAGCGGAACTTGCCCGAGCGCAGCAGCCTGGTGCGCAGGGTGTCGGTGATGGCCTCGGTGTCGATGTGCTCCGAGGTCTTGTTGCGGATGCTGTCCATGAACATCACGGGACGTCCCCCCGCGGTGATTTCGCTGGTCACCGGCGAGGCGAGCATGGAGTCCGCCATCTTGTCGGCGATGGCCTGCAGATCGCTCGAGCCATAATCGACGGTGACCGTCTCGGTGGCGGTGGCATCGCCATAGCTCACAGTGGTGCTGGAGCAGCCCCCCAGCAGCAAGGCGCCGGTCAAGATCAGCAGGGCATGGTTCATTCTCATCAGTTCGATTCCTCAATCACTTCGCGTACGTAAATCCGGTAGCCCCGGGCGGCCGGACTCGGCGCCAGGGCGGACAGGGTGCGGGTCTGGTAGCCGTGCAGCGTGATGGGGGTCCAGCCGCGGCCATCGCTGGCCACCTCCTGGCCGGCGTCATCATACCAATAGAACAGGTATTGCAGCTTGTTGTCGCCGCGCTGGGTGCTGGCCGCCGCCACATTGACCTGCAGCAGGCCGTTTTGCTGACGACGGCTGAGTTCGGTCAGGGTGACGTTGACGTTCTGGTGCTGCTCCGCCACCGCGGCCGCCCCGGCCGCGCCATAGAGCGCCACGCCGGAGGTATTGGTGGCGCACCCCGCCAGCAGCAGTACCAGAGCGAGGGCCAAGCCATGTGCTTTCATCTTGTTCTCCTTGCCGGTGGCCGAGGGGCCGAACCGGTCAGTCAGTGATCCTTGCCCAAACGGGCACTCATAGGGGCATCACCCGGCTGCTCAGGCCCGCGCCGAGGTGCTGCACCCAGACTAGGGTGGTGCGCCCGGCCCGCACCTCGATGGGCAGGGTCTGGCTCGCGCTCCCCGCCCCCAGGCTCAGACTCTGGCGACCCGCCGGCAGGCTGGCCTCCCAGCTCGACGCCTGGGCCGGCAGGGTCAGCCAGCTGCGGGTATCGGCCCGCTCGGAGAAGGTGTTGAACAGGCCGACCACCAGGTTGCCCACATCCCCCCCCTCCTTGGCGGCGGTGCGCCGCAGCTGCTCCTTGGCCAGCAGCCGCAGCGCCTGACGGCTCAACATGGCGGGCAGGCGCTCCTGCAGATCCCTGGCGGCCAGGGCCTCGAGCCGCACCAGGGGCGCCGTGCTGCCGACTTGGCCGGCCACCCCGACCCTGAGGGGGCCCACGTCCGCGCCGCGATTATCGTAGTAGGGGATGGCGACGGTAAAGGTACGAAAATCCCCGGCCGAGGTGAACAGGGGCAGCGGCAGGAAGAGTTCGCGCCGGGCCGGGATCAGGCCGTCTTCGAACAGGATCACCACCCTGCCCTCCCCCCGCGCCAGGAGCGGCGCCTTGCGACCGAGGCGCCGCTGCGTCTGCTCCAGCTCCTCGGCGGAGCCCCGCAGGCGCGCCAGTCGCAGCAAGGCCCCTTGCAGAGCCGGGTTGTCCGGCGCTATCTCCAGGGCGCGGCCATAGTCGACCCAGGCATCGTTGAGATCCCCGCTCGCCTCATAGAGCACCCCGGACAGATAGAAGGTGTAGGCGTTCTGGAAGCCATTTTTGACCTGACCGACCAGGCGATCGAGATCCGGTGCCCGCGACAGGGCCTGGCGCACGCCGGCCTGTGCCTTCGCCTTGGCGAGCTCGCCATCGCGCTCGCGCAGAGCCCGCTCCTGCACCTGGTTGGCGCGGCGCACCTCCACCAGGGCCCCCTCCCGATCCCCTCGCGCCAGGTAATCGAGGGCCAGGTAGTGGTGCAGCATGGTGCGCTCATAGTCCGGGGTCTGATAACCCAGGGTCTGATCGTTGGTGAGCAGGCTGCCCGCCTGGGCCAGCCCCTGGCTCAGCCGGTAGCGCGCCTGCTCATCCTGTGCCGTCAGGGCCCGATCCGCCGCCACCCAGGCCTGGCGGCTGGCGGGATCCTGCCGGGCCAGCTGGGCGATGCGCCCCAGCTCCAGGCGGCTGAGCACATAGCCGTCATCGCCGGGGGCCAGCTCGCGCACCTCGGCCATGGCGTCCAGGGCCTTGCCCTGGAGCAGGGCGCTGCGCACCGGCACCATCTGCACCGAATAGGAAACGAACAAGTCCTGCCAGCTGGCACAGCCCCCCAGCAGCAGACCGGCCAACAGCAGGCCGGTCGATGAGACGAGGCGCATCACAGGCTGAGCAAGGGGCCCAGGGGTTGACCACCGACCAGGTGCATATGGATGTGGTACACCTCCTGCCCGCCGTGGCGGTTGCAGTTCATGATGAGGCGATAGCCATCCTCGGCGATGCCGGCCTCGGCCGCCAGCTTGCGGGCCACGGTGAACATGCGCCCCAGGGCCAGCTCATGCTCGGCTTCGACGTCGTTGACCGTGGGGATCAGCACATTGGGCACTATCAGTATGTGGGTCTTGGCCTTGGGGAAAATGTCGCGAAAGGCGGTGACCAGATCGTCTTGATAGAGGATCTCGGCCGGGATTTCCTTGCGGATGATTTTGCTGAAAATGGTTTCATCGGCCATGGGTAACTCCTTGCGTTAAAAAGAAAAATCAAAATAAAGCCTCTAACGAGGCTATTCCATCGCCACCGGGGCCGCCAAGTGTGACACAGGCCGGTTTTTGCGACAGCCGTTGTCACAATCCCTTCAGTTATTGTTAAAAATACCGATAGCCAGAACGAGGGATCCCCGGTGCCGGGCGCGACGTCCGTAGGGTAGCAAAGGGACGGGGGATTCAGGCAAGGGACTTTTGTATTCAAAGCGGGACAATAATGAAACTAAGCATGTCGGACCTCTCCATCTTGCAGCGGGTCTATCTCGGGTTTGCCATCCTGGTGGCCGTGATGATAGCGAGCTCTGCCTTCACCTTTCACAGCCAGCGCGCCCTCGGTCAGGCCCTGCATCAGGTCACCCAGCAGTCCATGCCGCTGGTTCAGGCCAGCAGCCAGACCCAGATAAGCCTGCTCAGCGCCAACAAGCGGCTCAACGACGTGCTGACCGAGCAGGACGCCAGGATGCTGCCCGAAGAGATAGCCGCCCTGACGGAGGCCGAGGCCGAGGTCGAGCGCCGGCTGCAGGCCCTGAGCAGCCAGGCCGGCAATGAGCCCCAGTTGCAGGCGCCGCTCACGGCGCTCAAGGAGCAGGTCGCCAGCTACCAGGCCCTGACCCAGGCCCTGCCCGCCGCACACCAGGCCCTGCTCAGCCAGTTGCACAAGGTGAACCGGGCCAAGGGCCAGTTTCAGGTCACCCTGCCCCAGTTCAAGAAGAACCTGGGCGACATGATGGCCGGTCAGGATGACAGCTTCATCAAGATGCTCTCCGAGAAGCTCACCACCCAGCTCTCCACCATAGAGCTCTCCACCATGGATGCCCTGAACCAGTCCGTCACCGGCCCCATCGAGTCGGCCCTCAAGCGCAACAAGATGCAGATCGACGGCTTCAACGGCACCATCGCGGATCTGGAGCGGGAGCTGCCGGACTTTGACAACGACCTCGGCCACAGCGTGCGCGCCTTCGTGCGCGACACCACGGCCGCCGACGGCCTGCTCGGCCAGTATCTGACCCTGATGAAACAGCAGGCCACCCTGCACGAGAAGAGCAAGCAGGCGAGCCAGCTCATCATCGCCATCCAGGGCCAGCTCGAGGCCATCACGGCCCAGAGCCAGCAGCTGATGAACGCCAGCATCCTGGCCTCCGAACAGGTACAGCAGCGCAGCAGCCTCTCCCAGGGAGTCAGCATAGGGCTGGCCATCCTGGTCGCCATCCTGGTGGCCATCACCCTGGGCCGCGCCATCCGTCGCCCCCTCAAGGAGCTGCTGCGGGTATTGACCGAGGTGACCCAGGGGGACATGACCCTGCGCATCGGCTTCAAGAGCCGCAACGAATTCGGCCAGCTCGGCAGCCAGGTCAACCTGCTGATCGCCCAGATGAGCGAGGTGCTCTCCCAACTCTCCCAGGCCTCGACCCAGCTCAATGACGCCGCCCACGACAACCGCCACACCACGGAATCGGTGCGCGCGGATCTGGAGAAGCAGCGCCAGGAGACCGCCTCGGTCGCCGCCGCCATGACCCAGATGGAGGCCTCGGTGCGGGAGGTGGCCCAGGCCGCCAACCAGACCCTGGAGCGGGTGATGGACGTGGAGAAGGCCTCCGAGACCGGGCGCCAGGTGATGGCGGGCAACATCAGCACCACCCACCAGCTGGCGGGCAAGTTGCAACAGACCGGCAAGGTGATTGGCGATGTGAGCGCCATGAGCGATCAGATTGGCAATATCCTCGACGTCATTCGCGCCATCGCCGAGCAGACCAACCTGCTGGCCCTCAACGCCGCCATCGAGGCGGCCCGGGCTGGCGAGCAGGGCCGCGGCTTCGCCGTGGTGGCCGACGAGGTGCGCAACCTGGCCGGGCGCACCGCCCACTCCACCAACGAGATCCAGACCATGATAGAGAACCTGCAGCAGGGGGTCGCCCGGGCGGTCAGCGTGATGCAGGAGTGCTCCCGCGAGATGGACAGCTGCATGAGCCAGAGCTCCCACGCCAACAACGCCATGGAGGAGGTGCAGGGCATAGTGGTGCTCATCAGCGACATGTCGAGCCAGATAGCCTCCGCCGCCGAGCAGCAGCAGGCCACCAGCGCCGACATCGCCACCAATCTCAATCGCATCTCGGACATCTCGGACCTCAACTATCAGGGCATAGAGCGGGTCGCCGAGACCAGCCAGCAGCTCGATGCCCTGGCCGAGCAGCAGGAGAGCCTGGTCCGGCGTTTTCGCCTCAGCGCCTGACGGCTGCCCCCAGAGACGACGAGGCCCCGCATCTGCGGGGCCTCCTTCTTTGTGGGACGAGCCGGGTCGTCAAGCGTAGGCGATGGCGCCCTTGCCCACCCCTTCATAGGCCACTATCTTGACCAGCTTGTCCCCCACCTGCTTTTTCACCTCGCGGGCGATGTAGCAGGCCAGCAGCTCTATGGTGGTGTCCGTGTCTATCATCTCCACCTCGGTGGCCGGCATGGCGAGCTGGAACAAGCCCTGGGGCGCCACGTACTTGAAGCCGATGTGGCCAGCCCCCAGCAGGGGGGCGGCAACGCTACTCAGCGCCAGCTCGGTCAGGGGCACCTCATCGTCGGCGGTGCCGAGGTAGATGTCGGCCCAGCGCTCGGCCCAGTTGAGCTCGAGCTCCTCGTTGCGCGCCCCGTCCACCTCGATCTCGATGGGGGAGCGGTGGCCGTGGGCGATGCGCTGACAGTTGCCGTCGTGCTTCTTCAGGCCATGGCTGTAGTGGTAGAAGGCGCCCTGGATGGCTTCGTGGCGCAGGGTCAGCGACAGATCCTTGATGTTGCCGGGCAGCTCCCTTGCCAGCACCCCCAGCAGGTAGCGGGTCACCGACTCCTTGTCCACCTGGGTGCCGGGAATGAAGGCGAATGCCTGATCCGGGCAGCGCAGATGGATGGACTTGTCCTGGCGCAGCAGATCGACACAGGTCTCGCCGCCGGATAAGGACTCGATGCGCACCATGGCACTGTCCGTCGGCACCAGCAGCTTGTGATCCACCTCGCGGTCGATGATCGCCTTGATGAGCTTCTTCACCCGGCCAAAGTCCAGCAGCATGCTCATCTCGTTGAGCTCGCCGCTCATCTCCACGTCCACCAGCCAGCTCTCCCCCACCATGCCACGGCGTTCGCACAGATAGCTGGAGTCGATCACGGTCAAATCTCTTACAAATAACTTCATCACTCAGGCCTTGCTACAGAGTAGGGACAGATTGCGCTATTATGACCCGCGATCACAGACAAAGGAACTGGACCCGCCATGAACACACTGCTTATCAAGAACGCCACCCTGGTCAACGAAGGGCGCATCTACGCCTCCGATGTGCTGATCGAAGGGGAGCGGATCAAACGGATCGCGCCCCATATCGAGGCGCCGGACGCCATGGTGATCGATGGCACCGGCCGCCACCTGATCCCGGGCATGATCGACGATCAGGTCCATTTTCGTGAACCGGGTCTGACCCACAAGGGCACCATCGCCAGCGAATCCCGGGCCGCCGTGGCCGGGGGCACCACCAGCTTCATGGAGATGCCCAACGTCAATCCCCAGACCACCACCATCGACGCCCTCGAAGCCAAATACCAGATAGCCGCCAACTCCGCCGCCGCCAACTACAGTTTCTACCTGGGTGCCACCAACGACAACCTGGAAGAGATCAAGAAGCTCGATCCCAAGCAGTCCTGCGGCATCAAGATCTTCATGGGGGCCTCGACCGGCAACATGCTGGTGGACAACCAGGAGACACTGGCGGCCATCTTCCAGGAGAGCCCGGTGATGATAGTCACCCACTGCGAGGACACCCCCTCCATCAAGGTGCTCGAAGACGAGGCCCGCGCCAAGTGGGGCGAGGATGTGCCCATGCGCGAGCACGGCCGCATCCGCAGCGCCGATGCCTGCTACAAGTCCTCCAGCATGGCGGTGGGGCTGGCGAAAAAGTACGGCGCCAAGCTGCACGTGCTGCACCTGACCACGGCGAAAGAGCTCTCCTTGTTCACCGCCACCCCGGATCTGAAAGATCTCAAGGACAAGAACATCACCGCCGAGGTGTGTGTCCATCACCTGTTCTTCAACGAGGCGGACTACGACACCCAGGGCAGCCTGATCAAGTGCAACCCGGCGGTGAAGAGCGCCGCCGATCAGCAGGCCCTGCTGGATGCGGTGCGCAACGACGTGCTCGACATCATCGCCACCGACCACGCTCCCCACACCTGGGAAGAGAAGCAGAACAGCTACTTCAAGGCGCCGTCCGGCGTGCCCCTGGTGCAGCACTCCCTGCAGGCGCTGCTGGAGCTCTACCACAACGGCGTCTTCAGTCTGGAAACCATCGTCAAGAAGACCTCCCATGCGGTGGCCGAGCGCTTCCAGGTGCAAGATCGCGGCTACATCCGGGAAGGCTACTTCGCCGACCTGGTGCTGCTGGATCTGGGCAAGCCCTATGTGGTCAACGACGACAATCTGCTCTACCTGTGCGGCTGGTCCCCCTTCAACGGCTACCGCTTCCAGAGCACTATCGAGATGACCCTGGTCAATGGCCAGATAGCCTGGCAAAACGGTCAGGTCACCGACCAGGTATTGGGCAAGCGCTTGACCTTCAACCGCTGAGACGGGCTGCCGCTGCCAGAGCGCCATGATTGACATGACCCTGGTCAACGGCCAGATAGCCTGGCAAAACGGTCAGGTCACCGACCAGGTATTGGGCAAGCGCTTGACCTTCAACCGCTGATCTCTGCTTGAAAGCGTTACGCCAGACGGCCACCCACAGGGTGGCCGTTTTTTTGGCCGCAAGGCCCGAAAAACAGCGCCAATACGGGCAATTGCTCGCACTTTGATCCGAAGTTGCCCACAAAGCAGGCAAACGATCTCACGGTGTGATTTCCCCTGTTGACAGGATAGGGTCATCTCCATAAACTCAGCCCCCGTCAGCCAAGCTGACGCAGTCGGCGTGTAGCGCAGCCAGGTAGCGCACTGTCATGGGGTGTCAGGGGTCGGAGGTTCGAATCCTCTCACGCCGACCATCATTCCCCGAGTAAAGGCCCAGTCAGTGACTGGGCCTTTTCTTTATCCGCATGCTTGTCTACTCGGCGCGGCGGCCTGCGCCAGGCCGGCCTGCCGGCGGCCCTCTCCCCGCCCATTCCCAGATCGTCCCCACGCCAGCCAGTGTCACAGCCAGACCCTGGCTTGCCCATGGCCGTCTCCTGTGGTGTGATCGGCCCATCTCACCGCCCCGAGGCCAGATCCCATGTTCACCAGACTCCTGCTGCTGTGCGCCCTGCTGCTCGCGGGCTGCGCCACCCCCTATGACAGCGAGCCCTCCCTCTGGGGCGGCCAGACCGGTTTTTCCCAGAGCCAGATAGGCCCGGATCGCTGGCAGATAGAGTTTGTCGGCAACGATCTGGTGAGCCGGGAGACGGCGCGCAAGTATGTGCTCAAGCGCGCCGGGGAGCTGGCCCTGGCCCAGGGCTATGGCTGGGTCGAGGTGGTGAGCCTGGACATAGTGCGTGATGCGGTGCGCGCCACCCCCCGTCGCCCCCAATTCGGGTTCGACCGGTACGAACCCGACACCTTCATGGAGCAGCTGCACGTGGAGCACCGCATCTCGGCCCTGCTGCTCCTGCGCCTCGCCCATCGCCAGCAGGGGGACGAGGCGTTGTCAGCCGCCTATCTCGCCAAGATCGCAACCGACTAGCATAAATCACCACCGGCGGTTAAATGGCATGTCGAATACACCTAAGACCAGCAATAAAAGTGTGATCCCGCGCTAGATTTCACCGCGTCCTTTGGGCATGCTGCGCCAATGGCTCGCCCTCCCATGGCGAGCCGACCCGGCTGTCGTGGCACTCGCCACCCCATTCCGACTCCTTGCGCTGCGCGGATCTCTCCCCATGAAACTGAACAAGCTGACTCTCGCCATCCTGACTGCCATGTTGCTTGGCATCGCCACCGGTCAGGGCTACCGACTCCTTGCCCCGGATCAAGCCCCTGCCTTCGCAGGCAACATCACCCTGCTCACCGACATCTTCCTGCGCCTCATCAAGATGATCATCGCCCCCCTGGTGTTCACCACCCTGGTGGTCGGCATCGCCAAGATGGGGGACACCCGCACCGTGGGCCGGATCGGCGCCAAGACCCTGGGCTGGTTCATGCTGGCCTCCCTGATGTCCCTCTCCCTGGGGCTGCTCATGGTCACCCTGATGCAGCCAGGCAGCGGCCTCTCCCTGCCCCTGCCCCCCGAGTCCGCCAGCAGCGGCCTCGCCACCGCCAGCCTGAGTCTGCGCGACTTCATCGCCCATGCCATCCCCAAGAGCCTGGTGGAGGCCATGGCCAACAACGAGATCCTGCAGATAGTGGTCTTCTCCCTCTTCTTCGGGCTGGCCGCCGCCGCCCTCGGGGATGCCGCCAAGCCGGTGGTGAGGCTGCTGGCAAGCGCCGCCGAGATCATGCTCAAAGTCACCGGCTATGTGATGAACTTCGCCCCCTTCGCCGTGTTCGCGGCCATCTCGGCCATGGTCGCCAGGGAGGGACTCGCCATCCTCGCCACCTATGGCAGCTTCATGGCCCAGTTCTACCTGGCGCTCGGCTGCCTCTGGCTGCTGCTGATCGCCATGGGCAGCCTCTTCATCCGCCGCCGCACCCCGACCCTGCTGGCCCTGATCCGCGAGCCCGTGCTGCTCGCCTTCTCCACCGCCAGCTCGGAGGCGGCCTATCCCAAGACCCTGCAACGCCTGGAGCAGTTCGGTTGCCCCAAGCGCATCGCCAGCTTCGTACTGCCCATGGGTTACTCCTTCAACCTGGATGGCTCCATGATGTACTGCACCTTTGCCGTCATGTTCATCGCCCAGGCCTACGGCATCGAACTCTCCTTCGCCCAGCAGGTGACCATGTTGCTGCTGCTGATGGTCACCTCCAAGGGGATGGCCGGGGTGCCGCGCGCCTCCCTGGTGGTGATCGCGGCCACCCTCAATCAGTTCCATATTCCGGAGGCCGGGGTCTTGCTGCTGCTCGGCATAGACCACTTCCTCGACATGGGACGCTCCGCCACCAATGTGCTGGGCAACGCCATCGCCGCCTGTGTGGTCGCAAGGACGGAAGCGCGCCTGGAGGAGGCCTCCCCCCTGACGAGTCCGGAGTCCGCCTCGGCCTGAACCTGATCCCAGGATGGCAACGACCCGCCAGGGCGGGCCCTGTCTGACTGGTTTTTTCAGCGCGCCGCGCGGCTCAGCACCAGCGACGCACCCGTCGGCAGTAATCCAGATAAGGCTCGCCAAAGCGCGCCCGCAGGGCCCGCTCCTCCGGCACGATTTGAAAGCGGGTGAGCCAGCCCCACAGCACCAGGGGCCCGATCCAGACCCAGACGCCCCCGAGATAACAGGCCAACGCCATCATCCAGCAGAGCAACCCCAGGTACATGGGATTGCGACTGAGGCCATAGAGCCCTGTGGTCACCAGGGCACTGGCCCGCTCCGGGCGCATCGGGCTGACGCTGGTGCCATGGCGACGAAAGCGCAGCAGGGCGCCAAACCCGAACACGCAGCCGAGCAGGGTCAACAACAGGGCAGCCACCGGCCACCCCTCCCCGCCGCCACTCCCCAGCACCATCCCCAGCGCCACCACGCCAAACAGCAGCACGGGCGGCACGCGACACTCCAACGATCTCATCTGTCATCTCCCATGAGACGTGCCACAAAGGGCACCATACGGTACACTCCCATTCGGGTCGAGTTACCCACTAAACATATATAAATCAATAAGAAGGCATCGATGGCCCGGCCACTGATACCAAGGAACGGATCGCGGGGGCGCCAGTTGTTCCCCCAGCCTTGCCTCAACATAACAGGACACCCCATGAATCAGAAAACCCTGCTCGCTACCCTGATCTTCGGCCTGATGGCCGGTCAGGCCACCGCCGCCCCCTACCTGCCCCAGACCAGCGACCTGCGCAGTGGCGAGGTGCAGACCGCCGCCAACGCCTGGCTGGAGGTAGACCTGGGTGCGTTTGAGCACAACCTCCAGACCCTCAAGACCCGCCTCGGCGACAAGGGACCGCAGATCTGCGCCATCATGAAGGCCGATGCCTACGGTCACGGCATCGATCTGCTGGTCCCCTCCGTGGTCAAGGCGGGCATCCCCTGCATCGGCATCGCCAGCAATGAAGAGGCCCGCGTCGCCCGCGAGAAGGGCTTCGAAGGCCGCCTGATGCGGGTGCGCGCCGCCACCCCGGATGAAGTTGAGCAGGCCCTGCCCTATCGGCTGGAAGAGCTGGTGGGCAGCCTGGTGAGCGCCCAGGGGATCTCCGACATCGCATTGCGTCACAACACCCGGATCCCGGTGCACATCGGCCTCAACTCCGCCGGCATGAGCCGCAACGGCATCGACCTGAGGGCCGAGGATGCCAAGGGCGAGGCCCTCTCCATGCTGGCGCTCAAGGGGATCACCCCGGTCGGCATCATGACCCACTTCCCGGTGGAAGAGAAAGAGGACGTCAAGCTGGGGCTGGCCCAGTTCAAGCTGGACACCCAGTGGCTCATCGAGGCGGGCAAGCTGGATCGCAGCAAGCTCACCATCCACGCCGCCAACTCCTTCGCCACCCTGGAGCTGCCGGAAGCCTACTTTGACATGGTGCGCCCGGGCGGCATCATCTACGGTGACACCATCCCCTCCTACACCGAATACAAGAAGGTGATGGCGTTCAAGACCCAGGTCGCCTCGGTCAACCGCTACCCGGCGGGCAACTCCGTCGGTTATGACCGCACCTTCACCCTCAAGCGCGACGCCCTGCTCGCCAACCTGCCCCTGGGCTACTCAGACGGCTATCGCCGTGCGCTCAGCAACAAGGCCTATGTGCTGATCCAGGGCCAGAAGGCCCCCGTGGTGGGCAAGACCTCCATGAACACCATCATGGTGGACGTGACCGACATCAAGGGGGTCAAACCCGGTGACGAGGTGGTGCTGTTCGGACGCCAGGGGGAGGCCGAGGTGAAGCAGGCGGATCTGGAGGAGTACAACGGCGCCCTGCTGGCGGACATGTACACCGTCTGGGGCTACACCAACCCCAAGAAGATCAAACGCTGATCGACAACCAGAGATAAAAAAGGGCTCCCGAGGGAGCCCTTGTTGTCTGTGTCTACACCGTCTTGCGAGCGGGCACTTGCTTGCGGGTCACCCAGAGACTCAGCCCCATGGAGGCCACCAGAATGAGGGCCACCACGCCCAATGCGATACACCGCACGGGATCTTGCGCCAATCCAGCCGCACGACCTTACGCCAGCTTCTTGCGGGTCACCCAGAGACTCAGCCCCATGGAGCCGACCAGGATCAGCGCCACCACGCCGAGGGTGATACACCGCACGGGATCTTGCGCCCATTCAGCCGAACAACCTTACGCCAGTTTCTTGCGGGTCGCCCAGAGACTCAGCCCCATGGAGCCGACCAGGATCAGCGCCACCACGCCGAGGGCGATACACCGCACGGGATCTTGCGCCAATCCAGCCGAACGACCTTACGCCAGCTTCTTGCGGGTCACCCAGAG
>NZ_JBKISU010000037.1:0-45168 GCF_050266975.1 Aeromonas sobria
ACCTAAAATGAAAGAAACCAATGCGGTCTTGTTGATGGATAAATTTATCTACTACCTGAAGCAACACCGCTTATATACCCGCACACTTGGAATTATTTGAGTCTCTAAAAATGAGGGGATCTCTGAGCTCCAAGAGACATGGCGCGGGGAAAGTTACCGCTTTGGTTACAATAAAAACATTGCGGCCACTCACACCAATTTCACGCTCGCCACATACCGGTTTCCCACCCAAAGATACATGGATTATATGACGGCAATGTCTGCGCGTGAGGCCATCGTTCGTGGCGTGGACATAGACCAATCCGTACGCAGCAAGAGTCGCTACATATTGAGTGCCACCCAAGGACTCCCCCTTGGTTGGGGGCAGTTCTATGTCAGCTCATCGGTACAGAATTATTGGCTTAGTCCGGATGTGGACGCTCAATATCAAATTGGATACAGCAATGACATTCACCAGATGACCTATAGGATCAATGCAGGACGGAGTAAAACGGCTAATGGACAAAATCAGGACACCATCTCTTTGAATGTTAGCTTTCCACTTTCTTGGGGAATGAATAGCGCGAGCGGCTATGTCGGCTACGAAAGAAAAAGCAATGGTCAGCATAGCGTCAGAACCGGTGTCAGCGGTATTACTGGGGAAGATCGCCATATTAACTATGGCGTATCGGGGACAACAAATAGCCATGGAGAAGGGAGCAGTGCAAGTGCGAATGCTAGGATAAGAACGGATTCAACATCACTCAATGTATCTTTAGGCGCCGCCGCCAATTATTACAGTGCTTCGGCTGGGATGAGCGGTACCATCGTTGGCCATAGTGATGGATTGACCTCATCACCTTATCAAGGGAATACCTTTGCACTGGCAGAAGCAAAAGGGGCTGAAGGGGCAAAGGTAAGTAACTATAGCGGTGTCAATATAGATCGCCATGGTTATGCTCTCATTCCCCATTTAAATCCCTATCAGCTCAATGACATCAGAATTGATCCGAAAGGAAGTTCCATTGGGGTTGAAATAGAGAGTACATCATTGAAGGTTGCCCCCCTCGATGGCGCCCTGGTCAAGTTATCTTATCCAACTCATTATGGGTATCCTTTGATCATCAATATAGCGGGCAGCGAATCCCCTCTCCCATTTGGAGCCGAAGTGTATGATTCGGAGAAAAATATTGTCGGCTATGTCGGGCAGAGCCAGCAGGTATTTGCTCGGGTAGCGCAATTGGCTGGCGTGCTTAGCATACAGGATGCCGGACAGCGCTGTACCCTGCCCTATCACCTGACAGGTGAACAGTTGATCAACCCAGATCGATTTGCAGAGGTCACTCTTCATTGCATGCCTCAGACAAAATAGAGAGACACAGATGTTTAAATGCATGATTAAAAAGGCTTATCTTTTTCTCATTTTGTCGACGCTGCCATTGCTTGGCATCAATATGGCTTGTGGGGCATGTGAGGCCAAATCCCCCTACCAGGAGATAATCCATCCACTCCCTTTTAGCACTATGTCCCCGAGTGGCGTCAGTGAAAACCCCATGGTCATCACATTTTCTACTCCAGCAGTACAGTTTAACTGTGACTCAGCGCAGTATTATCTCGCCGCCAAGCTGGATGGTGGCACAGGCCCAATGGTGAACGAGAATGGCGCCTCAATTTATGCCACAAACATTGACAGTCTCGGTATCAGCATTGACTTTCATGGCGGAAATGTCCTTGGCGATAAACATGTCTATCATTACGTGTCCGACTCAGCGAACACCATCGATGTCACCGTCAAACTCATCAAGATAAACGGTGAGGCACTTGGGGGGATGCTGGATGCATCGTCATTCCCCAGCATTATTATTTATGCCACTCAATCGAGTAGTGGTGAGTATATCGATGGACAATCTGTCGAGCTTGCGAGGATGTCACTCTCAGGGCAGATAAGCTATGTGGTCCCCACCTGCTTCGCTGAAAGCAATGAGGTACAGATGGGATCATATTCAATGCAGTATTTTTCATCGCAAAAAAGAAACAACACCGAATGGGTTGATGCCAGTATCAATCTGATCTGTGATGCTCCTTTTGAATATTCCCATCACATTACTTTCAGTGCCGGCAACCAGATGGCCATGGATAGCTCGAATCAATACAGTGTGAACATCGATGCCGTGAACGGTCTGATAGATGCAGAACGTGGCATCATGTCATTAGATGAAGGGGGGGCCTCGGGGATTGGCATTCAGATTTCACGTGACAGATTGGAGCATGCTTGGACAGAGCAGTGGTCTGCCGATACCCGTTATGGTTCACACTTCATCAATATTCCTCTGTATGCTCGCTATATCAAAATAGAGGATAAAGTGGCGCCAGGCCGGGCACACGGCAAATTGATTTATACGATTCAATATAAATAACATGCTTGCCGAGATCCTCATACATCAGGACAACCACAAGCATGCTCCGTTTTTGTTCGTGTCATGGATGCCAGCCAATATGACTTGTTTCAGAGAGGCGCTCTTCATCGCCGCCATCTTCTGCTTGCGCCTGCGACTGGCCTCCTTACTCTCTCCCTGCCGCAACATATTGAGGGCCATGTGCCGCATCGTCGCCACATTCGGCGCCCCATGCTCCCTGTGACGGGCGGGCACCGGCAAGCCATGGGCGATCGCCACGGCCACTACAGGTGCCGGCGCTCACGGCGCCGGTTCCCATTATTCAAACCAGGTCGCGAGATCCCGGCGCAAATTGTCGGAGCGTTTGCCGAAGATGGCCTGCACCTCCTGCCCTATGATGATGACGCCGATGGCGCCCAGCTGTTGCAACGCGTCGCTGTTCACCGACGAGAGCGCCTTGACCTTGACCCTGAGCCGGGTCAGGCAGGCATCGAACGACGCTATGTTCTCTCTGCCACCAAATGCCGCCACCAGTTGCCGGATCCCCTCCTCGTCCAGCCCGGGTTCGGCGGCCTGCGCCATCTCCTGTTGCGGCTTGTGGCCCAGCGCCAGGCCAAACAGACGCTTGAAATCGTGCATGGATACCATGCTTGTCTCCCTCTTTTACCCGCGGTTCATGCACCGGGATGCGATAAGAGAGCCCGTCTGCACGGGCTCAGGGTTCACTAAAGCTGACGACTCAAGACCCGGCAGCCATAGGCCGCCAGGGCAAGTTCTCCGATCAGGGTCTGGCCGGAGCCCATCTCCGTATAGGCCGCTGGCAGCGATACCACGCTGGCCTCGCCGGTGTAGTTCTGCAGGAAGATAAACTCCTGCTTCCCATCGGTGCGGCGCTGGGCGGTGACCCCCGGCGGCAGCTCGGTGGCCAGGGCCCGTGGCAGGGCCAGCTCCTCAATCAGCTTGCCAAAGAAGTCGCGCTGGAACGCCAGATCGTTGCGCGAGGCGATGTAGTAAGCCTGCCCCTTGCCATGGTCGTTGACCGTCACCGCCGGGCGACCGGCATAGAAGTCGCCGTCATAGCTCGCCAGGGCCCGGGCCCCCTCCAGGTGAATGAGGTCGCACAGATGAGTCACCTCATAGGGGCCCGTCAGCCCCAGCGCGTTACCCGCCAGGCCGCTGATGGCGTTGCGCTCATGGTCATAGAGGCTGTCGATCTCTTCGGCCCAGATCCCGAGCACGGGCCGCAGCGGTCCGGGGAAGCCGCCGAGATGGCAGAGATCCGTCTCGTTGACGATACCGGACCAGTAGGTGGTCACGAAGCGCCCCCCCGCCTGGACAAAGCCATCGACCCGTTCGGCAAAGCCGTCGCGCACCATGTAGAGCATGGGGGCGATGACCAGCGAGTAGGGGCTCAGATCGCAGTCGGCATTGATCACATCCACCGCCACCCCCTGCTCCCAGAAGGCGCGATAGTGTTCGGCCACCGTCTTCTCGTAGAAGAGACCGGCATTGCGGGGCCCCTGGGCGTTGTCCATGGCCCATCGGCTCTCCCAATCAAAAATGATGGCGACCCTGGCCTCCACCCGGCTGCCCGCCACGGCGGAGATCTGGCTCAGGGTATCGCCCAGCGCCTGCACCTCGCGGCCAACCCGGGTATCGAGATGGCCGACGTGATCCACCACGGCGCCATGGAATTTCTCCACCGAGCCCCGGCTCTTGCGCCACTGGAAGTACTGCACCGAATCGGAGCCGTGGGCCACCGCCTGCAGGGACGAGAGGATGTGCATGCCCGGCTTCTTGAGCTTGCTGATGGGTTGCCAGTTGGTCAGGCTGGGGGTGGACTCCATCAAGTAGAAGGGTTTTCCCCCTTTCAGGGTGCGCATCAGGTCATGGTACATGGCGGTATAGGCCGCCAGGGTGCAGTCATCCTCGGCATTGTGCCAGAGGGGATAGCTGTCCCAGGAGATGAAATCGATCACCTTGGCCAGCTGCCAGTAGTCATAGTCGTAGAAGTACTCCATGAAGTTGGTGGTCGCGGGCAGCGCCGGGTTTTCCGCCTTCAGGGGGGCTATCTCGGCGGCGCAGAAGTCGCTGACCTGGGCGGTGTTGAACCGCTTCCAGTCCAGATTCAGGCCATGAATGGTGCTCTCGCCGATGGGGGATGGGGATGCTATCTGCTGCCAATCGGTGAAGGTGTGGCTCCAGAAGGTGCTCCACCACGCCTTGTTCAAGGCATCCAGCGTGCCGTAGCGGGCCTTGAGCCAGTCGCGAAACCGATGCTGGCACAACTCGCAATGACACTCGCCACCGTATTCGTTGGAGACGTGCCAGGCGATGACACCGGGGTGGTTGGCGTAGCGCTTGGCCAGGGCACCGTTGATCTGGCGCACCTTGTCACGATAGACGGGGGAGCTCATGCAGTGGTTGTGGCGACCACCGTGCAGCGCCTTGACCCGGTTTTTGTCGGTGCGCAGCACCTCGGGATAGGCCTGTGACAACCAGGCGGGACGCGCCCCGCTCGGGGTGGCCAGGAAGGTATAGATGCCGTTGGCGTAGAGCGTATCGAGCACCCTATCCAGCCAGCCAAATTCGTAACGCCCCTCTTCGGGCTCCAGACCCGACCAGCTGAAGATGCCGACCGACATCACGTTGCTGCGGGTCTGCTTCATCATCTCGATGTCTTTGGCCAGCACGGCAGGATCGTCGAGCCATTGATCAGGGTTGTAGTCGGCACCGTGCAACAGGACGGGTACCTTGCTGCTCAGGGGGGAAAACGTGAACATGACATCTCTCCATGTAATGGACATCATCGCCGGCGGGCACACAGGCCCGCCGATCATGGGTGATTAGTTGAACGCCTTGATGGAGGGCAACACCTTGCCCTGACAATCAAACAGCGACTGGTTCTCGCGGGCATTGCCCTCTTTCCAGTCATCGTCGTTGTATTTCATGCCCGCCTTGGTGGCCCAGGTGGCGCCGGGGGTGGGCAGCCAAGCCGGCTCCCAGTAGAAGACCCCCTTGCCGCGCCCTTCCGGCACCTTGCTGACGACCTGCAGCAGATCGTGGAGATAGTTGGCCTGGCCCTGCACCGTGGCGGGATAGCCGGCGTCCTCGGCCTCCTTCGAGGTGAAGGTGTTCTCGGCGTTGTCGCAGTTGTCCGTGGTGTAGCCGTAGGCGGCCTCGACCACGATCAGATCCTTGCCATAGCGCTTGCTGATGTCGTCCATATTGAACTGGAGGGCGCTCATGGGGCCGTTCCAGTAGATGTAGTAGGAGAGGCCTATGATATCGAACGGCACCTTGCGCCTGGTTATCTCGTCGAACCACCAGATGAAGGTGTCATTCTTGGTCCCCTCCGCCAGATGCAGCATGATTTTTATCTGATCCCCATGCTCCTTGACCGCCTTGATCCCCGCATTCAGCAGGCCAGCCAGCCGATCGAATTCGCCGCCGTTCTGACCCCAGCTCTTGCCTTCCGGCCACAGCATGCCACCGTTGATCTCGTTGCCCACCTGCACCATGTCAGGCAGCACCCCCGCCTTGGCAAAGGCATCCATGGTGTGCTTGGTGTGCTGATACACGGCCTCGGTCAGCTGGTCGATATTCATGGCGGCCCAGGCCTTGGGCTTGTTCTGCCGGGCCGGATCGGTCCAGAAATCGCTGTAGTGGTAATCGAGCAGGAACTTCATGCCATTGGCCTTGGCCCGCTGGGCCAGTGCTATGGTGGTCGCCAGATCATTGTTGCCACCACCGTAAGGCTTGCCATCGGCATCCTTGGGGTCGACCCACAGGCGCAGGCGGATGTAGTTGAAGCCATTCGCCTTCAGGATCCCCATGGCATCCTGCGGGTTGCCATGCTCGTCGAAGAACTTGCCTCCGTGCTTCTCCACCTCCGCCAGCATGGAGACATCCGCCCCCTTGATAAAGTCGGCCGCCACCTTGACCGGCTGGATCTGCACCGTTTCAGCCGCCAGTACCGAGGGGGAAACCATGGTCAATCCGGTGGCCAGCATGGCCGCCACCAATAAACTGTGTCGTAATTTCATCATTGGGATCCTGTGTGATTAGCCCTTGGTTCCACCCGCGGTCAGGCCGGAAACAAAGTACTTCTGCAGTGAGAGATAGAGGATGGCGACGGGCACGGCGATGAGCACGGCACCGGCCGCATAGGTGGTGTAGCTGGCCCCCATCTTCTGGGCGACCAGGTTGTAGAGCCCGATGGGCAGGGTAAATTGATCCGGGGTACGCAAGATGGTACTGGCCAGGATGAAATCACCGAGCGGGCCGGTAAAGGAGAACAGGGCCACCACCGCCAGGATGGGCTTGGAGAGTGGCATGATGATCTCGATGAAGATGCGGAAGTTGCCCGCACCGTCCATCCGCGCCGACTCGTCCAGATCCTTGGGGATGGCATCCAGGTAACCCTTCATCAGATAGGTGTTCATGGGGATCATGCCCCCCACATAGACCAGCACCAGCGCCAGGTGGCTGTTGATCAGGCCCAGCATCTGCGCCAGCACGAAGATGGCGATCAGGGCAGAGAACTGGGGCACCATCTGCAGCAGCAGAAACAGCATCAGTCCATTCTGGCGCCCGCGGAAACGGAAGCGCGAGAAGGCATAGGCGGTAAAGCTGACACTGATCAGGGTGAGCACCATGGTCAGGAAGCTGATCTTCATGGAGTTCCAATACCAGGCGGCATAGTCGATCCGGCCATCGAACAGCTCCTGATAATGCAGGAACGACAGATTCTCGGGCATGATCGAGGTATTGAGCAGGCTGCTGCCCGGATTCAGGGAAGCCCCCACCGTCCAGACCAGGGGGTAGATGATGATCACCGCCACCAGCAGCAGCAGCCCATAACTGATGCCCAGCCGAATGAAGTTACTCTTTTTAACGCTGTGTTTGACGCTCATATTCCCGCTCTCCTTAGGCCATATCATCTTGCTTGAAGGAGTTGGTTGCGCGAAATTGCCACAGCGCGATACCAACCACGAAGATGGACAGCAAAATAGTGATGCTGGCCGCAATGGCATATTGGGATGAAGACATGGTCAACTTGTAAATCCAGGACACCAGAATATCCGTACCGCCCGCGTTGGATCCAATGACCGCCGGACCACCATTATTGAACAGATAAATAATGTTGAAGTTATTAAAGTTGAAGGTGTATTGGGTAATCAAAATCGGCGCAATTGAATACAGCACCAAGGGCAAGGTAATCGTGGTCAGCTTATGCCAGGCATTGGCACCATCTATGGTTGCGGCCTCATACAAGTCGTCCGGAATCGCCTGCAATACCCCTGTGGTCATGGCGAAGACAAATGGGAAACCCAGCCAGGTCTGCATCAGGATAAGGGCTGTCTTGGTCCAGAAGGGGTCTGTCATCCACTGCTTGGGCTCAATGCCCAGTGAGGCCAGAATGCCATTGTTGATGACCCCGAAGGTCTCATTGAACATGCCGGCAAACACCAGAATGGTGACAAACCCAGGCACGGCCCATGGCAGGATCAAGATGGTACGGATCAGTGCCTTGAATTTAAGATCTTTCTGGTTGACCAGTATCGCCAGCATCACCCCAACGGAACATTGCAGCGTGGTCGCAATCAGGGTCCAGATCACGGTCCACTGCAAGACATCCAGCAAGGTGGATCGCCACAGATCCAAGCGAAATATATTGAAGAAGTTCTTCAATCCCACCCAGTCAACCAGCTTGGCGGGTGGGGTGTGGTACAGATCGTAGTTGGTAAAGGCAATAGAGAAGCCAAATATGATGGGAAAGACCACCACGAATACCAGCAAAATAAAACCCGGGGTGATCATCAGATAAGGGAAGCCTTCACTCAGCAAGAGCTGATATTGCTTCCTTATTCCGGACAGCCCATGACCCTGATCCCGCTTTTCACCACAGAGGTAAGCATCGCGGATCCCCCAGTAATAGATACCCACACCAAAGGTGGCAATCAAGACACTGATCACCCCTTTGGCCAGGAGAAACACTGAGTTATCTCGCGGCAACTCGCTCCCCAGGGTAAACAGTCCCCAAAATCCTTGCTGTAAGAAGTCGTTGAATACGCCAAGGAAACAAGACATGACGATAAAGAACAGCGCACCTTTGACAAACTGCTTATTATAAAACTGACCAAAGCCCGGGATCAGGGATAATAATGCCGCAATCTTGGCGTGCTGGGTTTTTAAACCAACCTGTGCGATTTCGCTGGAATCGACAACCACAATCAACCTCCTATCCTTAAATAAACATGGGTAGCATCAAGCAGCTGAATGCTACCCATGCAGGCAAGGCGTAACCCCTGCGTATCGTTAATCCCGATTGGCGTGGTTTGCCTCAATCTGCATATTGATGGTTTTAACGGCACCATCCAGTGCAGCCTTGACATCCTGCTTGCCGGTCACGCTCAATTGCAGGGCGCTATTGGAGGGGGTCCAGACTTCCTGCATTTCCGGCACGCTGGGCATGGGCACGGCATAGCCGGCCTGAATGGCGACGGCCCGCGCCTTCTCATCACCCTTGATAACGGGATCATCGATCAACGCCTTGACGGGAGGAATTTCCCCTGTCTTCTCGAAACGGATCTTGGCGTATTCAGGCTGGTTGATAAATTCGATAAATTGCTGAGCCAGCTCTTTCTGGGTGGAATAAGTGGATACGCTATACCCTTTTACGCCCAGGAAAGAGCGCATGTGCTCGCCATTTGGCAGTGTCGGCAAGGGTGCCACGCCATAATTCACACCGGCATCCTGATAAGGCTTGAATGCCCAGGGACCGGTGATCACGGCGGCGGCTTTTTTCTCGGTGAAGAGGGAATCGATGGCATTGGCCCCCGTCTCACCGACGATCCCGGCCGGGAACAAACCATCGGCATAGAAGGACTTGAGGAAGGTGACGCCATCAACCGTGCCCTGATTGGCCAGGCCAATATCATTCACATTCAGGGAACCATCGGCATTCTGGCCGAAAATATATCCCCCCATGCCGGCCACGACGCCATACGAGTAATAAATTTCGTCAAACTTGGCCAGGAGACCGTATTTATTGGCGGCACGCTGTTCCTTGGAAACCTTGATCAGGTCATCGAAGGTCTCCGGCGCTTTTGGCAACACATCCTTGTTATAGACCAGCACTATGGTCTCGACCGCTTTGGGAATGCCGTACAGCTTGCCTTCATAGGTCTGGGCATCCACCGCCGGCTTGGTGAAGCTGTCCATGTACTTGGCATCCACCTTGAGTTCGGACAACAGCCCCTGCACCACGGCACCACCGACCTGATCATGGGGCAATACCAGCACATCGGGACCTATGCCCGCCGGGCCATCCAGCCGCAGCTTCTCGATCTGCTGCGCGTACGGCATCTCCAGGATCTTCACTTTGACCTTGTGCTGGGCTTCGAATGCCTTGATCGCATCCTCGATGCCATTGGACTTCTTGATGTCCTCCCATATCAGCAGCTCACCCTCGGCTGCCATCACCGCCTGGCCCAGCAGGCTGCTCGCCCCCAATGACAACATGACCAACGCTGTTAATTTATTGATTTTCATCTTTTATCCTTGTCCCTGTTCAAGAAGGAGTGGCTGTTAAGTCGCATGGACTGCCGCGCTGCAAGCCGATGTGTGTAATCATTTCACTCGTGTCCCCCACACCGCCATGACCTTCTGGCTACCAGGTCACTGCGCCCCCTCACGGGTGCGGCAACCTGTTTCGTTGCCAGGCATGGATGGCTAGGCCAACACACTGATTAATAATGAGCTTTTACCTCTGTCCCCTGAGCTTCGGCATGCTGTTCCGGTACACCTCGCCAAGCTTGCCCTTCGGCTACTCCCTCAGGAAAGCGGTCAGAAGTGTAACGGTTACACCGAATGTGATTACGGTAAGCGGAGCGCGTCATATCTGCCAGCAGCATATTCAAAGGTTGTGATCTCATACACAAAAGAAACAGCATTTTGTGCAAGCGGTTACACTGTGCTGTTATATTGCTGTCACGAGTGATGTGTGCAGTCGTCGCGAAGCGGATCTCCGGCTGTTTATATCCGATTCCTGGTGTGTACTCCGTGTCGCAGATGGCAGGGGGAACCATGACAGATTTGATTTATTATCAAGGAGTTAGCAGTATGGCGAGTATCAGCCTGAACAGTGTGGTCAAGCGTTTTGGCACTAACGTGACGCTGCACAATGTGGATCTGGAGATAGAAGATGGTGAATTCACCGTGTTTGTCGGCCCCTCCGGTTGTGGCAAGTCAACCTTGCTGAGAATGATCGCCGGCCTGGAGGAGATCTCCGACGGCCACATCGCCATCGGAGGCTCAGTGGTCAACGATGTCGCCCCGGCCCACCGTGGCGTCGCCATGGTGTTTCAGTCCTATGCCCTCTATCCCCACATGACAGTCGCCGAAAACATGGGTTATGGCTTGAAGGTGAACGGGGTGCCCAAGGCCCAGATCCAGCACCAGGTCGGCATGGTGGCCAAGACACTGCAACTCGCCCATCTCCTTGATCGCAAACCGAAACAGCTCTCGGGGGGGCAGAGGCAACGGGTCGCCATTGGCCGCGCCATCGTGCGCAACCCCAAGGTGTTCCTGTTTGATGAACCCCTCTCCAACCTGGATGCCGAGCTGAGGGTCGAGATGCGCCTGCATATTGCCAAGCTGCACCAGGAGCTGAAAACCACCATGATCTATGTCACCCATGACCAGATCGAAGCCATGACCCTGGCAGACAAGATAGTGGTGATGAACTACGGCAAGGTGGAGCAGGTCGGCTCCCCCATGGACCTCTATTACAAACCCGTCAATCAGTTCGTGGCCGGCTTTATCGGCTCACCCAAGATGAATTTCCTGCCGGCCCGGGTGATTAGCTGGTCTCCCGGCGAGTTGCAGGTTGCGCTGTCGGAACAGCAAACCATCACGCTCCCCCTCTCCACCCGCGAGCTGGCAACCGGCAGCACCATCACTCTGGGCCTGCGCCCTGAGCACGTGGTGCCCGGCCACGATGGCATCCGGCTCTCCTTTACCTGCGAGGTGGTCGAGCGCCTTGGCAACAGCACCTATCTGTTCGGTCAATGCTGCGGCATCGACGGCTTCAAGCTGCTGCTGCCTGGTGACAATGCCTTCAAGCCGTACCAGCAGCTTGATGTCTTCTTCGCTCCCGAACACTGCCTCGTCTTCGCCGAGGATGGCACCCGGATCAGCCGCTGACGCATCCCCTCTCTCCACGCCTGCGCTATTCATGCCACATTTGCCCCCGCCCAGCCGGGGGCTTTTTTCGTCTTGTTGCCCCGTGCTCCCCTGCCCATGCCGCCCCCTCCCTCGACCCGCCTTGCGTCGCGCCCAGGGCACTGCCCTCTTCCTCCTCTCTCCAGTCGATCCCACGCGCGCCAGCACAAAATAGCAGCGAAATGAGAGCCGGCTCCCAACCCTGTTTAAATCCTGTTTGGCGGGGATCCATGGCAGTGTAAAAGTAAGTCACAAAAAGTGAAACGTTACACTCTGAATGTAAGTTCGTATGCAGATGTCTCAACCCACCCATTGGGTGACATGGGACAAAGATGCATAACACCCTGATAATCAGCGGTCTTGCATGTCGATACCGGGCGTATCCGCCAGCGGCAATGCACAGATCCTCAATGTAAGCGATTCTAATGAAGAGCGTATTCCCACCGATATCCATCATCCAACGCCTGCTGCTTGGCTTTGGCTTCATCATCATGCTGCTGGTGCTCGCCGTGACGATCGCCCTGCGGGCGGGCAATCAGCTGGCCGGGCAGGTCGACATACTGACCGGCGAGGTGGCGCCGACCCTGGTACAGAGCCGTTCGGTGACCAAAGACCTGTTTATGCAAGACAAGACCCTGCGTGGCCTGCTCACCCTGCCGTCGAAGGAGGAGGTCAGCAAGGGACGGGGCGAACTGGCGCGCTGGCAGCTGGCGTTCGAGCAGGACGTGGCGCTACTCGGCAGCAAGGCGTCCCACTACCAAGCCATCACCGGCCGCATCCAGGCCCTCATCGAATTGCAAGGACGTTACTGGCAGCTGGCGACCCGGATTGTTGACCGCCATGCCGCCAACCTGGCGCGCCAGCAAACCCTGGCGCAAGACACCAGCCTGAGCCGGGATCACAAGCGCCTGCTGGGCGATCTCGCCATGCAGGTGGAGACCCTGGGCGCCCATTACACCGCCGGACTCAAGAACGCCCTGGTCAATGGACTGGAACAGCTGTTCGGCAATACCCAGGCGGCCATGAAGCTGCAGGACTCGGCACGCATTGCGGCCCAGCTGGCCAGCAACCAGTCCCTCGCCGAGGCGATCGGCAACCAGCGCCGGGCGCTGGCTGCCGAGCTGCTCAAACAGGAGAACGCCTTCGGCGGCAAGATAGATCTGGAGCGGTCGGTGGGCCCCCTGTTTGATCGGGTGGTGCAACAGAGCACCGGCGATACCGGCCTGCTGGCGAGTCACCTTCGCCTGGCCCAAGAGAGCGAGCAGTTGCGCAACCAGAGCACCCAGGCCACCCGGATCATCGACGCTGTACTGGGAGAGCTGGCGGAGATCGACAGCCACGTCGACAGCCAGCTGGCCCTGCGGGTGCAGCGCAGCAAGGCGATCCTGAGCCAGCTGCAATCCCTGCTGTTTGTCGGCCTGCTGCTGTCGCTGGCCGTCAGCGCCCTGGTGCTCTGGCGCATCATCCACTCCATCCGCACCCCCATCAAACAGACCCTGACGGTGCTCGAGGCCCTGAGTCGGGGCGACATGACGAGACGCATCCCCCTCAGGCAGCAGGATGAATTCGGTCAGCTGGCCGGGGGGATCAATGCCCTCGCCCAGGAGATGAGCAACATGCTGGGACAGATAGTGACGGCCGCCGGCTCGCTGGGGGAGATGGCCAACCAGAACCAGTCTGCCCAACTCAGCGCCCAGCGCCAGCTGGAGCAACAGCGCGGCGAGACGGCCAATGTTGCCAGCGCCATGATCGAGATGGAACACACGGTGCACGAGGTGGCAAAGAGCGCCGGGCACGCCCAGCAAACGGTCGGGGAGGTAGCGAGCCAGGCCCGCAGCGCCAGCACCATGAGTGAGAACACCCTGGCCCGCATGAACCAGCTCTCCCAGCGCCTGGCGGATTCACGCCGCATCGTCGAGGAGGTGCACGCACTGGGCAACAACATAGGGAGCATTCTGGGGTTCATCAGCCGGATCGCGGAACAAACCAACCTGCTGGCGCTCAACGCCGCCATCGAGGCGGCAAGGGCCGGAGAACAGGGCAGGGGCTTTGCCGTGGTGGCCGACGAGGTCCGCCAATTGGCCAACCACACCACCCAGTCCACCACCAGCATTCAGGAGATGATCACGGCGCTGCAGCAGAGCGTGCACCGGGCCGTCGCCACCCTGGTGGGCTGCACCGAGGTGATGGCGCTCTGCGCCGAGGACAGCGAGCAATCCCGTCACACCCTCACCCGCCTCGCCAGCTCGCTGCAACAGGTGGCCGACCTCAGCGTCCAGATCGCCGCCGCCGCCCGGCAGCAACATGACACCAGTCAGGGGATCACCATAAATATGAGCAATATCAATAACATATCGGATAGCAACCAGGAAACGCTGACCCGAGTCGCCCACACCAGCGGCCAGTTGCAACGGCTCTCCCAGCAACAGCTGGCCCTGGTGCAGCGATTCAGCCTGTAACCGATTGCCGACCCAGCACGGGCCGGTGCCACCCAAACACAACACAAGGAAATGACAATGCTCAAACACACACTCCTGGCCGCCACCCTGCTCGGCTGCCTTCCACCGGCCTGGGCCGCCGAGACCGACACGGCGCAGACCCGCCCCCTCTTCCTGCGCGGGGAGATGAACAACTGGGAGGCCCCCGCCGCCCAGCAGTTGATCCAGAGCCAGCCCGACCTGCTGACCGTCGCCGCCCCCCTGCAAGCCAGCCACGGCACCTACAAGTTCAAGGTCGCCGACGCGAAGTGGAAGAGCGATACCACCTACGGCCAGTTCGACCCCGTCAGCAAGGTGGAAGCCGGCAAGCCAGTCATCGTCAAGGCCGGTTACCAGTGGAGCGACATGACGTTCGCCCCCGCCGAGGATGGGACCTACCTCTTCACCCTGGATCGCCGCGATCCCGCCAGGATCCAGCTGACGGTGAGCAAGGCGCAGTAACGCCCCCATGGGCCGCCTCTCGGCCCATGGGGTCAGCCCCTGATTGAATGTGTCACGACCAGGACGCATCCAGGCAGGGGATTGCCCTACTCCCTCCCCTGCCCCGGGCTCAGCCATGAGCCAGACCCCTTTCAATCACGGATCCAATCACGGAGAAACAAGGATGAAACTCAACCTGATCAGCAGCCTGGTGCTCGGCGCCAGCATGCTCTGCCCGTCAGTCGGCACCGCCATGGTCAAGGGCGCCGACGTCAGCTGGCTCACCCAGATGGAGCAGTCCGGTTACACCTTCTACAACGACAGCGGCAAGCAGCAGGACCTGTTGCTCACCCTGAAACAGCACGGCATCAACGCCATCCGGCTGCGGGTCTGGGTCAATCCGGCCGGAGGCTGGAACGGCCTCAACGATGTCATCGCCAAAGCCAAGCGGGCCAAGGCCGCGGGCCTCGACATCATGATCGACTTCCACTACAGCGACAGCTGGGCCGATCCTGGCAAGCAGACCAAACCGGCAGCCTGGCAGGGCTACACCTTCGAGCAGCTGATGTCCAACGTCTACTGGCACACCTACAACAGCCTCACCGCCCTGAAGCAGGCCGGCATCACGCCCAAGTGGGTACAAGTGGGCAACGAGACCAACAATGGCATGCTGTGGGACGAGGGCAAGGCATCGGTCAACATGCGCAACTTTGCCTGGCTGATCAACAGCGGTCATGACGCCGTCAAGGCCGTGAACGCGGCAACCAAGGTGATAGTCCACCTCGCCAACTGCGAGAACAATGCCCTTTACCGCTGGATGTTCGACGGCCTCAAGGCCAATGGAGCCAAGTGGGACGTGATCGGCGCCTCCATCTACCCCACCCAGACAGGCAATGGCGACTGGTTTACCATGAACAACCTCTGTTATGACAACCTTGCCGACATGGTCAGTCGCCATGGCAAGGAGGTGATGATAGTGGAGGTGGGCATGCCCTGGGATGATCCGAAAAACAGCTACGACACCCTGGTCGATCTGCTCAACAAGATGACCTGGATCCCGGACAACAAGGGGCTCGGTGTCTTCTACTGGGAACCCCAGAGCCATAACGGCTGGCAGAACTACTCCCTCGGCCTGATGGATCAGGGTGGCAAACCCACCTATGCCATGGATGCCTTCTTGCAACACTGAGCGCGGCCTCACTCCAGCTGACCGGGGGGCTGTCTTGCCGGCCCCCCGCAGCGCAGGCCAGCCCTCACCACCAAGGACCATAGGAGGGTCCGTCGACCCCGCATCCCCGCATCCCCGCAATCGGGCAATCGGGCAGCGCGAGCACGGTCGCGCCCCGCCACCAGACAGGCCACCAGTACAAAATGAAAAAAGGGAGCCAATGGCTCCCTCTATTGCTCACCCTGTGGGGGGGCTTACCACCAGGCTTCGGCCTGAACCCCGACGTTCCAGGTGTTGTCATCCTTGCCGCCGTTGAATGACTCGCCTTCACCATCTTTCAGGTAGCTGGCAAACACGCGGATCTCGGGACGGGCGAACATGCTGGGGCCGGCAGACCAGGCCTGGGCCAGGGTGTATTTCTGGCCACTCGACTTCTCTTCGAACCCGCTGCTCCAGGTTTTGGTGCTCTCATAGGTCCCCACTTCGACCAGCGTCTTCATGATCTCGGTCCAGGCATAACCGCCTCGCGCCACGGCACTGAACAACTCAGTGTTGTCATGCCATGCCTCCAGCTTCTCGCCCTTTCCGTAGGTGAAAACATGGTTCACGGAGAACTTGTCGCCCACGGGAATGTCTCCGGTCAGGATCGCCCGGTAACCCTTGGCGTCATCGGTGAAATGCCAGACATCGTACCAACCGCCCCCCTGAGAGATCATGTTCTGGGCCAGCCCCTTGTTCGCATACTGCAGCACCAGCTTCTCGTTGATGCCGCTGCCGGCAAAATACTGGCTCATGACCGCCGTCAGCATGACGCCGTTCTCGGGGTCATACTGATCGCCTGTGTCTTTCTGCTCATCGGTCGGATTGGGCATGGCATAGCTGACCCCCGCCTCCGTCCAGGCCCCTTCCCAGGGTGCCCAGCCGGCGTAACGCAGATCCAGGAAGTTGATATTCAGATCATTGTCGATGATGGCGCTGTCGATATCGTTGCCATCGGCGCGGATCCACGCCAGGGAGAAGGCCCCCGGACCGACCTTGACGTTCTCAATCCCGGCACCGGCCCCGGAGATGTTCCAATACTTGGTGTCGATGATGTGGAGATCATGGCGCTGATAGAAGCGCTTGCCGGCCCAGACCACGGCATCGGGGGCAGCGGGGATCAGCCCCTTGGCCTTCACGTTGAATTGGCGCAGGGCGAATGTCGCATCGTCCTTGCACTGCTTGCCATCAAAGTCACACACAGTGGTCGTGCTCTCATAGTCGTTGGAGCCATCACTCTGCATGCTGAACATGCTGTCGACGTAGAAGGTCTTGCCATCCTTGTTGTAAACCTCCTGACCGATACCGACTTCGGTGTAGGTATCGCTCTCGTTACCCAGGCGTCCGACAACATTCTGATTGCCGGTCTGCAGGTTCCCATCTTGGGACACTCCGATGCCAGAGCGAAAATAGCCTGAAAAATCAACGGCATTTGAGTTGAACGCCGTCATAGACAGGGCGAGGGCAACGGCTGTAGTCAGTAGCTTCACTTTCATAGTCATTCCTTTATTCCACTGTTGCATTGTTATCTTGATGGACGCTTGCCAATCCATAGGGAAAGCGCTTTCACAGGTCGAAGTGGATTATAGGAAGATTCATGCCTGCACTGACATGATACAACTCACAAAACTGTAATTATTACATACAAAAGAGAGTTGAATATTATCGCGCAATTTCACATGCAATATAACTTATTGTTTTAACGGTGTATTTATCCTGACAACAGGAGTGTTATCGATTACATCAATTAACCGCTTGTCGAGATCAAAGACCCGTCGGCAAGCCGATACGACGGGGAAGACGGCCAAACCGTGAGCCAGATCACCTGATGCAAGGGGCAACACCATCCGCGTCGGCATGTCTCATCCCGGCGCCTGAGGGCACAAGAGCAGGAAAGACAACGGGCGGTGCAAGCGCTCAATAGGGTGATGGGGGCTCTATGGGGGCGATGGGTAAAAGCGCAGACTGGTCACGACAGGAACAAAAAAGGCAACCCCTGACGGGCTTGCCTGATGGAAGGAGGTGTCCGGAGGGAGAGGTTCAGCCGAGACTGCGGACCGAATGGCGGCGTACCAGGGTCGGGCTGAACATGTGGGTCGTCTGCGGCAGGGGTCCCCCCTTGGCCAGGGCGATCGCCAGCTCAGCGGCCTGGGTGGCCATGGCGATGATGGGATAGCGCACCGTGGTCAAGCGAGGACGCAAGTAGCGAGAGATCAGGACATCGTCGAAGCCAACCAGGGAGAGCTCCTGGGGCACCTCGATACCGTTGTCGCTCAGCACAGACAGAGCCCCTGCCGCCATGGAGTCGTTATAGCAGACCACGGCCGTCATATGCTGGCCTCGGCTCAGCAGTTCGGTCATCGCCGCCTCGCCCCCCAGCTCATCCGGGCTGCCACGGGAGATCAGCCGCTCATCGACGGCAATCCCGTGCTCTTGCAGGGCATCCAGATACCCCTGCAAGCGATCTTGCGAGTCTGAGATCTGATGATTGGAGCAGAGAAACCCTATCTTCTTGTGCCCTTCCTGGATCAGGTGGCGGGTGGCCAACCAGGAGCCATAACGATCGTCCAGCGCCACACAACGGGACTCGAACCCCGGGACGATGCGGTTGATCAGCACCATGCCAGGGACATAGCTCATCATCTGGATCAGCTCTTCATCTGCCAGCATCTTTGCGTGTACCACCAGCCCTGAGCAGCGGTGACCAATCAACTGCTCGATCACCCGCTTCTCTTTCACCGCATCGTGGTAACCATTGCCGATAAGCAGGAAATTGCCCGTCGATTGCGCCACCTGCTCCACGGCTTTCACCATGGTGCCGAAGAAGGGATCGGACACATCGGCAACAACCAACCCCAGCGTCTCATTGCTCTGATGGGCCAGGGCCCTGGCATTGGCGTTGGGGTGATAGTTGAGTTCATTCATCGCCTTGAAGACGGCATCGCGCGATGCCTGACTCGCCTTGGGAGAATTATTGATGACACGTGAGACTGTGGCGACGGAGACGCCAGACAGGAGTGCTACATCTTTGATTGTTGCCATGGATTAGCGTTTCCGGTGAACGGTGCAGATAAAAACCATTATTTCATGAGTGTCAGATACTACCGACATTTCCAATGTCTGACACGGCTTTCATATAAAAAGCCCCCACATGCCATCGACACCGGCCTGGGGCAGTGTAACTCGGTTACACGCGAGAAAGCCTGAATCCCCTCACCCCAAGACGTCAAACGTGACCAGTATCACATTAAATGCACGGATATCTTCCACAGAGCCTCTGGCAAGCGCAAACTAAGTGAGAGCGGTTACACAACCAAATCCTCAGCATTCATAGGCACCAAGGAGCAGAGAATGTTAAAAGTCCTTGTTACGGGTGGAACAGGTTACATAGGGAGCCATACCTGTCTGCAGCTTGCCGCAGCCGGTATGACCCCCATCTTGCTGGATAACCTCGCCAACAGCAAAGAGAGCGTCCTCGCACGCATCGACACCCTCAGCGGCCAGCGCCCCCTGCTCTATCGTGGGGACGTGCGAGATGCCGACTTGCTGGATCGGGTATTTGCCGAGCAGCAGATAGATGCCGTGATCCACTTCGCCGGGCTCAAGGCCGTGGGGGAATCGGTGCAAAAACCCCTCGAGTACTATGACAACAACGTCAGTGGCACCCTGGTCCTGCTACAGGCGATGCGCCGTGCCGGGGTCAAGACGCTGCTGTTCAGCTCCTCGGCCACCGTCTACGGCGAACCAGAGACCATGCCCATCCGTGAAGAAAGCCCCACCCTGCAAGCCACCAACCCCTATGGTCAGAGCAAGCTGATGGTGGAACGCCTCATCCAGGATTTTGCCAAGGCGGCGCCCGATTGGTCATTGACCCTGCTGCGTTACTTCAACCCGGTGGGGGCGCACCCCAGTGGCTTGATGGGCGAGGATCCCCAGGGTATCCCCAACAACCTGATGCCCTATATCGCCCAGGTGGCCGTCGGGCGCCGTGACAAACTCGCCATCTTCGGGAACGACTACCCCACCCCAGATGGCACTGGCGTGCGAGATTACATTCATGTGATGGATCTGGCCGATGGCCACGTGGCCGCCTTGCAGGCCAAGCTCGGGCAGGCCGGGGTCCATGTGTACAACCTGGGCACAGGGGTCGGCTACAGCGTGCTCGACATGCATGCAGCCTTCTCCCGGGCCTGTGGCCGTGACCTGCCTTATGAGATCGTGCCGCGCCGCGCCGGGGATATCGCCCAATGCTGGGCGGACCCCACCCGGGCCCGCACCGAGCTGGGCTGGCAGGCCAGTCGCACCCTCGATGAGATGACCGCCGATACCTGGCGCTGGCAATCACAGAATCCAACCGGCTATCCGACCCCATGAGCGGCCCGCGCGAGGAGCGTTTACCCATGCAATTTGAACCAACCGAACACCCCCATCGTCGTTACAACCCGCTGACGCAGCAGTGGGTGCTCGTCTCTCCCCACAGGGCGAAGCGCCCCTGGCAGGGTCAACAGGATGAGCCGGATCGCACCCAGCGCCCCCCCCATGATCCCGACTGCTTCCTCTGCGCGGGCAATACCCGGGTCACGGGGGACCAGAATCCGGATTATCGGGCGACCTTCGTCTTTACCAACGACTTCGCGGCCCTGATGACGGATACCCCGGCGGCGCCGGTCGGTGACGATCCCCTGTTCCGGCTGGAGAGTGCCCGTGGCACCAGCCGGGTGATCTGCTTCTCACCGGATCACAGCAAGACACTGCCCGAGCTGCCGCTCCCGGCCCTCACCGCCGTGGTCGACACCTGGTGCGAGCAGACCGAAGCGCTGGGTCGTGACTACCCCTGGATCCAGGTGTTCGAGAACAAGGGCGCCATGATGGGGTGCTCCAATCCCCATCCCCATGGACAAGTCTGGGCCAACGACTTCCTGCCCAACGAGGCCAGGAGAGAAGATGACGCCCAGCGTGAATACTTTGCCAGACAGGGCCGTGCCATGCTGCTCGATTATGCCGAGCGCGAGCGGGCCGATGGTCGTCGCACCGTGGTAGAAACGGAGCACTGGCTGGCGGTGGTGCCCTATTGGGCCGCCTGGCCATTCGAGACCTTGCTGCTGCCCAAGTTTGCGGTGACGCGCCTGCCGGCATTGACGCCGCGACAGCGTGAGGATCTGGCCCTCGCACTCAAGCAACTGACCAGCCGCTACGACAATCTGTTCCAGTGCTCTTTCCCCTATTCCATGGGCTGGCATGGCGCCCCCTTCAATGGCGAGGAGAACGGCCACTGGCAGTTGCACGCCCACTTCTACCCGCCCCTGCTGCGCTCTGCGAGCGTGCGCAAGTTCATGGTCGGTTATGAAATGCTGGCTGAGATACAGCGCGATCTGACGGCAGAGCAGGCGGCCGAACGGCTGCGCTCCGTCAGTGATGTCCATTTTCGTGAACAGGTTTGAGGTCGAGTGATGAACATTGAATCCCCCCGCAGCGTGACGGATACCACCTTCTACGCCCAATACGGCTACCACCCGACCCTCGCCATCCAGGCGCCGGGACGCGTCAATCTGATCGGTGAACACACGGATTACAACGACGGCTTCGTGCTCCCCTGTGCCATTGACTATCAGACGGTGATCAGCGCGGCGCCCCGCCAGGACAGCCTGGTGCGGGTCATCGCCGCCGACTACCACAATCAGCAGGATGAGTTCGATCTGAGCCAGCCCATAGAGGCGCGCCCCGAATACCTGTGGGCCAACTATGTGCGAGGGGTCGTCAAGTATCTGCTGCTGCGGGGCTGCGCGCTGACCGGGGCGGATCTGGTACTCAGCGGCAACGTCCCCCAGGGTGCCGGTCTGAGTTCCTCCGCCTCCCTCGAGGTGGCGGTGGGACAAGTCTTCAAGGAGATGAATCGGCTCGATATCAGTCAGACTGACATCGCCCTGAACGGCCAGCTGGCGGAGAACCGGTTCGTCGGCTGCAACTGCGGCATCATGGATCAGTTCATCTCGGCCCTGGGTCAGCAGGATCATGCCCTGCTGATCGACTGCCGCAGCCTGGAGACGCGCCCCGTCAGCATGCCGGCCGGCATCGATGTCGTCATCATCAACTCGAACGTGCGCCGCGGTCTGGTCGACAGTGAATACAACGCCCGCCGCGCCCAGTGTGAGACGGCGGCCCGTCATTTTGGCGTCAAGGCGCTGCGCGATCTGACCATGACGCAGTTCCTCTCCCGGGCCGGTGAGCTGGATCCGGTCGTGGCACGCCGCGCGCGCCATGTCATCTCCGAGAATGAACGGACCCTGGCCGCGGCCGATGCCCTGGCCAATGAAGACATGGTCATGATGGCGGAGCTGATGGCGCTCTCCCACGCCTCGATGCGGGATGATTTTGCCATTACCGTGCCCGCCATCGACGCCCTGGTCGACCTCATCAAGGGGATCATCGGCAGCCGCGGCGGCGTCAGGATGACGGGGGGCGGCTTCGGTGGCTGTGTGGTGGCGCTAGTGCCCCAGGCCCTGACCGCGGCGGTCTGCGAACAGGTCAATGCCCGCTATCCCCAGATCAGCGGCTTGCAACCCAGCATCTATATCAGCAAGCCCTCGGCAGGAGCCGGCATCCTCTGATCCCCACGGCGATGCCAGGGGCCGGGCGCACGATGGACGCCACGGGCCCTGGCATCACCGGGATGGCCCATGGACCAGGCATCATGCTCCCCTCGACGACGCGCCTGAGGTGAGCCGCAACGCCTCTGCCCTCTCGCGCCCCCCTCTTTCACCCGCCCACGCTCTTCACCGCGAGTCGACGCCGCCAGGAACCTGTCCTCAAGGCGGCGCCACGGGCGCTTCCCCCGGGCATACCCCCGCCCCGCTGACCCGTTCAGACGAGATACATATTGAGTCTGGAATAGTGAGCCCCAGGCAACTGGGTGCTGACTTGAAATTGCTGCTCGTCATCCCCATTTGTTCTCCATACAATAGGTTGAAGAGACGGCTGGGTTCGTCTCCCCCTGTACCAACGAGGAAAACATGATGGATACCCGTTCTGTCTACACCGGCACCCGGGGTGCCGTGCGCGATACCAACAAGGTGCTGCGCAACACCTATATGCTGCTCTCCCTGACGCTCGGCTTCTCCGCCATCGTTGCCGGGGTTGCCACCGTCATGAACATGCCGCCCCTGCACTGGGCCATCTTCCTGGTCGGGGTCTATGGTCTGATGTTCCTGACCGAGAAGAACCGTGACAACGGCATGGGGCTGGTGTTCACCTTCGCCCTGACCGGCCTGCTGGGCTACAGCCTGGGCCCCATCATCAACATGTACATGAACAATGGTGGCGGCGAGATAGTGATGACGGCCCTTGGCGGCACCGCCCTAACCTTCTTCGGTCTGTCGGCCTATGCCCTGACCACCAAGCGTGACCTCTCCTTCATCGGCGGCATGCTGTTCGTCGGTTTCTGGGTGCTGCTGGTGGCCATGGTCGCCAACATCTTCCTGCAGATGAGCGCCCTGAGCCTGGCCCTGTCCGCCATGTTCATGCTGTTCTCCTCCGGCGCCATCCTGCTGACCACCCAGCAGATAGTGCGCGGCGGCGAGACCAACTACATCTCCGCCACCGTGACCCTGTATGTCTCCATCTACAACATCTTCCTGAGTCTGCTGAGCCTGCTTGGCGGCAACCGCAACTAAATCAACAACCCCGCCTCGGCGGGGTTTTTTATGACTTGCCGGTGCCCGCCCTGATCCAAATCAGGGCCATTTGGTCACCGCTCCGTTACACTGACTGCCTCGACCTCCAGAGAGACCGCTTCACCCCATGCCAGTGGAATATTCCGGCCTGCTGCGCCGCCTGCTGACCGACAGCCATGTCTACTTCGCCCTCAAGGTACTCATCGCCATGCTGGGCCTGCTCGCCATCGCCCTCGGCACCGGCGATATCCAGCTCACCGTGCTGCTCTCCCTCGGGGTGGTGGCCGGGGCCATCGCCGAGACAGACGACAGCCTGTGGGGCCGGGTCAAGAACCTGGCCATGACCCTGGTCTGTTTCCTGTTTGCCTCCCTGTGCGTCCAGTACCTCTTCCCCATCCCCTGGCTGTTCGCCCTCGGACTGGCCAGCTCCACCTTCCTCTTCGTGATGGTGGGGGCGCTGGGCCAGCGCTATGCCACCATCAGCTTCGGCTCCCTGCTGATTGCCATCTACACCATGCTGGGGGCCGCCAAGGCGCCGGATCTCTTCTACCAGCCCCTGGCGCTCGGGGCCGGCGCCCTCTGGTACGGCCTGGTGTCGCTGCTCTGGCTCTGGCTGCTGCCCTACAAGACGCTGCACGAACAGCTCGCCCAGAGCTACTTCGCCCTCTCTCGCTATCTGGAGGAGAAGTCCCGCTTCTTCCCCGCCGACGAGCACGGCGCCCAGGCCATCCGCCACAATCTGGCCCAGCTCAACATCAATCTGGTCGGCTCCCTGAATCTGGCCAAGACGGCGCTCAATGCCCGTCTCCATAGCCAGCGGGCCCAGGCCTCCCCCGAGCTGGCCGGCCTGCTGCGCCTCTATCTGCTCGCCCTGGAGATCCACGAGCGGGCCACCTCCAGCCACTACCCCTACAGCCGGCTCGAGGCCGATCTCAAGCAAGGGCGGGTCATCGCAGGTTTTCAGGAGGTGTTGCAGCAGCTGGCCCAGGCGTGTCGGCAACTGGGTTACGCCATCCTGGTCCATGAACCCTACCATCACCCCAAGCGCATCCGCTGGGCCCTGGAGGCCCTGGAGGATCAGCTCGAATTCACCCACCTCAAGCAGCACTACCCCCAGAGCCTGCTGACGCCGATGAAGTTCCTGCGCCGCAACCTGGCCAGCATCAACGGGCTGCTGGCGAGCGCCGAGGAGCTGCAAAACCCGGCGGCGGTGCCAATGCAGCTGCCTCCCCTGGCGCGGCCGGCGCCCAGGCCCCTGCTGGCCCTGCTGCGCCAGCATCTGAGCCTGGACTCCATGGTGTTTCGCCACGCCCTGCGCCTCTCCCTGGGGCTGGTGGTGGGCTACGGCATCTTGCAGGCGTTCGAGCTGGACAAGGGCTACTGGATCCTGCTGACCGTGCTGTTCGTCTGCCAGCCCAGCTACAGCGCGACCCGGCGCCGCCTGATGCAGCGGATGCTCGGCACCTTCATCGGTCTGCTGATCGGGGTACCCGTGCTCTGGCTGCTGCCCAGCCTGCACGGCCAGCTGGTGGTGATGGGGCTCGCCGCCTTCCTCTTCTTCACCCAGGTGCGCAGCAGCTACAGCGCCGCCGTCTGCTTCATCACCCTCTATGTGCTGATGGCCTTCAACCTGCTGGACGGCATCGGTTTCGCCATCCTGGGGCCGCGCCTGCTCGATACCCTGCTCGGCTGCCTGCTCTCCTACGCCCTGGTGGCCTGGCTGTGGCCGGATTGGCAGTACAAGCGCCTGCCCCAGCTCATCGCCAACTCCCTGTCGGCCAACGCCAGATACCTCTCGGCGGTGCTCGCCAGCCTGCACCTGCGCCGCGATGAGTCCCTGGCCTATCGCATCGCCCGCAAGGAGGCCCATCTAGCCGACAGCGAGCTGGCCATGGCCTGGCAGAGCATGCTGGTGGAGCCGAGCAAGCGCCGCCGTTTCCTCGATCTCTGCTTCACCCTCACCTGGCGCAACCACGCCCTGCTCTCCTACATCTCGGCGCTCGGCGCCCACCGGGATCAGCTCGAGCCCATCCAGGGCCTGGCGCAGATCAGCCGTCACCTGAGCCACACCCTGGCCCAGGCGGCGGGACAGCTGGCCGGGGACGCCCCCCAGGAGGAGCAGGGCCCCTGCCCCCTGCCCGCCCCGGACAGCACGGAGGAGCAGCTGATGCTGAGCCAGCAGCTCACCCTCATCAGCCAGCTGGCCGACGAGCTGCTCGCCCTGGCCAACCAGAGCCGGTTGCTCACGGCGACCCAAGGCGCTACCATGCCGACCCCATCCTGAGTTGCCCCAAGGAGGCATCATGGCTGACAATCCTGTGCTGATTTTTGACGGGCGCGCCATCGCGACCGATGCCAAGGGCTATCTGCTCAATGTGGACGACTGGAGCGAGGCGCTGGCGCCTGTGCTGGCCGAGCAGGAAGGCATAGTGCTGGAGGCACCCCACTGGGAGGTGGTGCGCTTCGTGCGGGCCTTCTACCTGGAGTTCAACACCTCCCCCGCCATCCGCGCCCTGGTCAAGGCGATGGAGAAACAGTATGGTCCCGAGAAGGGCAACAGCCGCTACCTCTACAAGCTGTTCCCCCAAGGCCCTGCCAAGCAGGCCACCAAGATTGCCGGCCTGCCCAAGCCGGTGAAGTGCATCTGATCGGCTGACCGCCAACAAAAAGACCGCGCCAGGGCGCGGTCTTTTTCATGCGGATGTTCATGCGGATAGGGGCAGATCAGGGGTTGTAGGCCACCACGGATCCACTCAGCCCGGTCAACTGGCTCACCTTGCTCTGTATCCCCTGCAGCTTGGCCCTGGAGACATCCGGCCCGATGAAGACCCGGTTGATCTGCCCCTGCACCGGGGTGCGGGGCACTGTGTGGGCCGAGTACCCCGCCGCCCTCAGCTTGCCCACCAGGGCGTTGACGCTGTCCTTGTTGCGAAAGGCGCCGAGCTGGAGGATCCAGCTGCCCTGGGCCGGCTCGGGGGCCTTGGCCACCAGCTGCTTGCTCTGCAACAGATCGTCCATGGTCTTGATCTGACCGGCTTGCGGTTTGGGGGCCGGTTTGGCCACCTCCACCGGTTTGGCCGGCTCGGGTTTGACCACAGGCTTGGGCAGTTCCGGTTTTTTGGCCACCACCTCAGGCTTGGGTTGAGGCTTGGTAGTCGCTGGCTGTACTGCCGGTTGCGGGGCCGGCTGCACTGCCGGCGGCTGGGTTGCCTGGCCCTGCTGGCCCAACGTCATGGGATCGGGCACCTCTTCCACCTGCCACTGCTCGGCGGCGGCCGCCTGCTGCTGGCTCGCCGCGTGCTGCTCGGGCAGGGTGCTGGCGGCGGAGACCTGCAGGGCGGGCTTGGCGGGTTCGAGCTCGGGGCGCAGCGGTATGGTGGCGAACGACTCATCCTTCTGGGCCAGCTTCTGGCCATCGAGCATGTCCGGCAAGAAGATCACCACCAGGGCCACCAGGATCACAGTGCCCACCAATCTGTTTTGGAACTTGGAAGCCAAACCTTACTCCTACCCTTGTGTTGCTGTCCGGTGCGTCGCCCTGGGGCGCTCAGACCGGCTGTATCGCCAAAATGTCGGCGACAGTGTAAAACGAACCAAAGACAATGACCATATCGCTGGGACTCGCGTCGGCCAGGGCCTGCCGATAAGCCTCTGACACGGCGTCATATTGCGCCGCGCCATCCTGACCCAGGGCATCGGCAAGCAGGGCCGCCGTCGCCCCGCGCGGGCCGGTCAGGCTCGCCAGATACCAGTGGTCGATGAGGCCATCGAGTTCGGCCAGCGATCCCGCCATGTCCTTGTCTTTAAGCATGCCCACCACGGCCAGACGCCGCCCCTGACAGGGGATCTGGCGCAGCTGGCTGGCCAGGTAAGCCGCCGAGTGCGGATTGTGGGCCACATCGACGATGACCAGGGGCTCGTGTTGCAGCCGCTGCATCCGCCCCGCCAGCCTGGCGTTTGCCAATCCTTCGCGGATGGCGGGCTCGGGCAGCGGCAGGCCGAGGGACTCCAGCGCCGCCAACACTGTGACCGCGTTCATCAGCGGCAGGGCCGGTTTGGGCAGTCCCGGCCAGTGATGTTGGCCGTGGTAATCCCAGTCGCCTTGGTGCTCATCGCCGTGGAAGTCACGGCCCACCTGGCGCAGGCAGGCTTTGATGCGCGCCGCCTCGCTCGCGATGGTGGCAGGGGGATGGGGCTCGCCGCTGATGGCGGGTTTGCCCGCCCGATAGACGCCGGCTTTTTCCACCGCCACCGCCTCCCGGGTATCCCCGAGCCAGTCGCAGTGATCCAGGGCAATGGAGGTGATCATGGCCACATCCGACTCCACCACATTGGTGGCATCGAGGCGCCCCCCCAGTCCCACTTCCAGCAGCACCACATCGGGGGCATGGCGGCGAAACAGCCAGAGGGCCGCCAGGGTGGCGAACTCGAAGAAGGTGAGGGCAATCTCGCCCCGGGCCGCTTCCACCTCGGCAAACGCCGCGCAGTGCTCGCTATCGGCCAGCTCCTGGCCATTGACCCGTACCCGCTCGGTGAAGCGCAGCAGGTGCGGCGAAGAGTAGACCCCCACCCGGTAGCCCGCGGCCATCAGTATGCTGGCGGCCATGGCGCAGGAGGATCCCTTGCCGTTGGTGCCCGCCACAGTGAGCACCTTGCCGGGCAACCGGGTCAACCCCATGCGCCGTGCGACTTCACCGACCCGTGTCAGACCCATGTCGATGTTGACCGGATGGATCTGCTCCAAATAAGAAAGCCAGTCGACCAGCGACCGGCTTTGAGATTGTTGCATGTGTGAACTCATGTTCAGTCTTCGATGACCTGGGTGTTCATCAGCTTGGCCAGCAGGCTGGCCAGACGGTCCCGCATCTCGCGCCTGTCGATGATCATGTCGATGGCGCCCTTCTCCAGCAGGAATTCGGAACGCTGGAAGCCTTCCGGCAGCTTCTCGCGCACCGTCTGCTCGATGACCCGGGGGCCGGCGAAGCCGATCAGCGCCTTGGGCTCACCCACGTTGATGTCACCCAGCATGGCCAGGCTGGCGGAGACGCCGCCCATGGTGGGGTCGGTCAGCACCGAGATGTAGGGCAGGCCCGCCTTGGTGAGCCGGTCCAGGGCCGCACTGGTCTTGGCCATCTGCATCAGGGAGAACAGGGCTTCCTGCATCCGCGCCCCACCGGAGGTGGAGAAGCAGACCAGGCCTCGGCCCTCCTTGATGCTCTCCTCGACGGCGCGCACGAAGCGGGCACCGACCACGGAGGACATGGAGCCGCCGATGAAGGAGAACTCGAACGAGCAGGCGACGACCGGTACCCCCTTGAGGGTCCCCTTCATCACCACCAGCGCATCTTTCTCCCCCGTCTCTTTCTGGGCGGTGGACAAACGATCCTTGTAGCGCTTGGAATCCTTGAACTTCAATATGTCTTGCGGCTCCAGCTCGGCGCCGACTTCACTGCGACCTTCGACGTCGAGGAAACACTCGAGGCGGGCACGGGCGCTGATGCGCATGTGATGATTACACTTGGGGCACACCTCGAGGTTGCGCTCCAGCTCTGCCCGGTAGAGCACCTGTTCACAAGATCCGCACTTGGTCCACACCCCTTCCGGAATGTTGTGACGACGGGGGGTAGTGATCTTGCTCTTGGGAAGGATCTTCTCAAGCCAGCTCATGGAATTCCTTAATGCTTTTGTGCCTGACAAAACGCACCGAGCCTTGATTGTTCAATGACTTATCGGCTCGGTGGCAATAAACGACGGATCATTAAACCACAATTTTTCGGGCGCAGTTACTAAAAACTGGTCGTACCCGGTGCCGAGTCCGGCAGCCAGAGCGGGCCGAGCGGCAGCCGGGGCAGGCCGTGTTCGGCGGGATAATCGACGTCCACCAGATAGAGGCCGCCGGCCTTGGCGGTGGGCCCCGCCAGGTTGCGATCCCGGGCGGCCAGCACCTCGGCAATCCACTCCACCGGTTGTTGTCTCTGCCCCACCAGCAGCAGGGAGCCGGTGATGTTGCGCACCATGTGGTGCAGGAAGGCGTTGGCCTTGATGTCCAGCACGATATAGGGGCCGGAGCGGCTGACGCACAGGTGGGTCACGTTGCGCCAGGGGCTCTTGGACTGGCACCCCACTGCGCGAAACGAGCTGAAGTCCCGCTCCCCGAGCAGGCTCTGGCCCGCCTGGTGCATCAGGTCGGCGTCCAGGGTCTCGTGGTAGTGGCTGACGCCGCTGCCGAGGATGGCGGGGCGATAGTTGTGGTTGTAGATGACGTAACGGTAGCGACGGGCGGTGGCGCTGAAGCGGGCATGGAACCCCTCGTCCACCGCCTTGACCCAGCGTACCCCTATGTCCGGGGGCAGGTTGGAGTTCATGCCCAGGGTCCAGGCGGATTCGCTGCGAACGGCATGGGTATCGAAATGGATCACCTGGCCGGTGGCGTGGACCCCGGCATCGGTGCGCCCGGCGCATTGTATGGCCACCTCGTGGTTGGCGATGCGGCTCAGGGCCTTCTCCAGCTCCTGCTGGACGCTGATCACTTCTCGTTGACGCTGCCAGCCAAAATACCGGCTGCCGTCATATTCAATACCTAGGGCAATTCGCATGGGTCACACTGTCTTTGAGAGAAAACGCGGCGAATTATACGCACACAGTGGCAAATGTCCCAAAAAGAAGGGCGACCCTGGGGTCGCCCTGCTGGCATCCGGCGCTCAGGCCAGCCGCTTGAGCAGCTTCTCGGCCTCGCTGCGCTGGTGATCGTTGCCCTGCTCGGCCGCCTCCACCAAGAGCTCGCGGGCACTCTCCTTGTCATCGATCTCGAGGTAGGCGCGGGCCAGATCCAGCTTGGCCCCCACCCCGCCGTCATCGGCATCCACGTCGAAGCCGCCGGACTCGGGCAGCACCTCAGGGAAGCCATCCAGCCCCACGTCCAGGGAGAAGCCCTGATAGGGCTCCTGCTCGCTCTGGTTCGCCTCCGCTTCCGCCAGCAGGCTGTCTATCTCGACGAAGTCATCGGCGGCCGCCTCGGCGCGGGGCTTGAGGGGCTGGCTGGGCTCGACATCGTCGAACGCATCCTCAAAGTCCGCCAGGGCCAGTTCATTGGGATCCTTGGCCGGCGCTGGGGCATCCGCCGTCTCGGGGGCCATGCCCCACTCGGCCAGCAGCTCCTCGGCGCTGGGGGACGGCTTGTGCTCGCTCGGCGCCGGCTCGTCGTCCAGGCTGGTATCGAAATCGCTGAAGTCGAGCTCGGGCAGGTTGTCATCCTCGTCCCTGGCGAGGCGATCGTCTTCGCCATCGAGTTCGGCATTGAGGTCGGCGAACAGGGCCGCCTGCAACTCCTCCTCGCTCAGCAGTGCCTCGTCGGCGGCGGGGTTGAATTCGCCGGCCAGATCCATCTCGGGACGCTCGGGTCGCTCAAAGCGCTCGTCGGCGGCGAGATCCAGCTCGGGCACCAGATCCGGATCCCGCAGCTCCCGGGGCTGCTCCCCCTCATCGCTGAAGACCAGATCCAGCTCGTCCGGCTCATCGGGGGCGAACGCCGGCTCGGGGCGGCTCAGCGGCTCCTCGTCGATGTCGGCGCCGATCAGCTGATCGAATTCGCTCGTCTCCTGGCCCATCACCACGGAGGTGGTCTCCGCCAGGTTCTTCTCCTGCTCCTCCAGCTCGCGCCGCGCCCGGGCCCGCAGCCAGAGCGTCACCAGGGCCAGCACCAGCAGCACGGGCAGCAAGATGATCATGGCCAGATTGAGGGGAGAGGCGAGCAGGTCGGTCAGCCAGTTGCGGGGGGCAGGCGGCGCCACCACGGGGGGCACAGGGTTGGCCCTGAGCTCGGCCACCTCTTTTTGCAGGGCCAGCTGATCTTGCAGCTGGGCCTTGAGGGTCTCCACCTCTTCGGTGAGGGATTGCAGGCGCAGCTTGAGCCTGTGGTTCATCTCGGTCACCTGGCCGAGCTGGGCGTTGGCATCTTCCAGGGCCAGGGCCATCTCGGTGCCCGGCTTGGCCTGCACCGTCTCGGTGGCCACCGGCAGGGGGGCCGGGGCGCCGCTGGCGGCGGTGGCCAGTACCGGGGCCACCGCCAGGGCGGCTGTGGTCGTCGCGGGGCTGGGCGCGGCGGCCTTGGCCGGGGTGCTCGGCAGCGGGGCGGCCTGCGCAGCCGGCGCCTTGGCCGCGGCAACGGGCTGGGGAGCGGCCTTCACCACCGGCTTGCTGACCGGTTTGGCGGGGGCGGCGGGCTGGGCACTCTGCTTGCTGGCCAGGTATTTGGGGCTCAGCCCCTTCCAGCTGGCGTTGTCGCTGTTGAAGCGTTGCCGGGCCTGGGCATCGGTGTGACGGCGCGCCTCGGCCTCGCTGGGCAGCACGATGCTCGACCCCACCAGTATGTGGTTGATGTTGCCATCGGCGAAACTGGTCGGGTTCTTGTCATAGATGGCCACCATGGTCTGGTAGACGCTGACCCGGCTGCTGGGCCTGTGCCTGCTGGCGAGGCTCCAGAGGGTGTCGGTGGGACGGACCGGGCCGTAACGCCTCCCGCTCTGCGCCTGAACGGCCACGGGTTGCGGCTGGCGCACCGGCTGGGACTGGGGCAAGGCCCTGGGGACAGGCTGGCTCGGCGCCACCGGCTGGCTGACGGGCTCGTCAGGGCCCCTGAGTTCCACGAAGAAGGGATCCCGGCCTGCCTCCTCGGCAGTCGCAGAGGCGGTATTGAGCAGACCCAACGCAAGCAGCGTCGCCAGTGTTATGCGGGATTGTCCCATGTTCGTTCCTTCGTATGACGGCCTATCACATTGAAAAATCTGGATAGTTGCCTCAAAACAGTCGGTTCAATATAAATCAGGCTTGGGCGCCAAGCCAGTCATCCGACGCAATTAGCCCCAAAACGCCCCGAGTGTAAGGGCAAAGTTAATTAATTGATATTAAGGGGGAATGTCGGAGCCACTTCCTGCCACTCCGATCACACTCGGCCCCCCTTGTCGGGAGACCGAGCGTCAATAGGAACTTACAGGTAGTCGCGGATCAGCAGCTCTGCGATCTGCACGCTGTTGGTGGCCGCGCCCTTACGAACGTTATCGGCCACGATCCACATATTGATACCGCTGGGGTGAGAAATATCCTGGCGAATGCGCCCCACCATCACCTCGTCCTGACCGGTGGCGTCGCCAACCGGGGTCGGGTAGCCCTCCTCCTCGTCGAACAGACGCACCCCGGGGGCGGCCCGCAGCAGATCCTTGACCTGTTCGGCATCCAGGGGCTGGTGCAGCTCGACGTGGACCGCCTCGGCGTGACCGTAGAAGACGGGAACCCGCACGCAGGTGGGGTTCACGGCGATGCTGGCATCCCCCAGGATCTTCTGGGTCTCCCACACCATCTTCATCTCTTCCCGGGTGTAACCGTTGTCGGTGAACTCATCGATCTGCGGGATCAGGTTGAAGGCGATCTGCTGCGGGTAGAGGGTCGGCTCCACCGGCAGACCGTTGAGCAGCTTGGCGGTCTGGCCGGCCAGCTCGCTCACCCCTTCCTTGCCGGAACCCGAGACCGACTGATAGGTCGCCACATTGATGCGATGGATGCCCACCTCGTCGTGCAGGGGCTTGAGGGCCACCAGCATCTGTATGGTGGAACAGTTGGGATTGGCGATGATGTTGCGATTGCGAAAATCGGCCAGGGCGTGGGGATTCACCTCGGGGATCACCAGGGGCACATCCTCCTCGTAGCGGAAGCAGGAGGTGTTGTCGATGACGATGCAGCCGTGCTCGGCGGCAATCGGCGCCCACTTGGCGGAGACCTCGGCCCCGGCGGAGAAGAGTGCGATCTCCACCTGGCTCCAGTCAAACGCCTCGACATCCAGGATGTCGAGGTTCTTGCCGCCAAAGCGCACCGTGTCCCCTGCACTGCGGCTGGAGGCCAGGGGATAGAGGGTCGCCACCGGGAAGCCGCGCTCCTCCAGGATCTCGATCATGGCCTGACCCACGGCGCCGCTGGCGCCCAATACCGCTACGTTGAACTGCTGACTCATTGCTCTCTCCTGTCAAAGGGATAGGCGCCCCCGAAGGCACGCCCGTCGCAGGGATTATCCTGCCTGTTTCGTTAATCGTTGAGGGTCGCCCAGGCATCAGCCCTGGGTACGAAAGCCCAGGGCCGCCAGGACAGGATCCTCGCCAAAGGGGCCCGTCAGGCGCAGGGAGGAGAGCTCGCGCCGCTCCGGATACCCTTTGCGCTGCTCGTCGAAGCTGCCCGGGATGGCGAGACGCGCCCGAAAGCGGGCATCGTCCCGGCGCACATCATAGATGAGGTGGACCAACTGCTTGATCAGCGCCTGATCCGCCACCCGCCCCGGGCTGAGCTCGGTCACGTCCGGCGCGGGCAGCAGCTGTTCCAGCTCCGCCCGGGGCAGACGCCCCTCCTGCTGGCAGAGGGCCTGATAGAGCATCCAGGTGCCGCGGGCCTTGCCCTCCAGGCTGTAGCCGGCGATGTGGGGGGTGGCCAGCTCGGTGTAAGGCACCAGGGCCGCCAGCACCTCGGGCTCCTTCTCCCACACATCCATCACCAGCTTGAGGGGCGCAGGGCCCTGCTGGCGGGCGAGCAGGGCCTCATTGTCCCACACCTCGCCACGGGAGGCGTTGATGAGGATCTGCCCCGCGGGCCGCTGGGCTATCTCCCGCGCCCCCAGCAGGTGGAAGCTGGCATCTTGCCCCTGCTCAGTGATGGGCACGTGGAAGCTGACGATGTCGGCCGAGAGCGCGGTCTGGTAATCGACAAAGCCGCTCGCCCCCTCCTGGCGTGCCCGCGGCGGATCGCAGCGCAGCACCTTCATGCCGAGCGCCTGCGCCTTGCCCGCCACACACTCGCCGGTGTTGCCGGCGCCGATGACGGCCAGGCTCATCTCGCTCAAGGTCAGCTCATGGCGCTCCGCCAGCACCAGCAGGGCGGAGAGGACATAATCCCCGACCGACGCCTTGTTGCAGCCGGGGGCGCTGAAAAAGGGGATGCCGCGCTCGGCCAGCAGCGCCTTGTCCACGTGGTCCGTGCCTATGGTGGCGGTACCCACGAAGCGCAGCCTGGGGCAGTCGGCGAGCAGGGCCCTGTCCACCCGGGTGATGGAGCGCACCATGAGGGCGTCCACTTCCTTAAGATCCGCCGCGCACATCTGCCGCCCCGCCAGGGGGATCACCTCGCCAAATTCGGCGAACAGCGCCTGGGCATGGGGCATGTTTTCGTCGACCACTATGCGCATGGGAATTCGCATGGAACTTCTCCTGACTCTCACTCTCGATGGACTGCGGACACGGGCCCGCCCGGCGGGTCGGTCATTCTAGCCCAAAGCGCGCCAAGAGTTCAGCCCGATCTGCGCCCCGGGGCAGATGACCCCATCCGCTGCGGGCAACTGCCTCGGCAACGGCAAGGGGCGATGCCCTGGCGGCATGGAAAACTGTAACGGGAGATGACAAACGCCCCCGGCACCTTGATCCTGACGAGCCGGCTGGCACAATGCCCCCTTCACGGCCAGCCCGGGCGCAGATGCCGGCTCGCCGCCATGCCGCCCGCCGTGACGCGGGCAGGCCAGTCCACCTCACGCCGGTCCCTCGCCCATGCCCCATGCCCCCCGCTTTCCTCGCGCCGCGCCGCCTTCATCCGGCCTCTGCCGCCGTGCCCTGCTCGGCCACGGCGCCCTCCTCTTCCTGCCCCTGTTGCTGCTGTGCGCCCTGCCGCCGCTCTTCATGGCCAACGCCCTGACCTCGCCCTGGCTGCAACTGCCCTACTGGCTGAGCCGCAGCGTCGATCTGCCGGGCCTGGGGCTGACCCTGGCGGGGCTGCTGCTCGTCAGTTGGCGCAAGCTCGCCCTCTCCCCCGCCGCCCTGCTGACCCTGGCCGCGGCCCTCCTGACGGTGCTGGGCGCCGACCTTGCCATAAAGAGCGGCCTCAAGCTCTTGACCCAGGAGCCGAGGCCCTACCTCATCTGGCTCAATGAGCAGGGGCTGATCCCCGCCATGAGCCACTTCTACGGCGCCGAGCAGGCTGTGCGCGCCGAACAGGTCTTCGCCGCCAGCCAATGGCTGGCCCTGCCCGACTGGTTGGCCCGGCACTGGCGCCACGAGGTCAACTACGCCTTCCCCTCGGGGCACACCATAGCGGCCATGAGCCTGGCCCAGTTCTTCGGCCTCCTCTGGCTGGCGCGGGCGCCGCGCCTGGCCTGGCTGCTGCCGCTCTGGGCACTGGCGGTCGCCCTCTCGCGCCTGCTGCTGGGCATGCACTGGCCCCGGGACCTGCTGGCCAGCGCCCTGCTCGGCGGCCTCACCGCCCTGCCGGCCGTCTGCTGGTGGCTGCGCCGTCATCCCCTCGTGGCCAAGACGGCGCAATAGAAACGGGCACCCTCGGGTGCCCGTCGTCATCCTGCCCGCGCCAGCGCGGCGCTCACCCCTTGGCGGGAACCTGCCAGCCTTCGGGGTATTTGTAACCGACGAAGCGCTTGGCGGCATAGGCCTTGAACTCGGGAGAGTTGTAGGCGGCCGCCACGTCCCTGGCGAACGGTTTATCCGCGTCGGTACTCTTGACCACCACCCAGTTGATGAAGTCATAGCTGCGCTCGAGGAAGAGCCCCTCACTGAAGGGGATGCCACTGGACGCGGCATAGTTGCCGTTGATCACGGTGAAGTCCACGTCTTCACGGGAGCGGGGCAGCTGCGCCGCCTCCAGCAAGATCAGCTTGATCTGGTGGGGGTTGGCCTCCACATCGAACTCGCTCGCCTTGAGGGGATTGATCCCCTGCTTCAGGCTGATCCAGCCCAGGTCCTGCAGCATCAGCAGGGCGCGGGCCTGGTTGCTCGGGTCGTTGGGAATGGCGACCGTGCTCCCCTCTTTCAGGGCCTTGAGATCCCCCAGCTTGCCGGCATAGAGCCCCATGGGACCGGTCGGCACCTGGGTGATGGGGGCAAGCGACAGCCCCCTGTCCCTGGCGAAGCTCTCCAGATAGGGCTTGTGCTGGAAGCAGTTCACGTCAAGCGACCCGTCCGCCAGGGCGATGTTGGGGCTGACATAATCGGTGAACTCCACCAGTTTGACCTGGTAGCCCTTGGCTTCGAGCTGGGGCTTGATGGCGTCGGTCACCATGTCGGCAAAGTCGCCGACCGTGGTGCCGATGACGATCTCTTTCTTGGCCTCATCGAGGGCAAAGGCGGACAACGGCAGGCTGCTGGCGAGCAGGGCCAGGGCGGAGAGGGTGAAGAAGGAACGACGCTGCATAAAAACTCCCTGTCAACATGATCATCAAAGCGGTGGGGCTGAGGATGTCATCCTGAAAGGTGACACCACAACCATCTAGCCATCCAAACGGCTAACTGAGCACACCATAACAGAGCTCGTAGCCTTCGCCAAGCAACAAAAAGCCAGGCAGCCACATCGGACATGCGTTGCCAGATTGCGACAAGGCCCGTAGCCGCGCCGAAAATCTTTGACCCGGCACACAGTTATCGGCGCTGGCCCCTCCCCTTGCCGGTCTCACCTGGCTTATGGTGGTCGTTTGCTACCCCTTTATCTCAATCTGCAGATCCATTGCATCAGGAGTGACCATGCTGACCACATCTACCACCGGCCTGTTGGTCGTCGATATCCAGGGCAAGCTGGCCCACCTGGTCGAGGAGAGCGACGCCCTGATTGCCAACACGGCCAGGCTGGTGCAAGGGGCCAGGGCGCTGGGCCTGCCGGTGCTCTGGCTGGAGCAGACCCCGGACAAGCTCGGTGCCACCGTGCCCGAGTTGCAGTCGCTGCAGGCAGGCTCCCTTGTGCTGCCCAAATACAGCTTCGGCGCCCTGGGGGAGCCTGCCGTGGCCGCAGCGCTGGCCGAGACCGGGATCAATCACTGGCTGGTGTGCGGCATCGAGGCCCATATCTGCGTCTACCAGAGCGTGCTGGGGCTGCTGGCCAGCGGCGCCCGGGTCTCGCTGGTGGTGGATGCGGTGTCGTCGCGCAGTGCCGCCAACCGGGAGCTCGCCATCGGCCAGCTGGCGGCCAGGGGTGCTGCGCTGACGTCGGTGGAGATGTGTCTCTACGAGCTGCTGGGGGATTGCCGCCACCCGGCGTTTCGCCCGATCCTCTCCCTGGTGAAGTGACCGCCATGATGGACAACATGGCCCCCTTTCTGTTTGCCCTCATCGCCTTCGGGACGGCGTTCACGGTAGCGGTGACGGGTATGGCCGCCACCCGTCACTATCTGGCCTGGCTCTGGCTGGGGATCATGATCTTCTTCGGACTGTGGTGGACACTGCTGGGCATGCCCCCACTCCTCGCCGAACCAGCCCCTCTCTGATCATGCCGCCCGGGCGGTTCAGCCCCCCAACCGCTCCTGCAGATAGCCGTACCCCCCCACGCCATTTGCCACGAAGCTCAGACGATGGGTTAGGCCGGGGGGCGCGTCTTCGGCATGGTGGGAGACGAACAGCAGCTGGGTGCCTGCGCCGATGAGGCGCGCCACCATCTCCCGCACCAGGTGGCGATTGAGGGGATCCAGCCCCTGCAGGGGCTCGTCCAGGATCAGCAGCGGCGGGTGCTTGACCAGGGCCCGGGCGATCAGCACCAGCCGCTGCTGGCCGAAGGAGAGAGAGTGGAACGGCTGCGCCCCCCTTCCCTCGAGTCCCAACAGGGCCAGCCACTGGTCGGCGAGCGCCAGCTGGCGATCCCCCGGCCGGGTATAGAGCCCGATGGAGTCATAAAAACCGGAGAGGATCACCGTCTGCACCGAACAGTTGACGCGATAGTCCAGGTGCAGGGCCGGGCTCACCAGGCCGATATGGCGCTTGATCTCCCAGATGCTCTCGCCGCTGCCCCGCCGCCGTCCGAACAGATGGAGCTCATTGTTGTAACCTTGCGGGTGATCCCCGGTGATGAGGGCGAGCAGGGTCGACTTGCCAGCCCCGTTCGGTCCCACCAGTTGCCAGTGCTCCCCCTCGGCAATGATCCAGTCGAGCCCGTCGATGATCACCTGCTCCCCGTAAGCGATACGCATGGCTTTCATGACCACCCGGGGACCGGGCGGCAAGGGCTCGGGTGCCATGAGCGGGGGCGGCAGACGGGGTGAGGCGGTTTCGGCCCGCGCCAGCTGGGCTACCTCCTGGCTGCCTAGCACGGCGTCACGCTCCCCTGCCAGCAACAGGCGGCGCTCCCCGAGCAGGCCGAGGTGGCTGACGAAGGGGGGGATCTCGTCGAAGCGGTTGACGATCACCACCAGACGTTGCCCCTGCGCCACCAATTGCGCCAGCAGCGACATCAGATCCCTGCGCGAGCCCTGATCCAGTCCATCGAACGGCTCGTCCAGCACCAGCAGCTCGGGTCGCCCCAGCAGGGCGCGGGCCAGCAGCAGCTTGCGCCCCTCCCCGCTCGAGAGGTGGCGATAGGGGCGATCCCACAGGGACTCGATGCCAAAGCGCGCCAGCAGCGAGCGGGCCTCTGGCTCCTCGCCGCCGGCCTCCAGCATCAGGGTCGATACCCGATAGCCCGCCTCCTCCTCTTCCCCCAGCAGGTCGGTATTGCGCCACTGCCAGTCCAGCTCCCCCAGCTGTTGCTGCGACTCGAACGAGAGTCGCTCGGCCCGGATCCGACCCGATACCGTTCCGGCACGCACCGCCAGCTCGCCGCACAGGGCCGACGCCAGCGCCGTCTTGCCGCTGCCGTTGCTGCCGACGAAGGCCCAGCAGGCCTGAGGCGCCAGGGTGAGATCGGGGATGAAGAGGGTCTGGTCGCCGTGAAGAGCCAAGCTGGCTGATTGCCACTGCAAAAGAGTCATGGGGTCGTCCTGTCGGGGGTTGCGCTCACCTTGAGCCCTCCCCTTGTATCAGAAAATCCGCCGCAGCAAAAAAAACGGCGCCATTGCGGCGCCGTGTCATGAAGGTGCGGGGACCGGGTCAGCCGGCCTTGTGCTGCTCGGCCAGATAGAGCCAGGTGTCGACCACGGTATCGGGGTTGAGGGACACCGAGTCTATGCCCTGCTCCACCAGCCAGGCGGCGAAGTCCGGGTGATCCGATGGCCCCTGGCCGCAGATCCCGACGTACTTGCCCGCCTTGCGGGCGGCGGCGATGGCCATGGCCAAGAGCGCCTTGACCGCCTCGTTGCGCTCGTCGAACAGGTGGGCAATCAGCCCGGAGTCCCTGTCAAGTCCCAGGGTCAGCTGGGTCATGTCGTTGGAGCCGATGGAGAAGCCGTCGAAGTGCTCGAGGAACTTGTCCGCCAGCAGGGCGTTGGAGGGCAGCTCGCACATCATGATGACTTTCAGCCCCCGCTCGCCACGGCGCAGACCGTTCTCCGCCAGGATCTCCACCACCTGCTCCGCCTCACCGACCGTGCGCACGAAGGGGATCATCACCTCGACGTTGGTCAGGCCCATGACGTCGCGCACCCGCTTCATCGCCTCGCACTCCAGGGCGAAGCAGGGGCGGAAGCTGTCGGCGATGTAGCGCGACGCGCCACGAAAACCGATCATGGGGTTCTCTTCGTGGGGCTCGTAGCCGCGCCCCCCCACCAGGTTGGCGTATTCATTGGACTTGAAGTCCGACATCCGCACTATGACCCGCTCCGGCCAGAAGGCGGCGGCCAGGGTGGCGATCCCCTCGGTCAGCTTGGCCACATAGTATTCCCGCGGGCTGTCGTAACCGGCGATCATCTTGGTGATGGTGGCCTGGAGCTCGGGGCTCTGCTGGTCGAACTCCAGCAGCGCCTTGGGGTGGACCCCTATCATGCGGTTGATGATGAACTCGAGACGCGCCAGGCCCACGCCGGCATTGGGCAACTGGGCAAAATCGAAGGCTCTGTCCGGGTTGCCGACGTTCATCATGATCTTGATGGGCAGGCGCGGCATGTTGCCCACCTCGGTCACCGCCACGTCAAAATCGAGCTTGCCGTCGTAGATGAAGCCGGTGTCCCCTTCCGCGCAGGAGACGGTGATGAGCTGGCCCGGTGCTATGTGGTCGGTGGCATCGCCACAACCCACCACGGCCGGGATGCCAAGCTCCCGGGCGATGATGGCGGCGTGACAGGTGCGGCCACCCCGGTTGGTGACGATGGCCGAAGCCCGCTTCATGATGGGCTCCCAGTCCGGATCCGTCATGTCGGTGACCAGCACATCGCCGGGCTGCACCTCGTCCATCTGGCTGATGGAGCTGATGACCCGCGCCGGGCCCGCGCCAATCTTGTGGCCGATGGCGCGCCCCTCGATCAGCACCTTGCCCGATTGCTTGAGGGCAAAACGCTCCAGGGTGTTCGCCTCCTGGCGGCTGCGCACGGTTTCCGGGCGGGCCTGGACGATGTAGAGCTTGCCATCCTGCCCGTCCTTGGCCCACTCGATGTCCATGGGACGACCGTAGTGCTGCTCGATGATGAGGGCCTGCCTGGCCAGCTCCATCACCTCGTCGTTGCTGATGCAGAACTGGTTGCGCTCGGCATCCAGGGTGTCGACTATCTTCACCTGGCGGCCGTGACCTGCGTCATCGGAGTAGGTCATCTTGATGAGCTTGGAGCCCAGCGTCTTGCGCACCACGGCGGGGCGACCCGCGTTCAGGGTCGGCTTGTGGACATAGAACTCGTCCGGGTTGACCGCGCCCTGCACCACCATCTCCCCCAGCCCCTGGCTGCCGGTGATGAAGACCACGTCGTTGAAGCCGGATTCGGTATCCAGGGTGAACATGACCCCGGAGGCGGCCAAGTCCGAGCGCACCATGCGCTGGATGCCGGCGGAGAGAGCCACGCCCTTGTGGTCATAACCCTGGTGGACCCGGTAGGAGATGGCGCGATCGTTGAAGAGCGACGCAAACACGTGCTTGACCGCCGTCATGACGGCATCGATGCCGCGCACGTTGAGGAAGGTCTCCTGCTGGCCGGCAAACGACGCATCCGGCATGTCTTCGGCGGTGGCGGAGGAGCGCACCGCGAACGACGCCTCGAGACCCGCGCTCAGTGTGTCATAGGCGGTGCGAATGGCCTGCTCCAGCTCCGGCTGGAAGGGGGCATCGATCACCCACTGGCGGATCTGGTTGCCGGCGGCGCCGAGGGCCGCGATGTCATCCACATTCAGGCTGTCGAGCAAGTCATGGATCTTGTCGTTGAGCCCGCTGCGGTCCAGAAACTCATTAAAAGCAAACGCCGTGGTGGCAAAGCCACCTGGCACGGATACACCCGCTCCCGAGAGCTGGCTGATCATTTCACCGAGGGATGCGTTTTTGCCGCCAACTCGTTCTACATCTTGCATTCCGAGTTGCTCGTACCAGAGTACGTATTGTTGCACTTGCATGTCTCCAGGTTGGTGGGCATGGGGGCCGGGGCACCCTCTGCGCCTTGTTGTGTGCTTTTTGTTGGTTTGTTCCGTCGCCGCCCGCCGAGAAAACGTTTTCCTCTCCCGGTCAAAAAAATCCCCACGCAAGATTTGGGGATAGGCCGAATGACACAGTCATTCTACAATGCCAACACAAAAAGGTAACGATTCAGGTTTGCAACCTGGTTCACAACTTGGCAACGGCAGATCGGTTGACAATGGCCGTTTGGTATCGAGCGAAACTTTCTTCGCATCAAGCAAAAAGGGAGAAGGACGTGCACACGGTTTTTTATGTTTCAGATGGCACCGCCATTACCGCCGAGGTATTTGGTCACGCCGTGCTCAGCCAGTTCCCCATGATCTTCGAGCAGATCACCATCCCCTTCGTGGAGACCCTGGAGAAGGCGCGTCTGGTACGGCTGCGCATCGACGAGCAGTTCCGCCAGACCGGGGTGCGCCCCATCCTGTTCCACACCATCGTCGACCCCCTGGTGCGGGAAGAGGTGCTCAAGGCCCACACCAGCAGCCACGATTTTCTCAACACCTTCGTCAGCCCCCTGGAGCAGGAGCTGGGGATCAAGGCCACCCCCCGCCTGCATCGCACCCACGGCATGGAGAATCGCAAGCTCTATGACGATCGCATCGAGGCGGTCAACTTCGCCCTGGCCAACGATGACGGCATCACCACCAAGGAGTATGACGAGGCGGACATCATCCTCATCGGGGTCTCCCGCTGCGGCAAGACCCCCACCAGCCTCTACCTGGCGCTGCAGTTTGGCATTCGCGCCGCCAACTACCCCTTCATCGAGCAGGACATGCAGGGTCTGACGCTGCCCAGCGCCCTCAAGGCCAATCGCCACAAGCTGTTCGGCCTCACCATCACCCCGGAGCGGCTGCACGAGATCCGCAACCAGCGCCGCGCCAACAGCCGCTACTCCTCCCTGGAGCAGTGCCAGCAGGAGCTGGCGGCGGTGGAGCGTCTCTATCGCCAGGAGGCGATCCGCTTCCTCGACACCAGCGCCCACTCGGTGGAGGAGATCAGCGCCAAGATCCTCGAAGGCACCGGCATGCGGCGCCAGCTCTACTGACCCAAGTTTTGGCCCCAGCCTGGGCCTGGGATATCTGCAAGGCGCCCCGATCGCCAAGAGCGGGACGCCTTGCATCTGGGCTGAAAATGGCAAGAGGGCGCCCGTCAAGGGCGCCCTTTATGCTCCCGGGCCGCCGAGCTCGCGGTTGCTCATCAGCTTGCCGTAGAAGGAGACCAGGCCATGGCCATGGCGCACCCGCTCTGCCAGCCAGACACCCAGGGCCAGCCCCATGGTGCCCGCCCCCGCCATCACCCAGCCCCAGTGCGCCTGCGCCAGCAGCCCCAGACACAGGGCCGCCCCCAGGGCCAGCAGCAACAGCAGGGGAGCCAGGCACAGCATCCCCCATAGCAGGGACTCTATGACCCAGGCCACTATCTTCATCATTCCTGACTCCACGCTGTTCACCATGATGGGAGGCCATCACCTTGAGGATGCCAGCCCCCCTCACCACACTCCGGCACCACCGGTCGCCATATGAACCTCCTTCGAGGTCCACCCGCATCAATTCACAAGCAGAGTGAAAGGTCAAGCGACCCTAATCCGAGCGAACAGAGATTGAGCAATGACTGACGAAAGTGAGAAGAACATCAAGAAAAGGCTGCCTGATGGCGAAAAAGCCAGCGAATGATAGCAAAAACAGGTGCATTTCGGGTCGATTATCACTATTCTGCTGCGGTTGGTAGCCATTACAAAAAACAGTAAATGGCCACATGTAACGAAATAAGTACGGATTTCGTCACGTTTTCGGCACGACATGCCGAGCCATGGCACAGGAAGTGTCCTGGCCAACGGGGCGAGAGACGAGTGAACTCAGCGACGTAAGGAAGGAAGCATGGATCTTCAACAAGAGGGCCAGGAGCTCAAGCGCGGACTCAAGAACCGCCATATTCAGCTCATCGCCCTGGGCGGTGCCATCGGCACCGGCCTGTTTCTCGGCATCGCCCAGACCATCAAGATGGCGGGCCCCTCGGTGCTGCTCGGCTATGCCATCGGCGGTTTCATCGCCTTTCTCATCATGCGCCAGCTGGGCGAAATGGTGGTGGAAGAGCCGGTGGCCGGCTCCTTCAGCCACTTCGCCTACAAATACTGGGGGGATTTTGCCGGTTTCGCCTCCGGCTGGAACTACTGGGTGCTCTATGTACTGGTGAGCATGGCCGAGCTGACGGCGGTGGGCATCTATGTCCAGTACTGGTGGCCCGAGATCCCGACCTGGATGTCGGCGGCCTTCTTCTTCGTGCTGATCAACGCCATCAACCTCACCAACGTCAAGGCGTTTGGCGAGATGGAATTCTGGTTCGCCATCATCAAGGTGGTCGCCATCGTCGGCATGATTGGCTTTGGCGGCTACCTGCTGGCCAGCGGCAGCGGCGGCCCGGATGCCAGCGTCAGCAACCTCTGGGATCAGGGTGGCTTCTTCCCCAACGGCATCAGCGGTCTGGTGATGGCCATGGCGGTGATCATGTTCTCCTTCGGCGGCCTGGAGCTGGTCGGCATCACGGCGGCGGAAGCGGACGATCCCCAGAAGAGCATCCCCAAGGCCACCAACCAGGTGATCTACCGCATCCTCATCTTCTACATCGGCGCCCTGGCCGTGCTGATGTCCCTCTATCCCTGGGGCAAGGTAGTGGAAGGGGGCAGCCCCTTCGTGATGATATTCCACGCCCTGGACAGCAACCTGGTGGCGACCGTGCTCAACATGGTGGTCCTGACCGCGGCGCTGTCGGTCTACAACAGCTGTGTCTACTGCAACAGCCGCATGCTGTTTGGCCTGGCCAAGCAGGGCAATGGTCCCAAGGCCCTGCTCAAGACCAGCAAGAGCGGTGTGCCCGTGGCGGCCATCTCCGTCTCTGCCGCCGCCACCCTGCTGTGCGTGCTGATCAACTACCTGATCCCGGGCAAGGCGTTCGAGCTGCTGATGGCCCTGGTGGTCTCGGCCCTGGTGATCAACTGGGCCATGATCAGCCTCGCCCACCTCAAGTTTCGCAAGGCCAAGCAGGCCGAAGGGGTGACCCCCAGGTTCAAGGCGTTCTGGCACCCGGTGGGCAACTACCTCTGCCTCGCCTTCATGGCTGGCATCCTGGTGATCATGTACCTGACCCCGGGCATCCAGATCTCCGTGCTGCTCATCCCGGTCTGGATAGTGGTACTGGCCATCGGCTACCAGTTCAAACGCAAGCGCCTGCTCGCCGCCGCGGCGGAGCCTGCCTGACAGATACGCACCAGGCCCGCCAAGAGGCCGAGTCAAACCTTAAGCAAAGAGGCGCCCCAGGGGCGTAATGCCGATCAGTTAAGGATCCATTGACCGATCCTCCTGATGTGTAAAAATCCGAAACCTGTTGATTTGGTTTCGGATTTTTTATGCGTATCGAACAGGCTCTCGACTTCCTTCACGCCCGCAATA
>NZ_JBKISU010000038.1:0-43194 GCF_050266975.1 Aeromonas sobria
GAATACATCCACTACTACAACCACGAGCGGATCAAAGCAAAACTAAACGGCCTGAGCCCGGTACAGTACCGAACTCAGGCCATGTCATCCGCCAACTAATGTGTCCAATAAATGGGGTTCACTTCATCGGGCGGTCTTTTGTTATGGGCGGATAACCGCTTAGAGGCTGGGCAGCACCCCGGCCGGGATCAGATCGTTGTAGCTGGCACGGCCCAGCAGGGCGGCGGCGGCCTCGATGTCCGGCGAGAAGTACCTGTCCTTGTCATAGAAGCTGACCTCTTCACGCAGTCGTCCCTTGGCCAGCTCGATGAGCTCTGTGCTGCGCAGGGGGGCACGGAAGTCCAGCCCCTGGGCGGCGGCGAGCAGCTCCACCGCCAGTATGCCGCGGGTGTTCTCCGCCATGTCCGCCAGCCGGCGACCGGCGAAGGTGGCCATGGAGACGTGATCCTCCTGGTTGGCAGAGGTGGGCAGGCTGTCCACCGAGGCCGGGTGGGCTAGCGTCTTGTTCTCGGAGGCGAGCGCCGCCGAGGTGACTTGGGCAATCATGAAGCCGGAATTCACACCGCCGTTGTTGACCAGGAAGGCGGGCAGGCCGGACATGCGCGAGTCGATCAGCAGCGCCATGCGTCGCTCGGACAGCGAGCCGATTTCCGCGATGGCCAGGGCCAGGTTGTCAGCGGCAAAGGCCACCGGCTCTGCGTGGAAGTTACCACCGGAGAGGATCTCCTCATCCTCGGCAAACACCAGGGGGTTGTCGGAGACCGCATTGGCCTCGCACACCAGCACCTCGGCGGCGTGGCGGATCTGGGCCAGACAGGCCCCCATCACCTGGGGCTGGCAGCGCAGTGAGTAGGGATCCTGCACCTTCTCGCAGTTGTGGTGGGACATGCCGATCTCGCTGCCATCCACCAGCAGGTGGCGATAGCAGGCGGCGGCATCGATCTGGCCGCGCTGACCGCGCACCTCATGGATGCGGGCATCGAACGGACGGCGACTGCCCAGCGCCGCCTCCACGCTCATGGCACCTATGGTGATGGCGCCGGCGTAGAGATCCTCGGCGTGGAACAGCCCCTCCAGCGCGAACGCCGTGCTGGCCTGGGTGCCGTTGAGCAGCGCCAACCCCTCCTTGGGTGCCAGGGCGATGGGTTCCAAGCCCGCAATCTTGAGCGCAGTGGCGGCGTCGATAAGCTCCCCTTTGTGGCGGGCCTTGCCCTCCCCGATCAACAAGCAGCTCATGTGGGCCAGGGGGGCCAGATCGCCAGAGGCGCCGACGGAGCCCTTCTTCGGCACCACAGGATAGACCTCGGCGTTGATGAGGGTCATCAGCGCCTCAAGCACAGTCAAACGGATGCCGGAGAAGCCCCGCGCCAGGGAGTTGACCTTGAGCACCATCATCAGCCGCACTGTGGCGTCATCCATGTACTCGCCAATCCCGGCGGCATGGGAGAGCACTATGGAGCGCTGCAGCTCGTCCAGCTGCTCCACCGGGATGCGGGTGTTGGCCAGCAGGCCAAAGCCGGTGTTGATGCCGTAGACCACGCGGTTTTGCTCGATTACCTTGGTGACCACGGCTGCGGAGGCGTGGATCCCCGGCAGGGCGGACGAGTCCAGGCTGACATGGACAGGCTCGCGGCTGACGCGGCGCAGGGTGGCGAGGCAGAGCTTGCCCGGTTGCAGATTGAGTTCAAACATCTTATTTCACCCCTTTGCCAGCTGTGTTCAGCATCGGCAGATCCAGTTTCGCCTCATGGGCACAGTTGATGGCAATCTCGTAGCCGGCGTCCGCGTGACGCATCACGCCGGTGGCCGGGTCGTTGCGCAGCACGCGACCGACCCGCCTGGCGGCGTCGTCGCTGCCGTCACAGACGATCACCACCCCGGAGTGCTGGGAGAAGCCCATGCCCACACCGCCACCGTGGTGCAGGGAGACCCAGGTCGCGCCGCCGGCTGTGTTGAGCAGGGCGTTGAGCAGCGGCCAGTCGGAGACGGCATCCGAGCCATCCATCATGGATTCGGTCTCCCGGTTCGGGCTCGCCACCGAACCGGAGTCCAGGTGGTCACGGCCGATGACGACCGGGGCTTTCAGCTCGCCGTTCTTCACCATCTCGTTGAAAGCCAGGCCCAGGCGCACCCGATCCTTGACGCCGACCCAGCAGATCCGCGCAGGCAGGCCCTGGAAGGCGATGCGCTCGCGGGCCATGTCGAGCCAGTTGTGCAGGTGGGGATCGTCCGGGATCAGCTCCTTCACCTTCTGATCGGTCTTGTAGATATCTTCCGGATCGCCGGAGAGGGCCACCCAGCGGAACGGGCCAATCCCCTCGCAGAACAGCGGGCGTATGTAGGCCGGCACGAAGCCGGGGAAGTCGAAGGCGTTTTTCACCCCCTCTTCCAGCGCCATCTGGCGGATGTTGTTGCCGTAGTCCAGGGTCGCCGCGCCGCGGGATTGCAGGGTCAGCATGGCTTCCACCTGACGGGCCATGGAGCGGCGAGCCGCCACATTGACCTCGTCCGGGGCGCTCTTTTGCAGCTCACGCCACTGGACCACGCTCCAGCCCTGGGGCAGGTAGCCGTGGATGGGGTCATGGGCCGAGGTCTGGTCGGTCACCACGTCCGGGGTGATGCCACGGGCCACCAATTCTGCGAAGACGTCGGCGGCGTTGCCGAGCAGGCCGACGGAGACGGCGCTGCCGCTGCGTTTGGCTTCCTCGACCATGGCCAGCGCCTCATCCAGGCTGTATGCCTTCTTGTCCACATAACGGGTCTTCAAGCGGAAATCGATACGGGTCTCGTCGCACTCCACGGCGATCATGGAGAAACCGGCCATGGTGGCGGCCAGGGGCTGGGCACCGCCCATGCCACCCAGGCCCCCGGTCAGGATCCAGCGCCCTTTGGGCTCACCGTTGAAGTGCTGGTTGGCCACCGCGAAGAAGGTCTCGTAGGTGCCCTGCACGATTCCCTGGGTGCCGATGTAGATCCAGGAGCCGGCGGTCATCTGGCCGTACATCATCAGGCCCTTCTTGTCGAGCTCGTTGAAGTGCTCCCAGTTGGCCCAGTGGGGCACCAGGTTGGAGTTGGCGATGAGCACCCGCGGCGCATCCTTGTGGGTCTGGAACACCCCGACCGGCTTGCCGGATTGCACCAGCAGGGTCTGATCGTCCTCGAGCCGGGTCAGCACCTCGACGATCTTGTCGTAGCAGGCCCAGTTGCGGGCGGCGCGGCCGATACCGCCATAGACCACCAGGGATTGTGGATGCTCGGCTACTTCCGGATCCAGGTTGTTCATCAGCATCCGCAGGGGCGCCTCGGTCAGCCAGCTCTTGGCGGTCAGCTGGGTGCCGTGGGGGGCGCGGATGACCCGGCTCGGGTCATGGCGGGGATCCTGTTTCTGATGGTGCTCGGACATGTGACGCTCCTTGTGCGCTCTGGGGCTCTCGCCCGCTTACTTGGTCAATTGGTGGATCAGGCGGGCGGCCACGCGGGCGCTGATGCCGTCTCGATCCAGACTCGGATTCAATTCAGCCAGATCGGCGAGGCGCAGCTTGCCGCTGGCACGGATCTCGGCGATCAGGGGTTCTATCAGACTCAGGGCCACCCCATGGGCGGCCGGGGCACTCACCCCGGGCATCTGGCCCGCGGGCAGCACGTCGAGATCGATGGTGAGGTAGAGGTGATCCACCTCCGCCATGAAGGCGTCCAGGCCCAGGATCAGGCTCGGCAGCGCATGGGCCGTCATCTCCTCATCCTTGACGACCCACACATTCAGATCTTCGGCACGGGCGAACAGCGCCTGGGTGTTGGCGGTCTCGGCCACCCCGAGGCAGGCGTAGCGAAACGCCGTGCCCTGCAACTGGCACTGCTCGGCAATCTGGAAGAAGGGGGTGCCGGAGCTCGCCTGGGGCGCCTTGCGACGCAGGTCCAGGTGCGCATCGAAGTTGATGATGCCGATGCGACCACGGCCAGCCAGATGACGATTGAGGCCGCTCCAGCTGCCGAAGGCCACCTCATGGCCTCCCCCCAGCACCAGGGGGAACTGACCATCGGCCAGGAGGGCGGCGACCCCGTCGGCCAGCCGCTCATGGGCGGATTCCAGATCCCCCTCCTGGCAGCGGACATCGCCGGCATCCCAGGCCGGGAGGCGGCCATGCCAGGCGGTGTTGGCCAGGGCCTTGCGGATATGCAGGGGCCCCTCGACGGCGCCGACGCGCCCCTTGTTGCGACGCACCCCTTCATCACAGGCAAAGCCCAGCAGGGCAATGCCCCTGGCCGAGCCCGGCTGCCAGGGTTGCACCCTGTTGTGCCAGCGCAGGGCGAGTTCGCCATCTTCCGGGTCGCAGCGACCCTGCCAAACGCTCATATCAACCACGGATCGTCTCCTCGCCATTGACCACACGGCAGACCGGCTGCTCGACGCCGACCAGATAGCTGAGCTCGGCGGGATGGCCGCAGCTCCACACCACGAAATCCGCCGCCATGCCGACCCGCAGCTGCCCCAGCCGCTCCTGCTCCCCCAGGGCGCGGGCGGCGTGACGGGTCACCCCGGCCAGGGCCTCGGGCGGGGTCAGGCCAAACAGGGTGCAAGCCATGTTCATGGCCATGCGCAGGGAAACGATCGGGGCCGTACCCGGGTTGATGTCGGAGGAGACCGCCATGGGCACATGGGCGCGGCGCAGAGCCTCGACCGGCGGCAGCCTGGTCTCCTTGAGGAAGTAAAAAGCGGTGGGCAGCAGGGTGGCGACCACGCCGCGATGGGCCAGGGCATGGATGCCGTCTCCATCCAGGTACTCCAGGTGATCCACAGAGAGGGCGCCGAAGTGGGCGGCCAGGGTGCTGCCCCCCAGGTTGGATAGCTGGTCCATGTGGCCCTTCACCGGCAGGCCGTACTGGGCTGCGGCGAGGTAGACCTGCTCGGTCTGGGCCAGGGAGAAGCCGATGTGCTCGCAGAACACGTCCACCGCATCCGCCAGCCCCGCCTCGGCGGCCGCCGGGATGATCTCCTGGCAGATGGTCTCGACCCAGGAGTCGGGATCGTCCTTGTATTCCGGCGGCACGGCGTGGGCGGCCAGCAGGGTGGTCTTGATCCGGATGGGCAGGGACTGGCCGAGGCGGCGGGCGACCCGCAGCATCTTGAGCTCGTCCGTCAGGGTCAGGCCATAACCGGACTTGATCTCCAGGGTGGTGACCCCCTCGCGCATCAGCGCCTTCACCCGTGGCAGGGCGAGATCGTAGAGTTGATCCTCGCTCGCGGCCCGGGTCGCCTTGACGGTGGAGAGGATGCCGCCGCCACGCCTGGCGATCTCGGCGTAGGGCACCCCTTTCTGACGCAGTTCGAACTCCTCGGCCCGACTGCCGGCGAAGATGAGGTGGGTGTGACAGTCGATGAGACCCGGGGTCACCAGCTTGCCCTTCATGTCCTGCCAGTGGGCGGGGAAGCTGCCCTTGAGCTCATGCATGGGGACCAACCCATGGATCAGGCCGTCGCGCACGCCGATGGCATGGGGCTCCAGCAGGCCATAATCGGCCAGATCCGGCCTCATGGTCGCCGGCAGCACATTGAGCCAGACCCGCTCGCAGTTCAACAGTTCCTTGTTCATATCGCCCCCACAAATGTATATACAATACGTTATAACCTATCTCGAACCAAAAATACAGTAGCGAGATCACATCTTGGCAACACTGGATTTACTTGAGTATAGCCATGAAAAAGCCCACCTGGCGGTGGGCAGAGACCCAAGGGTATATGTATATACAATATGATTCAGGCGAGCCAGCCCAGGGCGATGGCGACCTTGCCCAGCCCCCCGGCCAGCAGCAGGCCAAGCAGGGTGCGGATCAGCCAGATCACCAGCAACTGGCCCACCCCGAGGGGGATCCGGGTCGCCAGGATGCAGGGGATGGAGGCGGACAGGAAGAGCACTGAGCTGACCGACACCACGGCCGCGACGAAGCGCACCAGCAGACCCGCATCCTTGAGCAGAATGGCGGGCAGGAACATCTCCGCCAGACCGGCCGCCAGGGAGCGGGCCGCCACCATGGGCTCATTCATGTCCAGCAGCCAGGTGAAGGGCAGGAAGATCCAGCCGATGACGTCAAACAGCGGCGTATGGTTGGCCAGCAGCAGCCCCATCAGGCCCACCGAAAGGATGGAGGGCACCACGGCCGCCGCCATCTGCACCCCGTCACGCAGGTTGTCCAGCAGTTGGCGCCAGATGGCCGGTGCCTGACGGGACTGGCTCAGGCCGGCCGCCATGGCCGCCTGCCAGCGATTCATGCCGGCGGGCAGGGGCTCGTCCTCCCCTCCCTCATCATCGAGGCGGGAGATGGGCGGGATCCGGGCCGTGATGGCGGTGATCAGGAAGGTGATGACCAGGGTCGACCAGAAGTAGAAGTTCCAGTGAGGCATCAGGTTGAGGGTCTTGGCGACGATAATCATGAAGGCCGCCGACACGGTGGAGAAACCGGTCGCTATGATGGCGGCTTCGCGCAGGCTGTACTTGCCCGCCAGATAGACCCGGTTGGTGATGAGCAGACCGACCGAGTAGCTGCCGACGAAGGAGGCCACCGCATCGATGGCCGAGTGGCCCGGGGTGCGCCAGAGCGGCCGCATGATGGGCTGCATCAGGACGCCGATCAGCTCCAGCAGGCCGAAGCCCAGCAGGAAGGTGAGTGCCAGGGCCCCGATGGGGACGATCAGCCCCACCGTCATGGCCAGCTTGTCGAACAGGAAGGGGAGACTGCCCGGCGCCATCAGCCAGGCAGGCCCGACGCCGCTCAGATAGACCAGGGCCAGCCCCAGGCCGAGCAACTTGAACAGGGTCAGCACCCTGTCGATGGGGCGGGCTCGCCAGCGGCCGCTCCACAGGGGCGCACAGGCACCATAAACGATGAGCGCCATCACCAGGCTCACCGCCAGGGTGCGCTGGGCCACCAGCTGACTCGCCAGGTGATCCACCAGTATGGTGCTCTTGCCCCCCCATTCGAAGGGCACGAAGAAGCTGCCGATCCCCAGGATCGCGGTAAGGATCAGCTTGAAGGCCGCACCGGCCCCCGTGCTCGGTGCCATGACCTGTTCCCTTTCCATCTTGTCTCTCCCTGTTGCTTGACTCACCCGTGCGGTCAGCCGGGATGGCTGCCACAAATGTATATACATATTTACACCAGAACACCGGGGAGGACAAAACAAAAAATTAACAAGAGTGAAACATGGGGAGCCATGTCGGATCCCGGCAGGATCCCGAGATCGGGAAACGAAAAAGGCCCGCGAGGGGCCTTGGTCAGTCGTCTTGAGATCAGGACATCCGGGTCTGGGATCTCAGCTTGTAGCGGGATCCCGGCGACAGCAGCCTGGCATAGGAGACCAGAGCTCCGTCGGACCAGGTGCGGCGATGGAGCAGCAGGCAGGGGGTATCGACCCGCACCTGCAGCAGCCCCGCCTCACCGGCGCTCGGCAACACGGCCTCGACCACGTGCTCCATCTCGGAGAGGGGACACACCTCCATCAGATAGCGGTTCGGGGTCTGGCGGGTGAAGTCCTGCTCGCCATAGCCGGGCAGCTGCCTGGCATCGACGAAGCGCTCCTCCAGCTGCAGCGGCTCCCCATCGGCCTGATGGACGATCAGGCTGTGGAAGATGGGGGCACCGACCCGCAGGCCAAGCTGCACCGCCACCTTCTCGTCGGCGGCCTGACGCTCGAGCCGGATCACCCGGGCGCTGTACTCGGCCCCCTGCTCCGCTATCTCGTCCGCTATGTTGCGAATGGCGAGCAGGGTCGACTCGGTGCGCCTGTCCGCCACGAAGCTGCCGGAGCCTGCGGTGCGGTTGAGCCAGCCTTCGGCCACCAGTTCGCGCAGGGCCTTGTTGACCGTCATCCGGCTCACGGCAAATTGCTCGCACAGGGCGGCCTCGGTCGGGATCCTGTCTCCCGCCTCATAGTGGCGGGAGCGGATGCCGTCGAGCACGTGTTGCTTGATCTGCAAATAGAGCGCGGGGGCCAACGGCAGCGTCCTCAGCGACGGCGCGGACGCTTGTCCGGCCAGGCGCGATAGACATCTGGGATCTGATCCGGCCCGCTGATGCAGAGATCGAGATCGTGCAGCAGACCATCCTTGATGCCGTAGATCCAGCCGTGCACCGCCAGCTCCTGACCCTTGCGCCAGGCGTTCTGGATGATGGTGGTGTAGCAGACGTTGGCGACCTGCTCGGCCACGTTCAGCTCGCACAGGTAGTCGAACCGCTCGTGCTCATCCTCGATGGCCTCGAGCTCTTCGCCGTACTTGAAGTAGACGTCCTTGATGTTGCGCAGCCAGTTGTCGATGAGCCCCAGCTCCTGGTTCTGCATCGCCGCCTTGACGCCACCACAGCCGTAGTGGCCACAGATGATGATGTGCTTCACCTTGAGCACCTCGACCGCGTATTGCAGCACAGAGAGGCAGTTGAAGTCGGTGTGCACCACCAGGTTGGCGACGTTGCGGTGGACGAAGACGTCTCCGGGCAGCAGTCCCATCAGCTGGTTGGCGGGTACCCGGCTGTCGGAGCAACCGATCCAGAGGTATTCGGGGGCCTGCTGGGCGGAGAGGGTAGCGAAGAAATTCGGGTCCTCGGCCTTGATCCGCTCCGCCCACTCGCGGTTGTTGGTAAACAGGTCGTTCAACAGTTTCACTATCTGCTCTCCCTACTGTGGCAGTGGCGGCAACATAACATACACAAGGGTAACCAAGGCAAGGCCGACCAGATGCTCTCGAAACAAAAACAGGGCCATCAGGCCCTGTTTCGTCGATGATGCATCACACCACCATGGCATCTTTCAGCTTCTTGAATGGATTTTTCTCGAGCTGACCAATGCGTTCGGCGAATGCCATCAGGCACCCATGGCGTCTTTCAGCTTCTTGAGGGCATTTTTCTCGAGCTGGCGAATTCGCTCTGCCGAGACGCCGTAGCTGTCGGCCAGCTCCTGCAAGGTGGTCTTGTTGTCATCATCCAGCCAGCGGGCACGGATGATGTGCTGGCTGCGCTCATCCAGGGTCGCCAGGGCCGAGCCCAGACGGCGGGTCGCATGGCTATCCCAGTTGTCGTTCTCTATGGTGGCGGCGAGATCGGACGACTTGTCTTCCAGGTAGTGGACGGGGGCGAAGCCGGCTTCGTCATCCTCGTCACCCACCAGATCGAACGCCTGATCGTAATTGCTCATGCGCGCCTCCATCTCGGTCACATCGCTGACCGAGACGCCGAGCTCGTCGGCCACGGCACGGGCCTCGTCGTGGCTGAACCAGCCTAGACGCTTCTTGGATTTGCGCAGGTTGAAGAAGAGCTTGCGCTGGGCCTTGGTGGTCGCCACCTTGACCATGCGCCAGTTACGCAGCACGTATTCGTGAATTTCGGCCTTGATCCAGTGCACGGCGAAGGAGACCAGACGCACCCCCACACTGGGGTCGAAGCGCTTGACCGCCTTCATCAGGCCGATATTGCCCTCCTGCACCAGGTCGGCCTGGGGCAGGCCGTAGCCGGCATAACTCTTGGCAACGTGAACGACAAAGCGCAGGTGCGACATGACCAGCTGACGGGCAGCCTCGAGATCGCCATCCTGCTGCAACCGCATCGCCAGCTCACGCTCCTCTTCCGCGCTGAGCACGGGAATCGCGTTAACGGCCTGGACATAACCTTCCAGACTGCCTTGGGGGATAAGGGCCATAGTGCGTTGCAATGAAGTTCCCATCTTTTACCTCTTACTCTTGCGTCGCGCCAGTCTAGCAGCCTCAGTCGGGCTGTCCAGGCGGGGGCGACCATTCTGCGGCCTGAGTCAACAACTGAACCAGGTCAGAACCCGGCTCATCTTAGGGTCGCGGGATGAATCATCAATGAACAGTCAAAAAAAGGGGGTCACAGTGAAGGACCCCCGAAAAGTAGCATGCTAAGTCCATTGTTGCGGAGCTCGCAACCTTCACATGCTTGCCAAGTCTGACGAGCGGGGGTCTTACGCCACACCCGTATAAGTTCGATTTTAAGACTGTGTTATTTCGATAAGGTTCCATGGATCTCGGGAAGATCCTGGCGATCATTGACGTCCAGATTACTCCCTGAACGCGAGCTGTGCCAGAAAGGGCCACTTTTTTACTTGATCCAGCTCGCAAAATCCAGTGAATGTTTGTCGATTCCTTGCTCAGGAAGGCTCTATGTCGCGGATATGGCGATGCACGGAGAACCAGGAGGCGATTAGCCCCAGCAGGGCCCCCAGCAGGATCAGGTTGATCCCGTCCACCGCCCCCATGCCCACCAGCCGGAAATGGCTGTTGTAGAGGCCGGCCAGCTCCTTGACCACCCCCTCGCTCCAGATCACCATCACCTCGGTCAACCACCATGCCAGCATGCCGCCGATCACCCCGTACCAGATGCCGGTATAGAGGAAGGGCCTGTGGATGAAGGCATCGGTCGCCCCCACCAGCTTGAGCACCTCAATCTCGGAGCGCTGGTTCAGGATATTGAGCCTGAGGGTATTGCCGACGATGAGCAGCACGGCGCACAGCAGCAGGGCGGCGATCCCCGTGATGGTGTGGCGCAGCAGGTTCATGATGCCCTGCAACCGGGTCAGCCATTGCAGGTCCAGCTTGCCCTGCTCTATGCCGGGCTCGTTCTCCAGCTTGGCCAGCAGCTCGGCAGCCCCTTCCGGGTTCTGCCAGCGGGGATCCGGGATCACGCTCAGCACGGGGGGCAGCGGGTTGCTGTCCAGGTAGTCGAGGGCATCGCCAAAGCCCGAGATCTCGCGAAACTCCTTGAGGGCCTGATCCCGGCTCATGTAGGTCACCGAGGCCACCTCGGGGTAGAGCTGGATCCGCTGCCTGAGCTCCTGGATGTTCTGCTCCGGCAGATCCTTGCGCAGATAGAGGGAGATCTGGGAACTGTTCTGCCAGTTGCCCTCCACCAGTTCGGCGTTCTTGAGCAGCACATGGAAACAGGAGGGCAGCGCCAGGCTGACCCCGAGCACGGCCAGGGTCATCAGGGAGGCGAGCGGATTGCGCCACAGCTCCCCCAGGCTGGCGAAGGCCTGACGCAGATGATCGACCCAATACATGACGAAGCGGCGCAGCAGGGGCTGCTTGTGGCGCACGATAGCCATCAGTTTTCCTCCTGCGGAGAGTGCATACGTCCCGCCTTGAGGGTGAAAGTGCGATAGCGCATGCGGGCGATGAGGCCAAGGTCATGGGTGGCGATCAGCACGGAGACGCCGAAGCGGTTGAACTCCTCGAACAGTCGCATGATGTCCATGGAGAGCTGGGGATCCAGGTTGCCGGTCGGCTCATCCGCCAGCAGCAGGGGCGGCTTGTTGACGATGGCGCGGGCGATGCCGACCCGCTGCTGCTCGCCGCCGGAGAGCATGCGCGGCTGGTAGCGCTCCTTGCCGAGCAAGCCCACCTTGTCCAGGGCCGCGGCGACCCGCTTGTTGATGTCGCCGTGGCTGTAACCGTCGATCACCAGGGGCAGGGCCACGTTGTCGAACACGGTTCTGTCCATCAGCAGGCGGTGATCCTGAAAGATCATGCCGATCTGACGGCGCACATAGGGGATCTGGCGCCGCTGGATCCGACTCACATCCTCCCCATGAAAGAAGACGCGACCATCGGTGGGCCGCTCCATCACGCTGATCAGCTTGAGAAGGGTGCTCTTGCCCGCCCCGGAGTGACCGGTCAGGAAGCCCATCTCCCCCTTGCGCAGGTGAAAACTCACCTTCTGCAGCGCCTGATGGCCGCCGCTGTATACCTTGCTGACCTGATCAAAACGAATCATCTCTGGTCCCTGAAGCTTGAGCTGGCCCCGGCTAGGGGGCGCTGGAGAGAGCAAGGGCCGCCCGTGGACGGCCCTTAGGCTTATTCGTCGCGGCTAAACAACGCCTCGATAAAGTCATTGGCGACGAAGGGGCGCAGATCGTCGATCCCCTCGCCCACCCCGATGAAGCGGATCGGGATCTGGAACTTGTCTGCCACCGCGAAGATGACCCCGCCCTTGGCGGTGCCGTCCAGCTTGGTGAGGGTGATGCCGGTCAGGCCCACCGCCTCGCTGAACAGCTTGGCCTGGCTCAGGGCATTCTGGCCTGTGCCCGCATCCAGGGTCAGCATGATCTCGTGGGGCGTCTCCTGGTCGAGCTTCTTCATCACCCGCACCACCTTCTTGAGCTCTTCCATCAGGTTGCTCTTGTTCTGCAGGCGGCCGGCGGTGTCGGCGATCAGCACGTCAGCCCCGCGGGAGCGGGCGGCCTCGATGGCATCATAGATGACGGAGGCGGAGTCGGCCCCCGTGTGCTGGGCGATCACCGGGATATTGTTGCGCTGACCCCACACCTGCAACTGCTCGACGGCGGCGGCGCGGAAGGTGTCACCGGCGGCCAGCATCACGCTCTTGCCCTCGGCTTGCAGCTGCTTGGCCATCTTGCCGATGGTGGTGGTCTTGCCCACCCCGTTCACGCCGACCATGAGGATCACATAGGGCTTCTTGCCGGTGTCGATGACCAGGGGCTGTTCGACCCTGGCCAGCATCTCGCCCATGTCCTGCTTGAGCAGGCCGTAGAGGGCTTCGCCATCCTTGAGTTGCTTGCGACTGGCGTGCTGGGTCAGGTTGTCGATGATGCGGGTGGTGGTGTCCACGCCGAGATCCGCCGTCAGCAGCTGGGTCTCCAGCTCCTCGAACAGCTCGTCATCGATCTGCTTGCCGCTGAACAGGCCGAAGAAGCCTGAGCCGATATTCTCCTTGGTGCGCACCAGGCTGCGTTTGAGGCGGGCGAAGAAGCCCTCCCGCTGCGGCTTGGCCTGGGTGTCATCGTCCACTTCCGCGGCCAGGGGCAGCGCAGCCAGTTCGGCGGCAGCGCGGGCAGCCTCCTGCTCGGCGGCAACGCGAGCTGCCTCCTGCTCGGCGGCAGCGCGGGCGGCCTCCTGCTCGGCGGCAACGCGGGCGGCCTCCTGCTCGGCGGCAACGCGGGCAGCCTCCTGCTCGGCGGCAACGCGGGCGGCCTCCTGCTCGGCGGCAACGCGAGCGGCCTCCTGCTCGGCGGCAACGCGGGCGGCCTCCTGCTCGGCAGCAAGGCGAGCAGCCTCTTGTTCTGCGGCAAGGCGAGCGGCCTCCTGCTCGGCGGCAATGCGAGCGGCCTCCTGCTCGGCGGCAGCGCGAGCGGCCTCCTGCTCGGCGGCGACACGGGCGGCCTCCTGCTCGGCGGCGACGCGGGCAGCCTCCTGCTCGGCGGCAACGCGGGCAGCCTCCTGCTCGGCGGCAAGGCGAGCAGCCTCCTGCTCGGCGGCAAGGTGGGCGGCCTCGGCCGCCTCGTCACGGGCCAGCAGGTCGGGATTGACGATGACGGGCTCCAGATCGCTGGCACACTCCTCGATCACCAGGGGGCCGGCGCTCTCCTCCTCGCCAACGGGCGTCGCATCCGGCGCCGGGGAGACGGGGGTGTCACTCGATTGGGAGGGGACGCCACTGGCGCCGTCGCTGACAGTCTCGGATTGGGGTGTCTCCGGTTGGACAACCTCGGCCTCTTCTTTCTTGCGGCCGAACCCCAGCCAGGAAAACAAACCTTTTGCCATTTTAAAAAATACTCACTTCGTTGGCTGACTGCTAAGATAGCCGTCCCTCGGCGGGTCGGCATAAAAATGAACCGCCTTATACTATCACTTTATTTTCTGACGACGAAACGCGATGCCCAGAGTGAAATCCAGCAGCAAACGCCCGGGAACCCAGGGTAAATCCGGCTTTGTCCGCATCATCAGCGGCCAATGGCGCGGTCGCAAACTGCCGGTGCAGGATGTGGAAGGACTCAGGCCCACCACGGACCGAGTCAAGGAGACCATCTTCAACTGGCTGGCCCCCCATGTGCGCGGCAGCCGCTGCCTCGACCTGTTCGCCGGCAGCGGCGGTCTGGGGCTGGAGGCGCTGTCCCGCTATGCCGAGCAGGTGACCCTGGTGGAGATGGACAGGGGCGCCGCCGAGCAGCTCAAGAAGAATCTGGCGGCGCTGGGCAGCGGCCAGGGTGCTGTGATCCAGTCCGACGCCATCAACTGGCTGCAGGGGCCGGCCACCCCGTTCGACCTGGTGTTTCTCGATCCGCCGTTTCGCCGCGAGCTGCTGCCCCAGGTGTGCGATCTGCTGGAACAGCGCGGCTGGCTGGCGCCGGACGCCCTCATCTATCTGGAGCGGGAGAAGGAGATGCAGGATCTGCCACTGCCCGGCAACTGGCAGTGCCTCAAGGACAAACAGGCCGGCCAGGTCTGTTATCAACTCTATCTGCGAGAGGAGAACCAAGCATGAAACGCCTGCTGACGCTATTGGCCATGGGACTCACCCTCAGCTTCTGGTGCGGGGTCGTCATCAGCCTGCTGGCCCCCCTGCCCGGCCAGCTCAACCAGATCCTGCCCATCTGCGGCGGCGTCGTCGCCCTGATGCACTGGCTCCAGGCCGGGATGATCCGCTCCGCGTGCAAGCCCTACTTCGCCGTGACCCGGACCGAGCTGGTACTGGTGCTGGTGTTCGGGGTCTTTGCCATGGGAGAGATCCGCGCCCGCCTCAAGGCCATCATAGCGGCGGGGGGCAAGCCGCACTCATAAGCGCAGGCTTGCCCCCTTCTGTCTGCCAGGCCTGCTCGTCAGGCCTTCTCTTTTTTGCCGACGCTGATGCCCAGCTTGATGGAGAGCGCGGCCAGCAGCAGCAACATCATGATCAGCGAGAAGAAGTTGCTGCCCAGTTCCGGATGCTGCACCTTTTCCAGCGCCGAGTGACCGAACACCCCGATCAGGAAGCAGAGCAGGACGCAGACCGGGGTGTTGTCCTCCATGGGTTCGTTCAGATAGCAGCGATAGAGCTGATGGGCCGCCAGCAGGAAGGCGATGATGGGAAAGAAGGAGAAGGGGACGGGGTCGGCGAACAGCACGGAGAGGCTGGCATCGCCACAGATGCCCACCAGCAGGGCCAGCAAGAGCGGCTGCTTGGGGATGGTGTTGACGTCATGCATGGGGAAACTCCTGTTGATTCCGGGAATATGACTCAGATCAGGCCATCGCGACGGCGCTGGTTCTGGACCTCGGCTCCGATGGCAATCATCCGCAACTGGCGCACGGTACGCTCGGCCAGGGCCTTGCACTCCTCGCGGCTCAGGTCGAGGGCATCGGCACCGGCGCTGAAGACGATGGTCACCATGGCCTCGGCCTGGATATAGGCTTCCTCCCTCGGCGCCCCCGAGGTGGCCTCCAGATAGTCGGTCAGCTCGGCGATGAAGTGCTGGATCTCCCGGGCCACCGCCTGACGAAAGGCGGCCGAGGTGCCGGAGCGCTCCCGCAGCAGCAGCCGAAAGATATTGGGATTGTTCTCGACGAACTCCATGAAGGTCATGACGGAGGTGCTGATGACGCCGCCGCCGCCGGCGATGCGCTGGCGCGCCTGACGCATCAACTGGCGCAGGGTCAGACCCCCCTCATCCACCAGGGTCAACCCCAGCTCTTCCATGTCGCGAAAGTGGCGATAGAAGGAGGTGGGCGCGATGCCGGCCTCCCGCGCCACTTCCCGCAGGCTCAGGTTGGAAAAGCTGCGATTGGCGCACAGTTGGCTAAATGCCGCCTCGATCAGAGTGCGCCGGGTCTTTTCTTTCTGTTGTGCGCGAATACCCACGAAAACAATCACCTTCCACTTGACGAGGCCAGATGATAACCCGAAGGCGGGCGCGGATCAGGTTTGTCTGCGACTTTTTTACCATTGACCCGCCGCCGGGCTCCGGGGAGAATAGCTAACAGCTGTTAGCTGAAAAGGACACCTTCAGGATGGAACGCCCACCTATCATCATCACCAACACCCTGCTGTTTGCCCTCTCCGGGCTGACGGCACTGATCGCCGTGCCCTGGTACGGTCTGACCCACGGCTTCGATGCCTGGCAATGGGCCAGCTTCCTCCTGCTGTTCTGCTATTGCGGCATCTCCATCACCGCCGGCTACCACAGGCTCTGGTCCCACAAGGCTTACAAGGCGCATCCGGCGCTGCAGTGGCTGTTCGCCATCGGCGGCGCCCTCGCCCTGCAGAACTCGGCGCTGCACTGGTCCTCGGATCATCGCCGCCATCACCGCAATGTGGACCACGATCAGCAGGATCCCTACTCCGCCAGCCGCGGTTTCTGGTACTCCCACATCGGTTGGATGCTGCGGGAATACCAGCGCGACACCTACCACGACTACAGCAACGTGCGGGATCTGCAGAACAATCCCATCGTCGCCTTCCAGCACAGGCACTACCTGGCGCTGACCCTGGCCACCAACATCGGCATCCCGCTGCTGCTGGGGCTGGTGCACGGCGATCTGCTCGGCATGCTGCTGCTGGCGGGGGTGCTGCGCATGGTGATGACCCACCATACCACCTTCTTCATCAACTCCCTGGCCCATATCTGGGGCAGCCAGCCGTTCACGGACCGCAACAGCGCCCGGGACAACGGCATCCTGGCCTTCTTCACCTTCGGCGAGGGCTATCACAACTACCACCATCTGTTCGAGAACGACTATCGCAACGGCATTCACTGGTGGCAGTTCGATCCGACCAAGTGGCTGATCCGCAGCGCCGCTTGGCTGGGATTGACCAAGGATCTGCGCACCTGCCCCGAGGAGCGCATCGAGCAGGCGCGGCTGCAGATGCAGCTCAAGCGGGCCCATGCCAAGCTGCAAAAACGCGAAGATATGGAGATGTGGCAGGCGCTGCTGCAGGAAGAGTACGACAAGCTGAGCCAGCAGTTGCAGCACTACTACGCCAGCCGCAAGCTCCTGCTGGAGCAGCGCAAGCGCAAGGCGCTGGCCCGCTACGACGCCCTCAAGTTGCAGCTCGAGTACCGCAGCCTCAAGGGCGGTTTTCGGGTCAGTCGCCGCAACTGGCATCGCCTGCTGGCCAACCTGAGCTGACCCATGACCCCAACACCAGAAGGCCTCATCGCGAGGCCTTCTCTCTTTGAGCCGCCAGGGCAGGTCCGGCGGCGGACATAAAAAAATGGGGTGACATCTGGATGTCACCCCCTCGCAAATAGCATGTTCCATTTGGAATCAGACTCATCGACCTGCCTCCCCTCTCCGGGTTTCCGCTCCCAAAGAGACGAGCCGCCATGCGTTCGCACTGGGTGGGCCGACGCTTCCTCTTCCCCAACCCGGCAAGCCGGATTGGTTGTCCTTGCAACTGAAATCTTACCCAGTTCATCGCGAGAAAAACGTTTAACCTGGGCCATAATCATGCAACGCGCCTGAAATCCTGGTGTCACATCTCAATTTTCTTTTTAAAAACATATGGTTGGTTTTTACTCAATGGCAGTTTTGCCGCCGCGCACCCCCAATGGCTTACAAGGTTTTGCGAGATCTCGCACAAGGGTGGGGTGAAAGCGCTACAGCCAGGGGCGCAGCGGCAGCCAGTGGCTCAGACGGGCAACCAGACGCCGCCACCAGGAGGAGACGGGATCCGGCTGGCTGGCCGCACGCCGCCAGTGCGCCAGCCAATCGCGCAACTCGGCGCAGAGGGGCGGACAGTGCAGGCGCAGCATCAGCTCGGTATTGAGGTGCAGGGAGCGCGGATCCAGGTTGAAACTGCCGAGCAGGGCCTCCCGCTCCCCCAGCAGGATCAGCTTGGCGTGCAGGCTGAACCCGCTGCTGGCGGGCAGCTCGGCCAGGGCGATCCCCTGGCGCAGCAACCAGGGCTTGAAGCGGTAATAGGCGCCGTGAACCAGGGGCACGTCCGTGCTGGCCAGGGAGTTGGTGAGCAGGCCGATGGCGATCCCCTGGGCCCGCAGTCGCTGCAGCTCACGGCGCAGGCCCCGGGTCAGGATCAGGTAGGGGCTCACCAGCTGCAATCCGCCCCGGGATTCGGCGAGTCGGCGCCACAGATAGCGGGCGGTGCCCGGCCGGGAGACCAGTCCCTTGCCAGGCCGGTCGAACAGCACCTCGGCGCGCCCAGGGTGCCACACAGGTTCAGGGGCGGGCTCAAACAGCGAGGCGGGCAGGTCATAGATGGCGGCCGTTGCGGGATCGCAGAGGGTGAGCAGGAACTCGTTGACCACGGTCGCCTCCGTGGTCCCGATGCGGCGGCGCAGCAGATGGCGGATGGGCTGGCTCCAGCGGCTGCCCCAGAACTGGACGAATCCCTGCTCCAGCTGCAGGCAGAGGGGGCCGCGACAGCCCAGATCCAGATCGAGAAACTGGGATCCGCCCCCCAGGCCGAAGTAGGCATCCCCTATGTTGCGCCCCCCCAGGATCCCCCGGCTGCCATCGACCAGCAGCAGCTTGTTGTGCATCCTGTGGTTGAGGCGCCGAAAACTGAGGCAGGCCTCCAGCACCAGCGCCAAGGGGCGCCAGCCCCGCAGCCAGAAGGGATTGAACAGCCGCACCTCGATCCCGGGTTCGAATGCCAGCATCTCCAGGAAGCGGTTGTCGCCGGCATAGAGATCATCGATGAGCAGCTGCACGCGCACGCCTCGGCGGGCGGCCCTCAGCAGCTCGGCCAGCAGCAGCTTGCCGCTGCCATCCTCGGCCCAGCTGTAATACTGGGCCTGGATCCGGCTGCGCGCGCCGCGGATCAGGGCGAGCCGCTGCATCAGGGCCTGAGCCGGATCGGCGATCAATGCAAACTCCCCCTCCTTCACCGCGCCTCCTCTTCCTGCTTGGTCAGGCAGAGCATAAAGCGCCCCTGCCTGCCTGTCTCTCCCCCACCGTCATCGCCATGTCACAGGGCTCGTCCATATAGTGGCAGCACGACCTGCAACAAGGAGCTTCTTATGGACCTCAGTCAGCGGACGTCACACCCCCCATACTGCCCGCCCCGCCATCAGCCGCAGTGGTCGCTGCCCCCCTGGTTCCTGCTGCATCGGGATCAACCCGGGGCGCAGTGACGCCAGCGGCGGCTCAACGCCTGGCCGTGGTGGCCTCGATGGCGGCGGCCTTGCCCTCTATCTGGGGCAGGCTGAAGCGGTAGGCCACATAGTACTTGTAGATGGTACCCACATAGTTGATCGGCCCCTGGCCCACCTCCTTGGCCACCAGCTGCTCCACGTTGCCGAACCAGATGTCGGGATCCAGCCCCTGACCTGCGGCCTTCTCCCTCAGGCTCTGCAACCGGTTGGGCCCGGCGTTGTAGGCCGCCAGCGCCAGCAGGTGACGGTTGAGCACGTCGATCTTCGGATCCTGGAAGTAGGTGTCGAGCAGGAAGCGCAGATAGCGGCAGGCCGCCTCCACATTGCCCTCAAGGGACGCCAGCCTGGTGCCCCGTATCCCCACCTCGGCACCGGCCACCGGCCTGAGCTGCATCAGGCCAATCGCCCCGCCCGGGGAGCGGGCCGCCGGATCCAGCCCGGACTCCTTGTAGGCCAGGGCCGCCAGCATCAGCCAGTCCAGCTGATACTGGCGGGCATACTGCTCCAGCACGGTGCGGATCCGGGTCAGGCGGGCCAGCCGCTCGGTGGCGAGCAGGTTGCTCATGGGATCGACCTGGCTCAGCAGGCGGCGCAGCATGAGGTCGCTGTAGAGGCGGCGGCTGTCTGTCTGGGCCAGGTAGCGGTTGGCCGCGTCGAGCAAGCCTGTGCTGTATTTGGGCAGGGCCCAGGCACTCTTGCCGTTGTCCCGCAGGGGCACCAGCTTGTGCGCCTTGAGGCCGGGCAGCAGATCGAGCCAGATCCGTCCCTTGAAGCTGTCGGTCACCGTCAGCGGGATCAGGCCGGCGGACACCATCTCCAGCAGATCGCCATCCTGCAGGTATTCGGGCACGGTTTCGATGTAGACGGGGGGCAGGCCGAGCTCCCGCAGCAGGCGGTTGAGCTGGCCCAGACTCTCGCGGTAGCTGGAGCTCTCCCGCACCCAGATGCGGCGGCCGGAGAGTTGCGTGATGCGATTGAAGCCTGGCAGGCTGCTCTGACTCACCACCCACTCCTCGATGGGGGTGATCACCGGCTGGGTGAAGCTCACCTGCTCGCCCCTGGCCTGGGTCACGGTCAGGTTGGCCGCCACCAGATCGCCGCGCCCCTCGGCCAGATAGTCGAGCAGCTTGTCCTGGCGCACCGGCACATAGACCACCTTGAGCTTGATGGGATCCTTGGCCAGATAGGTCTGATTGAGCCAACCCTCGAACCCCCGCAGCTGATTGACCAGCACGCCGCGCTCCGACCCCTTGTCGAAGAAGAAGAAGCCGCGCTCATAGACCACCAGGGCCCTCAGCTCCTTGCGCTGCAATATGCTGTCGAGATCGCCGGGTTGGGGAAGCAGGTGCGGCTTGAGATCCGCACCCAGGAGAGGAGATACCCACAGGGCCAGCAGGGCCCAATACCATAACCGCATCGATCCGCCTTCTTGTCACCGGCTCGCACCGGCCGTCCGTGATGACTAACTATAGAACGTGACCGACGGCAGGCTGGTCGACTCGGCCCCCGGGAGGGCCTGGGTCAGGGCGTCTCAGAGCGAGCGGGAGCGCATCTCGAAGATCAGCTTCTCGGCGGTGCAGGTGAACTGCAGCCTCGCCTTGAGCTCGACCCCGTCCGCCCCCTGAGCCAGGCTGTGACTCAGCTCGACCTCGGCGCACACCTGGCGGGCGAGGGTCTCGTAGCCGGCCAGCTTGGCGAGGGCCGCCGCCTCGGTCGGCGCCGCTATCACCAGATCCAGCACATCATCGCCTTCGCCAATGATGGTGCCTATCTCGGCGAAACAGCCGCAGCTGTCGCAGGTCTCTTGCACTTTATCTTCTACCGACATGATGACACTCCTACTTCACATGGATGATTCATGGCCCAAGGCCAGCGGATGACAGTTGTAACAAAGGAGACGATGCCTCGACTTGGGCGAAATCAAGAGTGGCGCAATTAGGGCATGGGTACCATCAAAAAATACGGCGACCCAGGGTCGCCGTTGCAAGTTGGTGCTACTCGTCCCTCGACCGTCACCTCCTGTGACAGCCGGCACAAGGCCAGAGACGGCAGTCAGGATAGGAGCCTGGAGATATGAAAACAAATGGTATAAATTCATCTTAGAATTGAAGGAGATTCATAACCCATGTTTCTGGAACAGCTGGCCCGCACCGATCTCAACCTGCTCATCATATTGCAAGTGCTGCTGGAGGAGCGCAACGGCAGCCGGGCCGCCCGTCGCCTGCACCTGAGCCAGTCCGCGGTCAGCAAGGCCCTGGGTCGGCTGCGGGAGACCTTCGACGATCCCCTCTTCATCCGCTCCGCCTATGGCCTGGACCCCACTCCCCGCGCCCTGGCACTGCAGCAGCAGCTGCAGCCCGTCCTGCTCAGCCTCGACACCCTGCTGCAGCCCCCGGCCTTCAACCCGGAGAGTTCGGAGCGGGAGTTCGTCATCGCCAGCATGGACAGCGCCTTCACCCTGTTCGCCCCCCTCTACCTCAATGAGCTCAAGCGCCGCGCCCCCAGGATACGGCTGCGCTACGAGGAGTGGACCGAGCACAGCCTGGCCGAGATGGGTCAGGGCCAGGTGGATATCGCCATCACGGTGCGGGAGAACTGCCTCACCTCGGACTTTCGCCAGGACACGCTGCCGGGCACCATCTGCCAGCGGCTGCTCGCCATCGACAACCTCACCTGCCTGGTGCGCCAGGGCCACAGCGCCCTGACCGAGCCCAGCTGGGATCTGGCCCGCTACCTCGCCTATCCCCACGTGCAGACCTATTGCGAGGGGCGGGATCGCTGGATGCTGGATCACAAGCTGGCGGAGCAGGATCTGCAACGGCGCATCGAGGCGACCGTGCCCTCGTTCGAGGCGGCCCTGCGCATGAGCATGCACTCGGACATGATAGTGACCCTGTCACGGCTCTATGCCCGCCATGCCACCCAGGTCTACCCCCTGGTGCAGCTGGCGCTGCCCATCGCCCTGGACAGCATCTCCCACCTCCTGATCTGGCATCAGAGTCACGAGGCCGACCCCGGCCATCGCTGGCTGCGGGAGACCCTGCTCACCCTGATCCTCGACAAGCTCGACAAGCCGGAAGCGGCATAAAGATCGAACACGGCAGCCTGACCGTCGCTGGATAGCGGGAGACGCCGCTCATCCTCATGACCCTCGACAAGCTCGACAAACCGGAAGCGGCCGCCTGAATCGGGACAGGCCCGACAAGCAGGAGCCCGGCACTGGGCCGGGCTCCTTGTCGTCATCTCTGGTCGGCATGGGACTCAGCCCGTCACCTGCAGGTAGTGATGCACCCCATCGAGCAGCATCTGCACCGAGATCATCACCAGCAGCATCCCCATCAGCCGCTCCACCGCCGTGAGTCCTCGCTCACCCAGCAGCTTGTTGAACACCTCGTAGAACATCAGGATGACGGCGCTCGCCCCCCAGGCCATCAAGAGCGCCAGCGACCAGTCCGTCATGCGTGCCGGCGCCTGGTTGGCCAGCAGCAGCAGGGAGGCCAGGATGGAGGGACCCGCGATCATGGGGATGGCCATGGGCACCAGGAAGGGCTCCTCCCCCGCGGCCAGGCCGGTCACGCCGCCGGGCCCGGGGAAGATCATCTTGATGGCGATGAGGAAGAGGATGATGCCGCCGGCGATGCTCACCGCCTCCTGACGCAGGTTGAGGAAGCTCAGGATCTGCTGACCGGCAAACAGGAAGCCCATCATGATGGCCAGGGAGAACAAGAGCTCGCGCATCATCACCTTGCGCCGGCGCTTGGGGTCTATGTGGCGCAGGATCGACAGAAACACCGGCAGATTGCCGAGGGGATCCATGATGAGAAACAGCATGACGGCAGCGGAGAAGGTATCCATGGCACTTCCGGGACGTGAGGAAAAAGAGGAGGGAATATAGCAAAGGGGAGAGGCCGCGGCGAGCCCGCGGCCTCTCCCCTCGACGAGGGCCGTCTCAGCCGTGGTGGCAGATCCTGTCGGCCCGGGTCTGGAACCCCTGCTCATCCTCGACGAACTTGCCCCGGGCGCGCAGCAGGGCGATCAGCCCGTCGGCATCCAGACCGCTGGCACTGCAGGTGTGGTAGCGGGCCTGGGCGCCAAAACGCGCCGCCATCGCCGACTTGAGGCTCTCCTCGCTGAACTGGCCTCCCTTGGCCAGCATCATCTCCATCACCTCATGACCATGAATCGAGTCGGACATCTCTCACCTCTGAATGAATATATCGGATGCCCATTACAGCCGGGCTCGTGCTGCCACTCCTTGATGTACGCCAAGAAAAGCCCAATTAATGATCCGCCAGGCTGGCCCCGCCGCCGACTTTGTCGATAATGTGGCAACCGGACGAGGGGATCGCTACACTGGCGCCCTTTTCGCCACCACGACTGAAGATAAGGACATTGGCGTCATGCTGCTCCATGGACGGGCCTGCAAGCCCTGGCGGATCTGGACCCGTCGCCCCCTCTGGCTCAAGACCCTGATCGGCATGCTGCTCGGCATCGGCCTCGGCATGGGGTGGAGTGAGCAGGCACTGCTGATCAAACCCGTCGGCACCCTGTTCGTCAACACCATACAGATGCTGATGGTGCCCCTCATCTTCTGCTCCATCATCGCCGGGCTGACCGGCCTGCTGCGGGGCAGGGTCCTGGACCGGATCGGCCTCAGGGCCATCGGCTACTACCTCTGCTCCACCGCCCTGGCCATCTGCATCGGCCTGATGATGGGCTGGCTGCTCGAGCCCGGGGTCGGCGCCGACATGGGCCCCTACCAGAGACCCGAGACGCTCCAGGAGCTGACCCTGGCCACGGCGCTGGCCCAACTGGTGCCACGCAACCCCATTCAGGCCATCGTCGATGGCAAGATACTCCAGGTGATCGTGTTCGCGGTGGCCCTGGCCCTGGCACTCAATGCCAGCGGTCGCCGTGGCCGGCCGGCCATCCGCGCCTTTACCTCCCTGGCCGACGGCATGTTCACCCTGACCCAGATGGTGATGTCCCTCGCCCCTTACGGGGTCTGCGCCCTGATGGCCTGGATGACGGGCCGCTATGGCGCCGCCATCATGCTGCCCCTGCTCAAGGTGATCGGCGCCGTCTACCTCGGCTGCCTGCTGCATTTGCTCGGCGTCTACAGCGGCCTGTTGCTGCTGCTGGCTCGCCTCAACCCCCTGCACTACTTCAAGAGCATTCTGGATGCCCAGGCGGTGGCCTTCACCAGCAGCTCGAGCGAGGTCACCCTGCCCGTCAGCCAGAGCTGTGCCGAACACCGACTGGGGGTGTCCCCCCCCATCGCCGCCAAGGTGCTGCCCATCGGTGCCACCATCAACATGGACGGCACCGCCCTCTATCAGGGGGTCACGGCCCTGTTCGTGGCCCAGGCCTTCGGGGTGGAGCTGCACCTGTTCGACTATCTGACCATCATCAGCATCGTCACCCTGGCCAGCATAGGAACCGCCGGCACCCCGGGCACAGGCCTGATGCTGCTGACCCTGACCCTGACGGCGGTGGGACTGCCCCTGGAGGGGGTGGCCCTCATCGCCGGCATAGACCGCATCCTCGACATGGCCCGCACCACGGTCAACGTCTCCGGAGATCTGCTGGTCTCGGTGCTGATCGGCCGGCGCGAGGGCGAGCTGGATCTGGCCATCTATCAGGATCCCAGGGCGGGAGAGGAGATAGACTTCAGCGCCCGCTGATCCCGCTCGCGCCCTCGGTGCTCACGGCAGCCAGGCCTGATGGCCACGCCTCCGGCGAGGGCGCTCACTCGTCGTGGGGGTCATGGTGGCAGCGCCAGCAGATCTCGAAGTTGGCCTCGTTCTCCTCGCCACACTGGCCGCAGAGCCAGCCGTTGCCCTGACGCTGCTGGTAACGCTCGATCACCCGCCCGGCCCGGTTGCGATCCTGCTCACGCACCATCAGGGTCACCTGCAACAGGTCGATCGGCAGCTCGCCGATGGCGCCCCCCAATCCCTCGCCGCTCAGCCGGACCGGGATCCCTTCCACCTCCAGCGCCCCCTTGAGAGCGTGCGCCTCCAGGGTGTGGGAGGCGCGATACAGATTGAACCAGTTATCCATCTTGCTCCTTCATAGCAACGTGTCGATGCCGAACTCTTCCCCATGCTGCACCATGAAATCGATAAAGGCACGCAGCTTGCGCGGCATCAGTCGCCGCTCCGGAAACAGCAGGTAGAGAGACACCCTGGGCTGACGCCACTCGGGCAACAGGCTGACCAGGGTTCCCGCCGCCAACTCGTCGTGACAGAGCATGGCGGGCAGGGAGGCCAGCCCCAGCCCCGCCTTGGCCGCCTCTCTGGCACAGGTGATATTGTTGACCACAAAGCGCGAGGGCGGATCCACCAGCACCTCCTCCTCGCCGCGCTCGAAGCGCCATTGGTGGGCGAGAAAGCCGCTGCTGACCAGGATCCGCTCATGGTTCGCCAGATCCATGGGCCCCTCGATGGGGTCCTGGCCGGCCAGGTAATCGGGGCTGGCGCAGAGGATCCGCTCCGTGCTCCACAGACGGCGGGCCGCCAGGTTGGAGTCCAGCATGTCGCCGACCCGCACCACGGCATCCAGCCCCTCGCTGATGGGGTCCACCACCCGGTTGGTCAAGTCCAGCTCCACCCTGAGGGCGGGATAGGCTTGCAGGAAGCGCGCTATCATGCGGGCGATCACCAGCTGCCCCGTCTCGATGGGCACCGCCAGCTTGAGCAGGCCGGTCACCTCCTGCTGGCTGGCGCTGAGCATCAGCTCGGCCTCGGCCAGCTCATTGACCGCCTTGCTGCAGCGCAGATAGTAGGCCTCCCCCTCCTCGGTCAGGGTCAGCTGCCGGGTGGAGCGATAGAGCAGCCGCACCCCTAGCCGCTGCTCCAGCTCGGCGATGCGGCGACTGACGGTCGCCTTGGTCATGCCCAGCTCCCGGGCGGCTGCGGTGAAGGATCCCTTGTCGACGATCCGCACCAGGATGAGTGCCGCGTTCAAGTCCATTGTTGCACCAGTGAAACTGTATTTCTCATGAAACGATACTAATCGAAACAGTGACCCGATGTTAGCCTGTTCACCTTCAGTTCAGGAATCCACATCATGAGTCAACAAAAGAAGATCCCCCTGCTGGCCGCCCTGATCTTGCTGGTGCTGGCCCTGCTGTTCGCCGCCTACTGGTATGGTTATGGCCGCCACTTCGAGCGCACCGACAACGCCTACCTGCAGAGCGAAGTGACCGGCATCGCCACCAAGCTGCCCGGCTACATAGGCGAGGTGCTGGTGACCGACAACCAGACCGTCAAGGCGGGCCAGCTGATCGCCCGCATCGACGATCGGGAGTACCGCACCCGGCTGGCCGAGGCCCAGGCCAACCTGGCCCTGAGCCGGGCCGAGGCCACCAACCTGGAGGCGACCCGGGTCCAGCAGCTGAGTCTGATCCGCCAGGCCGAAGCCAAGGTGAAAGAGGCGAGCGCCGACGTGATGCGCGCCCGGCAGCAGGTCAGCCGAATTGGCAGACTCAACACCGCCCACTACAGCTCCCAGGACAGCCTGGACGAGGTGAAGGCCAATCTGCAGGTCAGCCAGGCCAAGCAGCAGGATGCCGAGGCCGGCCTGCAATCGGCCCGGGATCACCTGGCCGTGATCATCTCGGAGCGTCAGCAGAAGCAGGCCCAGATCGACCTGAGCCAGGCCCAGCTGGCCCAGGCCAGGCTCAATCTCGGGTACACCGAGCTGCGGGCGCCGGCCGACGGCGTCATCGGCAGGCGCAGCCTGCGGGAAGGGCTCTATGTCCAGTCCGGCATGCAGGTGGCCAGCCTGGTGCCCCTGGACGGGGTCTGGGTCGAGGCCAACTTCAAGGAGACCCAGCTGGCCCATATGATGCCGGGCCAGCGGGTGGAGCTGGTGCTCGATGCCTACCCGGACCAGCCGATCGAGGGGGTGATCGACAGCCTGGCCCCGGCCACCGGCGCCAAGTTCGCCCTGTTGCCGCCGGAGAACGCCACCGGCAATTTCACCAAGATAGTGCAGCGGGTGCCGGTCAAGATCCGCATCCCGGCGCCGGGCGCCCTGGCGGGCAAGCTCAGACCCGGTCTCTCCACCGAGGTGATAGTGGACACCCGTACCGGCGGGGGCGACCCTGAGCCCAGACTGGCGGCCAACTGATGGAAGTCATACCGCGTCGCAACTGGATCGCCGTCATGGGGGGGCTCATCGGCGCCTTCATGGCCATCCTCGACATCCAGATCACCAATGCCTCCCTGAAGGACATTCAGGGGGCCCTGTCGGCCACCCTGAGCGAGAGCTCCTGGATCTCCACCTCCTACCTGGTGGCGGAGATGATCGCCATCCCCCTGAGCGGCTGGCTCAGCCGGGGCCTGAGCGTGCGCCGCTACCTGCTGTGGACCACGGGGGCCTTCATCGTCTCCTCCGTGCTCTGCTCGTTCAGCTGGAACCTGACCAGCATGATAGTGTTTCGCGCCATGCAGGGCTTCACCGGCGGCGCCCTCATCCCCATGGCCTTCTCCCTCATCATCAGCCTGCTGCCCCTGCACAAGCGGGCCACCGGCATGGCGCTGTTCGGTCTGTGCGCCACCTTCGCCCCCGCCATAGGACCGACGCTCGGCGGCTGGCTCACCGAACAGCTCTCCTGGCACTACATCTTCTACCTGAACGTGCCGCCCGGTTTACTGGTGATGGCCATGCTGGCCCATGGTCTGGACAGGAAGCCGGTGGACTGGGCCATCATGCGCCAGGTGGATCTGGTGGGCATAGTCACCATGGCGGTAGGGCTGGGACTGCTGGAGGTGGTGCTGGAAGAGGGCAACAGGGAGGACTGGTTCGGCTCCAGCTTCATCGTGCGGCTCACCCTCATCTCTGTGGTGGCCCTGGTGTTCTTCGTCATCAGCCAGCTGCTCAAGCGCCACCCCCTGGTCAACCTGAGGCTGCTTCACAACCCGCGCTTCGCCCTGGCCTGCTTCGCCTACCTGGTGCTCGGCATGGCCTTGATGGGCTCCATCTATGTGCTGCCCCTCTACATGACCCAGATCCACAACTACAACGCCCTCGAGATAGGGGAGGTGCTGATGTGGATGGGGCTGCCCCAGCTGCTGGTGCTGCCCCTGGTGCCCAGACTGGTCACCAGGATAGACCCCCGCTACCTGGTGAGCTTCGGCTTTCTCATCTTCGGGGTGAGCTGCTTCATGAACGTCAACATGAGCGCCGACTACGCCGGCCCCCAGCTGATCCAGTCCCTGATAGTGCGGGCACTGGGGCAACCCTTCGTCATGGTGCCCCTCTCCCTGATCGCCACCGCCAGCCTGACCCAGGAGGAGATCCCCTCCTCCTCCACCCTGCTCAACGTGCTGCGCAACCTGGGGGGCGCCTTCGGCATCGCCATCATCGCCACCCTGCTCGACAACGATACCCGCATCCATGCCAGCCAGATCGCCAGCACCCTGGCGGCCAGCAGCATAGAGGGGCAGGCCTATCTGCTGAACCTGACCCACAGCATGCTGGCCCGGGGCAGTGACCCCGCCCTCGCCAGACAGCAGGCCAACGCCGTGCTGAGCGGCACCATACAGAGGGATGCCGCCATCATGGCCTACAACCAGGTATTCTACGTGATGGGGATCTTCTTGCTGGTCGCCAGCGCCCTGGTGCTGTTCCTCCGATCCCCCGCCCCCCAGGCGGCAGACGCGGCACCACTGGAAGCCCATTGACCCTGAAGGGGCCAGCGGGCCCCTTCAGGCGCATCTAGCTCGCCAGGGAGGCGGCGATCAGAAACTGCGCCGCGAAGTAGCTGCTCATCACCCAGGCGGTGGCATGGGGGAAGGGGCGACGGAAGCGGTTGATGGCCAGCAAGGCATCGGAGCAGAGAAACAGGAGGGCCCCCACCAGGGCGGCGGCGCTGCCGGCGGTGAGGGAGGCGCGCCAGGCCGCCGCAGCGACCCAGACCAGACCTATCATCATCAGGGTGTAACAGAGCAGGGGCCAGCGCATCGACCCCAGGTGCGGGCGCAACACCCCGAAGTAGACACCGGCCACCAGGATCAGCAGCAGGCCATCCACCAGATTGAGCACCAGGGGCCCCTGGGCCAGGCCGACGATGTAGCAGAGGTGCGCGACAAGAAATGCCGCCAGCCCTTGCAGGAATCGGTCGACCGGCAGCATCAGCATGATGTCCCCCAGCAGGGAGAGGCAGAGGCCGAGCAGGATCCAGGCATGGGATCCGTTGTGGTCGTCGCCGTGATAGCCGAACGCCAGGGCCACGATCAGCAGCATGGTCAGGGGCTTGCTCAGGTAAAACTGGCGGGGATCCGCGCCGTAAGCGGCCTTGATATGCCACCAGGCGGACGCGATGATCATCACACTCAACCACATGCCGGATACCCCTTCCCCGTGAAGACAATGGCCCGGCGATACTCAGGCCCAGCGCCGCGCTAGGGTAGCAAATTCCCCTCCTCAGGGGCAGAGGGCGAGACGCGAATGAGCAGGATAAGCCTAAAGTCTAATTGTCATCCCCACTCCCCATGGGGCATAAGGGGGCTTCTGGAGGAACACCCATGGAAGAGCCAATGAAAAACTACCTGCCCGCCATCGACATCATGATGTGCCACCTCGGCATCAGCTTCGAGCAAGCCTGTGAGCAGCTCGGCCTGAGCCTGAGCGAACAACAGACCCTGAGTGCGATACAGCACCAGGAGTTGCAGGACTGAGCCCTGCTGCCCGGGTCCTGCCGGGACACGCATTCGACGAGGCGCCTGCGGGCGCCTTCTCTTTGCCCGCCTCCCCCCAAGGCGGCGCAACAAAAAACGGCGCCGAAGCGCCGTTGTCATGACCGTTGTGCAACCTGCTCAGAGCGCCTGTTGCCGTCTGCGCTGCAGCAGCACGATCAGGCCGAACAGCAGGAAGCCAGGCAGCCACATCAGCTCCTTGCGCCAGCCGTCGGTCGGGGCTCTCACCGCGACTATCTGCTGATCAAACTGCAGGTTGGCATCCGCCGCCGGGCTGCCGAACGCCACGTTGTCGATCAGCGTCTTGCCATCCTGCTCGTACAGGGTCAGCCCCAGGGCCTCCAGGCGCTCCTCGCCGGTGGCACCCTGAGGCACCGCCAGCAGCAGGCTGTACTCCCTGTGCTTGCCCACCGCATCTTCCCCGGCCACCCGCAGGCGCAGGGTGCTTTCGGCTTCCACCTCACCCAGCGTCTGGGCCAGCTGGGCCGGCGGCGTATCGCGATAGGGGTTGTGCACCATGTCCATCCAGAAACCGGGGCGGAACAGGGTGAAGGCCACCAGCAGCAGGGCCAGGCTCTCGTACCAGCGGCTCTTCACCAGGAAGAAGCCCTGGGTCGCCGCCGCGAAGATCAGCATGGCGATGGTCGCCACCACGAAGATCAGCACCCCGTGGGCGAAGTCCACATCGATCAGCAGCAGATCAGTGTTGAAGATGAACAGGAAGGGCAGTGCCGCGGTACGCAGGCTGTAGTAGAACGCCGTGATCCCGGTCTTGATGGGATCGCCCTTGGAGACGGCCGCCGCCGCGAACGACGCCAGCCCCACCGGCGGGGTCACGTCCGCCATGATGCCGAAGTAGAACACGAACAGGTGGACGGCGATGAGGGGCACGATCAGGCCGTTCTGCTGGCCCAGGGTCACCACCACGGGGGCCAGCAGGCTGGAGACCACTATGTAGTTGGCGGTGGTCGGCAGCCCCATGCCGAGGATCAGGCTCAGCAGGGCGGTCAGCATCAGCATCAGCAGCAGGTTGCCCATGGAGAGCACCTCCACCAGATCCGCCAGCACCAGGCCCACCCCGGTCTGGGAGACGGCGCCCACTATGATGCCGGCGGTGGCGGTGGCGATGCCGATGCCGATCATGTTGCGGGCACCGGCGATCAGCCCCTCCCTCAGGTCCACCACGCCGTCGCTGAAGGCGCCGTAGTCATGCTTGCCATCGGTGCGCAGCCAGTTGAGCAGCGGCCGCTGGGTGAGCAGTATCACCACCAGCATGACGGTGCCCCAGAAGGCGGACAGCCCGGGGGAGAGGCGCTCTATCATCAGGCACCACACCAGCACCACCACCGGCAGCAGGAAGTGCAGACCGGAGAGCAGCACAGAGCGGGTCTTGGGCAGCTCGGTCAGCGGCTTGTCCGGATCTTCCGCCGGCAGCGGCTCGTTGCTGGCGGCGATCTTGAGCAGACCCACATAGACCAGTACCAGCAGCAGGCCAATCCCCTCCAGGGCGTAGTCACCCAGGGCGGGCTTGAGCCAGCCAAGGCCATAGTAGACCGCGAGCGACAAGCCGCTGATGAGGAAGGCGCCGAAGGCAAAGCCGGTCAGACGACGCAGCCAGGGCCTGGGCTCATGGCCACCGATGGGCTGCATGCCGAGCTTCAGCGCCTCCAGGTGGACTATGTAGAGCAGGGCTATGTAGGAGATGGCCGCCGGCAGGAAGGCGTGCTTGATGATCTCCACATAGGGGATGCCCACGTACTCCACCATCAGGAAGGCCGCGGCCCCCATCACGGGAGGCATGATCTGGCCGTTGACCGAGGAGGCCACCTCGACCGCCCCCGCCTTCTCCGAACTGAAGCCGACCTTCTTCATCATGGGGATGGTGAAGGTACCCGTGGTGACCACGTTGGCGATGGAGGATCCTGAGATGAGGCCGGTCAGGCCGGAGGCCACCACGGCCGCCTTGGCGGGACCGCCGCGCAGGTGACCCAGCATGCTGAAGGCGAGCTGGATGAAGTAGTGACCGGCACCGGCCCGCTCCAGCAGGGCGCCGAACAGCACGAACAGGAACACGAAACTGGTGGAGACCCCGAGGGCGATGCCAAACACCCCTTCGGTGGTGATCCACTGATGGTTGGCCAGGGCGGTGAAGCTGACCCCGCGATGGGCCAGCAGACCCGGCATCCAGGGACCGGCCAGGCTGTATATCAGGAAGACCAGGGCGATCACGGCCAGGGCCGGGCCCAGGGCGCGGCGGGCGGCTTCCAGCAGCAGCGGAATGCCGATGCAGGCGGTGACCAGGTCGGCGGTGGTGAGGTTGCCGGGGCGCTGGGCCAGGTCCTGATACATGACGAACAGGTAGGAGGCGGCGCAGGCGGCGATCAGGCCGAGGACGATGTCGGCGACCGGCACCCTGTCCCTGGGAGAGCGGCGAAAGGCCGGAAACACCAGATACGCCAGCAGCAGGGCGAAGGTGAGGTGAATGGCCCGGGTCTCGGTGTCATTGAGGACGCCAAAACCGACCAGAAACGGCAGGGGGGAGGCAATCCACAGCTGGAACAGCGACCAGCCGAGGGCCAGTACCGTGATGATCCAGCCCATGGCGCCGACGGGCAGGCGAGCCCCCACGTCCTGTGCGATGAGTTCTTCTGTCGAGAGTGCTTTGTCTTGCATAGGGTGAACTTTTGCCAAGGGTTACAACAAGAACAACACTCGCCAGCCCGCTGGGAGACCAGGCGCTGACGAGTGTCGAGATACCGCTAACGTGACCCGGCAGGGTCCCTGATTACAGCCAGCCGCGCTCTTTATAGTAGCGGGCCGCGCCTTCGTGCAGCGGGGCGGAGAGACCGACCTTGATCATGTCGGCTTCTTTCAGATCCGCGAAGGCCGGGTGCAGACGCTTGAAGCGATCCAGGTTGTCGAACACCGACTTCACCAGCTGGTAGACCACTTCCGGATCGGCCTTGGCACTGGTGGAGAGTACGGCCTTGCCACCGATGGACGGGGTCGGCTGGTCGTTGCCCTTGTAGAGACCACCGGGGATCTCGGCCTTGGTGTAGTAGCTCTTCTCGGCCAGCAGCTTGTCGATCTCTGCGCCGGTCACGGGGACCAGCACGGCGTCCGTGGTGGTGGTCGCTTCCTGGATGGCACCGTTCGGGTGGCCGACGAAGTAGCTCATGGCGTCGATGTTGTTGTCACCGAGGGCGGACGCCTGCTCGGCCGGTTTCAGTTCGGAGACCAGGCTGAACGCCGACTTGTCCCAGCCCTTGACCGCCATGATCTCTTCCATGGTGTCGCGCTGGCCCGAGCCCGGGTTGCCGATGTTGACGCGCTTGCCTTTCAGATCGTCGAAGCCGGCGATCTTGGCATCGCGGCGAGCCAGTATGGTGAACACCTCGCTCTGCAGGGAGAAGACGGCACGGATATCCTCCATGGCACCCTCGGCCTGGAAGGGGGGCAGACCTTTCATCGCCTTGAACTGATGGTCGGACTGCATGATGCCGAAGTTGAACTCACCGCTGCGGATACCGTTGACGTTGGCGACGCCGCCACCGCTGGCCGGCGCGTTGCACTTGATCTGGTGATCGGCGGAACCCCGGTTGAGGAAGCGGCAGATTGACTGACCCGCGACATAGTAAACGCCGGTCTGACCACCGGTACCGATCGTCACGAAACGCTCTTGCGCCTGCACGGCCCCACCGAAGGAGGTAGCAGCCAGCACGGCAGACATGGCGCACGCCAAGGATAATCCTTTCATGTTTTCCATCCTTTTTTCATTGGTTTTTACATCACCCGACTCCCGGGTGAAATCAAAGGAGCGGCCCTCAGCACCAGGCTGGTCCGTCTCGACCCCGATATGGAAATGGTGCCCACCAGAGGTGGCGGCACCAAGGTTGTCACTCGTCCTGCGACCAGACGCCAGCATCCTGCCGACCGAAGAAGATTTACCTGATTTATCAAGCAAATCAAAAATAACGCACTCTGATTTTAACCACACACCGTCAACATAAATCAAACAGCAGTGCAAAAACGCCTATAGAAATAGCGTAATTTATGACAGGCGTCATCCTATTCTCTCCCTCACTGGGGAAACCGGGATTCTCATGAGTCATAAACATTAACAAATGGCGCGGCCCGATCCGATCGGGCCGCGACTGACTGTCATTCAGCCCTGCCCGACCGTCTCCGGTTGGGCCAGTTGCAGCACGAAGGCAAACTCCAGGGCGATATCCTCATAGGCCTTGAAGCGACCGGATTTTCCGCCATGGCCCGCCTCCATGTCGGTGTGGAGCAGCAGCTCGTTGTCATCCGTCTTCAGCTCCCGCAGCTTGGCGACCCACTTGGCCGGCTCCCAATACTGCACCTGGGAGTCGTGCAGACCCGTGGTCACCAGCAGGTTGGGGTAAGCCTGGGCCTTGACCTGGTCATAGGGGCTGTAGCCGAGCATGTAGTCGTAATAGACCTTCTTGTTCGGGTTGCCCCACTCGTCATATTCCCCGGTGGTGAGAGGGATGGATTCGTCCAGCATGGTGGTCACCACGTCGACGAAGGGCACCTGGGCCACCACGCCGCGATAGAGCTCGGGGGCCTTATTGATGACGGCCCCCATCAGCAGGCCGCCGGCGCTGCCACCCATGGCATAGACCTGATCCCGGGCGCCATAGCCTTGGGCCACCAGGGCCTGGGTCACGTCGATGAAGTCATGGAAGCTGTTCTGCTTGCGCAGCAGCTTGCCATCCTCGTACCACTGGCGACCCAGCTCCTCGCCGCCGCGCACATGGGCGATGGCATAGACGAAGCCGCGATCAAGCAGGGAGAGGCGTGCCGAGCTGAAGTCTGGATCCATGCTGGCACCATAGGAGCCATAGCCGTAGACCAGCAGCGGCGCCTTGCCCGCCTTGAACAGATCCTGGCGATAGACCAGGGAGACGGGCACCTTGACCCCGTCCCTGGCCTCGACCCAGAGCCGCTCGCTCTTGTAGCGCTCCGCCTTGAAGCCCGCCACCGCCTGTTGCTTGAGCAGGGTACGCTTGCCGCTGGCCATGTTCAGCTCGAAGGTGGAGGTGGGCGTGGTCATGGAGCTGTAGCCGTAGCGCAACAGCTCGGTATCCGGCTCCGGGTTGTAGGCCAGGCCGGTGACATAGGCGGGGTCGTCGAAGGCGATCTCTTTCTGCTCGCCGCTCTGCCAGTTGATCTGCCGCAGCCGGGTCAGCCCCTGGCTGCGCTCCTCCACCACCAGCCACTGCTTGAACAGGGCATAGCCTTCCAGCAGCACGTCGGCCTGGGGCGCCACCACCGGCTGCCAGCGATCGACCGGGCTCTCCTTGGTCTCGTAGAGGCCGAAGTTCTTGCCATCCTTGTTGGAGCGCACATAGAAGCGACCCCGGTAGTGATCCAGGCTGTATTCGTGATCCGGCTGGCGCTTGAGGAACAGCCGCGGCGCCTGTCCGGGATTGGCGGCATCGATGAGCCAGGCCTCGTCCGAGGTGGTGCTGGAGAGGGAGATGACGATGAAATCTTCCGAGGTGGTCTCGCCGATGCCGACGTAGAAGGTGTCATCCTTCTCCTCATAGACCAGCTGATCCTTGGCGGGATCCGTGCCGAGCACATGGCGGTAGACCTGGTAGGGCAGCAGGGTTTGCGGGTGCTTGCGCACGTAGAACAGGGTCTTGTTGTCCGCGGCCCAGACGATGTTGCCCGAGGTGTTCTCCAGGGTGTCGGCGGCCCACTGGCCGCTCTGCAAGTCCAGGAACTGTACCCGGTACTGGCGCCGGGAGAGGTAATCCTCCGCCACCGCCAGCCAGCGGTTGTCCCGGCTCACCTCCAGGGCGCCCAGCTCGTAGAAATCATGCCCCTCGGCGCGCTGGTTGCCGTCGAGCAGGGTCTGCACCTGCTCGCCCGCCACCGCCTGGCGGGTGTGGATGCCGTACTCCTTGCCCGGCTCGAAGCGGGTCTGGTAGCGATAGCCGTTCTTGACGTAGGGGACGGAGGCATCCTGCTGGGGAATGCGCGCCACCATCTCCTGGTAGAGTCGGGCCCGCAGCGGGGCGCTCGGGGCGAGCCGGGCCGCCGTGTAGGCATTCTCGGCCTCGAGATAGGCCAGCACCTCGGGGTTCTTGCGTTCGTCGTCCCGCAGCCAGTAATAGTTGTCGACCCGGGTATCCCCATGCTTCTTCAGGCTCTTGGGATGCTTGGCCGCCTTGGGCGGCTGGGGGGCGCTATCTGTCATCGGCATGGGGGACTCATCATTGGCGTGGGAAGCCGCGCCTGCGCCGAGCGCAGCCAGCAGCAGGAGGCAGCGGGAAAAGCTGAACATGTCGCATCCTTGGCGATTTAAGGGGTTATCCGGGGAACTGTCGCCCCCTTGATCGGTCAACAATCTGCCCCTTGTCACGCCAGGTTGCAAGGGGCGGCCATGAAAAAGGCCGCTCTCTGACGAGAACGGCCCTGATCGGGAGCCCGGATGAGGCAAGATTCACTCAGGTGTGCCTCACATGGGGGAAATCCTCACCCGGTCTCCCCCGGGATCAGCCCGGGTGGCTGGCCCAGACCACGGTCTGACCCGCCTCGTCTATGGCCAGTACCTGGTAGGCTTGACCCGGGATATCCATGCCGGGGGCGCTCTGGGGCATGCCCGGGACCGTCAGCCCGCGGATGGCCGGTTTCTGCTCCAGCATGCGCCGCACGTCGGCGGCGGGCACGTGGCCCTCCACCACATACCCTTCCACCAGGGCGGTATGGCAGGAGGCCAGTTGCGCTGTCACGCCATGCTGCACCTTGATGGGGTCGAGCCGCTCGGTGTTGACCACCTTGAGCTCGAAGCCATTGTCCTGCATGTGCTTGACCCACTGCTCGCAGCAGCCGCAATACTGGGATTTGTAAACCGTCATCGGCTCGGCGGCCAGGGCGGACAGGCTGGTGCCCGCCACCATCAGCGCCAGCCAGAGGGCTGGGATCGTCTCTCTGGACATTGGGACCTCGTCTGATGTTGTGTCGATTCGAACTGGAAACCCGGGACCCCGGCAGGGGTCAGGATCACATCAGAGCGCGCGAGGCGGTCGCTCGAGTCGCTCCAGCGGCGGCTGGGGCACATAGAGGGAGGGGGAGAGAAAGTCGGGGACGGCCGGGGCCAACGCGGCCAGGATCAGGCTGTCGCTGCTCACCAGGCTCATGGCCAGCACGGTCGTGAAGCTGCCGCAGGGCATGGCTTTTCCCAGGCTGCGCTCGGACTCGCTGCAATGGGGGGTCAGGGTACAGAGATCCGCGGCGGCCCGGCTGCCAAACGACATCAGCACCAGCAGCAGACCCCAGAGGGGCAGCCAGCGGCGGGCATGGTCGAATTGGCGAGGGGTCAGCAACATGGGCGGCTCTGAGGCAGAAGATGGTTCATGCTAACCCGCCCCCCCGGGGTCAGGTCAAGGGCGCCGACGGGGCAACCCTTGATCGGGATCAGGCCGCAGGCAAGTTGGCGCCGCGGCCCTTGCCGCCAGGGTGTCAGGGCTGCTGGCGAGTGGCGGCCAGCACTATCTCGCGCACGCAGACGCTGGCCGGCTGCCGCCAGGCGTAGAGCGCGGCCTCGGCGATCACCTCGGGAGCGATGACGCCACCCATGCTCTCCTTCCAGCCGTGGTAACCGGCCTTGATCTCCTCGTCCGTGGTGTGGCTGAGCAGCTCCGTCTCCACCGCACCCGGCGCTATGGTCACCATGCGTACCCCCAGATCGGCCACCTCTTCCCGGATGTTCTCGGTCAGGGCATGGACCGCGAACTTGGTGGCACAGTAGGCGGCGTGATTGGGGAAGGTCTTGCGTCCGGCGATGGAGCTGATGTTGATGATGGTGCCGCTGCGCCGTGCCTTCATCCCGGCCAGCACGGCATGGACGCCATTGAGCACCCCCATCACGTTGATGTTGAGCATCTGCTGCCACTGGGCCGGATCCTGGCTGTCGGCCTGACCGAGCAGCATGACACCGGCATTGTTCACCAGGCAGCCGACCGGGCCGAACCTGGCCTCTGCCTGCTCGATGGCGGCCTTGAATGCGGCAGTATCCGTCACATCGAGTGACAGGCAGAGGCTCTCTGGCAGGGCCAGGGCCTCCATGGGGGCGACCCGGCGCGCCAGCAGCAGCAGGGGGTGGCCGGCGGCCGAGAAGGCGCGGGCGATGGCGGCACCGATGCCGGAGGAGGCGCCGGTCACGACGACGAGGGGCTTGGACATGGACTCTTCCTTATGTTTCAGATGAGATGAAAGGGCTGGTCAGCGCTGAGTCCATTCACTATAGTCGCGCCATCCATCGGCGAAAAATATAGATTTCCGCTGACCATCATCCGAAATACCTATGGCAACCCCATGCTCGACCTGAGACTGCTGCGTTTTTTCATCGCCATCTACGAACAGAAGAACATCACGGCCGCCGCCCAGTGCTGCCACGTCAGCCAACCCTCTCTCTCCGCCGGCCTGCGCCAGCTGGAGGAGAGCCTGGGGGACAGCCTGTTCCTGCGCGGCAAGCGAGGGGTGGAGGCCCTGCCCCCCGCCCACTACCTCTATCCCCATGCGGTGAAGCTGGTGGAGGAGGCGCGCCGCCTGCCGGAGCTGTTTCGCCAGAAGGCAAGCCTGGCCCGGCTCAACCTCGCCGTGATGCCGGACTTGAGCAAGCGGCGCCTCGCCGACCTGCTGCGCCGCATCCAGGGCCACCTCCCCTCCCTGGATCTCACCCTGTCCGACCATGAGACCCCGGCCGACGCCCGGCTGACCCTGGACGTACTGCGGCGGGAAGACGAGATCTTCCTGCCCCTGTGGGAGGAGGACTATGTCCTGTGCGTGCCCGCCGATCACCCCTTCGCCCGGCGCGATCGGGTCGAGCTTCAGGAACTGCAGGATCAGGATTTCATCGAGTGCCCGCCCTGTGAGGCACACCAGCAGACCCTGGGCCTGCTCGCCTGCGATCGGCTCACCCTCAATCTGGTGGCCAGGGCCCAGAGCAAGGGGCTGGTGCTGGCCCTGGTGCTGGCGGGGACCGGCATCAGTTTTCTGCCAGACGGCCTGATCGAAGAGGAACCCGCCTTGCGCTGCGTGCCCCTGCACGGGCCACGGATGTTTCGCCGCATCGGACTCTGCTACCCGGCCCGCCAGACCCTGAGCCCGGCCCTGGCCGCCCTGATCCCCGCACTGGCCGGGATGCCGGCTTCTTGATAAGTTTCCACCCAACTCCATGCCCCAGGTCATGACCCTATGAAACGCATTCTGGTGATCTTCTCTCACCCCGCCCTGCAACGCTCCAAGGCCAATCGCGAGCTGCTGCTGGCCATCTCGAACCTGGAGGGGGTCCGGGTCCACGACCTCTACCAGCACTATCCCGACCTGTTGATCGACGTGAAGCGCGAACAGGCCCTGCTCGCCGAGCATGACATCATCGTCTTCCAGCATCCCCTCTACTGGTACTCCTGCCCCGCCATAATGAAGGAGTGGCTGGACCTGGTGCTGGAGTACGGTTACGCCTATGGCCCAGAGGCCAATGGCCTGGCGGGCAAGCAGTGGCTCTCCGCCATCACCACGGGAGGCGCCCCCGAATCCTACTGCGAGGCGGGTTACAACAGCAGCCCGCTGCTCGATTTCCTGCGTCCCTTCAGCCAGACGGCGCGGTTGTGCGGCATGCACTGGCTGCCCCCCTTCGTGCTCCACTCCTTCCACAAGCTCAAGGATCCCGAGGCGCTGCGCCGCTGCGGTCAGGACTACCGCCAGCTGCTGCTGGCCCTGCGCGACGAGCGCCTCAGCCCGGCCCAGCTGGCCGGAGTCGACTACCTGCGCGATCTGCTGGAGGCCATCTGATGGGACACGGCATACTGTTTGACGCCTTCATCTACCTTTCCGCCGCCGTCATCGCCGTGCCCCTGGCCAAACGCTGGGGGCTGGGATCCGTGCTCGGCTATCTGCTGGCGGGCATAGTGATAGGGCCCTTCCTGCTCGGCCTGGTGGGGGAGCGGCAAGACGTGATGCACTTCGCCGAATTCGGTGTGGTGCTGATGCTGTTCCTGGTGGGTCTGGAGCTCAAGCCCGCCCTGCTCTGGCAGCTCAAGGGCCCCATACTGGGGACCGGGGGTCTGCAGGTCATGCTGTCGACCGCCGCCCTGGCGGGGGTCGCCGTCCTCGTCGGCCTGCCCTGGCAGCAGGGGGTGGCCATCGGCCTCATCCTGGCGCTCTCCTCCACCGCCATCGTGCTGCAGAGCCTGCAGGAGCGTAAGCAGATGCAGAGCGAAAGCGGTCGCTCCGCCTTCGCCGTGCTCCTGTTCCAGGATATCGCCGTCATCCCCATACTGGCGCTGCTGCCCCTGCTCGCCATGGCACCGATCACCCAGAGCGATGAGAGCGGGCTGACCGGCTGGCAGCACGGCCTGCTGGTGGCCGCCGCCATCGCCGGCATAGTGTTTGGCGGCCGCTACCTGATGCGCCCCGTGTTTCGCGCCATCGCCCAGTCCCACATGCGGGAGATCTTCGTGGCCGCCGCCCTGCTGCTGGTGATCGGCATCGCCGTCCTGATGGAGTCGGTGGGGCTCTCCCCCGCCCTCGGCTCCTTCCTGGCCGGGGTGGTGCTGGCCGACAGCGAGTATCGCCACGAGCTGGAGGCGGACATTGATCCCTTCAAGGGCCTGCTGCTGGGCCTCTTCTTCATGTCGGTCGGTGCCGGCATCAACTTCGGTCTGTTTGCCGAACACCCCATACTGATCCCGACCCTGGTGATAGGATTGATGGCCCTCAAGTGGCTGGTGTTGATGGTGATAGGGCTGCTGCTGCGGGTCTCGCCGAGCCAGCGCTGGACCTTCTCCCTCGCCCTGGCCCAGGGAGGGGAGTTTGCCTTCGTGCTCTTCTCCTTCGCCAGCCAGAACCGGGTGCTCCCCCAGGAGATGATCGCCCTGCTGACCCTGGTGGTGGCGCTCTCAATGGCGCTGACGCCTCTGCTGCTGATCCTCAACGACAGGGTGATCCAGCCCTGGTTCGACTATCGCAGCCAGCCGGATACCCCAGATCACGAGCAGCCCCAGGCCCTGGACAATCCGGTGATCATTGCCGGTTTCGGTCGCTTCGGTCAGATAGTGGGCCGCCTGCTGCACGGCCACGGCATAGGCACCACCATACTGGAGCAGGATGCCAGCCAGATAGAGACGCTGCGCAAGTTCGGTTATCAGGTGTTCTATGGGGACGCGAGCCGGCTCGACCTGCTGCACGCCGCCGGTGCCCACAAGGCCAGGCTGCTGGTACTCTCCATCAATGATCCCGTCACCTCCCTCGCCGTCATCGAGATGGTGAAGAAACACTTCCCGCACCTTAAGATACTGGCACGGGCCCAGGACAGACCCCATGCCCACAATATCTTGCGCACCGGGGTCGACAGTGTGTTCCGCGAGACCCTGGGCTCGGCGGTGGATCTGGGGGTGGAAGCCCTCACCAACCTGGGCTTTCGGGCCAATCAGGCCTGGCGTGCCGGGCAGATGTTCAAGCGTCATGACAACCGGTTGCTGCGCGAGCAGATTAATTACCTGGATGACGAACACACTTATATCAACAAGAGCCTGCAGTACCGGGACATTCTCTCCGACCTGCTGCGAGACGATCAGCTCGGGCCGGAGCATGCCCATGCTCACAACTGGAATAGCGGCCTCCCCAACCAAGACAAGGAAGCAAGATGATTGCCTATTACCCCCTGCTCAAACATCTCCACATGACCCTAGCCATCATCAGCATACTGCTGTTCATCTACCGCTGGGCCCTCGCCATCAACGAGCATCCCCTGCTGCAGCGGCGCTGGCTCAAGATCCTGCCCCATGTCAACGACACCCTGCTGCTGCTGGCCGGGATCCTGCTGGCGGTCACCCTGCAGATGAGCCCGGGAGCCCAGCCCTGGCTGATGGCCAAGATCATCGCCCTGGTGATCTACATAGGCCTGGGAGCCATGGCCCTCAAACGCCCCGACCGCAAGCAGAAGGTGATCGCCGGGATCGCCGCCCTGCTGGTGTTCAACTACATCATGGGCGTCGCCATCAGCAAGTCCCCCTGGGCCTGGTTCGCCTGACCACAAGGGGGGCCTGGCCCCCCTTCATCCTGACAGCACGCCCGTCTTCCCCCCTCCCAGCGCTCGACATCGCGCCTCCTGCCGCCCTCCTTGTTTCGAAAACAGCCGTGACCTTCGCCGGATCAGAGGCGAACGCGCATTAATTTTCACGGCTTATCACGCGGTAAATCACTATTAAATCAATATAAATCAGACTCTTAACTGGAGCTGTATGAAAATGGCGACACTTGTCGCAGCAAAACTTGCGACATAGACTGTCGCAACTGGTGTCTAGGATACACTCAACACTCATCCAGTGAAGGCAAGCACCATGAGCAAGAAGCTGTTACGACAACTGACCTTGGCGCGTTGCATCCCGCACCGCCCCTATAAACTGACCGCCAGCCAACTGCAGGTTAAGTTGGAAGAAGAAGGCATACATGTCAGTCTGCGGACCGTGCAACGGGACCTGGAAGAGATGTCCGGCATGGGCCTGTTCGATCTCACCTCGGACGAACGCAGCAAGCCCCACGGCTGGTGTTTTGAGCGCCATGGCCTCAACGACTTTGCCAACATCATGCCGCTCTCCCTCGCGGTCGCCCTCAAGACCTGGAGCGATCAGGCCAGCCAGCTGCTGCCGGCGAGCGTACTGACCGAACTCAATCCCCTGGTGGACAAGGCCAGCCAGGTGATCCGCGACAGCCAGAGCGAACTGGCCGAACGCTGGCTCGAGAGCGTGCACCAATCCCCGCGCCCCTTCGCCGGCAACCCGGAGATCCGCCGCAGCACCCTGATCCGCGATGCCCTGTGGCGTGGCCGCAAGTTCAGCGCAGAGATCCAGCGTGTCATCAAAGAGCGCACCGTGTGGCTCTGCTACGACCGCATCAATCCCCTCGGCATCCTGAACCAGGCCGATGGCCCGACCCTGCTCTGTACCCTGTCCGAGCTGGATCCCAAGGTGTACGGCATACCATTCGACCACATCAAGGACGTGGAGCTGACCAACTTCAGCGCCACCCAGCCAAAGGACTTCAACATCCAGCGGCTGATCCGCGAGCAATCCTACCAGGGTGTCAGCGGTCCCATCCGCTTCGTCGGACGCATGGATGCCAACAGCGCCACCTTGGCCGATGGCCAGATCCCCGGGCACAACCCACGCATGACCCGCTACGACAAGCGCAGCGTGGTGGTGGAAACCGAAGTGCAGGACACGCCGGAGTTCCGTAACTGGCTCAATAACATGGAAGGCAACCTGGAAGTGCTGGCGCCGGAGTCTCTGCGCAAGGCCTATCCGACCACCCGAGCCAACTGAGGGTAGGGCAGTGAATGTTCCAATGCCTGCCCTGACACATCATTACCTGCTGGCAAATCAGCCAGACCATCATCTCACCCCGGCAGGCACGCTTGCCGGGGTGCGTCATCGCTAGCTGTGATCTCTCTGTAGGTTGTTCACTCGGGGCATTCCCGCAGAATTGGAGGCGCCAACCAAACCAATCATCCGAGGTGCCCGAGTGAACAACCATAAAAATGCCCGATTAACCCTCTTTGGT
>NZ_JBKISU010000039.1:0-38015 GCF_050266975.1 Aeromonas sobria
AGGAGAGCGGAGCAGTGGCTCAACCTACGACCTCGGAAATGTCTCGGATTCAGGCAGCCTGTCAAGGTATTCGAAGAGTACCGTCAGGCGGCATAGGCGAGTGTCGCACTTCGAAGTTGAATTAGCGGTATCTTTAAACTTAGGAAGCTTTTCTTGGTCGCTCATAATTAGCTTCTTGTTATTGATGTTAATGCATCACACTCGAAAGAGCGCTTGGCTAAATTAACAAACTCATCAAAAACATCGTGTTCAATGGTATTTAGTTGATCTTGAACTGTATTTATATCTCTCGTAATCAGGATAACTTTTTCTGATGTATCATGCCTATATCCATTGGATATATTTACAACTTCGTTATAAGGGAATTTCCCTGCGGACTTTCGATAAACCAGATTTATTCCGGCCTCAATAAGATTGTCCTTTTTTATACTTTCCTTTATGGTGTTGCTATGAATCCACTCTGCTGGTTCATAACCTGAACTATAGCTTTTTGATACAATGCCAATACGGTTAAAAAGAAATCCTTTTTTTATTAAAGCATTATAAATAGATAGCAAGGAACTATAGAATCTATCTGTAACAATAGAATGCTCCATATCAATTATATTGTAGTTAATAGATATGGATATATAGGATATATTTATTGTAAATCGATTGTCTGTAGAGATTAATTGAGCGCGCGGAATTTCAGGCTGAACGCCATCTGGTACAGGTATATATGTAGCTGGTGAAAGGAATGTTATTCCAAATCTGGCAAGTTCACTCCTGATTGATATGGTCATTTCCTCAAACATTATTTGGGGTTGACCAGAAAATTTCCAAAATAGAGAACCTTGCAATTCAATATGTTTCACAGTTTACATCCTATATATTATAAAGGATTGTTTATAAAAGAAGCTTATTATAGCCTCGTTGAGTTTTTTTAACAACAAGATTAGATAGTGTTGGTTTATAGTTAATTGATGGCAAATATCATTAATATAGTTGTTTTTATAATGTATTTTAGTAATTCTACTATTGAGATTATAAGATTGTGATTGTCTCGCTCAGGGAGTGTTGAGAAGGGGATCTTGATTCTCACTCATTCACCTCAGATAAAGAAAAGGGGGGGATCCTAAAATAATATTCAAGCTGTTGGTACAACCGAATAGATATGCGCATCAAGAGGCTGGCCATGAAGGAAGATGCGGTTTCTTGCCCGGCATTCAAAGGTAGCCCCGGCGGCGATGGCAACGGCTTCGCTGGCTCTGTTGCCAATTCCCATCACGATCTCCAGCCGAAATAGTCCCAACCGCTGAAAACCAAAGTCACGCAGCAGGGCGACTGCTTGCCGGGCTATGCCTTGGCCTTGGCGGGATTGGCGCACCCAATAGCCGATGTTGCCGTAACGATGATGGGGGGCCAGCTGATTGATACCGGCGCCACCCAATAGTTGGCCGGTGGCGGCGCAGAAGAGGCCCATATCATAGGCACGTCCCGCCTCGCGATCCTGATCGCAGATGGCAAACTAGGCCAGCGCCTTGTCTTGGGTAAATGAGCTGGAACACCAGCTCATCCATTTGCCAACCATCTCGATGGATTCGTGCGCCGCACGGACAAACTCATCGGCATCGGCCGCTTCGAACGGGCGGATCACGAGTTTGGCGTTGGCAAGGCGCGGGAAGGTCATCACTTATCCTGCTTTTTCAGAAAGTAACTGACATGCCCCGGCGGCATATCTGGCAGCTCGCCAAAGACGGAATAGCCTTGCTTTTGGTAGAAGGGGAGGGCCTGAAAACTGGTGGTCCCCAGATGGTAGTTGGTGATGCCCTTGCTTTGGGCGTACTGCTCCATGGCGCCGAGCAGGCGGCCGCCCCAGCCATCGCGGCGGAGGCGTTCGTCGATCCAGAGCCAGTCGACGTGCAGCCAGCCCCACTTGATGTCGGCGATGATGCCGCCCTGTACCTTGCCCCCTTCATCCTTGATAAAGCTGGCGATCCGCTCGCGCAGATGAGTGCCGGCGTGATCCTTGTTGTAGCCCGAGAGACCAATGCGCAGCGCTTCGATCTCATCGTCCCGAGGGGGTTGGGGGGCGGTTAGTTGCATAGTGCTTCCTGCTCGATAGTGGTTGTACCTATCTTGCTGCGGCTTCCAGTGCGGCTATCTCCCCGCCGCTGATCAATTTCAAATTCCGGCTGATCCGCTCCACCGGCCAGTCCCACCAGGCGAGGGCGTTGAGACGGGCTATGGTGTCGTCGTCAAAGCGATAGCGGATCACCTTGGCGGGGTTGCCGCCGACTACGGCGTAGTCGGGTACGTCGCTGGTGACCACGGAGCGGGCGGCGATGATGGCGCCGTTGCCGATCTTGACCCCCGGCATAAGCAGGGCCTCATAACCAATCCAGACATCGTTGCCGATGACGCTATCTCCCTTGTAGGGCAGGCTGCCCGGTGCTGGGGCGGCGCTCTCCCAGCCGTTGCCGAAGATAAAGAAGGGGTAGGTGGAGAAACCCGAGCTCTGGTGGTTGGCCCCGTTCATGATGAACTTCACCCCGCGGGCGATGGCGCAGAACTTGCCGATGATGAGCTTGTCGCCGATGAAGGGGAAGTGGTAGAGGACGTTGCGCTCAAAACCCGCCGCATCCTCCGGGTCGTCGTAATAGCTGTAGTCACCCACCTCGATATTGGGCCCCTTGATGGTGTTCTTGATAAAACACACCTGGGGGAAACCGTTCATGGGGTGGGGATTGGCGGGATCGGGTCCGTGCATGGGGGGCTCCTCTGGAGTCTGGTCTCAGGCTACCCTAACGGGATCGGGTGGGGCCGTGCCACCCTTTTGTGCCCGCCGCTTCGCCAGTCTCTGTCGCCCCGGCTCCTGTGCGCATCGACCCGGGGCGAGTTTGTCTCTAGCATGGAGGGCGGCGGAGCCTGGCTCCGTCAAAATGGATGGTTGGCGAAGTGCGCCTTGCGCACTTCTTGCGGAGAGAAAAGATGAAGCTGCGTTTCTTGTTGATGGTGGGTGCCCTCTTGCTGGGCGGTTGTGCGATCAATCCCTATGGCGGCACCCCTGCGCCTGTTGCCGAGCCGAGCCAGCCGATAAGTCAGCCGGACAAGCCGGTGGCCGAGCCCGAGGCGGTCAAGCCGCCTCCCAAGGCGGTGGCGCCGACCGGGCTGGCGCTCGCCTTGGCCGATGCCTTTCTGAAGGCCCCCGAGGTGCAGGCGCTGGCGGGCAGCAGCCCGGTGCTGCTGCTGATGGCGCCTCAGAACGGCACAGGGGAAGCCTTCAGCACCCAGCCCATGGCGGTGGCCATGAGCCAGCGCATTCAGGGGGGCAGCGACTTTCGCTTCGCCGACCCGGGCCAGGTGGCGGCCATCACGGGTCAGCTCGAATACCAGCAGGGGGGCATGAACCCCGCCTCTTTGGTGCGCCTGGGTCGCCAGACCGGGGCCGGTTACATGCTCTACGGGGATCTCTTCGCCGAGGGGGGCCGCTACCGCCTCGCCATGAGTCTGATGGATCTCAAGAGCGGCGAGCTGCTCTGGAGCGAGAGCCGCAGCGCCAGCCGCTGAGCCAGCCTGATCAGGGGGACCTGGCGCCCTCGATGGTCAAACAGGATAACGGCACAGGCCTTGTCATCTGCTCGCTTCATCGGGAGCCATGACCCCATGGCATCGTTTCTGAGCTGGGTGGATGAGACGCGCTCATTCAGTATCGGTGCCTGACTGGCACCGATACTGACGATATGGCGCCCCGGCTGTTCGGTGGGAGGAGCGCAGACGTCGGGATCAATCGAGGAGAGTGATATCGGCGACCTTGACGATATTTGCGCTGACGCGAATGTTCTCTATATCGGGCCCCTTGGCCTCTACCTTGACGTTAATTTCACTGGGGCGGCCAAGGAAGCGTCCCTGGTGAAGGGTGATCTCCGGATGCGCCATCAATCCATGCTTGAACAGATACGCGGCTGCCGGGCCGGCGGCACTGCCGGTCGCAATGTCTTCTATTGCCCCCTGGTTATCCCAGGTTCTACCCTCGACGCTCTCAACGTCCAGCACATAGAGAAATTTCGCACCCAGGGGGGTGATGAGGGGGGCAAGGTCCTTCACCTGGAATGAAATATGCTCCAGCTGTGACGTAACCGGGAGGATCACATATGGCAATCCGGTGGATATCACCTCGACGCCGAATGTTGCATCATCGGGGGGAGTGAGGTTGAGGGCGGAGTAGAGCGTGGCGGCCTCTTGCCTGGACAGGGTATATATGAATTCAGGCTTGCCCTGATCCATGGTGGCCGTGAAGCTGGTCGCGGTCTTTATGCTCGTCAGGGGGATGGCTTTCTGGTTGGTGTAAACGAGCCAATCATGTTCGGTCTGATGACCATATGCGTGATGCAGATGATAGGTCAGCCCCAGCAGCGGGTGGCCGGCGAAGTCCAGCTCCTCTTCGATGGTGAAGATCCTCGCATGATATTGCCCCTCCTTCACCTGGATGAATATGGATTCAAACTGCCGCATTTCCTGGGTCCATGCGAGCATCTCGGCTGACGTCAGATGGTCACAATCTGAAAAAATAGTCAGGCCATTGCCATTCAATTTCTCGGTTGAGAAAACATCCACTAGTTCACACTTCAAATTATTGTCCTTAATCGGTTGGAACCCTGGCGATCTATGGCTCGCGCATTTTACAGGATGCCGGGGGCCGTCATCCCATCCCTATGGCGATCAGCGCCGACCATAAAGCGGCTCTTACCGATGAGTCAAAGCATAATAATGCTGCCCCGTACCGGCGCTCCCCCGGCGCCATGGCCCCCGCCTTCCCGAGACAGGGGAACGGCGCACCCGGTAGCAGGGCAACATGGGCTTGACCCCGAGGAATTGAGCCCCATGATGGGGAGACGCTCCCCACAGGATCAGGCTCCTTGAACGTGCTGTCACCACTGCCCCGCGCACTCCCTCTGCTGCTGACCCCACGGCTGTTGCTGCGCCCGCTCGGCGCGCAAGACGGCGCGGATCTGCTCGCCATCTACGGGGATCCCGAGGTGATGCGCTTCGTCGGGGAGCCGCCGTTTCCCGACCTCGCCACCGTAGGGTTGATGCTGGCGAGCGTCGATCGTCTGCTGGCCGAGGGGACGTCTCTGGAGTGGGGATTGACCCTGCGGGAGAGTGGTCGCCTCATCGGTACCTGCGGCCTGCACGGTTTCGTGACCTGTGCTGAGCTGGCCGGTCTGCGCCAGGCAGAGGTGGGTGGCATGCTGGCCCGCAGTCATTGGGGGCGGGGGCTGATGGGCGAGGCGCTGCTGGCCTTGATGGCGCTAGCCCGGACGCTGGGCATCAGGATCCTGCTGGCCGATATCGAGCCGGAGAATGAACCCAGCCAGCGGTTGTTTCGACGGCTGGGTTTCGTCTGGCAGCGGGATACCTATTACCAGCTGAGGCTGAATGACGGGATCAGGGGATGCCGCGAGTGAGGCGGCTCAGGGGCTCGTTGACGTCGAACAGCTTGTACTGGACCGCGCTGGCCCCCATGGCGAGCACCCGCTGCTCGTGCATCCGTGCGTAGGCGAGGGCGCTCTCTTCATCTTCGAACAGGTAGATGCCTCCCGCCTCGCCGGTGCGCGGATTCTCGGTCCAGATCTTGGAGATGAAGCCAGGCTCCCGGGTGATGGACTCGGCCAGCGGCATGGCGGCGGCGGTCAGTGCGGGCCCCATCTGTTCGGCGGGGAAATTGAAATGGATCTGCAGCAGGCTGGGCATGGCGAACCTCTCGTGGGCGTTGAATGACTAAGTCCGCATCATAGGAAGCCGGCATCTTGGCTGCAAGAAGGCACATCTTCGTGGCATAGTTACCGCAAAGTAACTACTCGCGAGGCATCCCGTGTCCCCATCCCCCTGTCCAGCCTACGAGGTGCTGCGTCTGCTCGCCGGCAAATGGAAGCCGGCTATCTTGTTTCATCTGCGCGCGGAGACTCTGCGCTTTGGCGACCTGCGCCGCCGCCTGCCCGAGGTGAGCCAGAAGGTGCTCACCGCCCAGCTCAAGGCGCTGGAGGCGGACGGTGTCATCATCCGCACCCTGCACCCCGAGGTGCCGCCCCGGGTGGAGTATGCCCTGAGCCCGCTCGGCGTTGCCCTGCTCCCCCTGCTGCAACGGATGCACGACTTCGCCCTGGCCCACGCCGACTTGCTGGCGCGGGAGCCGCACTGACGTTCTGCCAAACGGCACTAACCCTCGGCCGACCAGCCCATCACCCATTCGACGCAGCCGGTGTGGGGATCCCGCTGCTCACCCTCGATAGTGAAGCCCTGGGCGAGATAGAAGTCGCAGCTGGCCCGGTTCTGCCGGTACACCTGCAGACGAAGCGCTGGCCGCTGCCGCTTGGCATGGGCGAGCAGCGCCTTGCCATGGCCGCGCCCCTGGTGCGCAGGCGCCACGAAGAGGGCGGCCAGGGTCTCTCCATGCAGGGAGTAAAACCCGAGCACGGCGCCATCCTGGCAGAGCACATGGTTGTCGGCGGCGGGCAGATAGATCCCCCGCATCGCGTCCAGATTGGCGTGCCAGTAGGCGGGGGCGATGAAGTGGTGGGCCAGCAGGGAGGCATCCAGCCAGACGGCGAGGACGGCCTCCATGTCGGCCGGGGTGAAAGGGCGGATCTGCATCTGTGTCTCGTCTGGTGGCATCAGAAGAGAGCATGCTAACCGCACCAGGCTCATCGTCAACCGGTGCGCGGCCAAAGTGCCGCCCCCATAACGGAAAGGTGGCCTCCGGGAGTGGGGAAGACACCTTGCGGTACAGGTGTCGCCGCGAGGCGCGGAGTCCGCATCCCCCCTGGGTCGTCAGCGGGCCCGCAGCAACCGGCGGCTGAGCGCGGTGGTCGCCAGTAGCCGGTAGCCGAGCAGGGTGAGCGCCAGCAGCGCGGGTACCTTGAGGAGCTCCCACCACAGCAGCTTGCCCTGGGGGCCGAACACCATCAGCCAGACCACCAGCATCATGTGCAGGCAATAGAGGCCAAGCACCCTGGGGGCCTGGCGCTCCAGCCAGCTGCCCTTGCCCCAGCTTGGGTTGGCCAGCAGCAGGCCGAACAGGCCGAGCGCCCAGGGCAGGGAGCCCAGCAGGAAGTTGTGACGGTTGAGGGGCACGGCGGCAAAGCGTAGCAGGCCCGCGGCCTCCAGGGCATAGAGACCCATCCCCGCCACCATCAGCAGGGCGCAGCGCCTTCCGTCCGGCCGCCAGGCGCGCAGGCGCAACTCGGCGCCGAGCGCCACGAACAGCAGGGAAAAGAAGGGGCCGTTGCGGGTCAGCAGGGCCCACTCGCCCCCCGCCAGCAGCGGGCCATAGGAGCCGCCGATCAGGGCAAGCCCGTAGAGCAGCACGCCCGCCACCAGGGCCAGTCGGGGCAGCCCGACCCGCCAGCACAGGGCCAGCAGCAGGACGGCCAGCATCAGGGCGGGCAGGAACCAGAGGTGGATCATGCCGCCCACCCACCAGACATTGAGGGGATCCCCCAGCTGCATCTGCCACTGGCCCGCCATGGCGGGCAGATAGCCTTCCGTCATGGCCGCAACCGGGTTGAAGGGGACCAGCAGGTAGACAAGGCTCCACACCAGCCAGAGTCCCAGCAGGGGGCGGCAGTAGCGCAGCGCCACCCTCACGGGGTGGCCCGCGGCGAGGGCGGGTTGCAGAAAATAGCCGGCGCACAGGAAGAAGAGGGGCACCGCGAAGCGGCACAGCTGGTTGATGATGGCCCCGAGCAAGAGGTAGGGGGTGCCGTCCCACAGCGCGGGATCGAACGGATTGCTGAAGGGGGAGAGGTGAATGGTCATCACGGCCAGGATGGCCACCACCCGCCCGCACTCTATGCTGGAGATGCGCATGATACCTCGCTGCGTCTGGGGTCTGGTGGCACCCTAACAGCCGCACCTGACCCCCGCCAGTCAGGGAGCCGCCAACTGTGACCCCGCCCGTGACCGGTTACCCTTTGTTACCCTGGGGGAGGGCAGGGTTACCCCTGGTGGGAGCCGGATCCCGTTTTGGTGTCGGTAAGAGCCCTAGAGCAGGGCCACCACCAGGGTGAGCAGGGCGCCTCCCAGCAGCAGTGCTATGCCCCGGCCGGCCGGGCCGTGCAGCTTGTTCCACATCAGCAAACTGGTGAGGGCCAGCAGCAGCATGACCAGGGCCGCGAGATCGCCGACCAGTTGCCAGGGCAGGCCTGTACCCATGCCACGGTGCAGCCGGTTGAGGCTGGCGGCGAAGTTGGCCTGCTGCAACTCGGTGCGAACCAGCAGGGTCCCCTCCACATAGCTGGCGGCCAGGCTCTGGCGGAGGGTGACGCCGCGCAGCTCCCAGCGGGCTGGCAGGGTCATGGGGCCGGAGGGGGTGGGCAGGGTCTGGGGCGGGGTGATCTGGGGGCGGCCCTCGTCGATCATGTCCGGATAGCGTTGTTGCAACAGGGCTTTCAGCTCATCCGGGCTGGCCAGGGGCGCGTTCAGCACTATCTCTTCGCTGGATTTCGCGGTGTGGGGGCCGGGCAGGGGCAGCACGGCCCTGTGTTGCAGCCAGAGGCCGGTCAGGCCGTAGATCAGCATCAGGGTGAGGGTGGCGAAGCCGGCCCAGGCGTGGATGCGGCGCACCCACTTGTTGTTGTGCAGGGGGAGTCTCTTGCGTGTCATCTTGCGCGCTTCATAAAAAACTGGCCAGCAGAGGCTGGCCAGAGGGAGGATGGGGATGGGATCAGAAGCGGTAGGCGGCGGTCAGGTGCAGCTGACGGGGCGTGCCCGGCATGATCTGGGCCGCGCTGGTGGCGCTGACGTAGTAGTCGTGGTCGGTCAGGTTCTCGGCGCTCAGCTGGGCTTCCCACTGCTGCCAGCGGTAGCCGGCGCGGGCATCGAAGCGGGCGTAGCCGGGCAGCACTGTGGTGTTGGCGTTGTCGGCGAAGCGATCCCCCACGGCCGTCACCCCGGCCTCGCCGAACCAGCCCTGCTTGCCGCTCTGGTAGCCGGCGAACAGCTGGCCGCTCTGGCGCGAGACGTTCATCGGCCGCTTGCCTTGCAGCGTCTCATCCGCCTTGACCTGCTCGGCATCCTGGATGGCGACGCCGCCGCGCAGATAGATCTCGTCGGTCAGCTGGGCACGGGCGCTCAGCTCGACCCCCTCGGTGCGCTGCAGGCCGGTGAGAACCACGCGGGTGGGATCCAGGGGATCCTTGCTGCGCTTGTTGTACATCTCCAGGCGATAGAGGGAGAGGGTGGTGGCCAGGCGGCCATCCAGCCAGTCGCTCTTCACTCCACCCTCGTAGAGCCGGGTGTGCTGGGGATCCAGGTTGTTGTTCTTGTCCCCCGGGGTGAGGCCGATGAGCTCCCCGCCCACCGGGGTGAAGGTCTTGCTGTAGGAGGTGTAGAAGGCGTGCGCCTCGATGGGATTCCACACCAGGCCCAGGCGCGGGCTCAGGCTGGTGACCGAGAGGGTCTGCTCCTTGTCGAGGTCGTTGCGCCGGCTGGTGACGGTGAAGTCGTCCCGGCGCAGGCCCGCCACCAGGTGCCAATCACCCAGGCTGAGCTGATCCTGCAGGTAGAGACCGACCCCGCGCACCTTGTGGCTGGCGTCGCTGGCGAGCTTCATGGCGCCGTCATGGGTGGGCAGGGAGTCTGGATCATAGAGGTTGCCGGCCGGGATCGGGCTGGCGTTCTGGTAGAGCTTGGGAGTGCGTTCCTGCCAGCTCTGCTCCAGACCCACCAGCAGGCGATGGCCGACGGGGCCGGTCTGCAGCTGGCCTTCGGCTTCCGTGTTGCTGATGAGGCTGCTGGCCTTGAGATCCTGCTGCCAGCGGGCACGGTTGACCTTGTCCCCCTTGACGCTGGTGACATAGGTGTTGTCGAACTGGCTGTCGAGGCTGGTGTAGCCCAGCTGCTGGCGCAGCTGCCACTGATCGTTGATGTCCCAGCTGAGGCGGGATCGGGTGGACTGGGCCAGATCGTCGATGAAGTCGCGGCGGGTGTCGCTGTAGACATACTCCTTCGGCACGTCGGCCGGGCGGCCATCGACGCCGGGAATGCCGCGATCCGGGGTGCGATCGTGCTCATTGCGCTCGTACTGCACCAGCCAGTTCAGGCTGTCGCTGATCTCCCAGTTGACGGAGGGGGCCAGCAGGGTGCGCTTGCTGGTCACGTCGTCGCGAAAGCTCTCCTTGTCCTCCTGGGCCAGGTTGAGGCGCAGTTGCACCCGCTCCCCCGCCTCGCCGTTGAGGTCGGCGGCGAAACGCCGGCTGTCGAAGCTGCCGACCCGGGCGCTCACGCTGGAGGCCTGCCCCCTCTGGGGGACCTTGCTGACCCGGTTGACGATGCCCCCCGTGCTGCCACGGCCGTAGAGCACGGCGGCGGGGCCCTTGAGCACCTCGACCCGCTCTATGTTGCCGAGATCGCGGGTGTACTGCATGTCGTCGCGAAAACCGTCCAGATAGAAGTCGTTGCTGGCACTGAAGCCGCGGATGTTGACGCCGTCGAAGCGGGTGTCACCGCTGGCGTTGACCCCGGGGATGCCGGTCAGGGCCTCGCTCAGGGTGGGCTGGCCGAAGGCAGTCAGCTCGCTGGCGGATACGCTGTCTATGGTCTGGGGCACCAGCTTGGCCGGGGTATTGGTGCGGGTGGCGGTGGCGACTTCGTCGTGCTGGCTGCGTTTGCCAAAGACGGTGATGCTGTCGTCGGCCTGGGCGCTGGCGCTCAGGGACAAGAGGGCGGCCCACACCAGGGTATGGGTCTGATTGAGGTGTTGCATGTGTTGATCGACTCGAGAAAGGTGGCCTGAACTTATTGATTTATTTGTAATTATTAAGGTCTCCCCATTTCGGGAGGATGCTAATGATATTGATTTTCATTAGCGTGGCAAGGAGAAGATCGCAAATAACGGCATCCCTGGGGATATGGGGCGGCAGGTGGTGTCAATCGAGTTGATCTTGTGTATCGGGCGAGTCTTGGCGTCGACGAGACGGGGGCTTAGTATCGGGACATGGCGCCCAGGGCGTCGCCATGGCACAGCAGAGACGGAAGGAACAGGGACATGACAGGGATCATCAGGGCAGATCTGCATGACCGGCACCATGGCGAGGCCCTGGTCTCGCTGCTGGACGCATACGCCAGAGACGAGATGGGGGGTGGCAGCCCGCTGGCGGAGGAGGTGAAGGCGCGGCTGGCGGCGACCCTGGCCGAGCGTCAGGGAGCCCATGTGCTGCTGGCCTGGGTCGATGGCCAGCCCGCCGGGGTGGCGACCTGCTTCGAGGGGTTCTCCACCTTTGCCTGCCGCCCCTTGCTCAATATTCACGATCTCGCCGTGTACCCTGCCCATCGCGGCCGGGGTCTGGGCAAGGCGCTGCTCGCCGAGGCGGAGCGCCTCGCCCGGGAGCTGGGGTGCTGCAAGCTGACCCTGATCCTGCTGCCTGGCCTGCATGGGGCCGGGCTCCGCCTGGTCGTCGAGCGCATTCGCCGCGCCGTGGCCGAGATGGTGGGGGAGGCGCTCCCCACCGGGCTTCGCATCTCCGTCAGCCTGGGGACCACCGAGGTGCTGCCCGGGGAAGAGGTGACGCCGTGCTGGCCCGCGCCGACGAGTGGCTCTATCGCGCCAAGCGGGCGGGGAGCAACCGCTCGGCCCACTGTCCGCCCCTCTGAGCCCGGCACGGCCTGGCCAGGGCCCCTGCCTCCGGCCTCGATCTGGGTTTTGGTTCTCCGGGGTGTCGCTATTGATGGGTTTCATTGTTGTCCTTTTTGTCCGTGCCCACCTTGACGAACGGGATTGCGACCTGTTCTCATGCCCCCCTTGTTGTTATCGATTGGAATCATGTCATGAAGAAAGTCTTACTGGTTGCCCTGACCTCACTGCCGCTGTTTGCCCATGCGGGCCTGTTCGATGCGGTCACGGACGCCGTCGCCGACACCACCAAGGAGATGGCCCTCGGCGCCGCGGACAGCTACACCAACGATGCGGTGCAAAAGGCGCTGGGGATCAAGGAGGGGGTCTCCACCCGGGCGAGCATCAAGGAGCAGTTCTGCGAACCGGCCAGCACCGACAAGGAAGAGCAGCTGGAGCTGTGGTACTACGACATGACCAGCCTGAGCGAGAGTTCCCCTGTCCTGGCCCAGACCGGCAAGGCGCTGGTACCGGACCTGGACAAGAAGCGGGTGGTGATCCGCTTCGAAGGCGAGACGGTCAAGAACCTGCGGGTGGTGGACAAGGCATAAGCCAGCCGGCTTCCCTGGCGGTGTGACTGGGGTCACCCCCTTGGGGCGGGATGCAGAAAAACAACAAGGGGCCGGTCGGCCCCTTGTTCTATCTGGTGTTGCGGATTTACTGGTGCGCGTCGGCGAAGGCCTTCATCGCCTCGGCATGCTTGGTCATGCCCTCGGCCCGCTCCCCCAGCCGCTTGACGAATTCGGCCTGCTTGGCCGGATCCTCTATCTTGTCGTAACGCTGCTGCAGGTGAGCCTGGATCTCCGCCGGCGTCATCTGCTGCATGCGCGCCATGCGATCGTGGCGCTTGTGATGCTTGCCGCCCATGCCATCCATGGGACCCCCCATGGGGCAGTCGACGGCGGGACGCCCGGCCGGCGCGGTGGCAACGGCTTCGCTGGCGGCATAGGCGCCCAGCGGCAGGCCCAGGATCAGGGTGGCGGTCAGCAATGTCTTGGTCAGTTTTTTCATGTTTATCTCCTCGGGGGATGAATCTGGGGTCGGCGTCTTGCCTTGACCTCAAGTAAACACCCAGTCCGTGTCTGAACTTTGCCAGCCCGGCGCTTTTTTGTAGCAGAGTGTGCCACCTTGCCCATTTGCCACAGTTTGACACAAACCCCCCGGGGGATTTTCGTATAATCGGGCCAGTTCCCCCTGTTCCCCTTTGCTTGATAGAGAGCTGCCGTCATGAATCAATTGCACACCCATATCCTGGTGGTCGATGACCACGGTGAGATCCGCGATCTGCTCAAGCGCTTTTTGGAGCAGCATGGCATGCGGGTCAGCTGTGCCCGCGACGGGCGGGAGATGAAGAAGCTGCTGGAGGAGCGGGAGTTCGATCTGCTGGTGCTCGATCTCATGCTGCCCGGGGAGGATGGCCTCACCCTGTGCCGCGAGCTGAGGGTGAAGTCGAATCTGCCCATCATCATGCTCACTGCCATGGGGGAGGAGACGGACCGCATTATAGGGCTGGAGATGGGGGCCGATGACTATCTCGCCAAGCCGTTCAACCCGCGCGAGCTGCTGGCCCGGATCAAGGCGGTGATGCGCCGCACCCAGGCGGATCAGCAGCCGGTCGCCGAGACCCTGTCCCGGGACCTGCGCTTCGATCGCTGGCTGCTCGACATCAATCGCCGCGAGCTGGTCGACGAGGACGGGGTGGGGCTCAGCCTCTCCACCGCCGAGTTCGACTTGCTCAAGGTCTTCCTGGAGCGGCCCCAGCGGGTGCTGAGTCGGGATCAGTTGCTGGATCTCGCCCGTGGCCGGGAGGCGGTGGCCTTCGATCGCGCCATCGACACCCTGGTGAGCCGGCTGCGGCGCAAGCTGGAGCGCGACCCCAAGAACCCCGAACTCATCAAGACCATCTGGGGCGGCGGTTACCTGTTCGCCGCCGATGTGACCCAGGCGTGATCCCATGAACTTCTTCAAGCGACTCTGGCCCAAGGGGCTCACCGGGCAGATAGTGCTGGTGGCCCTGGCGGGGCTCATCCTGATCCAGCTGCTCAGCATCCAGATCTACCGCTCGGACCGGGAGGAGGCGCTCGGCTTCGTCAACAGCCGCAACGCCATGCAGCGCATCGTCTCCGTGGTGCGCCTGCTGACCCTCTCCCCCCCCGAGCTGCACCGGGAGATCTTGAAGGCGAGCCGCAGCGAGACCCTGTTTCTGCGCCTGGCCCACGAGCCGTTGCAGCCGGACAAGCGCAGCCCCCGCTTCGAGGCGCTGGTGCGCAGCAAGCTGGGCTATCCCCCCGGGCTGATGGTGGAGATCAGCGCCGAACTCAGCAAGGATGCCCCCCGCAGCCGGGCCTGGCGCCATCATGTGCGGATGATGGACGATCGCAAGGGGCCGCCGCCCCAGGATATGCGACTCTATGGCTCCATCGAGCTGCCCGGCGGCCAGTGGTTGCAGTTCAGCTCCCTGGTGGACAAGGAGGCGGGGGCTTGGTCCCTGCGCACCACCTTCAACCTGCTGCTGGTGGCCAGCCTGGTGATCGGCCTGATGATCTGGCTGTTTCGCCGCGCCACCCGCCCCCTCAAGCAGCTGGCCCACAACGCCGACAAGCTGGGGCGCGGCGAGGAGACGGCCCTGCTCAGGGAGGAGGGGCCCACCGAGATCCGCGACTCCATCCAGGCGTTCAACCGCATGCATACCCGGCTCGAACGCTTCGTCCAGGACAGGACCCAGATGCTGGCCGCCATCTCCCACGACCTGCGCACCCCCATCACCAGCCTGCGGCTGCGCAGCGAGTTTCTGGCCGACGGCGAGGACAAGGAGCGCATCCAGCAGACCCTGCAGCAGATAGAGCAGATGCTGGCGGCCACCTTGAGCTTCGCCCGGGACGAGGGCACGGAGGAGCAGACCCGGGAGCTGGATCTGGTCAGCCTGCTGGAGAGCCTGTGCGACGATTATGCCGACACCGGCCAGCCGGTGCACTTCGTGGCACAGGGCAAGCTGGTCTATGCCTGCCGTGCCAACGCCCTGCGCCGGGTGCTGCAGAACCTGATTGGCAACGCCCTCAAGTACGCGGGCCAGGTGGAGGTGCGCCTCGACCCTGGCCCCCACGAGCTGCTGATCCGGGTGATGGATCAGGGGCCCGGCATCGCCAGTGAGCGGCTCGAGGAGGTGTTCAAGCCCTTCGTGCGTCTGGACGAGGCGCGCAATACCGCCTCGGGCAGCGTGGGGCTGGGGCTCTCCATCGCCCGCACCCTGGTGCATCAACATGGCGGCGAGCTGACCCTGCACAATCGCCCCGAGGGGGGGCTGGAGGCCAGGATCAGCCTGCCGCGCTGAGGGTTGCCCCCGCAAATGAAGCAGGCCCGCACTCGGCGGGCCTGCTTCATTTTCTGGCAAGGGCAGATCAGAACGGGTCGCTCAGCCCCAGGTTGTCGCGGCGCCCATCCAGCACGGTGCCATGGCTGGCGTAGCCCACCGTCTCGTCCGGCAGCTTGTCGATGCCGGCGGTGATGCCCAGCGAGTGAGCCCCCGGGTCTGGGCATGGAGCTCGGCGGGGAGCAGAGCATCTTCATCTGCCTATCCGGCTTGCGGTTTTCTCTTTGCTGCACCCTGGGCCAGAAGTGGTCTTGATCGTACGCTGGGGAGACTTGCCGCTGCTCAGGGGGCGCTGGTTTGGCCGCAATGGGTTCATCCAGCTTGGAGGCCCTGTCTTGTGTTTGCGCTCGCCTCGAGTCAGGTTGAACAGGGCAGTGTTGCTGGGTATCACCTGTTCGGTGCTCGCCGAGCGAAGAGGATGGCGGATATCCAGACGACAAAAAACCCGCCGAGGCGGGTTTTTTTAAATTCTTGCAAGTGGTCAGTCAGCAGGCATATGCCTGGTTACCGGCCTCTCGGCTTGAATTACAGACCAACTACGTTGGCAGCAGCCGGGCCTTTCTGGCCTTGCTCGATGGTGAACTCAACGCGCTGACCTTCGTCCAGGGTTTTGAAGCTGGTGGACTGGATGGCGGAGAAGTGTACGAACACGTCTTTGCTGCCGTCAGCCGGGGAGATGAAGCCAAAACCTTTTTCAGCGTTGAAGAATTTAACGGTACCAGTCATTTTGTTAGACATAATAATTTCCTTTTGAGTGTTTAAGTGCCATATGGCAATTTATGATTTTTCGTCAGAATACGTATGGCGCACTAAACAAGGAGAATTATTTGATAAGGGAAATCGAGGATAACTCTTATCTAATCACTGCTTTACTAGAGACTACCTAACATAATGTGGTCTGAACTACCGAACCATCGAGAAAGATTAAAACACGCCCCCTCTTCGATAGCAATCTTTATCTCGCCAATCCTTTTTTTCTGCAGCCATTCTGGCGGTGAAATCTTGCTGAAAAAGGGCGGGAATCATCCGCAGGATGTGGGCGGATCGAGAGCGAGATCCTTGGCCAGCCTGCCCTGGCGGGGATCATCACACCCATCATGAGCCATGGCGAGAGGGCGCAACATGAGGGTGAAAAAAACTGAAAAAAAGCAGGTGATGGTGCAGGCCGGGGGGCGGGATCACCAAGATCGCCCGACCCCGGAAGCAACTGCTGGCAGGCTCAGCGGCGGCCGCGGAACTTGCCACTGACGGAATCAATCCAGCTGAAGGTCTCTGGCAGAACCTGATTGCGCGCCCGCTCCTTGGCCTTCTCGCGGGCGATGCGGGAGGCCTCCTTGGCGGCTTCGGCGCGATCGGCCACTATCTTGAGGCGACCCTCTTCCCGGATCTTGTTGCGCTCGCCATTGGTCAAGGGATGATCCGCATTGGCCTGTGCCTTTTGCAGCAGTTGGGTTATTTCGGCCTTTTCTTTATCGGTGAGATCTTTCATTTCCAGCTTTTTCACGGGGCTCTCCTGGCAAGTTAGTAATGAAGCACCTTATCACATTTCGTTGATTATTTCTTATTCCCCTCTTGCCATTGGATTTTACCCTTGTCATCTGAGTCATTATTTTCTCTCAAGGGGTTGTTGCGGTAAAAAATAGTGACTCGAACAGATGGGCGCTTAAATTTATCCCCCTGGCCAGGCAATAAATAAAATAACGATAGATATGAGTGGCTTGCCCCGGTTCATGGCCAATTGCTTGCTCAATCTGGGCCCCCGATGGGGGTGGATCCTGGCTCAAGTTCAGGAGTATGCTGGGGTCGCCCCTGTTTGCTGGGGGCAAGTCAGTACTCGTAGTTAACGATTCGGATGGCAACAGGGGCCTGGCCCCGTGTGTCGGTCACATTTTTGGAGTTTGATGATGAGTAACAAAGAACATCACAACGGCAAAGATGGCAAGAAGAAGCCGCAGATGTCACTGAAGGAAAAGCGCGAGGCCAAGCGCCAGAAAGCCGATCTCAAGAACGGCAGCGCCATGAAGTAACTCAGCTCAGCCGAGCCAGTACCAAAAGCCAGCCCTTGCGCTGGCTTTTCTATGGCTGGCTCTCCCCGTGTCAGGGGTTGGCATCATAGTCGGCAAAGATCTGCTGGTAGCGGCCATCGGCGCGCATGGCCAGCAGTGCCCGATCGAAATGATCCCGCACCGCCGCACTGCGAAAGGCGAAGTGGTAGAGGGTGGGAGCGAACAGGGAGTGGGTCAGGATCTGCGCCCGGGCGGCATGTGGGGTACCGGCGGGTTGCGGCTGCAGCCGATCCAGAAAGTAGTGGAAGACGCGCTCTTCCATGATCACCGCATCGACCCGGCCGAGCAGCAGCTGACGCACCTGTGTCTGCTGTTTGGCCACCTCCTCGTAGCGGGGATTGCGGGCGGCCATGGCGGCAAAGTCCGGTCCCAGCACCCGAGTGGCTCGCTGGAAGGCGGTCACCCTCATGGTCGCCAGGGCGTCCAGGTTCATGAGCGTGAACGGGGGCAGGGTGAAGACCTGGTTGCGAAAACGGATGACGGGGCGGGAGAGAAAGGCGGTGTCCAGCATGCCGGGCTTGACGTTGATGATGGCATCCAGCTTGCCGTCGGCCAGCATGCGGAAGGTACGTTCCAGGGGCAGATACTGGAAGTCGAGACGATATTCGCTGCCTTCGAAGGCGGCGCGCAGCAGATCCAGCTCTATGCCCCGGCCCTGTTCCTGTATCACATAGGGGGGGATGGCGAAGCTGACGCCGACCTTCAGTGGTTGGGCGCTCAGATGCCCGCTCAGCAAGAGGGCAATGATCAGGATTGCGCGTGCGATCATGGTGTGCCTGTCATGTTGTCACCCGTCTGCATCATAGCGAATTCCCCACAACGGCAGGGAGCGCGGTCAGCGGATAGGTCAACAGAGGGGAAGAGTGCAGCTCGGCTGCGACAGTCATGGACATGGAAAAAGGCCCTGAATGGTCAGGGCCTGGTCGCAGGTATTTTTTAGAACGGAATGTCGTCGTCGAAGTCCATCGGCGGCTCGTTGTAGACCGGCGGCGCGGACTGGGGCTGCTGCTGCGGGCGGCTGTAGCCTCCCTGCTGCATGTTCTGCTGAGGCGCGGCGGGGCGCTGCTGCATGTTCTGCGCGGGAGCGGCCTGCTGCGGCTGACCCCAGTTGCCCTGGGACGGCTGGCCGCCCATGCCTTGACCGGCGCCACCCTGGGGGCGACCACCCAGCATCTGCATCACGCCACTGAAGCTGTCTACCAGTACCTCTGTGGTGTAACGCTCCTGGCCGCTCTGATCTTGCCACTTGCGGGTCTGCAGCTTGCCTTCGACATAGACCTGGGAGCCCTTCTTCAGGTATTCGCCCGCCACTTCGGCCAGCTTGCCCATGAACACCACGCGGTGCCATTCGGTGCGCTCTTTCTGCTCACCGGTCTGCTTGTCGCGCCAGGTTTCGGAGGTGGCCAGGGTGATGTTGGTCACGGCACCGCCGCTCGGCATGTAGCGCACTTCCGGGTCTTGTCCCAGGTTACCGATCAGAATGACTTTGTTGATGCCTCGACTGGCCATAATCTCTCTTCCACCTTTATATACCGACCAGCTGTCTGGTCTGAATGTCACACAATATTGCCGCCGCACAGGGCAGGCGCCGTCTCAATCGGCGTCTGCCACTCGCCTGTCGCCAACCGGGACCGAGCCCGGTCATCGACATCCGATTAGCCGGCAATAGTAACAGTTGATGCCCGGGATAGCACATCTTTAGCGCGAGCGGGCCGCTTTGGCTCGCCCCGGGCCGTTGCAGGTTACGCTAGCCTATTTGCCGGTCGCCGGACAAGTGGTCCAGGCCACGATCCCTGCGGCGAGGGGGCGTCTGACAGCACCATCATGACCCGTCGTTGATCCAACATGCCTCATTTGCCCCCCAAATAGGGGGCGCATCCTAGTCCGCTGTATTGTCTGGAAAAAAATGCGTTTTAATCCCACTTGGTCGGCGTCTCATACTTTTTTAATGCTGTGCAAAAATAGGGGGTTGTTACTCTCTTGCGACCATTCCTGGCACCCGAAAAACGAAAACGAGCCAACCGGCGCACAGTTCAAGGAAGAGCACCATGACGACAGTGACCCCCTTGGTCCTCGTGACCGAAGGCAATGTGCAGGCGACGACCTTTACCAGCTACCTGATGGCGCAAGTGGGTCAACCCATCACGCTGATCAGCCAGCCGGATCAGCTGTTGACCATGGGGGAGTGCAGCCTGTTTCTGATCGATCTGGATTACCTCAAGTCGAGCCAGCAGTTCGGCTGGCACAGGGCCATCGCCGCCTTCGACTCCGCCAGCACGGTGCTGCTCAATGCCCCCAACAGCACGGACAGGGATCTGCTGCTGATGTGGCCCAATACCAGCGGCCTCTTCTTTCGCCAGGATCCCCTGGATCGCCTGGTGGCCGGGATCCGCAAGGTGATGGAGGGGGAGTTCTGGATCCCCCGTCATCTGATGTGCGAGCTGGTCAACTACTACCGGCAGGGCAACGAGCCCGCCCAGCGCCACCAGACCCTGCTCACGGTGCGCGAGCGGGAGATCATCCGCTACCTGATGACGGGGGCCTCCAACACCGAGATTGCCGACAGCCTGTTCGTCAGCGAGCACACCATCAAGTCCCACCTTTATAACGTCTTCAAGAAGCTGAACGTCAAGAACCGGCTGCAGGCGGTGAGCTGGGCCAAGGATTACCTCGATTTCACGAGTTCCCACTGATGCAACGCTGGCTGCTCTGCCTCTGCCTCTGCCTCTGGCTGGCCGCCGCGCCCCTGCTGGCCGCTGACGAGGATGTCAACGCGCCCCTGGAGTCCCTGCAACCCGAGCAGGAGAACGACAGGATAGAGATAGGGGGCCTGGTGATCGATCGCACCTTCACCCGCTTCGGCCAGGGGTTCTATCACCACTTCAGCCGGCTGCGGGAGGATGAAGACCCGGACGGCCGGGAGAACCTCACCATTCATGAGCGGCCGACGGCGCGTTGGGGGAGCCTTGTCTGGGTAACCCATAACCGCAAGGTGCTGTTCAAGACGGCGCTCTCGCCGGTGCGCAGCCAGGGAGAACTGGCGGCGCAGCAGGCCTGGGGCCAGGTGAGCAAGATTTTACGGCAACAGAAGGTGGCCATGATGTTCATGGACACCTTCGATCTGGAACACGATGAACTATAAGGACATGGCATATGTGCTCTCGCCTCCTGCTCCTGGCCCTGACGGTCACCCTGACCGCCTCCGCCTCCGAGCTGATCTATCGCCCCATCAACCCCAGCTTTGGCGGTAATCCCCTCAACAGCAGCCACCTGCTGGGCACGGCCAATGCCCAGAACGATTACAAGGATCCCTCCGCCGGTGGCAGCAGCGGCACCTCGGCCCTGGACAGGCTCACCTCCAGCCTGCAGTCGCGGCTGGTGAGCCAGCTGCTGGCGGACATAGGCCAGGATGGCAGCCAGGGCGGCAGCCTGGTCACCGACGAGTTCGCGATCAATGTGGTGGACGAGGATGGCACCCTGGCCATCTCCATCACGGACAGAGCGACGAATGAAACCACCCTGATCGAAGTGAATGGCCTGATCGCCGACTGAGGATGCTATGAAACGGATACCCCTGTTCGCCGCCCTGCCCCTGGTGGCCCTCCTGTTTGGCCTCGGCGGCTGTGCCACCCACATCGGCTCCCCCGAGCCCGATGAGAAGGCGACCCTGATGCCGAGATCCATCTCCTATAAAGAGCTGATCAGCCTGCCCAAGCCCAAGGGCAAGATAGTGGCCGCCGTCTACGACTTTCGTGACCAGACGGGCCAGTATCTGCCGGCGCCTGCCTCCAACTTCTCCACCGCGGTGACCCAGGGCGGGGTCGCCATGCTCAGCACGGCGCTGTGGGACTCCCAATGGTTCGTCCCCCTGGAGCGGGAGGGGCTGCAGAACCTCCTGACCGAGCGAAAGATAGTGCGGGCGACCCAGAACAAGCCCAATGTGCCCGGCAACAATCAGCAGCAGCTCCCCTCCCTGGTGGCGGCCAACATCCTGATCGAGGGGGGCATAGTCGCCTATGACAGCAATGTGCGCACCGGCGGGGTGGGGGCCAAGTATTTCGGGATCGGGGCGAGCGGGGAATACAGGGTCGATCAGGTTACCGTCAACCTGAGGGCGGTCGATATCCGCTCCGGCCGCATCCTCAACAGCGTCACCACCGCCAAGACCATCCTCTCCCAGCAGGTGCAGGCCGGGGTGTTCCGCTTCGTCGAGTACAAGCGGCTGCTGGAGGCCGAAGCCGGGTTCAGCACCAACGAGCCGGTGCAGATGTGCGTCATGTCCGCCATCGAATCTGCGGTGATCCGCCTCATCGCCAACGGGGTGCGGGACAACCTCTGGCAGCTGGCCGATGCCAGGGATCTGGACAACCCCATACTGCAGGGGTATCTGCAAGACAGCGCCCCCATCCTCTGAGGCGGGGTCAGCCACTCAAGGCCTGTCTCAGGCCTCCCCATCTGCTCTTCAAAGGCCCGCTCAGGGCCTTTTTTCATGACGCCTGCCGTGGAGAGGGCGGGTCTCAGCCTCTCCTCACACTTTCTTCCCAGTGCGGGCCGAGATCCGAATCAGCCTCGAATCAGCTGTGTGCCTGATGGTCCCCCGGCCGGGGGCTGGGGATACTGGACCCGCACTTCAACAAGGTAATCACAGATGAAATACCTGACGCCTCTCCTGATGACCCTGAGCCTGCTCGGCCTGCCCGTGGCAGCGCAGGATCTCGCCCCGGCCAGCGAACTGGGACAAGACAACGAACTCGAGCTGCTGCAGCGCGGGGAGGGCAATCAGGCCCGGCTGTGGCAACTGGGCACGGACAACGAGCTGCTGCTCGGCGAGTCGGGGAACGACAACCAGGTGCGCCTGATGCAGCGCGGGGATGGGCAGCGGCTGAGCCTGGAGCAGGTCGGCGACAGCCACTGGGTCGATGCGGTCCAGCTCGGGGTCGGCAACAGTGCCGAGCTCTACCAGGCCGGCGTCGGCAACCAGATCTGGCTGTGGCAGCAGGGCCTGGACAACCAGGCCTGGATCAGCCAGAGCGGGTATGACAATCGGGCGCGGGCGGTTCAGCTCGGTGATGGCAACCTGGCCACCATAGAGCAGAGCGGCAGCGGCCTGGCGGCCACCGTCATTCAGGCGGGGGTCAACCAGCAAGTGAGAGTAGTCCAAACCAACTGAGCTCAGGCTCACACCAAAGCACGAGAGGGAAATCATGTTCAAACGTACCATCATCGCCTCCGCCGTATTGCTGGCTACTTCCAGCGTCTGGGCGGCCTCCGCCAACAACCAGGCCACGGTCGCCCAAACCGGCAACAACAACCTAGCCATGGTCGAGCAGATCGACGACAGCAACCACAACGAGGCGAGCATCAGCCAGCTGGGGGCCGACAACGAGGCGAAAACCATCCAGAAGAACACCAGTGAGTCCGAGGCCAGCGTGGCGCAGGTCGGGGTCGGCAACGACGCCCTGGTGACCCAGGAGTCCAGCACGGCGGGCTCCCTGGCCCAGGTCGCGAGCACGGGCAACTTCAACGTCGCCACCGTGACCCAGCAGGTGTTCAACGAAGGATCCCATGCCTCCGTGGCACAGATCGGCAACCACAACAACGCCGACGTGATGCAGGACAACGGTGATGGTGCCAGCTCTACCGTGAGCCAGGTGGGCAATCACAACGACGCCACCCTCAACAACTATTGGTCCGACAAGGCCATCGCCAACGTCAGCCAGCTCGGCAACGGCCATGAGGCCAGCGTCTCCCAGCAGATCGCCGATGGCGCCGAAGCCCAGGTCGCCCAGTCCGGCAGCCTGAACAAGGCCAGCGTCACCCAGGCCACCAATCACTATGGCTATGCCTATCCGGAGGGAACCCTGGCAAAGGTGACCCAGTCCGGCAGTGGCAACGAGGCCCTGGTCGACCAGCGCGATCTCGATAACAAGGCCTATGTCAACCAGAGCGGCGTCGATGGCTATGTGAGCACGGCCCAGTCCGGCTCGGCGGCCGGTGAGGGCAACACCCTGACCGCCCACCAGGCCGGCAACAACGAGCGCGCCACCCTGACTCAAGTGGGTAACCGCAACGAGATCGAAACCAGTCAGACCGGCCATGACGACGGGTTGACCATCGATCAGCTGGGGGATGACAACCTGGCCATCGCCTATCAGGGCGGCGCCGGCGAACAGGCCAGCATACTCCAGGTGGGTGAAGGCAACCTGGCCGACACCGAGCAGAAGGGCGTGGGCAACCAGGCCAGCATCAATCAGCAGGGCAATGGCAACGATGCCGTGGTCAAGCAGCTGGCCAGCAGCACAGATGGCGTGGTGACCATAGATCAGCACGGGAATGACAACTACGCCAACGCGGAGCAGGAGGCGGGCAGCAACAACCGGATCGCCATCGACCAGCAAGGGGATCGCAACCAGGTGGCGGCCGCCCGTGACGTGGAAGGCAAGGGCGCCTGGACCTGGGGGTCGGACAACGAGCTGACCGTGGCCCAGACCGGGAATGACAACTGGGCCTATGCCGATGCGTCCCACTCGGGTTCGACCGTGACCGTGACCCAGACCGGGGACATGAACAGCGCCTCCGTCGAATCCTATCTGGGCAGCGACAACGAGCTGAGCGTCAGCCAGACCGGCAACCACCATGTGGCCGATGTCTACGTCAACGCCGGCATGAATGGCGGCAACAACCTGGTCGATGTGGTGCAGACCGCCAGCTACAATACGGCTCAGGTCGATGTGTACGGCAGCAACAACCAGGCTTATGTCTACCAGGGCGGCAACTGATGCGTCTCATGTTCGGGGGCCTGCGGGCCCCTTTTTCATTTCCGCTGCGGCGCGGGCGTCACCTCTGGCGGTGCCTGCTGCCCCTGCCATTGCTGATGACCCTGGCCGCCCGGGCCGAGGAGAGCGAGATGACCCCAGTCCCCAGTGTGCAGTTCAATGCCATAGCGACCCCCACCGGCCTCTCCCTGGCCCCCACCCTGCAAAGCGACCAGGCCCTGATCCTGGGTTTCACTCTGGATCTGTGGAGCGAAGGCGCCGCCGGGCAGAGCCATCAGCGCCAGGGAGGGCAGGTCAGGCTGCTCCCCGATCGCCCCCATGGCCTGGGCCGGCTGAGTCTGGGGTTGAGCTGCCCCTACCGGGTCAGGGTCAGGGTGCAACTGTGGCAGGGGGAGGCGCTGCTGAGCGAGCAGGAGCAGCATTTCAGCTGCCCGCAACGGGCGTGATTTCCCGCCTGGACTGTCTATTCATCCAGTAGTCTCTATGCCATACTGGCCCGCTCTGGTTCTCGTATCGAGCGCGCAACAAGATGGAAAAAATCGTGATCCGGGGTGCCCGCACCCACAACCTCAAGAACATCAACCTGACTCTGCCCCGCGACAAGCTGATCGTGGTCACGGGTCTCTCCGGCTCCGGCAAGTCCTCCCTGGCGTTCGATACCCTCTATGCCGAGGGGCAGCGCCGCTACGTGGAATCCCTCTCCGCCTATGCCCGCCAGTTTCTCTCCCTGATGGAGAAGCCGGACGTGGACCACATCGAGGGGCTGTCGCCTGCCATCTCCATCGAGCAGAAGTCCACCTCCCACAATCCGCGCTCGACCGTCGGCACCATCACCGAGATCTACGACTACCTGCGCCTGCTGTTCGCCCGGGTCGGCGAGCCCCGCTGCCCGACTCACGCCATCCCGCTCGCGGCCCAGACCATCAGCCAGATGGTGGATCAGGTGCTGGCCCAGCCCGAAGGGGCCAAGCTGATGCTGCTGGCTCCCGTGGTGCGCAACCGCAAGGGGGAGCACAGCAAGCTGCTGGAGAACCTGGCGGCCCAGGGTTACATCCGCGCCCGCATCGACGGCGAGGTGTGCGACCTCTCCGACCCCCCCACCCTGGAGCTGCACAAGAAGCACACCATAGAAGTGGTGGTGGACCGCTTCAAGGTGCGCGATGACCTGGCCCTGCGCCTGGCCGAATCCTTCGAGACGGCGCTGACCCTCTCCGGCGGCATCGTGCTGGTGGTGCCCATGGACGGGGAGGAGCAGGTGCAAGCCATGACCTTCTCCGCCAACTTCGCCTGCCCGGAGTGCGGCTACTCCATGTCGGAACTCGAACCGCGCATCTTCTCCTTCAACAACCCGGCCGGCGCCTGTCCCACCTGTGACGGCCTCGGGGTGCAGCAGTATTTCGACCCCGCCAAGCTTATCCACGATCCGGGCCAGAGCCTGGCCGGCGGTGCCATCCGTGGCTGGGACAAGCGCAGCTTCTACTACTTCCAGATGCTCAAATCCCTGGCCGATCATTACAAGTTCGATCTGGAGACCCCCTGGGGGGATCTGCCCGCCCGGGTGCAGGAGGTGGTGCTGCGCGGCTCGGGTCGCACCGAGATCGAATTCCGCTACATGAACGATCGCGGCGATGTGGTGGTGCGCAAGCACCCCTTCGAGGGGATATTGCACAACATGGAGCGGCGTTACCGGGAAACCGAATCCAACTCGGTGCGCGAAGAGCTGGCGAAATACATCGCCAACAAGTCCTGCACCAGTTGCGGCGGCAGCCGGCTGCGGGAAGAAGCCCGCCACGTCTTCGTGGACAACCGCAACCTGCCCGCCATCGCCGAGCAGTCCATCGGCGACGCCCTCGCCTTCTTCGAAGGCTTGAACCTGACCGGCCAGCGCGCCCAGATAGCGGACAAGATCCTCAAGGAGATCGTCGAGCGGCTCGGCTTCCTGGTGAATGTCGGCCTCAACTACCTGAGTCTGTCCCGCAGCGCCGAGACCCTCTCCGGCGGCGAGGCCCAGCGGATCCGGCTGGCCAGCCAGATCGGCGCCGGCCTGGTGGGGGTGATGTATGTGCTGGACGAACCCAGCATAGGCCTGCACCAGCGGGACAACGAGCGGTTGCTGGGCACCCTGACTCACCTGCGGGATCTCGGTAACACGGTGATAGTGGTGGAGCACGACGAGGATGCCATCCGCCTCGCCGACCATGTGCTCGACATAGGCCCTGGGGCCGGCGTGCATGGCGGCGCCATCGTCGCCCAGGGCACGCCGGAGGAGATCATCAATAACCCCGAGTCCCTGACCGGTGACTACCTCTCCGGGCGCAAGGAGATCGCCGTGCCGGCCGAGCGCACTCCGCTCACCGACCGCTGGCTCAAGCTCAAGGGGGCGAGCGGCAACAACCTGCGCAACGTCAACCTGGACTTGCCCATCGGGGTGATGACCTGCGTCACCGGCGTCTCCGGCTCCGGCAAGTCGACCCTGATCAACGACACCCTGTTTCGCATCGCCCACCGGGAGCTCAACAAGGCGACCGAGTCCACCCCGGCCCCCTATCGCAGCATCGAGGGGCTGGATCAGCTGGACAAGGTGGTGGACATCGATCAGAGCCCCATCGGCCGCACCCCGCGCTCCAACCCGGCCACCTATACCGGCCTGTTCACCCCGATCCGCGAGCTGCTCTCCGGCACCCAGGAGGCGCGCTCCCGCGGCTACCAGCCGGGTCGCTTCTCCTTCAACGTGAAAGGGGGCCGCTGCGAGGCGTGCCAGGGGGATGGGGTCATCAAGGTGGAGATGCACTTTTTGCCGGACGTCTACGTGCCCTGCGACGTCTGCAAGGGCAAGCGCTACAACCGCGAGACCCTGGAGGTGAAGTACAAGGGCAAGAACATCCACGAGATCCTCGAGATGACGGTGGAGGATGCCCGCGCCTTCTTCGACCCTGTCCCTGCGGTGGCGCGCAAGCTGCAGACCCTGATGGACGTGGGCCTCTCCTACATCCGCCTCGGCCAGTCCGCCACCACTTTGTCCGGCGGCGAGGCGCAGCGGGTCAAGCTGGCGCGGGAGCTCTCCAAGCGGGACACCGGCAAGACCCTCTACATCCTGGACGAACCGACCACGGGCCTGCACTTCCACGACATCCAGCAGCTGCTCAAGGTACTGCACCAGCTGCGGGATCGGGGCAACACCATGGTGATCATCGAGCACAACCTGGACGTCATCAAGACTGCGGACTGGGTGGTGGATCTGGGGCCGGAAGGGGGCGCCGGCGGTGGCCGCATCCTGGTGACGGGCACCCCGGAGCAGGTGGCCAGGAACAAGGAGTCCCACACGGCCCGCTTCCTGGCCCCCCTGCTGGCGAAGCAGGCGGCCAGGACATCGGCCAGCCAGCCTGCACGCAAACGCAAGGCGCAAAAGAGCGAGCAGAGCGAATGACGGCCAGCCGTCCTGTTCGGTGAGGACGCGCTGCCAGCGTCCAGCGAGAGGGGCCTGCGGGCCCCTCTTTTATATGGGGGGGCCTGATGGCCCCTCTTTGATATGGGGGGCTTGATGGCTCCTCTTTGATATGGGGGCTTGATGGCCCCTCTTTGATATGGGGGGCTTGATGGCTCCTATTTGATATGGGGGCTTGATGGCCCCTCTTTGATATGGGGGCTTGATGGCCCCTCTTTGATATGGGGGGCTTGATGGCTCCTCTTTGATATGGGGGCTTGATGGCCCCTCTTTGATATGGGGGCTTGATGGCTCCTCTTTGGCATGGGCGCCTGATGGCCCCTCTTTGATATGAGGGCCCTGTGGGCTCCTCTCTGGGATGGGCGCCCAGGAAACCCGGCCCGGCGAGGGATGGCGGCCAAGGGAGGCGTATCAGGCGCCATGACGGCCGGATAAGGGTGGTGGCGGGAAATATAGCCGGGTGGCGCGCGGTGCGGCAGGCGGCGAATAAGCCACCTGGATCACAGAACCTATATTCACTCTGCCGCTTAAAGTTGAAATTATATTCACGATGAAAGTTAAAGTTATTAAAAATCAAATCGTTGTGAGTGAAAATAAGATGGATTACGCATCAGGTAAGCTATTTCGTACATCTATCTATTTATTGGTAACTTTTGCGCCAAATCAATAACCAGCCCGTCACATCCTTTTATAGTCGCCTTGCTTACAACCCAGAATGAAAAACTAAAAAAGGAAACTTGGTGATGAACAAATTTCTTCCCCTGATGCTTGCAGCCGCCTTTACCGCCCCCGCCATGGCCCACCAGGCCGGCGACATCCTGGTGCGTGGGGGCCTGGCCTTCGTCTCTCCCCAGGAGAGCAGCGACGATGTGCTGGGCACGGGCGAGTTCCAGGTCGATGACGACATGCAGCTCGGGCTGACCCTCTCCTACCTGATCACCGACAACTGGGGGGTCGAATTGCTGGCGGCCACCCCCTTCTCCCACCGGGTGAGCACCCCGGAGCTGGGGGAGGTTGCCAAGGTCAAGCACCTGCCGCCGACCCTGATGGCGCAATACTACTTCGGCGATGCCCAGAGCAGGGTGCGTCCCTATGTGGGCATCGGCATCAACTACACCACCTTCTTCAGCGAGAAGGGCAAGGGCGCCCTCGATGGGGCGGACGTGAAGCTGGATGACTCCTGGGGCGTGGCGGGTCAGATTGGCCTCGACATGGCGATCGACGATCGCTGGTTCGTCAACGGCTCCGCCTGGATCATGGACATAGACACAGAGGTGCACGTCAATGGCGGCGAGGGGATCAAGACCTCCATCGACCCCATGGCCTTCATGGTCGGCGTCGGCTATCGCTTCTAATGACACTTACTTGCACTGCACGTCCTTTTCGCCCGGCTGCGCCGGGCTTTTTTGTGGGCGTCTATTGATTCCCTTGCCATAAAAACATCATAAATTCACCTCTCCCACCTCCACTAATGGGCCGCCCGGCCGATATCCCCTGTACTGTCTCTTTCCCAACGAGTGAGGATGTCTCATGGGTTTGTCTATCGTGCAGCGGATCATCGCCGGATTTGTGCTGATGCTGCTGTTGCTAATCCTGCTGGGGGCAGTCAGCGCCCTCAAGATCCGGGGGATCAGCCAGGGTCTCTCCCAGGTGTCCGATACCGCCACCCCCCTGGTCATCACGGTGGCTGGCCTCAAGGGGGCGCTGCAGGACAGCAACCGCTGGGTGCTGGAGTACCGCGCCAGCGAACAGGCAAGCAAGCTGCCTGAGCTGGCCGGCCGCTTCCAGCAGCAAGAGGCAGGCTTCAAGACCCTGAGTCAGCAGATGGGGCGTTTCACCGAGCTGGCCGAGGCACGTCAGCGTTTCGCCGGGGTGGAGCAGGCCACGGGGCAGTTCTACGGGTTGGCCGAGCAGGTGATGGCCCAGCATGGCCAGTGGCTCGCGCTGCTGACGCGACGCCAGCAGCTGGAGATGGCCTTCATTCGCCTGGAGGATACCTACCAGTGGGCCGCGGATCTGCTGCTGCAGCAGGCTGCCGCCAAGCGATCCATGCGCAACAAGGCCGAACTCATCACCTCCGGCATCGCCCGGGATCTGAAGAACATCCGCCGCGCCGATGGGGAAACCGACCTCAACGCGCTGGAGCGGGTGCTCGGCAAGGACATAGAGATGGCCCGCAAGCGGCTGGAGCGGGTCGATGTGCCCGCCGACGTCAAGCAGCGCTTCGTCTCCAATCTGGACAGGATGCAGGAGCTGGCCCTCGGCAAGCAGGGGCTGCTCGCCACCATGCGTCAGGGCCAGCAGCTCGCCGCCTCCCTGGATCAACTCAATTTGCAGCTGGATACCGCCCTGGTCAGCAGCCTGAACCAGCTCGACGAGATGGGCAAGAGTGCGGGCGCCATCGCCAGCGAGAGCCGCGCCCTGGCCGATGATGCCGTCAGCAGCGCCAGCGTCTGGATCCTGCTGGTGGCCGCCGTCTCCGCCGGCGCCGCCCTGCTCATCGGCTACACCACGGCCCGCAGCATTCAACGCCCCTTGCAGCGCATCGACCATGAGCTCGGCCTGATGGCGGCCGGGGACATGACCCGCCGCATCGACTACCAGAGCCGCTGCGAGTTCGGCAGTCTTTCCCGCTCCATCGACACCCTGGCGGGCAAGACGGGGGAGCTGCTCGCCCAGATCAATGCCGGTTCCCGCCATCTGGTGGAGGAGGCGAGCCGCGCCGCCGAGATAAGCGATCGGGCCATGGCCCGGGTGCAGGATCAGAAGAGCCAGACCGATCAGGTGGCCGCCGCCATCACGGAACTGGAGGTGAGCGCCACCGAGGTGGCCCGCTCCACCGATGGCACCCGGCACGAGGTGGATCTCGCCGACGAGGAGGCGAAGGCCGGTCGCCATCAGGTCGCCGCCACCCGCCGCCTCACCGAGGAGCTGGCCGGGGCTATGGCCGAGGCGATGGGCATCACCCACAAGCTGGGGGAGTTCAGTCACAACATCGGCAGCATACTCGACGTGATCCGCGGCATCGCCGAGCAGACCAACCTGCTGGCCCTCAACGCCGCCATCGAGGCGGCCCGGGCCGGTGAGGCCGGTCGCGGCTTCGCCGTGGTGGCCGACGAGGTCAGGGCCCTGGCCAACCGGACCCAGACCAGCACGGAGGAGATCCAGGCCATGATCGAGAACCTGCAGAGCGCCAGCGACCAGGTGGTCGAGGTGATGGCGCGCAGCCAGGAGCAGACCGGCAGCTGCGTCGATCAGACCCGCCAGATGGATGCCGCCCTGCAATCCATCGCCGATCGGATGAGCGCCATCAAGTCGATGGCGGATCAGGTCGCCCACGCCGCCCAGGAGCAGATCTCGGTCAGCCAGGGGGTGGCGCGCCACATCGCCGGCATCGCCGAGGTGGCCTACGAGACAGAACGGGAAGCGCGCCAGTCGGCAGGCAGCAGTGAAGTGCTGGCGGATCTGGCGGGCAAGCAGCAGCAATTGATCGCCCATTTCAAGGTATGAGAGGACTTATGGCTAACAAGTGGATCGGGGCCCTGAGTCTCCTGGTATGTGGTCAGCTGATGGCCAGCGAGCTGGTGATCGAAAGCTGGCGCATCGATGACAAGGCCCTGTGGGAGCAGAAGATAATCCCGGCCTTCGAGGCCGCTCACCCCGGCATCCAGGTGAGATTCAACGGCGTGCAGAACGTCAGCTACATGCCGACCCTGTGGGCCAGCCTGAAGGCAGGCAAGGCGGGGGATCTCATCACCTGTCGCCCGTTTGACGACTCCCTGGCCCTGTTCAAGGCGGGCCATCTGGCCGAGCTGACCGAGATGGCCGGGATGGAGAACTTCCCGAGCTTTGCCCAGTCCCCCTGGCAGACCGACTCGGGGGCGCAGACCTTCTGCGTGCCCATGGCCTCCGTCATTCACGGCTTCTTCTACAACAAGCAGATCTTCAGCGAGCTGGGGCTGACCGTGCCCCAGACCCGCGACGCCTTCTTCGCCGCGCTGGACAAGGTGAAGGCCGATGGCCGCTATGTGCCGCTCGCCATGAGCGGCAGCGAGAGCTGGGTCGCCTCCGAGCTGGGTTTCCAGAACATAGGGCCCAACTACTGGCAGGGGGAGGATGGACGGCTGGCGCTGATCGACGGTCAGGAGCGGCTCGACAACCCGCAATACGTCAAGGTGTTCGAGGAGCTGGCCCGCTGGCGCACCTATCTCGGCGAGGGGGGCGAGAGCCGCGACTATGCCGCGACCAATGAGCTGTTCACCTCCGGCAAGGCCGCCTTCTATGCGGCGGGATCCTGGGAAATCGCCCCCTTCACCGGCAAGCTGGATTTCGGGGTGATGCCGCCCCCCGTGGCCAGGCAGGGGGACGGTTGCTTCTTCACCGATCACACCGACATCGGCATGGGGCTCAATCCCGCCAGCAAGAACAAGGAGGCCGCCATGGCCTTCCTGCAGTGGCTGACCAGTGCCCAGTTTGCCGAGCTGTATACCAATGCCCTGCCCGGCTTCTTCTCCCTCTCCAACCACTTCTTCGAGGTGGACAACCCGGCGGCGCGGGAGATGATGGAGTGGCGGGACAAGTGTGACTCGACCATCCGGGTCGCGACCCAGATCCTCTCCCGGGGAGAACCCAAGCTGGGGGATGAGTTGGCGAGCCAGAGCCAGGCGGTGCTGCTCGGCAGCCAGACGCCCCAGGGGGCGGCGAGCAAGCTGGAGCAGGAGCTGAAGGGCTGGTATGGCCCCCATCAGGGTAACCAGGGCAAGAAGGGGGCGCCCTGCCTGTGCGAGGCCCCGGCCCCGGCGCCGAGCGATGCGGCTCCTGGCCCGGTGATCCAGGCGGCCGCGAGCGTGCCGGATCAGACCCCGCTTCCCGCCCAGGCCGCCGTGGCGCCGGCCCAGGGCACTGCCGAGGCGGCGCCATTGCCTGCGGCCTCCCTGCCCGGCGTCGAGGCGGCGCTGGCCCAGGCCCTGGAGAGCCAGTGACCAAGAGGGCGCGGCCCGCAGCGGCCGGGGCTGAGTGATGCAACTGAAACGGGAGGCCTTGGCCTCCCGTTTCAGTTGGATGTGTGCGGGGATCAGATCGCCTCGTCCCTGGGCCAGCGGCACAGGCTGGCGATGCGGGCCCTGGGGGTGAAGCCCAGGTCACGGTAGACCTTCTGGGCGTGATACTGCTCATCCGCCACTATCACCAGGGAGGGTACCCGGGCCAGGCCCTGGGTGGCGACCCGGGCCAGCAGCTGCTTGCAGCATCCCTGATTGCGCCAGGCCCGCCGGGTGCGTACCAGCTGGAAGCGACCCTGACTGGCGGTGAAGAAGAGGCCGCAGCTCGCGACCAGTTCGCTGCCATGCCAGAGTCCCCACCAGTCGCCGAGGCCGTCGGCTATCATGGCCTGATAGAGACGCTGGCGGTTTTCCAGATAGGCGAGGTAGCGCTCGGCCGGGTAGTCGGGCTCACGCTCCTCCAGCTCGAGGGCGAGCCAGTCGGCCCACTCGCTGGCCGCTAGGGGGCGCACAGTCAGCTCGGGTCTGGCCGGGGGGGCGATCAACCGATCAGAGGTCAGGGTCAGCACCACGCACTCCATGTATTGGTAGCCGGTGGCGACGAAGCCGGCGACCCGGCTGTTTTGCCCCTCGGCCAGGGGCCACTGGAAGGTGCGATGCCGAAGCCCGGCATCCCGGGCCACCAGGAGATCGAAGCTCTGCTCCAGCCAGCCCTTGTCCCGATCGCTCGGGGCCGTGTTCAGCAGCAGATAGTTGCCGAAGTAGTAATCGGGGGCAGAAGGGGTGCGCACCGCCCAGAAGCCGGGGTGCTGGCTGACCTCGCCCTGATAGCGATCGAACAGCAGGTCGGTGGCGAAGCCGGGGTGCTGGCTGACCTCGCCCTGATAGCGATCGAACAGCAGGTCGGTGGCGAAGCCGGGGTGGCTATCCATGATGAGCTCCTCTTGGCGGATACTGGGTTATCGGCAGGGGAGGCTGGATATTGAAAAGGGGCCGGAGTCGGGCTCCGGCCAAACAATCACACGCAGATTCAGAACGTCCAGGACGATCCGTCGCCATCATAACCCGAGCCAAACGCTTTTGGCATGGGAGCCAACTCGCAATAACGAGATAAATAAGTCTGCATATGGATCCCTTTGTGCCGTTTTACATTTCCTAGTTGACATTCGAACGCTTTATCTTAAAGATAGCAAGACGTTTAGACGTCCAGACATTCACCGGCGTCATGAAGAGCAGCGAGCAGGTCAGGGAGTAGAGGAATGGGATTTCACAGTGCACGTCAGGTTGAGGCACTCAACCAGAGTCTGGCCGATTTGAGCGGCGATATCGGGGTCAGCTTCGAGTTTTTTCCACCCAACAGCGAAGGGATGGAGAATACCCTCTGGCAATCCATAGAGCGGCTCAAGGTACTCGAACCCAAGTTCGTCTCCGTGACCTATGGCGCCAACTCCGGCACCCGGGATCGCACCCACAAGGTGATCAAGGACATCAAGGAGCGCACCGGCCTCATTGCCGCGCCGCACCTGACCTGCATCGATGCCAGCCGCGACGAGCTGCGCACCATCGCCCGTGACTACTGGAACAGCGGGATACGCCACATCGTCGCCCTGCGCGGGGACTTGCCCCAGGGTGTGGACAAACCGGAGATGTATGCCACGGATCTGGTGGCCCTGCTCAAGGCGGAGGCGGACTTCGATATCTCGGTGGCGGCCTACCCCGAGGTGCACCCGGAGGCGCGCAGCGCCCAATCCGATCTGCTCAACCTCAAGCGCAAGATAGATGCCGGTGCCAACCGCGCCATCACCCAGTTCTTCTTCGACGTGGAGACCTACCTGCGCTTTCGGGATCGCTGCGCCGCCATCGGCATCGATGCCGAGATAGTGCCGGGCATATTGCCGGTCTCCAACTACCAGACCCTGGCCAAGTTCGCCGGCTTCACCAACGTCAAGGTGCCGCGCTGGATGCACCAGCGCTTCGAGGGGCTGGATAACGATCAGATGACCCGCAACCTGGTGGGCGCCAGCATCGCCATCGATCAGGTCAGGGTACTGAGCCAGGAGGGGGTGAAGGATTTCCACTTCTATACCCTGAACCGCTCAGAGCTGACCTACGCCATCTGCCACACCCTGGGGGTGCGCCCCAAGGGGTGAGCCCCATCAGCCTCCAGCAAAAAGCCAGCCCATCGGGCTGGCTTTTTGCTGTCTGCATGACGGGCCGTTAGCTCAGCAGCGGCGCAGGCGATACAGGCCCCAGCCGATGAGCAGCCCCCAGCAGGCGGCCCCCACGCCGAGCAGGCTGATGCCGGAGGCGGTGATCAGGAAGGTGAGCAGGGCGGCTTCCCGCTCTTCATCCTGCTGCAGCGCCGCGTGCAGGCTGTTGCCTATGGTGCCGAGCAGGGCGAATCCCGCTATGGCCGTGACCAGGGTGGGCGGGAAGCCGTTGAACAGGGTCACCACGGTGGCGCCGAAGACGCCGCTGAGCAGGTAGAAGCCGCCGGCCCAGACCGGAGCCGCCCAGCGCCGGGAAGGATCCTGATCCACCTCCTTGCCCATGCAGATGGCGGCCGTGATGGCGGCCAGATTGAAGGCGAAGCCGCCGAAGGGAGCCAGCACGGCGCCCAGGATGCCGGTCCAGCCGATGAGAGAAGAGGAGGAGACAGAGTAGTCGTGGGCCCGCAGGATGGCGATGCCCGGCATGTTCTGGGAGGTCATGGTGACGATGAACAGGGGAAGGGCTATGCCAAACAGGGCATCGAGGGAGAAGCTTGGGCTCATCCAGACCGGGCTGGCCAGCTGCCAACCGAGCCCGCTCAGCTGCAGCTGCCCCCGCAGGCCGCACAGCAGGATCCCCGCCGCCAGCACCACCACCATGGTATAGCGCGGCCAGAGATGGCGAGCGGCGATGAAGCCCAGCAGCAGGACGCCGATCAGCAGGGGATCCTGGGGCGTTATCTTGAACAGATCCAAACCGAAGCGCAGCAAGATCCCGGCCAGCATAGCGGTGGCCAGGCTGGCCGGGATCTGCCTCATCAAGCGCTCAAACCAGCCGGTGATGCCGCACAGGGTGATCAGCAGGGAAGAGAGCAGGAAGGCACCGATGGCCTCGGCCAGGGTGAACTGGCCCAGGCTGGTGATGAGCAGGGCGGCGCCCGGCGTCGACCATGCCGTCAGTATGGGGGTGCGGTAATAGAAGGAGAGGGCGATGCAGCTCAGCCCCATGCCGATGCCAAGGGCCCAGAGCCAGGAGGCGGTCTGGGCCGCGTCGGCACCGGCGGCAGCGGCCGCCTGTATGATGAGCACGACCGAGCTGGTATAGCCGACCAGTACGGCGATGAAGCCGGCGACCAGGTGGGGGAGGGCGAGGGGCATGGGGACATCCTTGTGTCTGCGTGTGCGTTATTGCGTACAATAGGGCTCGAGTATAGGGCTGGGCGTTATAGCGCACAAGGAGCGCATCGAATGCAGACCATGAATCAACACCTGGCACAGCGACTGAAGGCGCTGCGCGGCGAGCGGGGCTGGAGCCTGGATGCGGCGGCGCGAGCCACCGGGGTGAGCAAGGCCATGCTTGGCCAGATTGAGCGGGGCGAATCCAGCCCCACGGTGGCGACGCTGTGGAAGATTGCGACCGGTTTTCGGGTTTCCTTCTCCAGCTTTATCGAGCCGGCTCCCACGGCGAAGGACGATGTGCTCTATCGCACCGTCGATGCCATTCGCCAGCAACCCGCCGGGGAGGGCATGCAGGTGGCCCCCCTCTTCCCTTATGAGGGGCGCTTTGGTTTCGAGCTGTTCGAGCTGACCCTGCTGCCCGGCTATCGGCGCGAGTCAGAGCCCCATGAGCCGGGGGTGACCGAGCATGTCATCGTCATCAGCGGTGCCATGGAGGTGCTGGTAGACGGGGAGTGGCGTCTGCTCGAGCAGGGGGCGGCGGTGCGTTTCGCCGCCGATCGGCCCCATGGTTACCGCAATCTGGGGGAGGTCCCTGCCATCTTCCATAACCTGATCCACTACCCGTCGTCTCAGTCTCCCGAGCGGCCTTGATGCTCAGCCCGGGCGACCGTCGGCCCTGGGGCTGGTCAATATGGGGGCATAAATCCAGACGAAGAGGCCATATGCCAAGGACCAGGCCAGGCCACTGAGATTCCAGCCGTGCAGGGTGTGGCCGGGCCAGAACAGCGGGATCAGTACCCGGCATCCTGCCGCCGCAATGACCATGGCGAACGCCCAGCTGATCCGGCGGCCCACCTGCAAGGCACGTCCGCTGTGACCGAGCGACACCCGCGCTATCATCCCCAGGATCATGGTGCCCATGCAGCCGACGCTGAGCAGATGACTGGCCAGGGACAGGGAGATGGCCAGCCCAGCCGCCTGGGCCGAGAGGGCGAGCAGGCCGAGGGGGATAAACAGGTAGGCGAGGTGCAGTGACCACAGCAGGGGGTGGGGGAGCGTCGTCGGCAGGCGCCAGCGCAACTGTCGCCACAGATGCAACCCGGCCGCCGCTATATATAGAGGCACCATGTAGATGCTGGTGATCCATGGTGTGGGCAGCAGCAGCCAGATCAACAGGATGAGCCACAGGGATGCGAGGGCTGCGCGCTCCAACCACAACAGCGGCGCCGCTTTTTCCCGGCCTGTGCCGCGGGCGGTGAAGAAGGGAATGACGCGTCCGCCCATCACGGCAATCAGGGTCGTGAACAGCAGCACTGTGGTGATCAGCAGATGTTCTGTGACGATCCACTGCTCATGCCACAGCCAGCTTGCCCCGTTGAGCAGCGTCAACACCAGCAGCAGGGGCACGAAGAAGAGGTTACGCCATTGGCGAGTCGCCATGATGGGTTTGGCCAGAAACCAGGCGCACAGTGGCAGCCAGGCCAGATCCGCCATCATCAGCACCGGATTTCCCTCGCCCAGCCAGGGGAGCAGGCACCTCGGCGCCGCCCATAAGCCCACCACCCAGGCCAGTGGCCAGCCGCGTACGCCGGGGTGGGCCGTCCAGTTTTGCACTGCGGTCAGCAGAAAGCCTGCGACGATGGCGGCGCCGAAGCCAAACAGCATCTCATGGGCATGCCACCAGATGGGATTGCCGATACCCGGCATCTGGAGCAAGCCATTGAGCTGTGCCAGCCACCCCAACATGGCCAAGGTAGAGAAGAGGGCTCCGAGCAGGAAGAAAGGCCTGAACCCCAGACGGAACAGAGGCACAATCTGCTCTTCCTTGCGGCTATCCAGAATCTGATGCATGACGGCAACCTTAAATTGACATTTGAAATGGCTATTATAGAGAGGCTCCTCAAATGTTCAATTCAATTCCGGTCAGCGCCTGGATTGCCGGTATTGTGAGCAAAGAAACGGAGGGTTGCTGCATATCTGAGCGAACGCACTCTTTCTGTCATCTTTTTGTCATTCTTCCCTTGCCAGCGGGCGCGCCATCCCTATAATGCGCCCCTACCAGCACGGCGGAACACGCCGCATTGATGAGCCAGCTTCCTAGCGAAGTGGGCGCCGAAAGAAAGGCGAAAACAACCGCTTGACTTTCGAAGTGAGGAGCGTAAGATGCGCCTCCTCAACGCGATAAGCGTGATGCTCTTTAACAATTTGAATCAAGCAATCTGTGTGGGCACTCACAGCATCGAACATCAAACAATTTTGTTGATTTTCAATGTCTGGTGAAGTGACCAAGACGATTTCTTAGCAATAAGAAGTCGAACA
>NZ_JBKISU010000040.1:0-28798 GCF_050266975.1 Aeromonas sobria
TCTGACGGCGCTTACTGCTGAATTCACTGTCGGCGAAGGTAAGTTGATGACTCATGATGAACCCTGTTCCATGGCTCCAGATGACAAACATGATCTCATATCAGGGACTTGTTCGCACCTTCCCTAGTAGTAGATACAGAGCCAGACGGTGATATCGGTCGGGTGGGTCCACTCCACCCTGTGCTGAAGGTGCGCGGGAATATTGATGTAATCTCCTGGTCCCAGATGCACCCGCTCCTGTACCCCGGTATCCGGGGTGATAAAGATCAGGATGGCTTCCCCCTGCACCAGCAATACCCATTCATGTTCATCCTGATCGAACCACTCTCCGGTGGGGGTCTGTTGCCCCTGGGAGAGGATGCGCTCGATGCGAAAGTGATTGGTGCTGACCAGGTCGGTGAATATCTCATTGGGCAGGGGGGAGGGGATCTGGCCAAGCAGGTTGCCTGTGTGCATGGGCTTGTCTCCGGCTGATGGGGGCTAGTAAGAGTGTAGAAGCTGAAGGGGAGCTTCCCATCTGGAATTACAGGCCTCGAATGAGGCTTTAAATGGAAAAGTTCGGTAAGATGCGCCCTAACTCGCTGCAATTTCGCCAAATTCTTGCTATTTTGCGCGCCAGCAAGCAAACGATTTCCTTCACACATTCAGGATGAACTATGGCAACGCAAGAAATGACGGCCCGCGCCGGCAATGGCGGGTTTCTGGATTCCTATTTCTCCATCACCCAGCGTGGCAGCACAGTCCGCCAGGAGTTGCTGGCCGGACTGACCACCTTCCTGGCCATGGTCTACAGCATCATAGTGGTGCCGAACATGCTGGGTGCTGCCGGTTTTGAGCAGGGCCCCGTCTTCGTGGCGACCTGCTTGATCGCCGCCTTCGGCTCCCTGCTGATGGGCCTCTGGGCCAAGCTGCCGATGGCCATAGGTTGTGCCATCTCCCTCACCGCCTTTACCGCCTTCAGTCTGGTACTGGGTCAGGGACTGAGCATTCCGGTCGCGCTGGGTGCCATCTTCCTGATGGGTGTGCTGTTTACCCTGATCAGTGTCACCGGCGTGCGCCAGTGGATCCTGGATAACCTCCCCTCCGGCATCGCCCACGGTACCGGCATAGGTATAGGTCTGTTCCTGCTGCTGATCGCCACCAACGGCGTTGGCATGGTGATCAAGAACGAAGGGGCCGGTCTGCCGGTGCAACTGGGTGAAGTGACCTCCTTCCCTGTCATCATGACGGTGCTGGGTCTGGCTGCCATCTTCGGTCTGGAGCGTCGCAAGGTGCCGGGCGGCATCCTGATGGTGATCATCGCCATCTCCATTCTCGGCCTCATCTTCGACCCGAAAGTGACCTGGCAGGGCTTCTTCGCCATGCCGAGCCTGACCGGAGAGAAGGGCTCTCTGGTGGGCAGCATGGATCTGCTGGGCGCTCTCAATCCGGTGGTTATTCCCACCGTACTGGCTCTGGTGATGACAGCCGTGTTTGACGCGACCGGCACCATACGTGCCGTGGCCGGTCAGGCGGGCCTCATCAACGAGCGTGGCCACATCATCAGCGGCGGCAAGGCCCTGACTGCCGACTCCGTCAGCAGCATGGTGGCTGGCGTGGTGGGTGGTGCTCCGGCTGCCGTCTACATCGAATCCGCCGCTGGTACCGCAGCCGGTGGCAAAACCGGTCTGACCGCTGCACTGGTTGGCGTGCTCTTCCTGCTGATGATCTTCCTCTCCCCGCTGAGCTATCTGGTACCGGCTTACGCCACAGCACCGGCCCTGATGTACGTCGGTCTGCTGATGCTGGGCAACGTCACCAAGCTGGACTTCAGCGATTCGGTCGATGCTCTCGCCGGCATGCTGTGCGCCGTCTTCATAGTGCTGACCTGCAACATAGTCACCGGCATCATGCTGGGCTTCGTGGCGCTGGTCGTGGGTCGTCTGTTTGCTGCCGAGTGGAAGAAACTCAACATCGGTACCGTCATCATCGCCGTGGCGTTGGTGATCTTCTATGCCGGTGGCTGGGCCATCTAAGGCTTCCGGTGATAGCGAAGGGCCCTGCGGGGCCCTTTTTCATGGCTGTGAGGCCGCTAACAGTTTCCCGCCCGTTTACCTCTCGCTGTTTCAGATTGAAACACCAATGACCCTTCTTCTGTTTCAAATCCGAACCAAACAGGCCGTCATTTTTCTCCCGATTTATCCCGTTAGACTGGCTTCATCAACCATCTGCCTACCCGTGCGGTGGCAAGCCAAGGAGTGAGCCATGAAGAAGCTGATCAATGCCGTCGATGCCGTGGTCCGTGAACAACTGATGGGGATGGCTGCCGCCCACCCCGAGCTCAAGGTCCGTATTGAACCCCACTACATCACCCGCGCCGACTCCCCCGTGATGGGCAAGGTGGCGCTGGTCTCCGGCGGTGGCAGCGGCCACGAGCCGATGCACGGCGGTCTGGTGGGCAAAGGGATGCTGGATGGTGCCTGCCCCGGCGAGATTTTTACCTCGCCGACCCCGGATCAGATGTACGAGTGCGGTCAGGCCGTTGATGGCGGCGCAGGCGTGCTGTTCCTGGTGAAGAACTACACCGGCGACGTGCTCAACTTCGAGACCGCAGTCGAGCTGCTGCACGGCGACGGGGTCAAGGTGGGTTTCTCGCTGATCGATGACGACGTGGCGGTCAAAGACAGCCTCTATACCGCCGGTCGCCGTGGCGTTGCCACCACAGTGTTGTGCGAAAAACTGGTGGGGGCCGCCGCCGAAGCGGGCTATGACCTGAGTCGTTGCGAAGCACTGGCCCGTCGCATCAACAACCAGAGCCGCACCATAGGCGTCGCCATGCACGCCTGTACAGTGCCTGCCGCCGGCAAGCCCTCCTTCACCCTGGCGGACAACGAGATGGAGTTCGGCGTCGGTATCCACGGCGAGCCGGGCATCGAACGTCGCCCCTTCACCGACCTCAATACTCTGGTGGACGACATGTTCAGCGAGCTTGCTGACAACACCCCCTATGGCCGCACCCTGCGCCACTGGGACAGAGCCTCCGGCAGCTGGCAGGAAGAGCACACCTTCATCGAGCCGCTGAATGCGGGCGATCGAGTCATCGCGCTGGTCAACAGTCTCGGCGGCACCCCCATCTCCGAGCTCTATGGCGTCTATGGTCGCCTCGCCACCCTGTGCGAAGAGGCAGGCATCCATCTGGTGCGCAACCTGATTGGCCCCTACTGCACCTCCCTCGACATGACCGGCATATCCATCACCTTGCTCAAGGTGGATGATGAACTGATGACCCTGTGGGATGCCCCCGTTCACACCCCCGCCCTGCGTCGCGGTTGCTAAGGAGAACCCATGTTAAGCAAGCATCAGATCGTCAACTGGCTGCTCGACTGCGAACAGATCTTTACCGAGCAGCGTGACTACCTCACTGCGCTGGATACCGACATCGGCGACGGCGACCACGGCCTCAACATGCAGCGCGGCTTTGCCAAGGTAGCCGAGAAGCTGCCGGCTGTGGCGGACAAGGATATCGGGCAGGTACTGAAAACCACCGGCATGACATTGCTCTCCTCGGTCGGCGGTGCCAGCGGCCCCCTCTACGGCACCTTCTTTATCCGGGCGGCGGCCAGTACCGACGCCTGCCAGAGCCTCAGCCTCAGTCAGCTGTGCAAAATGCTCAGTGACGGTGTGGAGGGCATTGTTTCTCGCGGCCGTGCCGAGCCGGGCGACAAGACCATGTGCGATGCCTGGTGGCCAGCCCTGGCTGCCCTGCAACAGGCGCAGCAGCAAGAGCTGCCGCTCAACGATGCGCTGGACAAGGCGGTGGCAGCCGCGGCAGCCGGTACCGAGGCCACCATACAGATGCAGGCCCGCAAGGGGCGCGCCAGCTATCTTGGCGAGCGCAGCATCGGCCATCAGGATGCAGGAGCCACCTCGACCCTGCTGCTGCTGACCGCCCTGCGTGACAGAGCGAGGTTGTGACATGATCGGAATCGTAGTTGTCTCTCACAGCGCCATGCTGGCGGCCGGCTTGAAAGCGCTGGCCGACCAGCTCGGCAGCCCGGCCCGATTGCTGCTGGCGGCCGGTGTGGATGACCCCGACCACCCCATAGGCACCGATGCCATCGCGGTGATGAGTGCGATTGAAGAAGCGGACGACGGCAGCGGCGTGCTGGTGCTGATGGATTTGGGCAGCGCCCTCTTGAGCGCCGAGACCGCCCTCGAACTGCTGCCCCCGGAGCTGAGCGCTAGGGTGCGGCTCTGCCCCGCCCCGCTGGTCGAGGGCACCCTGGCCGCCGTGGTAGCGGCCGGTTCCGGCCTGACGCTGGATGAGGTGGCCGCCGAGGCACTCGGCGCGCTGGGCCCGAAACAGGCGATGCTGCCTGCCAGCCCAGCGCAGGCCGCCACCGAGACGGCTCCCGTTGCCGACGACGGTTGGCTGCGCTGCGAGGTGGTGGTGGATAACCCCCACGGCCTGCATGTGCGTCCCGCAGCCCGACTGGTGGCCGCCCTCAAGCCCTTTGCCGCTGAACTCAAGTTGCAAAAGGGGGATAAAGAGGCCAATCCCCGCAGCCTGACCCGGCTCGCCATGCTCAACGTGCGTCAGGGAGACCAGCTCACCCTGCTGGCACGCGGGGAGGATGCCGGGGCCGCCTTGGCCTGCTTCCAGCAGCTGGCCCTTGATCGCTTCGGCGACTGATCTGCCAGCTTCAAGGCGCTGCACTCGCTCGCTGAGCCTGTGCAGCGCCACTGTCGTGCAAGTAAAAGACGAAGGAGTCCCCGGCACAGCCGCCCCTTCGCCCCTGTTAGTTTCAAAAGACGTCTTATGAACTAGAGAGAGGGATAGAATATGGACCGCATCATCATCAGCCCCAGCAAATACGTGCAAGGCAACGGGGCCCTTGCCAATATCGGCAACTACGTCAAAGCGCTCGGCAGCAAGCCGCTGATCCTGGCCGACGCCTTCGTCACCAAGCTGGTAGGCGATACCGTGGCCACCAGCTTCCACGGCGCCGGTATCAAACCCGAGTTCGACTGCTTCAACGGCGAGTGCTCCCGCCCCGAGATCGACCGCCTGCTGGCTCGCTGCAAGCAGACCCCGTTTGACGTCATCATCGGCATCGGCGGCGGCAAGACGCTGGATACCGCCAAGTCGGTCGCCTTCTACCAGAAGGTGCCGGTGGTCATAGTGCCGACCATCGCCTCCACCGATGCCCCCACCAGCGCGCTGGCGGTCATCTACACCCCACAAGGGCAGTTCAGCGAATACCTGATGATCCCGACCAACCCCAACATGGTCATCATGGATACCGGCGTGGTCTCCCGCGCCCCGGTGCGCCTCTTGGTCTCCGGCATGGGGGATGCGCTCTCCACCTACTTCGAGGCGCGCGCCAACAAGGTCTCCGGTTGCCAGACCATGGCCGGTGGCGCTTCTACTCTGGCGGCGCAGGCCATCGCCGAGCTCTGCTACCAGACCCTGCTGGCCGATGGCTACAAGGCCAAACTGGCGGTGGAGCAGGGGCTCTGCACCAAGGCGGTGGAGAACATCATCGAGGCCAACACCTATCTGAGCGGTATCGGCTTCGAGAGCAGCGGCCTGGCCGCCGCCCACGCCATCCACAACGGCCTGACCCAGCTGGCCGAGTGTCATCACCTCTATCACGGCGAGAAGGTGGCGTTCGGTACCCTGGTGCAGCTGGTGCTGGAGAACGCGCCGATGGCGGAGATCGAGACGGTGCTGGGCTTCTGCCGCTCTGTGGGCCTGCCGACCAACCTGCATATGATGGGGGTCAAGGAGCTGGACATGGCGCGCCTGATGGAGGTGGCCAAAGCCTCTACCGCCGAAGGGGAGACCATCCACAACATGCCGTTCAAGGTCACCGCCGAGGATGTGCTGGCGGCCATGGTCACCGCCCACCGGCTGGGGCTGTAACCGGGCCACCGCTGACCTGCCATATAATACGGCCCCGCAACTGCGGGGCCGTTTCGTTTTCTACGGGCCGGTTCGTGACGGCACTGCGTCAGCCGTGATAATCGGCGGGATCGATCTCGAGCAGCTTGAGCCGCCGCCACAGGGTGGTGCGGCTGATACCCAGATGTTGGGCCATCTGGCTCACCTGCCCCTTGCAGGCGTGGGCGCAGCGCAAGATGGCCTGGCGCTCCAGCTCCGCCAGGGTGAGCAGCGGTTGCCCCACCACCTCATCCGTCAGCAACTGATAACCGTGCCGAATGGCGGCGGGCAGCGCCTCCGGCGGGATCAACCCCTGACCGGCGTGAAGCAGGGCATGCTCGACGGCGCTGCGCAGCTCCCCCAGATTGCCGGGCCAAGGGTAGGCCAGCAGACAATCGAGGGCCGCCGGACTGAACTGGCGCACCGGTTCGCGCCCCTGCGCCCCTAGCTGCTGGCTGATAAGGCCGGGCAGATCGGCCGCGCGCTCCCGCAGCCCCGGCAGCCACAGCTCGCACGCCTGCAAGGCATAGAGCAGCTGGCGGCCAAACAGTCCCTCCTGCACCCGCTGCTCCAGCGGAGCGCTACTGGTGGCGATGATCCGCACCTTGAGCGGCAAGATGCGGGCCGAATCGAAGCGCTGAATGCGACCGGTCTTGAGCAGTTGCAGCAGCGCCGCCTGCATGGGGGCAGAGAGGCACTCCACCTGCTCCAGCACCAGGGTGCCGCCGTGGGCCAGTTCGAACTTGCCCGCCCGCTCCTGCCCCGCCTCGTCGGAGCCCATCAGCTCCAGCGCCATCCGCTCGCTCGGCAGCGCCTTGCAGTTGAGGGTAATGAGCGGCCCGGCGGCCCGTTCGCTGCCAAAGTGGATCGCCTCCGCCAGCTGGGCCTTGCCCACCTCCTCCTCGCCGCGCAGCAGGACTGGCCCCTGACTCTGGGCCGCCTGCCGGGCATAGCGCAGCAGCTTGCGCATGGCGCTCGACTCCCCCACCAGGGCAGAGAGCTCGGGCACCGTCTGGCGCAGCTGGTGAATGGCCCGCAGCCGGTCGACCGGGTGCAGCAGGGCGATAAAGCTGACCCCCTCCGGCCCCGGCAACGGCTTGAGGCTTATCAGCGCATTGATGAACTCCCCCTCCTGCGCGCCGAGCCGCTCCAGCGTCACCTCCACATGACTGAGCGGCGTCTGCCCCCTGATGGCCAGCTGCAACCGCTGGGGCAGCAGCAAATGCTGCTCCAGCGGCTGGCCGAGACAGCGCGCCGGATCGAGCCGCAGCCGCTGTGCCGCCAGCCCATTGAGGTAGCGCAGCCGACCCAGGGGATCCCAGGCCAGCACGCCGTCATCCATGCCGTCCAGCAGGGCGTAAAGTTCGCTCAGGTGGTGCTGGGACTCCTGCATCAGGGTCTCCATCTGCAGCAGATGGGCCAGCTCGCGCCCGGCGCTGACGGTGAGCGCCAGATCGCCAGCACTCGCCGCCTCCACCTTGCAGATCAAAGCGATGATGGCGACCTGACGGCCATTGCTGTTGTAGACCGGACTGGCGCAGCTGTGCCAGGGGTGCAGGGTCTGGTTGAAGTGCTGGGGGCCGCTGACGCAGAGCGGCACTCCCTCCAGCGCCGCCAGATTGATGGCATTGGTGCCGATGCGCCCCTCGCTGAAAAAGGCGCCGGGGCCAAACCCCAGCACCGCCAGCTCGCGCAGGGTGTCTGGGTGGCCGGTCTGGGCCAGCAGGCAGCCGCTCTCGTCGGTGAGCAACAGGGCGCAGGGGCGCCCCTCCATAAATTCGTAGAGATCTTCGAGGGCCATCTCGCCGGTGGTGAGCAGGTCGCGCTTGCGCTGGCGCAGGCTCTGCAGGGTCTGCCCCTTGGCGCAATGGGGCGGATGCCAGAGGGTGGCGCTGGTCTGGTGGGCGCAGCGCAGCCAGGAGGCCCGCAAGTAGTCAGGCCAGGGCTGCAATGGCTGAAGGTCAGATGGCAGGGTCACGGCAATGTCCGGCAAGATGTGAGCCGGCCATTTAACCACGGCAGCGCCCCCGATTCAGTGACCTGCCTCAGAGGGTGGCAAGCCCGCCCTCCTCCTGGTCCGGTTCACCCTCGGCAAATTGCTGACCGAGCCAGTGGCAGAAGGCGCGGTACTCTTTCGATCTTTTGATATATAACCCCGCTCACACTACTGACTTGTTTATGAAAAGGAGGCCAGATGGCGCTTTCCATTGCCGCTCCGAAAGTGTATTTTTGCTCAGTAGCAAGAAATAGAGCCAAAGGAGTATGTTGTAATAAATTATCTAATGGCATATATGGACTAGCGATACCATTATTTTAAATGGGTTTACTTTATGGCATATCAGTATGAAGCGTTTTCTAGGATATCCCCTAAAAAATTATCTTTACCATACTCCACCTAATTACTTTATATCCGAGGAGTTTTAATCATTGAAACAAACAGGAAAGATAGAGCTTTTAAAGGGCGCATTAATCCCAACAAAGCGTGGGCTTTGGTACTCAGCGTTTGAGAAATTGAGTGAGGCTCAAACTGGCATAGCGCAAATGTCAAATGCCGAAGACAGAGTTGATTACGAGTCTGGTTGGGTTCGATTTGTTGAATCACTAGAAGAATCATGGAGTAGTTTTTTTGAAGAGGGTACTCGGAACTTTAATAGTTTTCAGCCATGGGCTGGGGCAAAAGATAAAGAGCGAAAGTCTGACTCTCTTTTGAATTACCTAATTCAATCGCGCCATCAAAGCCAGCATGGAAATGTGTGTATCGAATGGGAAGAGGATAAAATTAATATTGCCCCTAACTACTTTGGACACATTAAAAACCTAAAAATATTCTCAGATGGTAGTTTTGAGGTAGATGCTAATCCTTTGGGAAATACACAGAGTATAGTAACGTTAAAAAGAGATACTGGAAGACCAAAACTCCCCACAATTGAAAACAGAAGACATAAACAAACTTATAATCCGCCGCAAAATCATTTTGATAATGATATACACACATCCTCACCTCATGATGTTGCCATAATGGCAATTGAGTATTATCTAAATATTTATAAGTCAGCATTGGTAAAATTTGGACCGTAGGTTCGATTAGCCGTAAGGCGTGATCGGACGTTCGCGTAAATCGATACCCCCGCTATCACGACCATCCATATTTTCCCTCTGCCAGATGCCGCTGATTCACGGAAACACCGGGACGGCGGCATCTCGATCGTCCGATTACGCTTCGCCAATCGAACCTGCGTGGGACGGTAATATGTGGGATATACAGCTTGGCGCGGATCAGCCAACCAGACACGATCGCTATAAACCACTATCACCACAAACCAAAGAGCCGCCCGTGTGAAGTGGGCGGCTCTTTGCATCAGCTATGGTGGCTGGCTCGTCTTGTTACCGAATAATCACTCGGCCTTGGGGGGCGCTGCGATGGCGGCCGCCTCTGGCTGGAGATCACCTTCCTTGATCCAGGCATCCAGCAGGGTGTAGCCCACCGCCAGCATCACGGGGCCGATAAAGAGCCCTATGATCCCCATGGCCAGCAGGCCGCCGATGACCCCCACCAGGATCAGGACCAGGGGCAGATCGGCGCCGCGCTTGATGAGGAAGGGGCGCAGGAAGTTGTCCATGGTGCCCGCCAGCAGGGACCAGACCAGCAGGAAGGTGCCCCAGGTGGTGTCCCCGCTCCAGTAGAGGTAGCCCACGCTGGCCAGCAGCACCGGGAAGGGGCCTATCTGGGCCACGATCAGCAGGAACATCAGCACCACCAGCACCATGACGTAGGGGATGCCGGCGATGAGCAGGCCGATGCCGGCCACCGAGGATTGCACCAGGGCGGTCACCACCACCCCCATGGCGACGGCGCGGATCGCCTGTGAAGCGAGCACTGTGGCATTGTCACCACGTTCGCCCGCCAGGCGGTGGGCGAAGCGGCGGATGCCATCGGCGGCCTTCTCCCCCGAGTGATAGAGCAGGCCGCAGATCCCCACGGTCAGCAGGAAGTGGACGAACAACAGGCCCAGATTGCCCGCCTGGGAGGCGAGCCAGCGGGCGGTCTGGCCGAAGTAGGGGGCCAGCTTGGCAAACAGCACCTGGCCACCGCTCGCCAGTATCTGCTGCCAGAACTCGAACAGCTTGTCCCCCACCAGGGGCACCTCTTGCAGCCAGAGCAGCTTGGGGGGCGGCGAGTGGCTGAGGTTGGTGCCGAACTCGATCAGCATGGGGGCCTTCTCCGCCACGTTGGCCAGGACCATGAACAGTGGGATGACGAACATCAGCAGCAGCACCAGGGTCATGAAGAGGGCGGCCAGGGCGCGCTTGCCCCACAGCAGGCGCTGCATCATCCGCATCAGGGGCCAGGTGGCGATGGTGATCATGGTGGCCCACACCAGGGCGGGCAGGAAGGGGCGCAGCACCATGAAGCAGGAGATGATGAGAATGCTGAGAAACAGCACCCCCAGGGTGATCTTGGCCAGATCCGGTTTCTTGATGGTCATGATGTTCCTTGCGGTGGGGTCATGCCCCGGTTGTGGTCATCGGTCAGGGAGAGGAGCCACCAGAAGCCATGGCTCAACCAGAGCCCCCAAAGCCCATAGAGTATGCCTTGCCCGCTCAGGATCAACTGAGAACTGGTGATGAGCTGTGGCAAACGGGCGCCAAGCAGGCCCAACAACAGGCCGCCTGACAGGGCGATCACGCCGGTCAACCAGGAACGGCGACGAGCGCGGTCGACCCGGCTCCGGCTCCCGATCAACAGGGCCAGGCTGGCGAGGGCGATGGCGAGCAGGGATGGAGATTGCAAGGCGGCGGCGCCAACACCGGCGAGGCCGGCGAGCAGCAGCCAGGGGCGCGGTCGACTGGCCAGGGGCAGCAGCCAGGGGGACAGGGCGAACAGGGTCAGCCCCAGCAGCAGGCCAACCACCACGTCCGAGATGAAATGCACTCCGAGCCAGACGCGGCCCAGGCCGGTGGCGATCCCCAGTGACAGGGCGAGCGCCAGCGCCACGCCTTGTCGTCCCGGCCAGGCCCACTTGAGCAGCAGGTCCCAACAGAGCATGGCCATGGCCGAGTGGCCGCTCGGCATGCCGAAACCGGGTACGGCATGGAGGGCAAGATCCGGCATGAAGTTGAAGGGTCTGGGCCAGGCCACGCCCTCCTTGGCGAGCTCAACCAGCAAGGAGAGCCACAGCATGGCGAACAGCAACTGCCGTGCCCTGGGCCAGCCCAGCAGGGGCAGCAAGAAGGAGATGAGCAGCAGCAGGATGGAGGGGGAGCCCGCGAGATTGGCCAGTTGCAGCCAGGGCGCCTGGGGCCCGATGAGGCTCTGTACCTGACGGATCAGGGAGAGCTCCCGGTCGTGGAGGGCACTGGCCCGGGAGCGGAAATCCACCACCCAGGTGACCTCGCTGTCAGGGAGCCCGGCGAGACGGGGGGCCAGCCAGTCGAGCTGCGCCGAAAAGCGGTGCCGATCCCGGGGCAGGGCGCCGGGGGCGATCAGCAGGGCGCTGAGCACCTCCCCATTGCGGTGGGAGGCCTGGAGCAGGGAGACGGCTCCCGTGCCCGACTGTGTGACCATGGGGTCCTGGGTCTGGCAGGCAAACAGCTCGGCGGACTGCCAGCGGCCCAGGGGGGCGACGACCCTTCCTCTGAGTCCCGTCTCTTCGAACAGCTCCCGCAAGGCCGCCTGGGGTGGTGTCTCGCCCTGGTCGATATAGCCGCCGGTCAGGCCGTAGCGTAACGAGGCCCTGTCTTGCACCAGCAGGACCCTCTCCTGGTGTTTGATGACGCACACGGCCGAAGTGGGCGTCGATTGGGCCAAAGTCGGTACGGCGGCGAACAGGGCGAGTAACAGGCAGCAAAGGTATCTGAGCATGAGGGGCGAGTCCGGGAGCAATCGCGCAAGGGTCACAGAAATCAGTCGTTTGGGCAATGTTTTCCCTGTGCATGACCCCGCTTGCCCAGGTCTGGATTGCCCTTGCCCGCCCCTGTGCCTACTATTGGCAGCTATCGTCACCCTTCATGCAGCAAACCGTGGGACTCCTCATGAAACAGTTAGGTTTTTATCTCGGCATCGGCCTCGGCGTCATCCTGATATTGTTTGGCAGTATCGTCATCTGCCAGGCCCTGCCTGCCGCACTGGACGTGCTGGAAATGCCGAGCCGCATCCCCTTCGTGCGCGAGGTCTACACCTGGCTGATGAGCAGTGCCAATGGCCTGACCGGCCAGCTGGAGCAGAACTTCCTGGAGGCGTTCCAGACCGTGCTCAAGCTGATCCTGCTCATTACCTTTATGTGGGTCTGCGTCAAGCTGGTCAACATGGGGGTGCTGATCATCCGGGCCGGGGTGGATCTCATCCGCACCGCCATCGAGCACAGTGAGCCGGCCGCCAGCAAGGACAACGAGCAGGACAACCTCTACAAATAGCAGCCTGCCCCCTCGCCGGATGAAGAAGAGGTCACCCCAGAGTGACCTCTTTGCTTGGCGCCTTCGCCTGGCGCAGAGGCGCCCGGCCTCACTCCAAGGACAACGAGCAGGACAACCTCTACAAATAGCTGCCTGCCCCCTCGCCGGATGAAGAAGAGGTCACTCCAGGGTGACCTCTTTGCTTGGCGTCTTGGCCTGGCGCCTTTGTCTGGCGTAGAGGCACCCGGCCTTACTCTATCTCGGGCAGGAGGGCATTGTTGCCCGGTGCGAATTCGTCTCGATAGCGGGCCTGCAGGGCGCGAAACGCGGGGCCTTGGCGCACCTTGTCTAGGGCTTGCTGCAGCCTGGCCACCTCGGCCGGATCCACGGCGGCATTGAAGGCGAAGCAGTTGTCCTGCCGGGCCAGCACGGCCACGGTGACGAACTGTTCCTCCGGGTAACCGAGCTGGCGGATCTGGTGTCGCAATATCACCTCGTTGCCCGCCACCAGATCGGTGCGGGCCAGCAGCAACAGGCGTGCCACCCGATCCATGCTGGGCACCGTCATCAGCTGACTCGGGGGAACGCCGCGATTGAGCAGCAGCTGCTCACCCACATCGGCCTGCATGACCCCGATCCTCAGGGCGAGCAGATCGGCCCCGCGCTGGATTGTCGGCAACGCGTCGGCCCTGGCCATCAGCACGATCCGGGCGCTGCTGATGGGGCAGACCCATTGCAGCTGAGAGGCGCGAGATGGTGTGCGCGCCGTGCTGATCAGCACGGCGTCCGGTTGCTGAGTCAGCAGATACCAGCCCCGGGCCCAGGGCTGGAACTGGATGGGGGCCTCTTCCTGACCCAGTTCCTGCCACATCAGACGCAGCACCTCTATGCTGAACCCTGTGCCGCGCCCCTCCTGGTCCTGGCCGCTGAAGGGCAGATCCTGCTCCGCGTAGTAGGTCAGGGCCGCCAGCGGCGGACTGAGCAGGGTAGCCAGCAGGCCGATGAGGGCCAGGGGGCGAGCCATGATCGCCATCCTCATCCTCTTAGTCTCCGGGCAGGAAAGGGTTGGGGCCGAGTCACGGCGCTGCACGTCCTCACTTCAGCAGTGCCTCCAGTTCGGCCTCGGCGCTGGCGCGGGCGGCGGCCTGAGGATCCTGAGCCGGTGAAACCTGGCTGCCGGCCTCGTCGGCCGTTTGGGTCACGGCCTGGGTTGCTGCTTGAGTTGCGGCTTGAGTGGTGACTTGAGCTGCCGCTGCGCTGACGCTTTGGGCAGCCTGGCTGCCAGCCTCGTCGGCCGCCTTGGTCACGGCCTGGTTTGCGGCTTGAGTGGTGACTTGAGTTGCCGCTGCGCTGGCGCTTTGGGCAGCCTGGCTGCCAGCCTCGTCGGCCGCCTTGGTCACGGCTTGAGTGGTGACTTGAGCTGCCGCTGCGCTGACGCTTTGGGCCGCCTGGCTGCCAGCCTCGTCGACCGCCTTGGTCACGGCCTGAGTTGCCGCTGCGCTGGCGCCCTCGGCTGCCTGACTGGCCTGGTTGCTGACCGCCTTGGCGGCCTGCTGGGTCGCCCCGTTGAGCAGCTCGTTGGCCGACCCTGTCATGGCTCCCTTGACGGCCTCGCTGGCCGGGGTCTGCCAGCCGCTCATCTCGCTCGGCCAGCTCGGGGTCACCTGACCCAACTGCTCACCAAACACCTCGACGGCATCCCCCTTGAGCAGCTTGACCGCCATCTGGTTGGTATCCGAGTTCCACACCAGGCCCGCCTTCTGGGCGAGGTCGGGCACCGGGGTATAGCGGGAGACCACGTAGAAGAGGGGCCCCTCCTGTTGCAGTTCGCCGGCCGTCTTGAGCAGGGCGACCGTGGTGTCATAGTTGGGGCCGAGCAGGGCCGTCATCCTGTCCTTGATGAGGGGCTGTTCGAACAGATTGACCTCGTTGGGGTCGAAACCGACCAGTGGCTTGAGCAGGGCCCACATCAACTGGCTGGAGGGGCCCATCATCAGCAGGGGAGCGACGCAGGCGGACAACATCAGGCTCAGGCAGGTCGCCTTGAGCAAGGGCATGATACGCATTGGGGGAAAATCCAAATAACGATTTGATAATTAAGGTAATCTCGGTCTCGTTCAGACCAGGTTACTGGGGTTGTGGCGGCCAATTCCTGTACAGGCTGGCGCGGCGCTCGCAGGCTACCATATTGGTTCCGGAATGCCAGATGGCGTGTCACTTATTAATCAAGTTTTCCCTCTGTCTGGTCGCCTGAAAGAGGTAACCAAGGAGTCGCGATGAAATCAGTCGTTGTCATGCTGGCCCTGCTGGGGCTAATGCTGCCGGCCATGGCCGAGCCATCCCGTCATACCATACGGGCCGGTACGGATCTGGTGCTGCCCCTGGGCGCCATGGCGGAGCGGATCTGCTGGTATGAGGGGCAGCAATATTCTCTCGGCGCCCGGATCCCCCAGGGAGAGCACGGGCTGATCTGCGCCCCCATCAATCTGCAGGAGAGCAATGGCCCCCTGGCCTGGCGTCCATTGCAAGAGGAGAGGGAGGGATCCGCCCCTCCGGCCGGGGTGGATCGCATCGAGACGCCCCGCTGAGCTTTTCTTGATCCAGCTAAAGACAGGAGCGGGAAGGCTATCGCATAATACGGCCTCGCTCACAATTGGCATGGGACCCAAGACTATGGCTCGTCGCTCTTCCATTACTCAACGTCGTCGCAATAGTTGGTGGTACAAACGCCTGCTGGTCAGGGAGCGGGCAGAGCGCGAGGCGCGGTCCGTCCGGGATTGATAGAGATTGATGAAAACGGGAACCCCAGGGTTCCCGTTTTTTATTGATCCCGCCGGGGGAGACGCTGTTGGCGACTAGCATGGCTGACCAGACTCTCCGGGGGCATGACTTGAAACGGGGGCCATCAGGCCCCCGTTTTGCTGTTGCAGATGTTGCCTGCGTACGACTCAGCGTTGCAGGGCGGCCAGGGCCAGCTCGACCCGTCTGGCGTACTCGGGGTCGGCCTGCTCAAGATGGTGGAGCTGGGCCTGGACTATGGCGTCATCTTCCACATGGATGAGGGAGCGTGCCATATTGGCGGCGAGGCGGGCGCGCTGCCCCTCGTCCATCAGGCGGAACAGATCCCCCGGCTGGCTGTAGTAGTCATCGTCGTAGTCACGAAAATCATGGTGCAGGGCGGCCCCTTCCAGACTCTGGGCCGGTTCGTGCTGCTCGCTCGGCTGCTGGGTGCCGAAGCGGTTCGGCTGGTAGTTGGGGCTGGCGCCGCCATTGCCGTCCGCCCGCATGGCGCCGTCGCGGTGGGCGCCGTGGTGGAAGGGGCAGCGCGGGGCGTTGACCGGCAGCAGGCCGTGGTTGACGCCGAGACGATAGCGCTGGGTGTCACCGTAGGAGAAGAGCCGCCCCTGCAACATGCGATCCGGCGAGAAGCCGATGCCGGGCACCACGTTGGCCGGGGTGAAGGCGGCCTGCTCCACGTGGGCGAAGTAGTTGTCCGGGTTCTGGTTAAGCTCCAGCACGCCCACCGGGATGAGCGGGTAGTCCTTGTGGGGCCACACCTTGGTGAGGTCGAACGGGTGGATCTCATAGGTCTGTGCCTCGGCCTCTGGCATCACCTGCACATAGACCTTCCAGCGCGGGAAGTCCCCCCGCTCGATGGCGTTGAACAGATCCGCCTGGCTGGTCTCTCTGTCCTGACCGACGGCGGTGGCGGCCTCTTCATCGGTGTAGAAGCTGTGGCCCTGCTCGGTCTTGAAGTGGAACTTGACCCAGAAGCGCTCGTTGGCCGAGTTGATAAAACTGAAGGTGTGGCTGCCGTAGCCGTTCATCTGCCGCAAGCTTCTGGGGATGCCGCGATCGCTGAACAGTATGGTGACCTGGTGCAGGGATTCCGGGTGGCGTGACCAGAAGTCCCAGGCGGCGGTGGCGCTGCGCAGGTTGGTGCGCGGATCCCGCTTCTGGGTGTGGATGAAGTCGGGGAATTTCAGGGGATCGCGAATGAAGAACACCGGGGTGTTGTTGCCCACAAGATCCCAGTTGCCCTGCTCGGTGTAGAACTTGAGGGCGAAGCCGCGCACGTCCCGCTCGGCGTCGGCGGCGCCCTTCTCCCCGGCCACGGTGGAGAAGCGCAGGAACACCGGGGTCTGCTTGCCGACGGCGTTGAACAGGTCGGCCTTGCTGAACTGGCTGATGTCGTGGGTGACGGTGAAGGTGCCGTAGGCGCCCGAGCCCTTGGCGTGCACCACTCGCTCGGGAATGCGCTCACGATCGAAGTGGGCGAGTTTCTCCATCAACCAGATGTCTTGCATCAGCACGGGGCCGCGGGGGCCGGCGGTGAGGCTGTTGTTGTTGTCGACGACGGGGGCGCCGTTGGCGCTGCGCAGGGTCTTGTCAGTCATGAAATCTCTCCTTGTTGAGCTGGGGCCAGCCTAAGGATCCTGCTCCCTCAGGGCCAATGGCCCTTTCCTAGCTCTTTGATAGGTATCGCAAATGACTGTGGTGGGGGGATGACCCGCCCCCGGGGATGGGGCATGATGAGGGCTAGCCAGAGGAGACCCATATGCAGATCCACATCCGTCACGCCGAGCCCGGCGACGCCCCCGCCTTGCGGGATCTCTACGCCATGCCCCAGGCTCAGGCGGGCACACTGCAACTGCCTTATCCACCCCTGAGTGTTTGGCAGCAGCGGCTGGAGAACGGCGGCCTGGTGGCGCTAGTGGCTGAGGTGGAGGGGCAGCTGGTGGGTCAGATCTCGCTCCACGGAGAGGCCAATCCCAGGCGCAGGCATGTGGCCAGCATCGGTATGGGGGTGCGGGATGACTGGACTGGCAAGGGGGTAGGTTCCGCCCTGCTGGCGGCCGTGTAGGAGATGGCGGACAACTGGCTCAACCTGCGGCGGATCGAGCTGACCGTCTACGGCGACAATCAGGGGGCCCTGGCACTCTATCGCAAGTTCGGATTCGAGCAGGAGGGGCTGGCCCGTGGTTACGCCTTCCGTGGTGGTGAGTATGTGGACGCCCTCTATATGGCCAGGATCAAGCGGTGATCGACTATCGCGAGCGCCTGACTCCGGTGCTGCGGGCACTGGAGCAGGATCCGGATCTCTCCATCGAGGCGCTGGCGAGTCGCGCCTGCCTCTCCCTCTACCACTTCCACCGGGTGTTCACCGCCGTGGTGGGGGAGGCCCCCGGCGAGATGTGTCGGCGGCTGCGGATGCAGCGGGCGGCCTGGCAGCTCTGCTACACCGATGCCAGCATCACCGCCATCGCCCTGGGGGCGGGTCTGGCCAGCTCCCAGGCCTTCGCCAAGGCGTTTCGTCGTCACTATGGCTGCACGCCAGGGGCGTTTCGCCGCGACAAGGGCAAGAACGGACACCTGGATCGCAAGGAAGGACACGCATGGCAAGGGGCGCTCCCTTATGCTGAAGACCTGTCATCAGCAAGGAGCAACACCATGAAAACTGTCGAGATGGACGCCCGCACCCTGGCCTATATCCGGGTCACCGGCCCCTATGGCGAAGGCTATGACGCCGTCTGCCATCGTCTTCACCAGTGGGCCGCGCCCCGTGGCCTGGAAGGGGGAGAGTGGATCTTCATCTACCACGACAACCCGCAAGTCACGCCGCCGGCCCAGTGCCGCACCGACATCGGCATCAGCGTGCCGGCGGGCACCCAGGGGACGGGGGAGGTGGAAACGCAACTCATCCCCGCCGGGCGCTACGCCCAGTCCCGCTATCTCATCACGGATCGCAGCCAGTACGGGCCGCGCTGGCAGGAGCATGTCGGCGATATCGTCTCCGCCGGGCTCGCCTTTGGCGACGGCCCCTGCTTCGAGCTCTACCACAGCGTCAGCAATGATCCCCTGCGCGACGACGTCAGCTTCTGTTCCAGCGTGCGCTAGGCAGGTAGCAATGAAACGAGGCGCCTGTGGGCGCCTCGTTTCATTGGGGGGGATGCTGTCATGCCCACGTCAGGGCTGGCTGGGCGCCTTGTCCCGGCGGGATTTCCACCACCAGCGCAGGCGGATCTGGGAGATGAGCATCCCCGCCAGCATCAGGGCGCAACCCACGATGGCCCGTTCGTCCAGATGTTCCCCCAGCAGCAGAACACCGCCGATGGCGGCGAATACCGTCTCCAGGCTGAGGATGATGGCGGCGTGGGCCGGGTGGGCGCCGCGCTGGCCCACCACCTGCAGGGTGTAACCGATGCCGACCGACACCAGCCCCGCATAGAGCAGCGCCTGCCAGCCCGCCACGGCGCCACCGAGGGTCGGGGTCTCGATGGCAAACGCCGTGACCAGGCTGAGCAGGCCGCACACCAGGAACTGCACCCCGGCCAGGCGAATGGGGGCGACCCGGCTCGAGTAGTGATCCAGCACCAGCAAGTGAATGGCCCAGAACAGGGCGCCGATCACCTGCAACAGGTCGCCGTAGCCCATGGTGAAATCCTCGGTCACGCTGAGGTAGTAGAGCCCGGCCATGGCGATGAGGGCGCCGACCCAGGTGTTGACCCCCGTCTTGTGGCGCAGAGCCAGTCCCAGCACGGGCACCAGTATGATGTAGAGGCCGGTGATGAAGCCCGCCTTGGCGGCCGTGGTATAGAGCAGCCCCACCTGTTGAAGGGAGGCGGCGGAGAAGAGCACAGTGCCGGCGATGAGACCCCCGGTCAGCAGCAGGCGCGGGTTGTCCTCCTTGTCTGGCCGGGTCGGCTGGCGGGACTTGAGCCACCACAAGAGCGGCAGCAGGGAGGCGGCCCCGAGCAGGAAGCGCAGGCCGTTGAAGGTGTAAGGCCCCATGTGATCCATCCCCAGCCGCTGGGCGACGAAACCCAGCCCCCAGATGGCGGCCGCCATCAGCAACATCATGTTAGAACGCATACGGTTTCATCCCTGAAATCAAAAAGTTGAGGCACCCTCTCCACCATACCGCCTGGGATGGGCTTTGTCTTGGTCCGCCGAGCGCCGGGTCAGGGGAGGGAGGTGTGGGCGAGCAGGGGGATCAGCATCAGCAGCAGCAGGTCGATGCGCAGGATCCAGATCACCCACAGTTGCTGCTGGGTCGAGACCATGGGGGCTTGCCCCCGGCGCAGGGATCGGCGCCAGCGGTAGAAGAGGCGGCTCGGGTAGCCAAAGCTCAGGGCCATCAGCACGAAGAGCAGCAACTTGAGCCGGTAGCCAGACAGTTGCAGCAATTCGCCCGGCCCCTGGGGGCTGTCATAGAGCCGCATCATGCCGCTGAGAAACAGCAACAGCAGGGCCAGCGCCGCCAGGCCGTCGGCCATGAGCAGCTTGCGCACCTGCTCGATGGACATGCCGCGGCGAAACAGGAAGTACTCCGAGGTGAGGGCGCCGGTCAGCATGATGAGGGCGCAAAAGTGCACGGATATCCAGTAGTCGTGGGTCAGCATGGGCGGCCTGGCTGTGGAACATCGAACATTTTTCTTCCTTTTGGGCGCAGGAGAGCGTCGCCGGTAATCTGCGTCGACAACCCAGCGATGCGAAGCCATCCTTGCGCGATGCCCTGGTTGCCAAAAGTCTTGCTTCCTGGTCAGCCGCAGGCGGTTGGGGTTGTTCATGCCGGTGCCGAGCCTGGGCTGCATCTACTGGCGGCCCATGTCTTGCAACCTGCAACAGGCGCTGGGACAAGGTCTTGGCGCCAGTCATGACCCGCTGCGCGAGAGTCTGGTCGAACCCTATCTGGCGCAACTGGGGCGACAGTTTACCCTGATCTACGGCCAAGTGAAGGTCGAGGATGTGAGAGGGGAGCCGTGACCCATCCCCCGGCTTATCTGCACGATGGGCGACGTGACAAGGAGTGGGTGTCCGATCGGGTCGCCATTCGGCTGGGCACGGAGCGGCGGCGAAGGTTTGGCTATCCGCAGAGGGAGACGGCGGGTGCCGAGGTCTGTCGCGCCAAGCGGGCGGGCAAGAACCGCTGCGATCAGGCGGGGGAGGCGTTGCCGGCACCCTTGCTGCGTCAGGTGTGACGCCGTGCCTGAAACGACACAGAGGAGGCCATGGCCTCCTCTGTGTCGTTTCATCGGATCGCTGTGGCGCTACTGCACCAGCCCCTCGGCCCGTTGCCAGTCGAGGATGGGCCAGCCCAGCGCCTCGGCCTGCTGGCGCAGGGCGGGGGCCGGATTGACCCCGTGCGGGTGGCTCACCGCCCGCAGCATGGGTAGATCGTTGTGGGAGTCGCTGTAGCCAAAGCTCCCCTGCCAGAGGTTGTCCCTGCCGGCAAAGAGCTGATTGATGCGGGCCACCTTGCCTTCGCGAAAGCTGAGGGTACCCCGGGTCTGACCGGTCAGCCTGCCGGCTTCCTCGTCGAGCAGGATGGCGACGCAGTGATCCATCCCCAGCATCCTGGCCATGGGGGTCACCAGGTGTTCGCCGGAGGCGGAGATGAGCACCAGCTCGTCCCCCCGCTGGCGGTGCCACTCGATGCGGGCCAGCCCCTCTGGGTAGAGCCGCTCGCGCAGCACCTGCTCGGCGAAGTGATGGCACTGCTGCTCCAGCCACTGGCGCGACCTGCCCGCCAGGGGCTGCAGGGTGAAGGCCATGTACTGGTGCATGTCCATCTTGCCCTGGTGGTAGAGGGACATCATGGCCTGCTCCTCGGCCACCATGCCCGCCGGGGCCAGCTCCCCGGCCACCATGTACGCCAGCCAGAGGCTGGCACTATCCCCGGCAATCAGGGTGTCGTCCAGATCAAACAGTGCCAGTGCCATGAGGGCTCCTTGCGGTCGCAACGAAAATGAAACGAGGTGTCATGCTACCTCACAGAGTTGATCCCGGGCCACCGCCAGGGTCACGGCACGGCCCACCGGCAGGAGGTCATCGGCCGAGCGGTTGAGGCAATCCACCGTCAACAGCCCCGCCTCGCACTCCACCTGGTAGCGAATGACGTTGCCGAGCAGCTGCTGGTGGACGATGACGCCGGGCAGGCTGGGGTCGTCGCACTGGGTACCTGGGGGCAGCAGGGTGATGGACTCGGGGCGCAGGGCCAGCTTGCTGCGATGGCGAGGACCGAACAGGGACTTGCCCTGCTCGGCGCCCAGCAGGTTGTAGTGGCCGATGAAGCTCGCCACAAACTCGCTGGCGGGGCGGGTGTAGATCTGCTCCGGGGTGCCGCTCTGGACGATGGATCCCTTGTTCATCAGGAAGACGCGATCCGACAGGGTGAGCGCCTCCTCCTGATCGTGGGTCACGAAGATGGTGGTGAGCTCGAGGCGCCGCTGGATCTCGCGGATCTGCTGGCGCAGGCTGCGGCGGATGCGGGCATCCAGCGCCGAGAGCGGCTCGTCCAGCAGCAGGATCCGCGGCTGCACCACCAGGGCCCGGGCCAGGGCCACCCGCTGGCGCTGGCCGCCGGAGAGCTCGCCCGGATAGCGGCGCTCGAAGCCGGTCAGCTCCACCAGCGCCAGCGCCTCTTTCACGCTGGCCGAGAGCTCGCGCCCCGGCTGGGGCTTCATCTTGAGGCCGAAGGCGACGTTGTCCCACACCGTCATGTTGGGGAAGAGCGCATAGCTCTGGAACACCATGCCGATGCCCCGCTTCTGGGGGGCCTGCCAGGTGATGTCCTCACCGGCCACCCGCACCTGACCGCCATCCACCGGGGTGAGCCCGGCCAGGGCTCGCAGCAGGGTGGACTTGCCGCAGCCGGAGGGGCCGAGCAGGGTCACCAGCTCCCCCTTGCGGATGCCAAATTCGATCCCCTCGAACACCTTGGTGTCGCCGTAGGATTTATGCAACTGATTGACTTCTAAATGAAACATCTTGGATCACCGATGAAATCTGTTGGCCGCCCAGGTGAGCAGCAGGGTCAGCAGGAAGTAGCTCATCACCAGGGCGCTGGTGAAGTGGCCCGAGGTGGACCTCATGTTGTAGAGGTAGACCTGCAGGGTCTCGTAACGGGTGCCCACCAACATGTTGGCAAACACGAACTCGCCGAGCAGGAAGGAGAGGGAGAGAAACAGCGCCGCCAAGAGCCCCTTGCGCAGGCAGGGGACAACCACCAGCAGGAAGGCGCGGGCGCTGCTCGCCCCCAGCAGGTGAGCGGCATCCATCAGATCCTTGAGCGGCACCCCTTGCAGGCTGTTGGCCAGCGCCCGGTACATGAAGGGCAACACCACGGTGAACCAGGTGCCGATCAGGATCCACGGCGTGCCGATGATGGGCAGGATGCCGTCGGCGTAGATCTGCAGCAACCCCACCGAGGAGACCACGGGCGGCACCGCGAAGGGGAGCAGGATCAACAGGTTCATCCAGGGATCCAGCCTGGGGAAGTAGTAGGCTACCACCAGCACGGTCGGCACCAGCACCAGGGTCCCCAGCAGCAGGGTGGCGAAGCAGACCAGCAGACTGCGACCAAAAGCCGCGAGAAAACGCGGGTCGCCCCACAGCTTGAGATACCAGTCGAGGGTGAAGCCGTCCGGCAGCAGGGTCGCCCCCCAGCGGGTGGAGATGGAATAGAGAAAGGTGGCCAGCAGCGGCAGCAGCAGGGTGGCGACCAGCCCACCCAGCACCCACTTGGGCCAGCTCGGTTGCAAATCACGCATGGGATTGCCCCTTGTTCACATAGCTCTTTTTCAGCAGCCACTGGTTGGCGGCCGTCACCACCCCCAGCAGCACCATCAGGATCACCGCCAGCGCCGCCGCCAGGTTGGGCTCGAGGAAGATGTCGCCCGAGACCAGGCTCGCCACCCGTATGGTCACCAGGTTGAAGTTGCCGGTGGTGAGGGCGTAGGCGGAGGCATAGGCCCCCACCGCATTGGCAAACAGGATGATCAGGGTGCCAAGCAGGGCGGGGGTGAGCACCGGCAGCGCCACGTGCCATACATACTGGCCCTTGCTCGCCCCCAGCAGGGCGGCGGCCTGGGGCCACTCATCCTGCAGGGCGTCAAACGCCGGGTAGAGCAGCAGCAGGGCCAGCGGGATCTGGAAGTAGGTGTAGATAAGGATGAGACCGCTGCCGGAGTAGAGGTTGAAGCCGTCGATGAGGCCCCAGGATTTGAGCAGCAGGGTCACTGCACCATTGATGCCGAGCACGATGATGAAGGCGAACGCCAGGGGCACCCCGCTGAAGTTGCCTGTCATGGTGACAAAGGCCAGCAGCAGCCGCTTGACCCGCTCGCCGCTGTGGCGCAGCGCCGCCGCCCCGAGCGTGCCGATGGCGAGCCCCGCCAGGCTACTGATGCCGGCGATGCGCAGGGAGTTGGTGAAGGATTGCAGGTAGAAGGGGGAGCTTAAAATCTCCCGGTAATGGTCGAGGCTCCAGCCATTCGGGGTCTGAAAACTGCCCACCAGCACCCACACCATGGGGGCGAGCTGGAACAGCATCATCAAGCAGGCAAAGGGCAGCAGCACCAGGGCCGGCAGCCAGTGGCGGCGCGCCTTGCGCCGGGTTGCTGCGGGTTGATCCGCGCAGATCTCGGTGGTGGCAGGCATCATGGGTGCACCTCGCGCATAAAGGCAGCCTTGAGCAGCGGCGGGCCGCTCGGCTTGTCGTGGGGAACCCCCAGCAGGTCGGCCATCAGGGCGCAGAGCTGGGTCTGGTGGAGCAGGGCGCCATCCGGCCAGCGCGCGACGAAGGCATCGCCAAACAGCCAGAGCGGCACGGTGCGCTCCTCGGCCAGGTTGCCGCCGTGGCTGAGATCCTTGTTCATGCCGTGATCCGAGGTGATCACCACCTGATACCCCTGTGCCAGCCACAGTGGCAGCAGGTCGGCCAGCAGGCTGTCCATCCGGCGTGCCTGATTGCGGTACTGGCGGGAATCGAGGCCGAACCTGTGGCCGGCGTCATCCACTCCCATGGGGTGGATCAGCAGAAAATCGGGGTCGTACTGGCTGCGCAGCCACTCCCCATCCATCAGCAGATGGCTGTCGGGGTAGGCGTCATCCCAGTAGAAGCAGCCGTGCTGGATGGGCAGCTGCTCGTCATGGGTGAAGCGATCCCGGGCCGCCAGCCAGGGGCTCTGGTTGTAGAGCTCGCTCACCCAATGGTAGGCCGCGGCTGCGGTGCGCTTGCCCGCAGCCCGGGCCAGATGGAAGATGGAATCGTGTTGGCTGAGGCGACTCACCCCGTTGTGGGTGATGCCGCTCGCCACCGGCGGCACGCCGGTCAGGATGCACTCGTAGAGGGGTCGGGAGAGGGACGGCAGGGCGCAGTCCAGGGTCGTATAGAGACCGCGCCCCGCCTCCACCATGCCGAAAAGGTAGCCCATGCAATGGGCTACCTCTGCCGCCAGGCCATCCACAAGTACCACTATCACCTTGTGTCGCACTGGATCTCCTTACTGCATGTTGATCATGACGGTTTCCTGCCACTGGCGCGGCAGGGCCTTGGAGCTCTGCTCCCAGGCGGCGTGATCCTGGACCGGCTTGGCATTGGCGTACTGCTCGGCCGGCAGCAGCTTGGCCTTGACGTCATCCGGCAGCGCAACGTTGCTGCGTATGGGGCGGGCGTAACCACGGGCCAGGTTGACTTGACCGGCATCGGAGAGGATGTATTCCCGCGCCAGCTTGGCGGCGTTGGGATTCTTGGCCCACTTGTTGATGATGGTGGTGTAACCGGCGATGACGGAGCCGTCGCTCGGGATCACCACGTCAAACTTGTTGGGGTCGATCTGGTCGCGGTAGTTGAGGGCGTTGAAGTCCCACAGCACCCCCACTTCCACCTCGCCCTTCTCGATGTTGGCGATGGTGGGATCGTTCAGGGAGAGGCGGCCCTGCTGGGCCAGCTTGCCGAACAGATCCAGCGCGGGCTTGAGGTCCTTCTCGCTGCCGCCGGTGGCATAGGCCGCCGCCAGCACGCCGTTGTTGGCCTGGGAGGCGACGCCCACATCACCCAGGGTCACCTTGTAGTCGCCACCCAGCAGGGATTGCCAGCTGGTGGGGGCGGCCTTGACCAGATCCTTGTTGATCAGGAAGGCGATGGTGCCGGTATAGGCCAGCATCCAGTGGCCGTCCGCATCCTTGGCCCAGTTGGGAATGTCGGCCCAGGTGGAGGGTTTGTAGGGCTGGGTCACCCCCTGCTTGACCGCGACCGGGCCGAAGGCGCCGCCCACGTCACCGATGTCGGCGGTGGCATTGGCCTTCTCGGCGGCGAACTTGGCGATCTCCTGCGCCGAGCTCATGTCGGTATCCTGATGCTTGATGCCGTAGATGCTGCCGAGCTGCTGCCAGGTATCCTTCCAGTTGGCCCAGCTGTCGGGCATGCCGACGCTGTGGAGCTGGCCTTCGCCGCGGGCGGCTTTTTCCAGATCCGCGATATTTTCGGCGGCGTAGCTATTCGTTGCAAAAAACGGTTGGCTGATGGCAGCCAGGGCCAGTGCACTTGCGATCACGCTTTTCATCATCCCATCCCTCTGGACTAGGTCAGTTAAGGTTCGAGCATGATGCTAGAGGGGGAATATGACGGTGGCGGGGCGGTTTTATGGCGATTGGATGACATCTCCTTGCCCGAATCGCTGTCATGGCAGTTTCATCTGGGCGGGATATAAGCATGGCATTCGAATCATTGGACTATGCCAGGACAGGCGCGTGAGCAGACCCCTTTCCAAGAGTGAACAGATACGTCAGACACTGCACAGCTATATCGACAGCGGCCAGCTGGCGGCGGGGCAGCAGCTGCCCGCCGAGCGGGCCCTGAGCGAGCGTTTCGCCACCACCCGCATCACGGTCAAGGAGGCGCTCTCGGCCCTGGAGGCGGAAGGACTCATCTACCGGGCCGAGCGGCGCGGCTGGTTCGTGGCGCCCCCCAGGCTCATCTATGATCCCGCCCGCCACACCCACTTTCACCAGTGGATCGCCGAGCAGCAGCGCAGCGCCGAGACCCGGCTGCTGGGCCAGGGCGGCGAGCTGGCCAGCAGCGAGCTGTGCCGCTGGATGGACATAGATCCCTTCACCCCCCTCTACCAGATCCGGCGCCAGCGGCTGATCGACGGCCGCCCCGTGCTGCACGTCTGCCACCATCTGCTGGCGAGCCGCTTCCCCCGGATCCAGGATCAGCCCCTGGCGGGGTCGCTCACCGAGCTCTATCTCGATGAATACGGCATAGGGCAGGGGGGCGCCCGGCTGGAGATGACGCCGGTGGCGGCCCGTGGCGAGGTGGCCAGCGTGCTCAACCTGGCCCAGGGCAGCCCGGTACTGCGGCTGGTGCGGGTCAATTATGACGAGGGGGGCGGGCTCATCGACTGCGACATAGAGCACTGGCGCCATGACGCCATCCGCATCTGCCTGGACACCCGCCCCCAGGGGCTGGCGCCCCTTCAGCCATCTATGTTGGGGATGAGGTCGTCGAAGCTCTGGTAGCCGCAGTCCGCCAGTTGCAGGGACATGGTGTAGGTCTTGGTGTCCTCCCGCTGGCCGATGGCGGGGCGATTGAGCTTGAGCTCCTGGTGCCAGTACTCCTTCATCCGCTCGATCAGCGCCATGGCCTCTCCCTCGCCCAGATGGAGCTGGCACAGCGCCATGTAGTTGTTGGACTTGTGCATGTTCTCCACCAGATAGTCCCCCAGCACCGACATGGCCTGGCGCGCCTGCTGGCGGGCGAAGCGGCTGTGCTGCTCGAAGCTGATGCGCTCGCTGATGAGGAAGTGGAAGCTGTTGTCTATGCCGAGCTGGAGTATGCCTAGCCTCTCCAGCTTGCGCAGATAGAGGTAGCAGGAGGCGTCGGTCAGGCCGTATTCCCGCTTGAGATCGATTAACGTCTTGTCGCGCCAGAAGATGTTGGCGAGGAAGGCGTAGAGGCCGGGCTCCTGGTGAAATGCCTCGTCCTGCTCCTGGGTGAAGACGGCGCGGCGGCTCTGGGCCTCCTGGGTCCGATCCAGCAGCTCCTCGAACGAGAGCCCCACCAGATGGCAGATCTCCAGCAAGGTATCGAACGGCAGTGAGGGCTTGTTCATCATCCGCTTGATGGTGGCGATGGAGACCCCCATGGCCTCCGCCAGGGTCTGATAGCGGATCCCCTTGTCGGTCAGGGTCTTCTTCAGGGTGTCGAGAATATGGGTGGCCAGGGTCTGGCTGTAGGTCATGCGTCATTCCTTTATGTGCATAGTGCGAACCGCTAAAAAGAGTACTTTTTCCATGGTTCGGGCTCAGATTTTGACACTTTAAAAAAGCAGGAGGAAGCAAGGGGCCGAAATAGGCGGGATGATCGGACCAGTTTGGTGCAATGGTTGCAGAAATTGACACCGGATGGTGCACATCCTTCAACCCTGCAACTTAGTGCTGGCGAGGAACATTGGTTCACGCATAATCGAACACGTCGAATTCGAGACTTTCCTGGTTGCGAAATCGATTGTTTGCTTCCAATTTAAGGGTTTTTTTAAACCGAAAGGTTTTTATTCTTTCCTGGCAAATTGAGCGGATCCCGACAGGGCTCCGCTTTTTTCTTTTCCCTCAATTCTCGCCCCGCGTCAAGCCGCTCCCGGGTTTGTGCCCGCAAACAGCTTGGGGATCTCCCGTACCAGCCAGCTCTTGGCCTTGCCCATGGTGTCTCGCCGCCACGCCAGCACGACCTGCACCTGGTGGCGATACTCGGGGCTGATCACCTTGAGACGCCCCGCCTTGATGTCCTCTTCTATCCAGCTCAGGGGCATGGTGCCGACGCCAATGCCCGCCAGCAGGGCATCGCGCTTCTCCCCCATGGTGCTGACGGTCAGGCGCGGCTGCTTGTCCAGCAGGCGATAGGTGAGGGCGGGTTTGCGCCGCGCCGTGTCGGCGATGGCGATGGCGCGGTAGCGGCGCAATGTCTCGTCCGCCAAAGGCTCGGGCTCCAGATGCAAGGGGTGATCCGGGTGAGCGACATAGAGCATCTCCTCCTCCTGCAAGAGCTGATGCTTGATGCCCGTCATCATGATGTCGGGGTTGAGGGAGGAGATGAGCAGATCCGCCCGGCCATCCTCCAGGCACTCCCAACTGCCCGCCAGCACCTCGGCCCGCAGTCGCAGCCGGGTATCCGTCAGCTCGGCCAGCCGCTCCACCAGAGGGTAGAGCGCCTGCGGCGGCACCAGGGCATCGACGGCGATGGTGATGTCGGTCTCCCAGCCCCGGGCCAGGGCCCGGGTCTCCCCCACCAGATGCTCGGCCGCTTCCAGCAGCAGCCGACCCCGCTCCAGCAGCATGCGCCCGGCCGGGGTGAACTTGGTTCTGTGGCCGCTGCGGTCAAACAGCATGGCGTCCAGCTCGTCTTCCAGCTTCTGCACCGTGTAGCTCAGTGCCGAGGGCACCTTGCCCAGCTCGTCGGCGGCGGCGGCGAAGCTGCCCCGCCTCTCTATGGCATCCAGCACCCGGATCGCCTCCAGGGTCAACGCGCGTTCTTTGCTCATGGTTAGCCTTCAATTTTTTTGAATATGATCGCCAGATTAACTCGCTAACAACTTAGGGCAAGTCCCTTTAATATTCAATCAACGCTTAGGCAGGAAGGCAAAGCGGCCAAATAAACCGTTATTCCTGGCTGTGACATCGTAAATCACCCTGTCAGAC
>NZ_JBKISU010000041.1:0-25792 GCF_050266975.1 Aeromonas sobria
GGCACCGTCATGACCGTTGAGATAGTGAAGAACGACCTGACGTTTGAAGTCGGTCGAGTATTTTTGCTTTCCCATAGAAACGAAGAACCCCTACTCGTTGGGTGTCCAACTTTCGGGGTTCACTTCATTGCGGTGGCTCGTTGGGGAAAAAATGACCCGTTAGTGGCGTTGTTCCAGGTACATGACGGCGGCCTCGACCCGGCTCTGGGCCTCGAGTTTCTTGAGCAGGCTCTTGACGTGTACCTTGACGGTGCCCTCGGAGATATGGAGCACGGAGGCGACCTGCTTGTTGGAGAGGCCCTTCGCAATTTCGCGCAGTATTTGCATTTCGCGACGCGTTAAGCTCTCCAGCTTCTGCTGCAGGTGATCCAGCTCGTAGATGTTCTCCAGATAGGGGCGCAGCGGCTCGCTCAGGATCTGCTGCCCGGTCATCACCTCGCCGAGCTGGGCCAGCAGCGCCTCTGGCTCGGTGTCCTTGAGCAGGTAGCCATCGGCGCCGGCCTTGAGCAGGGCGACCACATCCTGGCGGGCGTCCGACACGGTCAGGATCACCACCCTGGAGGTGATCTCCTCGGCGCGCAGGGCCTTGAGGGTATCCAGGCCGGAGAGGCCCTTCATGTTGAGATCGAGCAGAATAAGGTCCGGTTCGGACGCTTTGGCCATGGCGATGGCATCGGTGCCGTTGGATGCCTCGCCGCATAGTTCCATGTTCTCTTCCAGCGCCAGGAGTTGAACTATCCCCTTGCGCATCAGGGGGTGGTCATCGACCACCAGAACCGTGTATTTCATCTCGTCCATCAGGCATCTCTTGTTAGGCTGGTGGGAAAGGTCAGGTGCACCCGGGTGCCCTTGGGGTGACTGTTGTCGATCGTCAGCTCCCCGTGGAGCTTGCTGGCCCGCTCGTTCATGATGCTGAGGCCATAGTGGTTGATGGCCGAGCGGGCGTCGCCGATCCCGACTCCATCATCGGTGATCTGTATCTGGATGTTACCATCGGCGAGGGTCTCACAGCTAACATCAATCAGTTGCGCGTTGGCGTGTTTGATGGCATTGAGCACTGCCTCACGGATCAGCTGCAGAATGTGGATGTGCTGACCCGCCTCCAGGGTGGCGTGGGCCAGACCGTAATGAAGCCTGATCTCGGCCTGGGTCTGGGGCTTGAGCTGGTCGAGCATGACGCCGATCGCCTCGCCGAGGTTGACATCGCCGATGCTGAGGCGAAAGGTGCCGAGCAGCTCGCGCAACTGGCGGTAGGCGCTGCCGAGCCCCTCGTCTATCTGCTCCATGGCGGCCTGGGTCTTGTCGTTATCCCCCTTGGCGAAGGCCCGTTTGAGCAGGGTGGACTGGATCTTGAGGTAGGAGAGGGCCTGGGCCAGGGAGTCGTGCAGCTCGCGGGCGATGACGGCGCGTTCCTCCATCAGCAGCAGTCGCTGCTGTTGCAACAGGGTCTGATCCTTGTGCAGCACCTGGGCCAGCAGCATGGAGAAGTTCTTCATCAGCCGCTCGTCGATGGGGTGGTGGCCGATGAGGTCGAGGCGGCCAAACTCCCTGTCCCCCATCTGCAGGTCGAAGTGCTCCATGGCCTCGAGATCCCCGGGCCAGCCGCTGCGCCCGGTCAGGTAGACGGGCATGGCGTCGCGCTCGAAGCGGGTCAGGCGGATGTGGGCTATCTGCTGGTGGTCGGCGGCCCTGTCCAGCAATTTTTGCAGGGTATGGCTGCTCAGGGGGGCGGCGTGCAGCTTCTGGGCCGTGGTGTAGAGGAAGGAGAGGGTGTCGTTGGCCTGCTGCAGCTTGGCGGTCTTCTCCTCCACCTTGCTCTCCAGGTCCCGATAGAGCTTGCCAAGCTCGGTGGCCATGATGGCGAAGGCTCCTGACAGCTCCCCCAGTTCGTTGTCACAGTGGGGGGGCAGGGTGAGATCGAACTCCCGGCGCTGGATCTGGCGGGCGCAATGGACCAGCTGATTGAGGGGCGCCACCACCTGCTGGCGGGTGAAACGCACCGTGAACCAGGCGATGGTGATGATGGCGATGAGTCCCAACCCCTCGGCCAGGGCCAACATGCGCACCTTGAACTCCACGTGATACTGCATCTGGTTGACGAAATCATCGATGGCGGCGACGAACGGCTCCGTGTTGTCTATGTAGCCCTGGGGAGTGGCCTGCTCTATGTGGCCGCGCATCAGCTGCCACTGGCGCAACACCTCGCCATAGGTCAGACGCAGGGCCGCCGGGGTGATCCAGCGCTGGGTCTCTTGCAGCTCCTCGGCGTTGAGGGTCTGCTCGAACTGCTCCAGACGCTTGATGGCGGCCTGGCCCTGGCCAATCTCGTAGGCCATGCGATAGGCCTGCATCCGCAGGGAACCCGACAGGTTGATCGCCTTGGCGTCCGGCACCGAATAGAAGAGGGTGACCATGGCCACCAGGGCGATCAGGCTCGCCATGAACAGGATCAGCATCATGGAGCGACCGATGGCGCTGCTGACCGAATGCACTCTGAACCATTGTCCCATGGCGCCACTACCCCCTCGAAATACCCCATAAGTTGCGTGGGAGTGTACTAGAAGTTGTGCTAGCATCGAAAAACTAGATGAACTCCGAGCATTTTCACCTAAGTCTTCGGATAGGGGGGGAATCGCCGACAGCCGAGGTATCGCGCTGTAAGGGTCAGGAAAGAAATGCCCTGGCCTCCCGTATTTGGAAAGGTGTTTATGTTGCCACTCGAAGATGGTTTTTCCCGTCGCTTTTACTATTTGCGCCTGTCGGTCACCGACGTGTGCAATTTTCGCTGTACCTACTGCCTGCCGGACGGCTACCGCCCTGGGGAGGGGCGCAAGTCGTTTCTCTCCCTGGACGAAATCCGCCGCATCGTGTCCGGCTTCGCCGCCATGGGCACCCGCAAGGTGCGCCTGACCGGGGGCGAGCCCTCCCTGCGCCGTGATTTCACCCGCATCATAGAGACGGTGGCCAATACCCCGGGCATCGACAAGGTGGCCATGACCACCAACGGCTATCGCCTGAAGGAGCGGGCGGGCGAATGGCGCGCCGCCGGATTGACGGCCCTCAATGTCAGCGTCGACAGCCTGGATCCGCGCCAGTTTCACCAGATCACCGGCGAGAACAAGCTGGTGGAGGTGATGGCGGGGATAGAGGCGGCCCTCGAGGCGGGTTTCCCCTCGGTCAAGGTCAATGCCGTCTTGCTCAGGGGGCTCAATGACCATCAGCTGGATGCCTTCCTGACCTGGATCCGTGACAAGCCCATCGACCTGCGCTTCATCGAGTTGATGCAGACCGGCGAGATGGACAGCCTGTTTCGCGATCACCACGTCAGCGGCGAACAGATCAAAACGAGGCTGCTGAGTCAGGGGTGGCTCACCCAGCTGCGGGGGGTGGACGATGGTCCGGCCCAGGTGTTCCAGCACCCGGCCTCCCGGGGCCGCATCGGCCTCATCATGCCCTACAGCAAGGACTTTTGCGCCGGCTGCAACCGGCTGAGGGTCTCCTCGGTGGGCAAGCTGCACCTGTGCCTCTTTGGCGAGCACGGGGTGGCGCTGCGGGATCTGCTGGCGGGCGACGATCAGCAGGATGCGCTGATCGAGCGCATCCGCACCGCCCTGCTCGGCAAGGCGGCCACCCATCATCTCCACGAGGGCAATGCCGGCATGACGCCCCACCTCGCCTCCATCGGCGGCTGAGCCAGCGGCGGGTCAGATCGTGAGCCAATCACCTCATTGGGGGTATCCTGCGGGATATCCCCTTCTTGTTATTTGCGCCAAGGGTTTGATCCAGCGCAATAATCCCCCCTGTTTATCCCCCTGGTGGTATATCTCTCCGCTTGTTAAGTCCGCAATATAGACCCACTATCAGAATAGGTATTCGAGATACCCTTCTTCTTTCGCCTGGTGATGCCGGGCTTTCGGGGCTCACAAGGAGTGGATATGTCCGATGGGGTCAACCTGTCACGCCGACACCTGCTACGCGGCCATCTCAAGGCTGCGGCCCCCGCCGTCCAACTGCCCTGGTCACTGCCCTGGTCCGAATTTGTCGCCGATTGCAGCCGTTGTGGCGACTGCCTGAGTGCCTGCCCGGAGCAGATCATCATCAAGGGCGATGGCGGCTTTCCCGCCCTCGACCTTGGCCGGGGCGAGTGCAGCTTCTGCGGTGACTGTGCCAGCGCCTGCCAGGAGCCCCTGTTTCGCCCGAGGGACCAGCGTCCCTGGGACTATATTGCACAGATAACCGAAGGCTGCCTGGCCAATGGCCAGGTCTATTGTCAGCGTTGCCAGGACAGTTGCGAGGCGAGGGCGATCCGCTTTGTCCCCGTCTTGGGGCGTGTCCCCACACCGAGCGTGGATGCGGCCCTGTGCACCGGGTGCGGTGCCTGTGTCGGCGACTGCCCGGTGGGCAGCATCAAGGTGGCCAGCCCGGCCCACAAGGAGCACGAATGAAATCCCATTCCGCCGATGAGCACCCGGAGCAGGAGTATCACGTCTCCAGCCTGGTGGTGCTGACCCAGCCCGTGTTGCGCCATCGGCTCGCCGAGCAGATTGGCGCCCTCGACGGGGCCGAAGTGCATGTGATCAGTGAGGAGGGCAAGCTGGTGGTCACCCTGGAAGGGCCCAGCCAGCGCCCCATCATGGCGGCCATCGATGCCATCCAGGCCATGCCCGGGGTGCTCTCTGCCGGTCTCATCTACCACCAGTTTGATAACAACGATAAGCAATGTGAGGAAATGTCATGAAGCTGAGTCGACGCGACTTTATGAAGGCCAACGCGGTCGCAGCCGCGGCGGCTGTGGCCGGTGTCAGCGCCCCCACCCTGGCGGCGAACCTGATCACCAGTACCGACAAGACCGCCATCACCTGGGACAAGGCGCCCTGCCGCTTCTGCGGTACCGGCTGCTCCGTGCTGGTGGGCTCCCAGGATGGTCGCGTGGTGGCGACCCAGGGGGATCCCGATGCCCCGGTCAACCGTGGCCTCAACTGCATCAAGGGCTACTTCCTGTCCAAGATCATGTATGGCGAGGACAGGCTGACCCAGCCCATGCTGCGCATGACGGATGGCAAGTTCGACAAGAACGGTGACTTTGCTCCCATCAGCTGGGATCAGGCGTTCGACATCATGGCCGAGAAGTTCAAGGCCACCCTCAAGGAGAAGGGACCGAGCGCGGTCGGCATGTTTGGCTCGGGCCAGTGGACCGTGTGGGAAGGCTATGCCGCCGCCAAGCTGATGAAGGCAGGTTTTCGCACCAACAACCTGGATCCCAACGCCCGTCACTGCATGGCCACCGCCGTGGTCGGCTTCATGCGCACCTTCGGCATGGACGAGCCCATGGGCTGCTACGACGACATCGAGCAGGCCGACGCCTTCGTGCTGTGGGGCTCCAACATGGCGGAGATGCACCCCATCCTCTGGTCGCGCATCTCGGATCGCCGCCTCTCACACCCGGATGTGCAGGTGCACGTGCTCTCCACCTTCGAGCATCGCAGCTTCGAGCTCGCGGACAACGGCCTGGTGTTCACGCCCCAGACCGATCTCGCGATCCTCAACTACATCGCCAACTACATCATCCAGAACGACAAGGTGAACTGGGAGTTCGTCAACAAGCACACCCAGTTCCGCAAGGGGGTCACCGACATCGGCTACGGCCTGCGTCCGACTCACCCGACCCAGCAAAAAGCCAAGAACCCGGACAGCGGCGACTCCACCCCCATGAGCTTCGACGACTTCGCGAAATTCGTGGCGGATTACGACGTCGACTCTGTCTCCAAGCTCTCCGGCGTCCCCAAGGACAAGCTCGAAAAACTGGCCCAGATCTATGCCGATCCGGACAAGAAGGTGGTCTCCTACTGGACCATGGGCTTCAACCAGCACACCCGTGGCGTCTGGGCCAACAACCTCTGCTACAACATCCACCTGCTGACCGGCAAGATCTCCACCCCGGGCTCGGGTCCCTTCTCCCTGACCGGCCAACCCTCTGCCTGCGGCACCGCCCGGGAAGTGGGCACCTTCGCCCACCGCCTGCCGGCCGACATGGTGGTCACAGACCCGAAACACCGCGCCATCGCCGAGAAGATCTGGAAACTGCCGGAAGGCACCATCCCCGAGCAGGTGGGTTATCACGCCGTGCTGCAAAACCGCATGCTCAAAGACGGCAAGCTCAACGCCTACTGGGTGATGTGCAACAACAACATGCAGGCCGGTCCCAACATGAACGAGGAGGGGCTGCCCGGTTATCGCAACCCGGCCAACTTCATCGTGGTGTCCGACCCTTACCCGACCGTCACTGCCCAGGCGGCCGACCTCATCCTGCCCACCGCCATGTGGGTGGAGAAAGAGGGGGCCTATGGCAACGCCGAGCGCCGCACCCAGTTCTGGCACCAGCAGGTGAAGGCGCCGGAAGGGGCCAAGTCCGATCTGTGGCAGCTGATGGAGTTCGCCAAGCGCTTCACCGTGGAAGAGGTGTGGCCGGCCGAACTCATCGCCAAGCAGCCCGAGCTCAAGGGCAAGACCCTGTTCGAGGTGCTCTACGCCAACGGCCAGGTCAATCAGTTCCCGAAAGAGCAGAGCAAGGGGGCGCTCAACGACGAGGCCGACCACTTCGGCTTCTACGTGCAGAAGGGATTGTTCGAGGAGTACGCCTCCTTCGGTCGCGGCCACGGCCACGATCTGGCGCCGTTCGATCAGTACCACGAGGCGCGCGGCCTGCGCTGGCCCGTGGTGGACGGCAAGGAGACCCTGTGGCGCTATCGCGAAGGGTTCGACCCCTATGTGAAGGCCGGGGAGGGGGTGAAATTCTACGGCAAACCCGACGGCAAGGCGGTCATCTTCGCGCTGCCCTATGAGCCCGCCGCCGAGGCGCCGGACCAGGAGTTCGACATGTGGCTCTCCACCGGCCGCGTGCTGGAGCACTGGCACACCGGCACCATGACCCGTCGGGTGCCCGAGCTCTATCGCGCCTTCCCGGATGCGGTGCTCTTCATGCACCCGGAAGATGCCAAGGCCCGTGGCGTGCGCCGTGGCGAAGAGGTGATCGTCGCCTCCCGCCGGGGCGAGGTGAAGACCCGGGTCGAGACCCGCGGTCGCAACCGCCCGCCCAAGGGCCTGGTGTTCATGCCCTTCTTCGATGCGAGCCAGCTGGTCAACAAGCTGACCCTGGATGCCACGGATCCACTGTCGAAAGAGACGGATTACAAGAAGTGCGCGGTCAAGGTCGTCAAGGTCTGAGGCGGGGGAGCGCGAGATGAGTCGTAGTCGCCGCCAGTTTCTGGCCGACATGGCCAAGGGGGCCTGTTCGGTAGGCTTGCTGGGTGTCGGTCTGGGCGGCGTGGCGCGCCAGCAGGTGCAGGCGGTGCCTGCCCAGGCACTGCGCCCGCCGGCGGCCTTGGACGAGGCCGAGTTCCTCGCCGCCTGCGTGCGCTGCGGGCTCTGCGCCGAGGCCTGCCCCTACGACACCCTCAAGCTCGCCCGGCTGTTTGATCCCGTGACCACGGGCACGCCCTTTTTCAAGGCGCGCAACGTCCCGTGCGAGATGTGTGATGACATTCCTTGCGTGGCGGCCTGTCCGAGCGGGGCACTGGATCCGGCCATGACCGACATCGATCAGGCGCGCATGGGGGTGGCGGTGCTCATCGATCACGAGACCTGCCTCAACTATCTGGGGCTGCGCTGCGATGTCTGCTACCGGGTCTGCCCCCTGATAGACGAAGCCATCACCCTCGAGCTGCAACACAACCCGCGCACCGGCAAGCACGCCATGTTCCTGCCGACGGTGCACAGCGATCTGTGCACCGGCTGTGGCAAGTGCGAGCACGCCTGCGTACTGGAGACGGCGGCCATCAAGGTGGTGCCCCGCCAGCTTGCCAAGGGGGAGCTGGGCCATCACTACCGGCTCGGTTGGGAAGAGAAAGAGAAGGCGGGCAAGTCCCTCATCGGTGAGCGGCTCACCCTGCCCACTCGCAGACCGGAGGGGTTATGAGTCGTTATCCGGGACAAGAGGCCAGGGCACGCCTCGGTTGGTGGCGGTCGCACCGCTTCCTGCTGCTGCGTCGCCTCAGCCAGTTTGGCGTGCTGGGGCTCTTCCTGCTGGGGCCCCTGGCGGGGGTCTGGATCCTCAAGGGCAACCTCTCCAGCTCGCTGTTGCTGGAGACGGTGCCGCTCACGGATCCGCTGACTCTGCTGCAATCGGTGGCGGCGGGCCATTGGCCCATCACCACTCTCTGGATCGGGGCTGGCCTGGTGCTCGCCGGGTACTGGCTGGTCGGGGGGCGAGTGTTCTGCTCCTGGGTCTGTCCGGTCAACCTCGTTACGGACGCTGCCGCCTGGGCCAGGGCCCGGCTCGGACTCAAGGGCAACGGCCAGTTCAAGCGCAATACCCGCTACTGGCTACTGGCCATGGTGTTGGTGGTGCCCGCCGTCACGGGCGTGCTGGTGTGGGAGCTGGTCAATCCGGTGTCGCTGACCCTGCGCGGTCTGCTGTTTGGCATGGGGGCGGGCTGGGGTCTGCTGGCGGTGCTGTTCCTGTTTGATCTTTTCGTGGTGGAGCGGGGCTGGTGTGGTCATCTCTGTCCGGTGGGGGCCTTCTATGCCCTGGTCAACCGGGTCGGGTTCATCAAGATTGCCGCCTCGGGACGCGAACGGTGCAGCAGCTGCATGGATTGTTATGCGGTCTGCCCGGAGCGCCCCATCCTGCGCGGTCCCGTTCACGGAGCCAGGCGCGGTCACGGGCCCTTGATTGCGGCTCAAGAGTGTACCAACTGTGGCCGCTGCATCGATGTCTGCGCGGAACAAGTCTTTGAAATCACTGTAGGTTTTGCCGTCAAGGCAGAGAAAACGTCGGAGAACACATAATGAAAAAGCTGATTGGAGCAATGCTGGCCTGCCTGATGGCGGGCTCCTTGATGGCCGCAGTCCCCGAGATCACCAACAGCACGGGGGGGATCAAATCTGAGCGGGGGAGTACGGATCTGGTTACGGAAGCTGATGCCGCCCCCTTGAAGAACTTTCGCAAGGATGGGGATCTCTACGATCGCCAGTACATGCATCAGCCGCCGCTGATCCCCCACGATACCCGCAACTATGAAGTGGATACCAAGGTCAACAAGTGCCTGGCCTGTCACAGCTTCAAGAATGCTAGCAAGATGAAGGCGCCCAAGATAAGCCCGACGCACTTCGAGACCCGCGACGGCATGACCCTGGGTGAAGTGTCGCCTCGCCGCTACTTCTGCCTGCAGTGTCACGTGCCGCAGGCGGATGCCAAGCCGCTGGTGGAAAATACGTTTAAACCAGTTGAAGCGCTGAACTGAGGAGCCAACTAGATGAAATTACCTGGCTTTATCCAGCGTCTGTGGACCACCTTCAAGTCACCGTCGAAGGCGGCCCTCTGGGTGCTGTTGCTGATGGGCTTCTTCGGCGGCGTCATCTTCTGGGGCGGTTTCAACACCGCCATGGAAGCCTCCAACACCGAGAAGTTCTGCACCGGCTGTCACGAGATGAAGGACAACGTCTTCGTGGAGTACCGTGACACCATCCACTATGCCAACCGCTCCGGGGTGCGCGCCAGCTGCCCCGATTGCCACGTACCTCACGAATGGACCTACAAGATCATTCGCAAGGTGCAGGCCTCCAAGGAGCTGTGGGGCATGATCACCGGCAAGGTGGACACCCGCGAGAAGTTCGAGAGCCATCGCCGGGAGATGGCGGAGCGGGAGTGGAAGCGGATGAAAGACACGGATTCGCGTGAGTGCCGCAACTGCCACAACTTCGAGTACATGGACTTCTCCCTGCAAGGCAAGCGGGGGGCCCAGATGCACTCCACCAGCCTGGCCAGCGGCGAGAGCACCTGCATCGATTGCCACAAGGGGATAGCGCACCAGCTGCCCGACATGACAGGGGTCAAGGGATTCTGATCCCGAGTCCCCGGAGCAAGAGGCCGGTTCTTCCGGCCTCTTCTCATGGTCCCCCTGAATCGAGCCCGCCTCGGACGGGGGTTGGCCCCTAGACGAAACTCCCCCTTTCCCACCAACCTTTGTTAGAATCGGCGACTCGCCCGGCGCAAGCGGGCCGCCTTCTATGCAGTAACGGAGTCAGACCATGGCACAACATAACCGGACTTTTCTTCCCCTCAACATTGCCGTTCTGACGGTGTCGGACAGCCGCACCGCCGCCGATGACAGCTCGGGCGACTATCTGGTCGGCGCCCTGACCGAGGCCGGTCACCGGCTCGCCGATCGCGCCCTGCTGGCCGACAACCTGTTCCGGATCCGGGCCCAGGTGAGCCAGTGGATTGCCGATGAAGGGGTGCAGGTGGTGCTTATCAACGGCGGCACCGGCTTCAACGAGCAGAACCGGGTGCCCGAGGCGGTCGGCGTGCTGTTCGAGCGCACTGTGCAGGGCTTTGGCGAGCTGTTTCGCCAGCTCTCCTTCGCCGAGATAAAGGGCTCGGCCATGCAGAGCCGCGCCCTGGCGGGACTCGCCAATCGCACCCTGATCTGCTGCCTGCCGGGCTCCACCGGCGCCTGCCGGCTCGGCTGGGAGCAGCTCATTCGGGATCAGCTGGACGCCCGCACCCAGCCGTGCAACTTTGTCTCCCACCTTTGAACGTCATCCCTGGGGAAAGCCGATGAACCTGACCCATCTCAACCAGAGCGGTGAGGCCCACATGGTGGACGTGACCGACAAGCAGGTGACCGAGCGTGAAGCCCGCGCCGAAGCCTTCGTGACCATGGCCCCCGCCACCCTGGCGCTGATCCTCGGCGGTCAGCACCACAAGGGGGACGTGTTCGCCACCGCCCGCATCGCCGGCATCATGGCGGCCAAGAAGACCGCCGATCTCATTCCCCTCTGCCACCCCCTGGCTCTGACCCGGGTGGAGGTGGAGATTGAGCCCCAGCCCGAGCACGACAGGGTCCATATCCGCACCCTCTGCAAGCTGTCCGGCAAGACAGGGGTGGAGATGGAGGCGCTCACCGCGGCGTCCGTGGCGGCGCTGACCATCTACGACATGTGCAAGGCGGTGCAAAAGGACATGGTGATAGAGCAAGTCAGGCTGGTGGAGAAGAAGGGCGGCAAGTCCGGTCACTTCCAGCTGGGGTCGGGCGCAGGAGAGAAAGCATGATCAAGGTACTGTTTTTTGCACAAGTACGTGAGCTGGTGGGCTGCGACGAACTCAGCCTGCCCAGCGATTACGCCAGTGCCGACGCCCTTCGCGCGGCCTTGTGCGAGCGGGGCGACAAGTGGGCCTTGGCGCTGGAATCGGGCAAGCTGCTGGTGGCGGTCAACCAGACCCTGGTGCCGCTCGAGACGCCGCTCAAGGATGGCGATGAAGTCGCCTTCTTCCCCCCGGTGACCGGAGGCTGAGCCATGAGCGACGCAGCAATCACCAATCGCATTTTGGTGCAGCGGGCCGATTTCTCCCTCGGTGATGAATACCAGCGGCTCGCAGCTCGTCACGACAGCGGTGCCATCGTCACCTTCGTCGGCAAGGTGCGCGACTTCAATCAGGGGGAGGAGGTTTTGGGGCTCTCCCTCGAGCACTACCCCGGCATGACCGAGAAGGCGCTGGCGGACATAGTCGCTGAGGCCCGTGGCCGCTGGCCGCTGCAAGAATGCACCCTCATTCACCGCATCGGCGATCTGCTGCTCGGGGATCAGATCGTGCTGGTGGCGGTGAGCAGCGCTCACAGGGACGCCGCGTTCGAGGCTTGCCACTTCATCATGGATTTTTTGAAGACCCGGGCCCCCTTCTGGAAAAAAGAGCTGACCGCCGAGGGGGGGCAACGCTGGGTCGAGGCCAAGGAGAGCGATGATGCTGCCGCCGCTCGCTGGCAACAAACGCCATAGCCGACCGATGACAGGCGAGTGCCATCACCTGCTTCGGGTACGCCGAAGCCTCAAGGAGACAGGGAATGAAGAAACAGTTGTCCGTGGTCTTGCTCGGTCTGGTCGCCGGCGCCTTGCACAGCGGGGCCGCTCGGGCCGATGAAGTCAAGGTGGCCGTGGCCGCCAACTTCAAGGGGACCCTGGAGCGCATTGGCAAGGCATTCACCGCCAAGACCGGCCACAGGGTCGTCATCAGCTCGGCCGCCACCGGGGTGCTCTACACCCAGATAAGCCACGGCGCCCCGTTTGATCTCTTCCTCTCCGCCGACGTGGTCACCCCGCAAAAACTCGAAGCGCAGGGCAAGGGGAGCAGTCGCTTCACCTACGCCATCGGCCAGCTCGGCCTGTGGCAAAAGGGGGGGCCTGCCCCTGACGAGGCCACCTTGCGCAGCTGGCAGGGGGAGCTGGCCATCGCCAACCCCAAGACAGCCCCCTATGGCGCCGCCGCCATGGCCACCCTGGAGAGCCTCAAGATAGATCCCAAACAGTACCGTCTGCTGACCGGCACCAACATCGGCCAGACCTGGCAGTTCGTCGACACCGGCAATGCGAAGCTGGGCTTCGTCGCCTGGGCCAATCTGGTGGACGCCGGTAAAACCGGCGAAGCCTGGGCGGTGCCGGCCAGTTTCCATCCCCCCATCGAGCAGCAGGCCCTGGTGCTGAAGAAAGGGGAGGCGGTGGATGCCCTGGTAGCCTGGCTCAAGGGCCCGGGCCAGGAGCAGATCGAGGCCGCGGGCTATGCCTTGCCGCAATGATGGCATGGATGCCTATCTCCCATGACCACTGGCCGGCCTCAGGGCCGGCCACGCTTTGCAATGAGGATGCATAACATGTTGCTGCTCGCACCAGGGAAGGATATGCCCCATGAGTGAAGGGGATCTGCTGGCGGTCTGGCTTACCCTCAAGCTGGCGGCCAGTACCACCGCCATCCTGCTGCTGCTGTCGCCGCCGCTCGCCTGGTGGCTGTCGCGCAGCCAGCACCGACTGCGGCCGCTGGTGGAGGCCCTGGTGGCGCTGCCCCTGGTGTTGCCGCCCACCGTGCTCGGCTTCTATCTGCTGCTCGCCTTCTCGCCGGAGTACGGCCTCGGCGCCTGGTGGCGGCAGAGCTTCGGGACACCGCTCGCCTTCAGCTTCCTCGGCCTGCTGTTTGCATCCATCCTCTATTCGCTCCCCTTCGTGGTGCAGCCGCTGACCTCCGCCTTCGTCAACATGGGCAACAAGGAGCTCGAGGCCGCCGCCACCCTGGGGCTGGGGCCCCTTGAGCGCTTCTTTCAGATCATCCTGCCCATGACGCTGCCGAGCTTCGTGATGGCGGCGGCGCTGGGCTTTGCCCACACCCTGGGGGAGTTTGGCGTGGTGCTGATGATAGGGGGCAACATCCCGGGGGAGACGCAAGTGCTCTCCATCGCCCTGTTTGATCACGTGGAAGCCATGGATTATCAACAGGCCCACCTGCTGGCGGGGGGGCTGATGGGCTTCTCCCTGGTGATGCTGGTGCTGGTTTACGGCGTCTTGCAGCGTCGGCAGCGGAGGTTGTTCGGATGAACCTTCACCTTAACACCCAACGCCGGTTTGGTGGCTTCACGCTCGACTGCGATCTCACGCTGCCCCTCGGTGGCATGCTCGGCCTGTTTGGCCCCTCGGGCTGCGGCAAGAGCACCCTGCTGCGCATCATCGCCGGGCTGGACCGTGCCCCCTCGGACGCCCTGCGCTGGCAGGGGCGGGATCTGGCGGCCCTGCTGCCGGAGGCGCGCCGCATCGGGCTGGTGTTCCAGGACGCCCGCCTCTTCCCCCATCTGACGGTGCTCGGCAACCTGCAGCTGGCGGCGGGCAAGGGGCGAGGGCGCTGGCAGCCCGAGGCGCTGGCGATGCGGCTCGGTTTTGCCGATCTGCTGGGGCAGCCTGCCCACGCCCTCTCGGGCGGCCAGCGTCAGCGGGTGGCCCTGGGGCGGGCCCTGCTGGCCGAGCCCGACCTGCTGCTGCTCGATGAACCCTTCTCGGCGCTCGACAGCCGCAGCCGCATCCATCAGGCCCACGTGCTCAAGGGGCTGCAGCGCGAGAGCGGCATCCCCATGATCTTCGTGAGCCACGCCATGGAGGAGGTGAGCCTGCTCTGCGATCAGCTGGTGCTGCTGGCGGATGGCAGGCTGGAGGCCCAGGGCAGGCCGAGCGAGATCTTCGCCCGCACCGACCTCTCCCTGGCCAGTCGCGACGATGTGGGGGTCATGCTGTCGGCGACCCTGGCCCACTACGACGACGAGGAGCAGATGGCGACCCTGCAACTGGGGGAGCAGACCCTGATGGTCACCATGGAGCATGCCCCCGACGAGGCGGGACCCCTGCAGATCAAGGTGGCGGCGCGGGATCTGGTGATCGCCACCGCCCCTATCGCGCACTCCAGCCTCTCCAACTGCCTGGTGACCCGACTGCGCGAGCTGAGGGAGGTGAGGCCTGGGCAAACCCTGTTGCAGTTGGGGCTGGGGCAGCAGATACTGCTGGCCCGGATCACCAGCCGCTCCGCCAAACGGCTGGCGCTGGCGCCAGGGCAGCAGATATACGCCTACATCAAGGCGGTGAGCCTGGTGGGAGAGGGCTGAGGGGGGGATCGCCACAGCCCGGGCAGGAGGGCCGTCGGTGGCCGCTATCGAATGGAGAGGGAGAGCGCGGGTGCGTCGCAATCAGGTAATGAAATCCCATGGCTTGGCCTTGCGCAGTGCGGGGGAGGGCCCCTTGCTGCTCTTGCTGCACGGCCTTGGCTCCTCCAGTCTCGACTGGCAGGCCCAGATCGAGCACTTCTCCCACGGCTACCGGGTGGTGGCCCTGGACCTGCGCGGCCACGGCCAGAGCAGGCAGGAGGGGCCCTTCGACGTGCCCACCCTGGCGGCGGACGTGGCCCGCTGGCTCGAGGAGCAGCCCGGCCCCGCCTGGGTGGTGGGGCTCTCGCTCGGGGCCATGGTGGCCCTGGAGCTGGCGCTGCAACTGCCAAGCAAGGTGAGCGGCCTGGTGCTGGTCAACGGTTTCAGCGAATTTCTGCTGGAGACGCCGAAAGAGCAGGAGCGCTATGCCATGCGCCTCAAGTGGCTGCGCTGGTTTGGCATGCGGCCACTGGCCTGGTGGCTGGGGCGCGAGCTCTTCCCCGGCCCCAAGCTCGCCCGGGTGCGCCGCACCTTTCGGCTGCGCTTCGTGCAGAGCAACAGGAAGAAGACCTACAAGGCGCTGCTCGGCGCCCTGCCCGGCTGGTCGGTGCGCGCCCGCCTTGGCGCCATCTGGCAGCCGGTGGCCATCATCTCCACCAGTCACGACTACCTGCCGCTGGCCAAGCGGGTGGAGCAGTTTGCCGCCCTGCCCAACGCCACGGTGCACACGCCCCAGGGCCATCACGCCTGGCCGGCGGAGGATCCTTCGAGGTTTAATGATTTGCTTCAACGGATTTTAGAAAGCCATTAGACTTGTCGCCTTTATAACCCGTGTATGTAGTGGTCCGATCGCCTTGGCTTGGCAGGGTACAAGGCAATCGGACCATGCTGTCTGCCCTACCCATAGGTGTTTCCCATATGTCTGAAGTAATGAAGATGGCCATCGATGATGGCTCGACCAACGTCAAGGTCAGCTGGATCGACAACAAGACGCTCAAGACCATCATCTCCCCCAACTCCTTTCGCAAGGATTGGAAAAGCGCCGCATTGCGCAAAGACAAGAAGATCTATAACTACGAGATAGGCAATACCAAGTACACCTATGACGCCACCTCGGACAAGTCCCTGGCCACCACCCACGTGGAGTACCAGTACGACGATCTGAACCTGCTCTCCGTGCACCACGCCTTGCTGCAGACCGGGGTGACCCCCTGCGACGTGGCCATCACCGTCACCCTGCCCATCACCGAGTTCTACCACCCGGACGATTGCCAGCGCAACGAGGAGAAGATCGAGAAGAAGCGGCGCAATCTGCTGCGGGCCATCAGCCTCAACAAGGGGGAGCTGTTCAACATCGTCAGCGTCGAGGTGATGCCGGAGAGCCTGCCTGCGGCCCTCTCCCGCCTGATTGGCTCTGGCTGCAACGAGTTCACCAGGACGCTGGTAATCGACTGCGGTGGCACCACCCTGGACATGGGGATCATCGTCGGCGAGTTTGACGATGTCTCCGATGTGTACGGCAACAACGAGATAGGCGTCTCCATGGTGACCGACGCGGTGCGCAAGGCCCTGGCGGCGGCGGACAGCGACTCCAGCTATCTGGTGGCCAACGAGTTCATCAAGCGTCGCCACGACATGAGCTTCGTGCGGGACGTGGTCAACGACGAGAGCCAGATCCCCAAGATCCTCGAGAAGGTGCAAAACAAGATTGACGAGCTGGGCAGCCAGGTGGCCCACGAGGCGAAGAAGTTCGCCAAGCACCCGAACCGTGTCTATCTGGTGGGCGGCGGCGCGTCGCTTATCTTTGATGCCATCAAGGCCGCCTACCCGACCCTGGGCGAGCGGGTCGAACTGCTGGACGATGCCCAGTCCGCCCTGGCCCGGGAGATCTGCCTCTATACCACGGAAGAGGAGGAGGTCTACCGCGAGGCGCCCCAGCTGGCCGAGGTTGCGGATGAGTAGTCAGCTCAAGCGCATGACCTTCTCCATCTACATGGATCCGGGTGCGCTGGAGTCTGATCGCTATGCGGTAGGGGTACTGCAGAACTGGTATCAGCGGGCGCGCAAGATCCAGGATGGCAGCGAGGAGTTCGACTTCTCCAAGAGCCGCTTTCACAAGGACATCTACCTGTCCGGCATGTTCCTGTATGTGCTGGCCCCCAACCTGTGCAAGGCGATTGCCAATGCCCTGGGGCCCGAGCAGGTGAGCCTGACCACGCTGCGTCACGCCTTCGCCAGCTGTGGTTTCCATCTGGGGGAGGGGGCGAGCCCCGGCGCGACGGACAGCCTGATCGACGAAATCGTGGCCAGATTGGCCCCCCAGCTTGGTCAGGACAACAGTGCCCGCATGGTGGAGGAGATAGTGAGCCGCCTCGGCGAGCAGCAGCCCACCGAGCTGTGGGATGAGCTGAGGCAGGGGCTGCCGGCTCCCCTTGACCACGATCTGCTGGCCGATGCCATCGTCGGCCGAGCCCGATCTGGCGCCCCTTGCCGGCAGCCTGCAACTGCTCTCCCGCCAACTGGAGGAGCAATCGCGGCTTATCCGCGAGCAGCACCGGCTGATCCAGCGACTGGCCAGCGCCCCCGGCCGTCAGGGGGGCCCGCAGACGAGGCAGAGCCGCTGATCGAGGATCTCTCGAGCCAGGTGGCCAACATGAAGAAGGTCAAGGCCAAGGGGATCTTCTAGTGTTTTCCTGCATGACCAAAACAAAAAGCCGAACCCCTGGGTTCGGCTTTTTCATGGGGGTGTCGCTCAGGGCCGGGAGCAGATCGGGCAGTCCGGGCGCTTGGGCAGGGTCAGCTCGCGAAAGCGACCGCTGAGGCCGTCGATCATCAGCAGGCGGCCGCTATGGCTCTTGCCCATGCCCGCCAGCAGCTTGATGGCCTCCAGGGCCTGCAGGCTGCCCACCAGCCCCACCATGGGGGCCAGGATCCCCGCCTCGACGCAGCTCAGGGCCTGCTCGCCAAACAGCGAGCTCAGGCAGGCGTAGCAGGGCTCGTCCTCCTGCCAGGTGAAGCTGCACAGCTGTCCCTCCAGCCGGATGGCGGCGCCGCTGACTAGGGGCACCCGGTGCTGGCGGGCACGCTGGTTGAGCAGGTTGCGGATGGCGACGTTGTCGGTACAGTCGAGCACCAGCTGGTGGCTGGGCAGCAGGGCATCGAGCAGGGCCTCATCGGCGAGTCGGGCATGGGTCTTCACCTCGAGCCAGGGGTTGAGGCCCCGCAGAGTCTCGGCCGCCGAGTCCACCTTGTACATGCCGATGCGCCCGTCGCTGTGCAGCACCTGGCGCTGCAAATTGGAGAGCTCCACCTTGTCAAAATCCACCAGGGTGAGCTGGCCCACCCCGGCCACCGCCAAATACTGGCTGGCGGCGCAGCCCAGGCCTCCGGCCCCTATCACCAGCACCCGGGCCTGCTTAAGCGCCTCCTGCCCCTCGAAGTCGAAGGACTTGAGCACTATCTGGCGGTTGTAGCGCAGAAGCTCGGCGTCGCTCAGGATCTCGCTCACAGCAGCAGGCTCCCGAACGGTTCGACGGTGACGGTTTCACCCGCCGCCACCTTGCCGCGCGCCTGCTCGAGCACGATGTAGCAGTTGGCCCGGGACAGGGAGCTGAACACGGCAGAGTCTTGGGAGCCGGTGCTGCGCACCTCGAGGCCGTTCGGGCCCTGGCTCAATATGCCGCGCTGGAAATCGAGCCTCCCGGGAGATTTTTTCAGCGGGGTGGTGACGGTGGCGGTGAGGGAGAGGGGACGCTGGAAATGGATCCCGGCGAGCCGTGCCAGGGCCGGTTGCACCAGTTGATCGAAGGTGACCATGGCGGAGACCGGGTTGCCCGGCAGGCCAAAGAACCAGGCCTGGCTCAGGCGGCCGAAGGCGAACGGCTTGCCCGGCTTGATGGCGAGCTTCCAGAAGCCGATTTCGCCGAGCTCTTCGAGCAGCTGCTTGGTGAAGTCCGCCTCGCCCACCGAGACACCCCCCGTGGTGATGAGGACGTCGGCCTCGCGGTCGGCCTGGAGGAAGGCGGCGCGCAGGGCGGCAGGGTCGTCGGGGATGATGCCCAGATCCAGACATGCTATGCCCATGCGGGCCAGCATGGCCTTGACCCCGTAGCGGTTGGAGTCGTAGATGTCCCCGTGCTGGAGCGGGGTGCCCAGAGGCTTGAGCTCGTCCCCCGTGCTGAAGATGGCGACCCTTAAGGGGCGGCGCACCGTGACGTTCGCGATGCCAAGGGAGGCCAGCAGCGGCAGCTCCCGGGGGGTGAGCCGGGTGCCGGCGCCGAGCACGCTGGCCCCCTCGTGGATATCTTCCCCGCGGCGACGGATGTTCTGGCCGGGGAAGGGGGAGGTCAGGAAAGTGATCCCGTTGTCGCTCGCCTGCGTTTCTTCCTGCATCACCACGGCATCCGTGCCCGGGGGCACGGGGGCGCCGGTCATGATGCGGATGCAGTGACCCGCCGGCCACTCGCCCTCATAGGGCTGGCCGGCGAAGGCCTTGCCTGCGACCAGGAGCGGAGCGCCCGCGGCGAGATCCGCCAGGCGCACGGCATAGCCGTCCATGGCGGCGTTGTCGAAGGGGGGCACCGAGAGGGGGGAGAGGATGTCCCTGGCCAGCACCCGGTCAAGGGCCTCGGTCAGGGGCACGGGCTCGGCCTCGCAGCGGCAGTCGAGCCGGGCCAGCATGCCTTGCAGTGCATCCTCCAGGGTGCGCAGTGCGCCGTTATCAAATCCCATCGTCATGACCTCTTGGGTAAGGAAAACTGTGGTGTGGGGGGATTATCCCAAAATCCCCCCCGAATGGGCAGGCGATCGGGGCAGTAAAACACCTCGTATTAACATAAAGTCAGGGCATGGGGCGCAGTTGACTTGAAATATGAGGCCAATCGCCGTTTACTATGCCGCCACAAGCCCTGTGGGTCATACCATTCCCTCTGCGTGGGAGAGAGACAAGATGATGAGCTTAAGTCAGGAAGCCTTGCTGGTCAGGGAAGCCCTGGTGGCCGAAGGGCTGGAGACCCCTCTGGTCGCCAATGCGCTGAACAGTCAGCAAAAAAAGGAGAAGATCGAGGGCCACATGCGGTCCATCATGGAGACGCTGGGGCTTGATCTGTCCGATGACAGTCTGGCCGAGACGCCGCACCGCATCGCCAAGATGTACGTGAACGAGATCTTCTCCGGCCTCGATTACGCCAGCTTCCCCAAGGTGACGGTGATCGAGAACAAGATGAAGGTGGACGAGATGATCATGGTCAAGGACATCAGCCTGACCAGCACCTGCGAGCACCACTTCGTCACCATAGACGGGCTGGCCCATGTGGCCTATATCCCCCGTGGCAAGGTGATCGGCCTCTCGAAGATCAACCGCATCGTCCAGTTCTTCGCCCGCCGTCCCCAGGTGCAGGAGCGGCTGACCCAGCAGATCCTGCTGGCGTTGCAGACCCTGCTCGGCACCAAGGATGTGGCCATCAGCATAGCCGCGACCCACTATTGCGTGAAGGCGCGCGGGGTGATGGACTCCACCTCCTACACCACCACCACCTCCCTGGGGGGGGTGTTCAAGACTCAGCCAGATACTCGCGCCGAGTTCCTGGCCGGCCTGAAAGGCTAGGCCAGCTGACACGAGGAGGAGGGCATGCCCTCCTCGGTTTTTTCTGCCTCTCCCTCCTTTTTTCCGCCGCCTTCCCCGGCACGGCTTGTCGCCTGTCCCAAGGATCCTGGCCCTCGGGGCGGGCTCATGCTCGCCGTTTGAAAAAAACGGTTAAGGGATCCGGACCGGCGGTCGATATAACAGCCCTGTGCCCGGCTCCCCGAGTCCGGACACGGGTTGAGCGGCAAGACCGAGTCCATGGACAGGGTCTGCCACTTGCCGTCATGCTCGCCTCGCTCCCTCGGGATAGGGAGTCAGCAAGGCTGGACGCGCAACCAGGGATGGGGGTCACCACCACACGAGCCAGGAAGGCACAGACAGGACGAGCGACATCTGTTTCCCCACTTCCAGGACACATCATGAACACCAGTACCATGACCATTGGCAAGAAACTCAGTGCGGGTTTTGCCGTGCTCGGCCTGATGATCGCCTTCATCGGCGGCGCCTCCCTGTTGGAGTTCAGCAAGATGAACCGGGCCGCCATCGGCTTCACCGACAGCATATTGCCCGCGGTCGTTCGCACCAGCGCCATCGGTGATCGCATCAATGAGTTGCGTCGCTATGAGTTGGGCTTCTTCCTGGTGGCCTCGGATCCGCAGAAGAAAGCGGAGTATCGCAGTGAAACCGCCCGCAGCTTTGAGCTGGTCACTCAGCAGCTGGCCCAGCATGACACCACCATCTGGGCGGAGGACGTGGAAGAGCGCCGCACCTTCGACACCGTCAAGGCCGACTGGGCCCGCTACGCGGCCCTGCACCAGCGGGTGAAACAGCTGCAGGAGAGCGACCAGCTGGCCGCCGCCCAGCAGCTCTTCATGAGCGAAGGGATCCCGCTCTACGGCAACCTGGCCAAGTCGGTCAATGAGCTCATCCAGATCAACCACGGCTATGCCAAGGGATCGCGCAAGGAGGTGGTCGAGGCCTATGACTCCGCCAAGCTCATCGTCACCCTGGCCCTGCTGATCGGCCTGGCGCTGGTGGTTGGCCTCTCCGTGGTGTTGACCCGCCAGATCCGCGACCCCCTCATCATGCTGGCCCGTCAGGCCCAGCGCATCGCCAATGGCGACCTGGGACGTGACGAGCTGCAGGAGTGGATCCAGGGCAAGCGCTTCAATCGGGACGAGCTGGGCCAGCTTGGCTCGGCCATCCATCGCATGCAGGAGGCCCTGGCCAATCTGGTGAGCGAGATAGCGGGCTCGGTGAGCCAGCTCAGCAGTGCGGTGGAGGAGGTGAGCGCCATCTCCGAGCAGTCCGCCAGCGGCATGGCCCGCCAGCAGAGCGAAGTGTCCCAGGTGGCCACCGCCATGAACGAGATGCAGTCCACCGTCAATGAGGTGGCCCGCAACACCACGGACGCCATGAGCGCGGCCAAGGATGCCTCCCGCACCTCCACCCAGGGCAACCAGGTGGTGCGCGGCGCCATCGGCAGCATAGAGCAGGTCTCCCGCCAGATAGAGCAGGCGGGCACTGTGGTGGCCCAGCTGGAGGCGGACAGCGCCAACATCAGCATGGTGCTGGACGTCATTCGCGGCATCGCCGAGCAGACCAATCTGCTGGCCCTCAATGCCGCCATCGAGGCGGCCCGGGCTGGCGAGCAGGGACGCGGTTTTGCCGTGGTGGCGGACGAGGTGCGCAGTCTGGCCCAGCGCACCCAGGCCTCCACCGCCGAGATCAGCAAGATGATCGAGGTGTTGCAGGAGCGCACCGCCGAAGCGGGCAACGCCATGCAGCTGAGCCGCCAGCAGATGCAGGAGAGCGTCGGACTGGCACGGGAGGCGGGGAGCAGCATCGACAGCATCAACGGCGCCGTCACCCAGATCTCCGACATGAACACCCTGATCGCCACCGCCACCGAAGAGCAGAACGCGGTGACCGAGGAGCTCAACCGCAGCATAGTGAACATCCACAATGCCGCCGACGAGAACGCCCAGGGTGCCCAGCAGACCGCCCAGGCCTGCGTCGAGCTGAGCAAGCTGGCCAACACCCTGCACCATATGACCCAGCGCTTCACCCTCTAAATCCCGCAGCATGGATGACAACCAGGCCCCGCCCATCGGCGGGGCCTTGTTGTTTCTGGCGTATTGCTTGGGGCTGACGATGTCGCCGTCAGTTCAGGCCCGTTATCTCGCCGCTATCGATATGGCGGGGCAGGCTACCGGTGCGGTTATCAGCTCAAGCCGATTATCTCGCCGTTCTCGTCGATATGGATATGGCGCTCAGGGAGGGCAGCCTCCAACAGTCTCTTCAGCTCAGGCCCACTATCTCCCTGTCGTCATCGATGTCGATATGGCGGTTGGGGAGGGCAGGCTGCCAGCCGGCGCGTCAGCTCAAGCCAATGATCTCGCCGTCGTCATCGATATCCATATGGCGATAAGCGGGCAGGGCCCCCAGACCCGGCATGGTCATGACGGGGCCCGCCAGGGCATAGACGAAGCCCGCCCCGGCGCACAGGGTCAGGGAGTGGATGGGCAGCTCGAAGTCGGTGGGGACCCCCTTCCTGGCCGGATCATGGCTCAGGGAGAGCGGGGTCTTGGCGATGCAGACTGGCAGATGATCCCAGCCCGCCGCGGACAGGGCTGCCAGTTGCTGGCGCGCCCGATCCGAGAGGGCGACGCCGCGCCCGCCATAGCCGCACTCCACCAGGGTGGCGAGCTTGGCGGCCAGGGGCAGGGCATCGGGGTAGAGTCGCTGGGCATTTGCCTGCCCACGCCCGGCCCGCTCGCAGGCGGCCACCAGGGTCTTGGCCAGGGTGCCGGCCCCCGGCCCCCCCTGGCTGAAGGCATCCGAGATGGCCACCTCGGCCCCCGCATCCCGGGCGGCGGCAAGCACCATGGCCAGTTCGGCCTCGCTGTCGCTGGGGAAGCGGTTGAGGGCCACCACCACGGGCACACCATAACGGCGGGCGTTGTCGATATGCCAGACCAGGTTGGCGCAGCCCTGCTTGAGGGTCGGCAGGTCTTCCTGCGCCAGGCAGGCCGGCAGCGGCTGGCCCGGGCGAATGTCCAGCAGGCCGCTGTTGGCCTTGAGACCGCGTACCGTGGCCACCAGCACCACGGCGTCGGCGGCAAGCCCGGATTGGCGGCGCTTGATGTTGAAGAACTTCTCCAGCCCCATGTCGGAGCCAAAACCCGCCTCCGTCACCACGTAATCGGCCAGGTGCAGGGCGAGGCGATCGGCGATGACCGAAGAGTTGCCATGGGCGATGTTGGCAAAGGGGCCCGTGTGCACCAGCACCGGGGTTTGCTCCGTGGTCTGCATCAGGGTGGGCTTGAGGGCGTCTTTGAGCAGTACCGTCATGGCGCCGGCCACCTCCAGTTGCTCTGTGGTGATGGGCTGGCCCCGGGTATCGAGGGCGAGCTGGATGCGGCCGATGCGCGCGCGCAAGTCTCTCAGATCGCTGGCCAACGCCAGGATGGCCATCAGCTCGGAGGCGGCGGTGATGACGAAGCGATCGGCGCGGCTCACCCCGTCGGCGGGGTCGCCCTGGCCGAGGGTGAGGTGGCGCAGGGCCCTGTCGTTGATGTCCAGGGCCCGGGGCCAGAGGATGTTGGCCGGGTCTATGTCGAGGCGCGAGAGGCCGGTGCTGGCCGTGAAGTCGGCGCCGAGCCGGGTCTCGTGGAACAGGCGGGCATCCAGGGCCGCGGCGGCCAGGTTGTGGGCCGCGGTGACGGCGTGAAAATCCCCGGTCAGATGCAGGTTCATCGCCTCCATGGGGACCACCTGGGCCATGCCACCCCCGGCGGCACCCCCCTTGACGCCAAACACCGGGCCCAGGCTCGGCTGGCGTATGGTGGCGATGCTGGACTGGCCTATGTGGTTGAGGCCCATGGAGAGGCCGATGGTCGTCACCGTCTTGCCTTCGCCCAAGGGGGTCGGGGTGATGGCGCTGACCAGGACAAGCCGGCCCGCCTTGCGCGCCTCCTGGCGCAGCAGGGCGGGATCCAGCTTGGCCATGTGCGGGCCCTGGAGGGAGAGGCAGGCCGGATCGATGGCGAGGCGTTCTGCCAGGGTGGTCACGGGCAGGCGGGGGGACTGGCGGGAGATCTCGATATCGCTTAGCATCAGCACCTCGTTGGCATGGACGTTTGACTATGCGACGGAGTCTAGAGGAACCAAGAGGTCAGGCCAATGAGCAATAACATCTTATCCCGGGTTCGGGCCCCCATGCGGGAGCCGGTCGCCTTCGACCTCAATGCCCTCTATCACCCTCCCAAACGGCCCCTGACCGCCCTTGGCATCGTCAGCGCCGTCATGCCGCTGTTCGGCTTTGGCTGGCAGGCGATGACGGCGGATCCCGAGGGGCACTTTCGCTTCGAGGTGGAGCGGCGCGTCAATCGCAACCGCCGCGACGAGGCCAACCTTGTCCTGATGCTGCAACTGGCCGCCCTGCACGACTGCGCCGCTCTGACGGTGACGCTGCCCTATGCCCTCAAGGCGTCCCAACTGGCACAGATCCAGGCCAGGCTGCCGCGCTGGCAGATCCGGTGCGATGGCACCCTGTTGCAGGCCCGCTCAGGGGCGGCGTCCTAGCCTCTCCCCAGCCCGGCTGTGGCCAGTCCCGGTTCTGATGCCAGTTCTGATGGGCTGGCGAGATGCTGCGGGCCCTGCCCATCATGGTTGTGGTCTGTCCCCGTACTGATGAGCTGGCGAGATGCAGCGAGCCCTGCCCATCATGGCTGTGGTCTGTCCCAATAGTGGGGGGCGAGATAGCGCTCCTGCACGAATTCGATAAAGCAGCGCACCTTGGCCGAGACGAAGCGGCGGTGCGGATAGAGGGCGTAGAGCCCCACCTCCCCCTTGTCCCATTCGGGCAGCAGTGACACCAGTTTCCCCTCCCGCAGTGCATCCCCGACGATGAAGGTGGGCTGCAATATGATGCCCTGATGGTCACAGGCGGCCCGGGTCAGGGCCACCCCGTTGTTGGCGCGAAGGGGCCCCTGGGGGCGCACGCTCACCTGCTCGCCAGCGCGCGTGAAGACCCAGTCAGGCTGGGTCAGGGTGTAGATGAGGCAGTCGTGCTCCTTGAGATCCTCCGGGGTCTTTGGGTTGCCCCTGCGCGCCAGGTAGTCCGGGCTGGCGCATACCTCGAGCCGCATGTTGGCCAGGGGCCTGGCCACCAGGGAGGAGTCCGGCAGATTGCCGATGCGCAGCGCCAGATCGAAGCCCTCTTCCACCAGGGCGACCCGCCGATCGCTGTACTCTATCTCCAGCTTGAGCTCGGGGAAGCGGGCACGGAACAGCGGCAGGGCGGGGGAGAGGTGCAGGTAGCCAAAATCCATGGGCACCGACAGCTTGAGGGTGCCCTGGGGCTGCTGGTTGTTGCGGGTGAGCTGGCTGTGGGTCTCCTCCAGCTCCGCCAGCAGCGCCAGGGAACGCTGGTAGTAGAACTGGCCCGCCTCGGTGGGGTTGACCTGGCGGGTGGTGCGCGACAGCAGCCGGGTGGAGAGGGACTCCTCCAGTTGCTGCATCAGCTTGGAGGTCATGGCGACCGAGATGCCGAGCTGGGCGGCGGCTCAGAGATCCCCTCATTTTTAGAGACTCAAATAATTCCAAGTGTGCGGGTATATAAGCGGTGTTGCTTCAGGTAGTAGATAAATTTATCCATCAACAAGACCGCATTGGTTTCTTTCATTTTAGG
>NZ_JBKISU010000042.1:0-25103 GCF_050266975.1 Aeromonas sobria
CGATGTGGTTGAGGATTAGTTCGTGGTTAAACATGGGGATAGTCTGTTGGGTATTAGCTGGTCAAGGATGGCGATCATACCTCAGAAGCCGCGCCACGCCTCGCTCATATGAGGGGATGGTTAAGGGTAGTAAGGCGTATCCTGCAAACTGATTTGACGTGAACGGGCAATGGTCATGGCTCACCCCCTGGGCAGTGACATCTCAAGCCAAGTACAGGGCTACATCGCTGTCAAAAAGGTGGGCGTCCCAGATTTTCCATTAACCAGCCGCCAAGATAACAAAGCCACGGCCACCTAGCCGCTTTTGATTGCATGTGGTGATGCGCTTTGATGACAGAGTTCAAAAAACGATGAAATTCTGATGGCCGTATCAGTTCGGGGCTCGCGTGAGCAGTTTCGTTTGGCTTACAGTGGCTATCTGGAACCTGTTGAGCTGCGATGGGTTTCTGCCAGCGCAGGTCAAGGGAGCATATTGGAAGCTGTAATCCACGGGCGGTAGCGTAAGATCTGGTTGCGTAACGCCTCACCCCAAAAGGTGGGTGTCCTAGAATCTCTCCCGCTGTCAAAAAGGTGGGTATCCCAGATTCCGTACCCTCCCAGATTCCGTACCAGATTCCCACCCTCAGATTTCACAATTTGCTGATCAAGTTCAAAAAACGATGTGATTCTGATGGTTACATCATTTTAAGGCTCGCTTGGGTAGTTTCGTTTGTCTTACAGTGGCTATCTGGAACCTGTTGAACTGCGATGGGTCACTGCCCTCGCTGGTCAATGGAGCATATTGGAAGCTGTAATCCATGGGCGGTAGCGTGGGATTTGGTGGCGTTACGCCCCATACAGAAAGGTGGGTGTCCCAGATTTTACTTGGTAAACGTTGGGCTTCGCTCCGCTCAGCCACAACCTACGACATTAATTGATAGTGTAGGTTGGTGCTGAGCCTGCGAAGCCCAACATATGAGATGGACTCCATTTCGTTCATCACCAATCTACGATTTACATAAAAACATTAGGTGGGGATTTATATGCAGATACAAATAAGAAACTGCAATAGTATTGATAATGCTGAATTAACTATTATCGAAAAGAAACTAAATATAAAGTTCGCGCCTAATGGCACAGGAAAAAGTACTATAGCAAAAGCAATTCTTTATAGTGCAAATAGCGAGGATAGAATATCAGAGTTACTTCCATTTAAATTAAGAAAAGAAAACCCTGACTCATTGAAACCAGAAATAACAAACACATCAAAAATCAATGGTGTCATGTGCTTTAACGAAGAGTATGTCAATCAATTTACTTTTCAAAAAGACGAGTTAGTTAGCAATAGCTTTGATATTTTCATTAAAAATGAAGCCTATCGTAAAACAGAATCAGAAATAGAAGAGATCGTAAATAAAATTAAAATGCTATTTTTTGATAATGTTGATTTAGAAATTTTCATAAAAAATCTAACTGAATTAAGTGATGCATTTAAAACGACTAAATCAGGACTTTCAAAAAGTTCCACAGGAATGAAAGCTCTATCTTCAGGGAATAAGATACAACATATTCCACAAGGGCTTGAAGCATACAAGCCATTTATATCTAGCACAAATAATGTCAACTGGATTGACTGGCAGACAAAGGGGTTAAAGGATTTCTATAGTCTTTCTGAATGCTGCCCATTCTGCACCGAGCAAATCTTAGATAAGAAAGAAACTATCGAGCTAGTTGGTAAAGAGTATGATAAGAACGTAATTAAAAATCTCGTTTCTATAATTAACGTAATTGAAAAACTAGGTGAGTATTTTTCTGAAGAGGCAAAAGAAAAATTAAACACTATAACAACCTTGCCTAATGGCTTAGAGGAAGAGCATGAGGATTTCCTCAAAAACATTAAAAAGCAGATTGATCTGCTAGTTAATAAATTACAAAAATTGAAACAGTTAAATGGCTTTGACTTTAAAAGTGGTGATAAAGTATCCGAAACACTAGATGGCTATAAACTAAATTTGCAGTTCTTTTCTGATATAGATTCAGAGAAAACTAGGGCATCATTGGCATCCATAAATAACTCTATTGATGAAGTATCTAAACAAGCAGGTCAACTTCAAGGGAAAATTGCAATTCAAAGAAATGGCATGCAGAAATTAATTGAGAAACATCAATGTGATATTAATGACTTCCTCGCACATGCTGGTTATAAATATTCGGTTCAACTAAATGGTGATGATGAAAAAGCACAGCTTAGATTAATGCACGTTGATCATGATGAATTTCTCAGTGGTGGAGATCAACACTTAAGCTTTGGTGAAAGAAATGCTTTCGCCATCGTCTTGTTTATGTATGAATGTTTAGCAAAAAAACCAGATTTGATTATTCTAGATGACCCAATATCATCATTTGATAAAAATAAAAAATATGCCATTTTAGAGATGTTATTCCGACGTGAAGCGAAAGATTGCTTGAAAGGTCAGACTGTTTTAATGTTGACACACGATGTGGAACCAATTATCGATACAGTAAAATCTGTCTCTTCTCAGTTCTCCAATCAAGTTAATGCATCTTACTTAAAATATATTGATGGTGAAATAAACGAACAAAATATAACTAAATCTGACATTAAAACATTTACCCAAATATGCAAAGGTGTCTTAGCATCAGAGAAAAGCATTCTTCTTAAATTGATTTATCTGCGTCGATACTATGAGATCACTGACAATATAGGTGATGAATATCAAATTCTTTCCAATCTGTTACATTTGAGAGACAAACCCATTGATACTAGGGAAGCTCTAAATACAGACGAGATCTCACCAATAATGGATGAAGAAAAATATACATTAGGGTGTCTGAAGATCACTAAGTTGATACCTCAGTTTGATTATACTACTTTACTTTCAAGTATCGGAGATATCTCTACACTTACTACGTTATATAAAACTTGCAGTAATAATTATGAAAAGCTGCAAGTTTTTAGATTATTTGAGCCTTTTGGCCTTAATACCAGCAACTCTGTAATTAGAAAATTCATAAACGAGACATACCATATTGAAAATGAATATATATGTCAGTTAGACCCATCTCAATTTGATTTAATTCCAGACTATGTAAGGTATGAATGCGATAAGTGTTTAGCTAGTGTTATTCAATAAATAATAACATACTAAATATATAACTATATAAAAAGGGCGACCATCTGGTCGCCCTTTTTATTTCTATCGCTTTCCAAATCAGGAAATATCACCGAGCCGGTCGCTTGGCGCCATTGCCTTTGGCCGCGGGCTTGCCGCCCTGAGTCCCGGGTTTGGCGCCCGGCTTGGCTGAGCCAGCGCGGGTCGGGGCCTTGCCCTTATGGGCGGGTTTGCCAGCCGGTTTGCCTTGAGCTGCCCCTTGAACGGCGGGCTTGCCGTTGCCAGCCCCTTTGCTGAGCTGGGAGCCGACTGGCTTGCCATTACCCGCCTTGCCACCCTTGCTGGCGGCAGGGGTGTCGCTGCGAGGCTTGCCTTGGGAGGCGGCGGCCCCTTGCGCGCCTGTGCCCTTACCGGCAGAGGCGCCCTTGCCTGCCCCATTGCTGCGCTGGTGCGTGATAGCGCTGTGGCGAGTCAGGGCCGGTTTCAGCCCCTTGTTGATGCTGCGCTCGGCCTTGGCTTCGCCGCGCCCTTCCGGTGGCACCAGGCAGTTGGGGCCGTTGCCGATCAGGTGACCCTTGCCCATTTCCAGCAGGGCCTCGCGGATCATGGGCCAGCCGGCCGGATCGTGGTAGCGCAGCAGCGCCTTGTGCAGGCGGCGACGACGCTCCCCTTTCACCACGAACACATCCCCGCCCTGGCGGCTCACCTTGTTGAGGGGGTTTTTCTCGGTGTAATACATGGTGGTGGCGTTGGCGAGCGGCGACGGGTAGAAGTTCTGCACCTGATCGAGCTTGAAGCTGTTGGTCTTGACCCAGAGCGCCATGTTCACCATGTCTTCATCCGTGGTGCCCGGGTGGGCGGAGATGAAGTAGGGGATCAGGTACTGCTGCTTGCCCGCCTCTTTGGAATACTTGTCGAACAGCTCCTTGAAGCTGTAGTAGCTGCCCATGCCCGGCTTCATCATCTTGGAGAGCGGGCCCTCCTCGGTGTGCTCAGGTGCGATCTTGAGGTAGCCGCCGACATGATACTTGGCCAGCTCCTTGATGTAGCGCGGATCTTCCACCGCTATGTCGTAGCGCACCCCGGAGGCGATCAGTATCTTCTTGATCCCCTTCACATCCCGCGCCTTGCGATAGAGATCGATAGTGGGGGTATGGTCGGTATCCATGTGCGGGCATATGGTCGGCCAGACACAGGAGGCGCGGCGACAGGTCTGCTCGGCCTTGGGGCTCTTGCAACGCAGCTTGTACATGTTGGCGGTGGGGCCGCCGAGATCCGAGATGACGCCGGTAAAGCCCGGCACCTTGTCGCGGATCTCTTCGATTTCTTTGATGATCGACTCTTCCGAGCGGCTCTGGATGATGCGCCCCTCATGCTCTGTGATGGAGCAGAAGGAGCAGCCGCCGAAGCAGCCACGCATGATGTTGACCGAGGTCTTGATCATCTCGTAGGCCGGGATCTTCTCCTTGCCATAGGCCGGGTGCGGCACCCGCTGATAAGGCAGGCCGAACACGCCGTCCATCTCGTCGGTTTCCAGCGGGAAGGCGGGCGGGTTGACCCAGATGATGCGATCGCCGTGGGCCTGGGAGAGCGCGCGGGCACAGCCCGGGTTGGTCTCGTGGTGCAGGATGCGCGACGCATGGGCGTAGAGCACCTTGTCTTCCTTCACCCGCTCGAACGCCGGCAGCTTGACGTAGGTCTTCTCCCAGGGCTTCTGCTTCGGCGGCTGCACCAATACCGGCTTGGCCTCTTGCTCCACCGGCGCCGTGCCTTCGTCATCCGAGCAAGGCGCCCCTTCCATATAGGGATTCATGATGGGATCGATGCGGCCGATCTGATCCAGCTTGCTCGAATCCACCCCGCGCCAGCCCGGCAGCGGCTCCTTGCGGATGACGGCGGTGCCGCGAATGTCCTGCATGGTCTCTATGGTCTCGCCGCCTGCGATGCGGTGCGCCACCTCGATGAGCGGCCGCTCGGCGTTGCCATAGATGAGGATGTCGGCCTTGGCGTCCAGCAGTATGGAGCGACGTATGGTCTCGGACCAGTAGTCGTAGTGGGCGATACGGCGAAGGGACGCCTCTATGCCACCTATGACGACCGGCACCTCCTTGAAGGCCTCCTTGCAACGCTGGGTGTAGACCAGGGTTGCGCGGTCCGGCCGCTTGCCGCCCACATCCCCCGGGGTGTAGGCATCATCGTGGCGCAGCTTCTTGTCGGAGGTGTAGCGGTTGATCATGGAGTCCATGTTGCCCGCGGTCACCCCGTAGAAGAGATTCGGTTTGCCCAGACGCATGAAGTCATCTTTCGATGACCAGTCCGGCTGGGCAATGATGCCGACCCGAAAGCCCTGGGATTCCAGCATGCGGCCTATGACCGCCATGCCGAAGCTCGGGTGATCCACGTAGGCATCCCCTGTCACCAGCACTATGTCGCAACTGTCCCAGCCGAGCTTGTCCATCTCCGCGCGGGACATGGGCAAGAAGGGCGCCGTGCCGTAGCACTCGGCCCAGTAACGGGGATAGGAGAAGAGGTTGGTAACCGGCTGCATTTTGACCACCTGGAACAATTCGGGTCGCGCATTATACCGGCAGAGCCAGGCGGGGGCGACGGCTTTTTGTCCCTGCTAACAGAAAGGGATAGCCGCTTCAACCATGGGGCACCAGGGCTTGCAAGGCGGGGACGCGCCGGCGCCAGAATCTGTGGCGATGGCGCAGCAGCAACTGGTAACCGCCAAGCAGCACCCAGAACAGGGCGGGCAGCAAGAACAGGGGGTGGGTCACCTCCCGCACCATCAGCAGGCCGAGCAGCACCATAACGAAGGGGCGGCTCTCATAGAGCCACAGGGGCCAGCCGCGCTCGCGCCTGCCCTTGTCATGACGTTGCTGATGGCTGAACTGATACCAGGCCAGGCCTCCGATGAAATAGGCAGCCAGACCGGCCAGCAACAGACTTGGCTGCTGGCCGGCCCCCATGAGCAAGAGTCCGCAGCCCAGGCAGAAAAAGGGCAGCGTCTCGTGACGTGACATAGCCAAGATGAGCACCTCTGGTAGACGATAGATCCAATATAGTCAATGGATGGCGCCGCGTCATGGCGCTGGCCCTGGGCCTGACCATATGGTGCCCCCCGTCATGCTTGGGGCCGGCTGCCTATCGCCTCATCCACCTGCTGGCTGCGTTGTCCCGTCATGCCGGCCCCCTTGGCCAAGAGGTGATAACAGGCGGGGATCAGCAGCAGGGTCACCAGGGTCGCGAGGGATAACCCGAAGAAGACCACTGTCCCCACCGTCATCCGGCTCTCGTAGCCCGCCCCCATGGAGAGCATCAGGGGCACGGCGCCAATCACGGCGGTCAGCGACGTCATCAGGATGGGGCGCAGGCGGCGCACCGCCCCCGAGATGATAGCCTCCTCGAACCCCTGGCCCCGCTGGCGCAGCTGATTGATGAACTCAACGATGAGGATGCCGTTCTTGGTCACCATGCCGATCAGCATGATCATGCCGATCTGGCTGTAGATGCTCATCTCCTGCCCCGTCAGCCAGAGGCCGAGCAGGCCACCAAAGATGCCGAGCGGCACCGTCATCATCACCACGGCCGGGGTGATCAGGCTCTCGAACTGGGCCACCAGCACCAGGTAGACCACCAGCAGGGCCAAGCCGAATACCAGGGCCATCTCCCCCTGGTTGTCGCGATAATCCTTGGAGTCGCCGGCGTAATCCACCGTCATGCCGGCCGGCAAGTTGTCGTTGGCCCAGCCGTCGAGAAAATCGAGGGCTTCCCCCAGGGTGCGATCGGGGGCGAGATCCGCGGTCAGGGTCACCGCCTTCTGGCGCTGATAATGATTGAGCCGGTTGGGGCTTGCCACCTGCTTGAAGCTGGCCAGGGTGGAGAGACTCACCATGTCGCCACTGGCGGCCTTGAGGTAGATGCGGCTCAGATCCGAGACGCCGTTGAGCTTGGTCTGATCGGCCCGCAGATAGACGTCATACTCCTCCCCCCTGTCGACATAGGTGGTCTTGCTGGTGCCGCCGAGCAGGGTTTGCAGGCTGTTGGCCACGGTAGAGACCGGGATGCCGAGCTCGCTGGCCCGCTCCCGCGCTATGGTCACCAGCAGCTCCGGGGTCTTCTCGGCATAATCGAGATCTGCGTTGAGCATCAGGCCGCTCTGCTGGGCCAGCTGCTGGAGCCGGCCGCCCACCTCATTGAGCTCCCCGTAGTCGCCCCCCTGCAACACGAACTGCACCGGGGCGGTGGAGCCGCGCCGAAAACCGGGCTGGAAGGGGCGGATCATCACATCCGGAATACCGGACAGACGGGCGGTCAGGGTCTTGGTGAAGGCGGTGGCGCTCTGGTCACGCTCGGCCCAGTCGGTGAGCTGGATGATGGCCATGCCGGTCTGATCGCCTCCCTTGCCGAAGGCGGGGGTGCTGAAGCTCATGGCCTGCACCACGCCCTGGCCGAGCAGCGGCATGATGGCGGCCTCCACCTGCTGCATGTTGCGCTTCATCCGCTCTATGCTGGTGCCCTCGGCCCCCTTGACGAACACATAGACCACGCCTCTGTCCTCGGTCGGCGTCAGGTTGGCGGGCAACAGCCTGAGCAGCGCCAGGCTGCCACCCAGGCAGAGCAGCAGCACCAGCAGCGCCCAGCCGGAGCGGGGCAGCAACCAGCCAAGCAGGCGACGGTAGTGACCCTCTACCCGGCCGAGGGCGCGATCCAGGGCCGCGGTCAGCGGATTGGTGCTCTCCTTGGCCCGCATCAGCCAGGAGCCCATGGCCGGGGTCAGGGTCAGGGCCACCAGGGAGGAGCAGATCACCGCGAGGGACAGGAGGATGGCAAATTCGGTGAAGAGCCTGCCCACCATGCCATCCATGAAGGCGATGGGCACGAACACCATCACCAGCACCGCCGTGGTGGCGATGACGGCAAAGCCCACCTCGCGGGTGCCGTGCCAGGCCGCCAGCAGCGGCGGCTCGCCCCGTTGCAGGTGATGGTGGATGTTCTCCACCACCACGATGGCGTCATCCACCACCAGGCCGATGGCGAGAATGAGGGCGAGCAAGGTGATGAGGTTGATGGAAAAGCCCAGATACCAGGCGCCGATGAAGGCCGAGATCAGCGATACCGGCACCGTGATGGCGGGAATAAGGGTGGTACGCCCCTGCCCCAGGAAGAGATAGAGCACGGCCACCACCAGCAGGGCACTGATGGCCAGGGTGTTGTAGACCTCCTCGATGGACTGCTTGATGAAGATGGTGGAATCGTAGTCGACCTCCAGGGTCGCCCCTTCCGGCAGGAAACGCTGCATCTGGGTCATCTTCTGGGAGATGCCCTCGGCCACCGCCAATGGGTTGGCGGTGGATTGGGGAATGACGCCTATCCCCAGGCTCTCGCGGCCGTTGCGCTGATAGGCGCTGTCTTCGTTCCTGGCCCCCACGTCCACGTCGGCGATGTCCGCCAGATAGATGGGCTGACCGTTGCTGGCGGTGGTCACCTGGAGGCGGCGAAAATCGGCGGCCGTGTGATAGAGGCGCGCTATCTGTACCGCCACCGTCATGCTGTCGTTGCGAATTTCTCCCCCCGGCAGCTCTATGTTCTCCCGGGTCAGCGCCGCCTCCACGTCGCTGATGGTGATGCCGCGGGCGGCCATGTCCACCGGGCGCAGCCTGACATACATGACCCGCTCCAGATCGCCGGAGAGCATCACCTCGCTCACCCCGTCCACCAGGCTCAAGGGGTCCACCAATACCCGGTTGGCGTAATCCGTCATGGCGGTTCTGTCCATCTGGCTGCTGCTGAAGTTGAGCCAGATGGCGACGTCGCCGTTGCCGCTGTCCTTGGTGATGAGGGGCTCGTCCACCCCGTCCGGCAGCTTGATGCGGGCGCGGGAGATGGCATCGCGCACGTCCGACACCCCCTCCACCATGTTCCAGCCGAGCTTGAACTCCACCGTGATCATGGAGCGCCCCTTGCGGGTCACCGAGTTGATGTTCTTGATGCCGCTGATGCCGGAGAGCTGATCCTCGATGGGTTTGGTGACCTGGCTCTCCATCACCTCGGGCGCCGCCCCCTCATAGGTGGTGCTGACCGAGACGGACGGGGTCTGCACGTCCGGCATCTCCCGCACCGTCAACTTGGCGAAGGCCACCAGGCCAAATACGGTGAGCAGGGCGCTGATCACCACGGCCACCAGGGGCCGGCGTACCGATATATCAGAGAGCCACATCAGCCGTTCACCTTCGCCAAATCCTTGACCAGCAAGCCATCCCTGAGATTGACCAGCCCCTCCACCACGATGCGGTCCCCCGCCTTGAGCCCCTCGGTGACCCAGACCTGCTCGCCCTGGGTCTCGCCGAGCACCACGGGCAGCCGCTTGACCCGGCCATCGGCCTCTAGGCGATAGACGAAGCGCTGCTCACCCAGGTACTCCACCGACTGGCTCGGGATCAGGGTCATCTGCCGGGCGGGCAGCGCCAGCTCGACGCTGAGCAGCATGCCGGGGCGCAACTGGCCCGCAGGATTGGGGAAGATGACGCGGGCCTTGATGTTCTGGCTGCTGTCGGAGACCCGGCTGTCCACCGTCTCCAGGCTGCCCTGGAACTGCTGATCCGGCCAGGCGGCGCTGATCGCCGTCACCGCCATGCCCGGACGCAGCAAGGAGAGGTAGCGCTCGGGCACCGCCAAATCCAGACGCAACTTGTCCAGCTCATCCAGATGCAACAGGCTGTCGCCCGTGCCCACCAGGGCTCCTTCACTGAGGTCGATCAGGCTCACCGTGCCATCGAAGGGGGCGCGCAATTCGCGCAGCCCCAGCTCGTAACGGGCCGCGGCCAGCCGCGCCTGGGCCATGGCGGTCGTCGCCTCCTGTCCCTCCAGCTCGGAGCTGGTCACGGCGCCCCGCGCCACCAGGCGCTTCATGTCCCGCAACTTGCGCTCCTCGTCGCGCACGCTGGCGCTCTGCTCCGCCAGTTCCGCCTGCTGTTTGCCTGCGTCCAGCTGGATCAAGACTTGACCCGCCGTGACCTGCTGACCCGAATGCACCAGGATGCGGGCGATGCGGCCCGTCACCTCTGGGCTCACCACCACGGCGCGATTGGCCGCCAGCTTGCCCACCAGCTTGAGGGTGGGGTTGCTCAGGGTCTCGCTGACGGTCTGGGTACGGATGTTGACGGTGTGGGCGGCGCCCTTGACCTCGGGCGCCCCGGATCGGTAATACCAGGCACCGAGCACCAGGAGGAGAAGCACCGTCAGTGGCAACCAGCTACGCATTTTCATTGATGGATCCAGTAAACGAAGGTATGAATTTCACAATAGAGGGCCATTTTAGCCCCACTTCTTGCCGCAGCTATGTATAAGTGTGACAAAAGGTAACAGGCTCGGCGCCAGCATTGACCCGCAAGCAGGCGGACTTCGCACGTTTTCGCCCCCTGACACGGCAAAACCATCATCGACAAGGAGACAACTGTGACACGAAGACCCAGATTGGGGCTCGCCCTCGGCAGTGGCGCCGCCAGAGGCTGGTCACATATAGGCATCATACGTGGGCTGGAGCGACTCGGGGTCAAACCCGACCTGGTCGCCGGCTGCTCCATCGGCAGCTTCGTGGGCGCCGCCTATGCGGCGGGGGCCCTCGATGCCCTGGAGGAGTGGGTGCGCGGCTTCACCCGGCTGCAGGTGGTCGGCATGCTGGACCCCGCCCTCTCCGGTGGCCTGTTTCGAGGAGAGAAGGTGTTTGGCATCGCCGGCGGCCACCTGGGGGATCCCAATATCGAAGATCTGCCCATGCCGTTCTCCTGCGTCGCCACCGAGCTCGATACCGGCCGCGAGATCTGGCTCAAGAAGGGCCCCCTGCGCCAATGCGTGCGCGCTTCCTGTGGCATGCCGGGTCTGCTGACCCCGACCCTGCTCAATGAGCAGTGGTTGGTCGATGGCGCCGTGGTCAATCCGGTGCCCATCTCCCTGGCCCGCGCCATGGGGGCCGAGGTGGTGATCGCCGTCAACCTCAACACGGACCTGCACCAACCCTGGGGCCAGGAGCAGGAGGAGGTCTTGCCGGCCCAGGGCAAGCTGTTCGGTCAGTGGTTCAATCGCAGCGAGGGCCCGACCCCGCCCGGCATGTGGAACGTGATGAGCAGCACCCTCAACATCATGCAGGAGCGGATCACCCGGGCCCGCATGGCGGGGGACCCCCCCGAGATCCAGCTCTGCCCTCGCCTGGGCGGCCTCTCCATCATGGACTTCCACCGGGCGGCCGACGCCATCGAGGAGGGGGAAGCCTGTGTCGAGCGCAACGCCCATCAGCTCAAGGATGAGCTGACCCGGCTCGGCCTGCTCTCCCCCTGAGGGCAGAACCGCGCAGGCGAAATGCGGACAAAAAAATGCCGCCCCTGTGTGTGGGGGCGGCATTTCTCACTGGAACGCTCTCTAGGCTCAGCCTTTGGTGAGATCGTCCGGGCCTATCTGACCAATCTCGGCGACCTTCTTGTCGGCGAGCAGCCAGAGGGTGAACTTGTGCAGTTCCGGGTGATGAGCCAGGGCAACCAGGAAGGCGCCACCGACTTCACGGTAACCGAGTTCATAGTTTTTCAGGGTTGTGGGGGGAACACCCAGCAGATCGGCAAACTTGGGACGGCTCAGGCCGACGGCTTCGCGGATCTGGCGGATCTTCTTGCCAACAGTGTCGATGTTTGAATTCATAATGGTTCCATACTCCGTATGGCGGATTGACTCCGCCTTATTTTTCGCGACGACTCGTAGTCAAGTGTATCAGTTTTGGACGGACTCGTTATGGTCGAGTCTCTATCTTATATACGCCTTTTGGCGACAACCCTTAAAAACCTCGGGGATGGTAATCGCTCAGTCGCTCGAGGTAAACAGTCTCGAAGAGAAACCTTTATGGAGGCCCAGTGAATCCTCCGTATAATCCCACCACTACCCATAAAGAGTGATAAACATGGCTTTTCCCGGCATCATCTCCCGCCTCCATCCGAGTGCAACCCCCCAGGATCTGGCCCTGCAACTGCAACAAGGCCAGCACTATCGGGCAGAAGCCCTGCTGCTACCGGCCGCCATGGCGGCGCACGCCGCCGAGATATTGCCGGCCCTGCCAGAGCGCATCAGCCTCTATCTCCCCCAGCCAGACTCAAGGCTTCCCCTGCGCGCCCATGACGGCGTCATGGCAGGTGAAGGGCCCTTGACGCTGCAAGATGGGCGCACCATGCCCCTGGCCAGCGAGCCTGGGCAAGGGATGCTGGTCCCCGAAGCCGGCCTGCGCGAGATGGCGCTCTGGCTGGAAGCCGGTCATCGCCACTTCATCTGTCCCGCCGCCGTGCAACCGGTCACCCGCGCCATTCTCAACATCTGGCCCCTCGACCCCTACCTGGCGAAACATTTTCTGCTCAGCTTTATTCCCCTGCTCGATACTGCCACCGAACAGGATCTGCTCGCCGTATTGGCAGCCCGCCTGGAGCCCTCCGCCCCTTGTTCTGACTGGGTTGGGGCCTATATGAAGCTCGAAAAACGGCTACATAGGACCTACTTAGACCACTAAGTAACAATCCTGAACCACTCCTGAAGCAAACGACACAAATTGGCTCACCCCTGTTTTGTGAGCTTGATCATGATTTGAAATGGGAATACAGTGCGCATCGTCATCGGATTGACACCCTTTTCTGGTGGGGCGTTATGTGTGTAAACACACCCCCCATGGTTCATGGATGAGAGAGATCCTGAAACACGGGATCCCTGTCAGACTCCTTGCCATCGTTGGCAGAGCCTGCAGCTTACATAAATCAAAAAGTGCGAAGCACGTGACAACGTGTAACTCAACGAGGATATATTTATGATGAAAATGGCCCCTTCCCTGATTGCCATCGCCATGGCAACCCTGGGTGCTACTGCTGCCCAAGCCGCTGACAACGATCTGTACCTGGGTGTTGGTGCCGGTGCTGCTCACATCAACGGTCTGAACAAGATCGATGGCGTGAAAGACGGTGAAGAAGACGCTGCCGCTGCCAACGCCTTCGTCGGTTACAACTTCACCGAAAACTTCGGCGCCGAGCTGGGCTACCAGTACGCCGGCCGTGGTAACACCAACGGTTCCCGTTTCGAAAACCAGGGCGCAACCCTGTCTGGTATCGGTCGTCTGCCGGTTGCCAAGGACCTGTCAGTATTCGCTGAAGGCGGCGCTTACTGGGCTCACACCGACGGTCTGGAAACCAGCGACACTCGCGTTTCCCCGCTGGCCGGCCTGGGTCTGACCTACAAGCTGAACGACGCCCTGGATCTGCAGGCTCGCTATCGCTACATGTGGAATGTCTCCGACATCTCCACCTCCGCCTACAACACCTCTGGCGACAACTACAAAGACAACCAGAGCGTCGGCACCGTGGAAGTGGTTTACCACCCGTTCCGCACCTCCTACGTTGAGCCGGTTGCCGCGCCTGTCGTTGAAGAAGCCGCTCCTGCTCCGGTCGTGGTTGAGAAGAACTTCACCATGAGCTCCGACGTGCTGTTTGCCTTCGGCAAATCCACTCTGAAGCCGGAAGGTGTTGAAGCCCTGAACGGTCTGTACCAGCAGATCATCGACGCTCAGCCGAAAGATGGCAGCGCCGTGGTTGTCGGTTACTCCGACCGTATCGGTTCCGACGCTTACAACCAGAAGCTGTCCGAAGCCCGTGCTCGTACCGTTGCTGACTTCCTGGTCGGTAAAGGCATGGCCGCTGGTAAAGTGTCCATCGAAGGTCAGGGCGAAGCCAACCCGGTCACCGGCAACCAGTGTGACGGCATCAAGGCCAAGGCTCAGCTGATCGCCTGCCTGGCCCCGGATCGTCGTGTAGAAGTTCGCGTTTCCGGCGTACAGGAAGTTCAACAGTAATCTCCACGAGATACTGATCAAAGGGGACGCATCGCGTCCCCTCTTGCTTTATATGGCAGACTTGCGACACCTACTGTCGGATGCCTTATCCCAGATCCCCGCCAAAGTCCATCCCGTCTCCCCCCAGAGAGCTGCATATTCGTTCGGTAACTTGATCAATGTGAGCCAAAAGAATACAGTTATTCCGCTTCTAAGGTATTGGATGAGTTATTAAAAGTGTCTCTACCGGTTAGTTGTCCACGGATGCCTTTGGTGCCGTGAGTAGCCAGGAGTCCTTCATATTCGTTCATGCCATCCGTGCTACAACACGGAGATATGCCATTCGGGCTTTGCCCGGGTGAGATGCATATGACTAAGAGTGCGCGCCAATGGCACGGCAAACTCAACGAGGATATAACGATGAAAATGAAAGTGGCACCGACCCTGATTGCCCTGGCCCTGGCGGCCGCGGGCAGCACCGCAGCCCAGGCTGCTGACAACGACTGGTACACCGGCATCGCCGCCGGTTGGGCCTACACCCATGATCTGGAAGATTTCGGCAAGAACGCCGATGTGGACAAGGACGCAACCGCGCTGAGTCTGTTCGGTGGTTACAACTTCACCGAAAACTTCGGGGCCGAACTCGGCTATCTGTATGCCGGCAAGGCGGGCATCGATGGCGTCGACTTCACCAGCAAGGGCGCAACCCTGTCTGGTATCGGCCGTCTGCCCCTGAGTGATATCTTCTCCGTCTTTGCCGAAGGTGGTGCCTATGTGTTCCACGCCAACGGCAATGGCCACAGCGACAACGGCATCGCCCCCCTGGCCGGCCTGGGTCTGACCGCCAAGCTGTCCGACCTCATCGACGTGCAGGCCCGCTACCGCTACATGTGGGACGTGGGTGACGAGAACAAGACCGGCAGCGACAACATGATCTGGGAAACCGACATGAGCGTGGCCACCCTTGAGCTGGTGCTGCACCCGAACCGCACCTCCTATGTCGCGCCGGTCGCCGCCCCCGTGGTCGCCGAGCCCGAGCCCGTCATCGTCGACAAGAGCTTCTCCCTGAGTTCCGACGTGCTGTTTGCCTTTGGCAAATCCAGCCTCAAACCGGAAGGGATGGACGCCCTGAGCGGCCTGTATCAGCAGATCGTCGAGATCCAGCCCAAAGATGGCAGCGCCGTGGTCATCGGTTACACCGACCGCATCGGTTCCGACGCCTACAACCAGAAGCTGTCTGAAGCGCGTGCCCGCACCGTGGCCGACTTCCTGGTCGGCAAGGGCCTGCCCGCCGGCAAGGTCGCCATCCAGGGTCAAGGGGAAGCGAACCCGGTCACCGGCAGCCAGTGTGACGGAATCAAGGGCAAGAACGAGCTGATCGCCTGCCTGGCACCGGATCGCCGCGTCGAAGTGCGCGTCACCGGTGTACAGGAAGTCCAGCAGCAATAATGTTGCGTGCCTGAATCTGGTTCATCAGAAGAGGAGGCCCAGATGCCTCCTCTTTTTTATTGCCCCGTCCGCAGGCGAACGCTGGCCTCCTTGCCCTCTGGGGCCCCGCCCGATCCTCCCTTCCTGGGATCCGGCTCACAGGACAGGCTGCCAGATGGGGACCAGGCCACGCAAAACCAGAGGGGGTGGCTATAACTAGATGGTATGTAACAACTTTTGCACAACAACAAAAGAGGATAAGCGATGAAACCAAGCCTGTTATCCGCACTGATTGCCGTGGCTCTCACATCCGCTGCCAGCCTTCCCGCCCAGGCCAACGACTGGTATCTCGGTGGCGGCGGCGGCGTTGCCATCGGCCATGATATCGGCGATCTCGGCAAGGATGTCGACAAGAACGATACCGCCTGGAGCCTGTTCGCCGGGTACAACTTCACCGAACACTTCGGTGCCGAGCTCGGTTACCTCAATACCGGCGACTGGCAGGTCGACAACGAGCAGTTCAGCAGCCAGGGCGCCACCCTGTCCGCCATCGGCCGCCTGCCGCTCGGGGAGGTCTTCTCACTGTTTGCCGAGGGGGGCGCCTACCTCTATCAAGTGGACACCATCAATGGTTCAGACAATGACTATGCCCCGCTGCTGGGGCTTGGCATGGGCGCCCAGCTGACCGACTGGCTCGATCTGCAGGCCCGTTACCGCTACATGTTCCGGGTCGGCGACGATGTCGACAACGGCAAGCTGAACAGCGGCACGGATCGCTGGGTGACGGATGTCAGCGTCGCCACCCTGGAGCTGGTGTTCCACCCGAACCGCCACGCCTATGTGGCCCCCGTGGTCGCCCCCCTGGTCGCGGCGCCCGAGCCCGTCATGGTCGACAAGCGCTTCTCCCTGAGCTCGGACGTCCTGTTCGAGTTCAACAAGTCCTCCCTGCGGGCCGAGGGCAGCAGCGCGCTGACGGATCTTTACCAGCAGATAGTCGCGGTCAATCCCAAGGATGGCGAGATCACCGTCATGGGCTACACGGATCGCCTCGGCTCGGATGACTACAACCAGACCCTGTCTGAGGCCCGCGCCCAGACGGTGGCCGATACCCTGATAGGCATGGGCCTGCCGGCGGGCAAGGTCTCCATTCAGGGCATGGGTGAGAGCAGCCCGGTCACCGGCAGTCAGTGTGACGGCATCCAGGCCAAGCGCGAGCTGATCGGCTGTCTGGCACCGGATCGCCGGGTCGAGGTGCGCGTCACGGGCACCCAGTCCGAGCAGGCCCCGGTGACGGCGGCGCCTGCCACCGAACCCATGGATGGCTGATCGGGCACTGTCCCTTGCGCTGTGCAAATAAAAGAAGGGATGCCGAGGCATCCCTTCTTGTTGGCTCTCCTCGTCAGAAGGAGGTGCGGCGATAGCGCCGGTACTCGGGGCGCCAGAAGTTCGCCTCTATGGCCTTGTCGATCACCTCGTCCGGAGTCTGTACTGCCTTGCCCTGCAGCATGGCGGTCTTGGCCACCATCTTGGCGATGTAGCGGGACACCTGGTGGATATCCGCCAGATCCGGCAACAAGGAGCCCTCCCCTCCCTTGACCAGGGGCGAGCACTCCGCCAGGGCGCGGCTGGCGGACATCAGCATGGCATCGGTCACCCGCTTGGCGCCGGAGGCGATGACCCCAAGGCCTATCCCAGGGAAGATGAAGGAGTTGTTGCACTGGGCGATGACGTAACGCTTGCCCTTGTACTCCACCGGGGCGAACGGGCTGCCGGTGGCGACCAGCACCTGACCGTCGGTCCAGCGGATGAGATCCGCCGGCGTCGCCTCCACCCGGGAGGTGGGGTTGGAGAGGGGGAAGATGATGGGGCGGGCGCAGTGCTTGTGCATGGTCTTGACCACCTCTTCGGTGAAGAGGCCGGGCTGGCCGGAGACCCCGATCAGGATGTCGGGGCGGCCGTGCTCCATCACCTCCAGCAGGGAGATATTGTCCCCCACCGGCCAGTCGGCGATCCGCTCCACCGGCTGGGAGAGACGGCGCTGGAAGTCGAGCTGGTTGGGGATCTTGTCGGTGATGAGGCCGAAGCGGTCCACCATGAAGACCCGGCCGCGCGCCTGGGCATCCGTCAGCCCCTCGGCCTTCATCTGGGCCACTATCTGCTCGGCGATGCCGCACCCGGCGCTGCCGGCGCCGAGGAAGGCGACCCGCTTCTCACTGAGCTTGGCTCCCGAGGCCTTGCAGGCGGCGATGAGGCTGCCCAGCGTCACCGCGGCCGTGCCCTGGATGTCATCGTTGAAGCAGCACAGCTCGTCCTTGTAGCGGTTGAGCAGCGGCATGGCATTGCTCTGGGCGAAGTCTTCGAACTGCAACAGAATATCGGGCCAGCGGCGTTTGACCGCCTGGATGAAGGCGTCGACGAACTCGTAATACTCCTCCCCCGAGATGCGCGGATGGCGCCAGCCCATGTAGAAGGGGTCATTGAGCAGCTGCTGGTTGTTGGTGCCCACATCCAGCACCACCGGCAGGCAGTAGGCCGGCGAGATGCCGCCACAGGCGGTATAGAGGGAGAGCTTGCCGATGGGGATGCCCATGCCGCCGATCCCCTGATCGCCAAGGCCCAGGATCCGCTCGCCGTCGGTCACCACTATCACCTTGACGTTTTGCTTGGTGGCGTTTTGCAGCATGTCATCGATCCTGTCCTTGTCGGAGTAGGAGATGAAGAGGCCACGGGCCCGGCGGTAGATGTTGGAGAACTCTTCGCATGCCTTGCCCACGGTCGGGGTGTAGATGATGGGCATGATCTCGGTCAGGTGATCCCGGGTGAGCCGGTAGAAGAGGGTTTCGTTGGTATCCTGAATGTTACGCAGATAGATGTGCTTGTCCATGTCGTTGCCAAACGCCATGAATTGGCGATAGGCACGTTCCACCTGCTCTTCTATGGTCTCTATGTTCTGGGGCAGCAGGCCCTCCAGGTTGAAATTGCTGCGCTCTTCGCTGGTGAAGGCACTGCCCTTGTTGAGCAGCGGGGTCTCCAGCAGGGCGGGACCGGCGTAAGGGATGTAGAGAGGACGCTTCTGATTGTTATCTTCAAACATGGTTACGTACCTTGACAATGTGGCCCCTGGATCCTATGGGCTTGGGCCAACAATTTCAAAGGGTTTACACCTGCGTTGCCACAGGTTTGCGACCCAGGCGACGAAAGGCGCCGGGGGTCTGACCAGTCAGGCGGCGAAAACGGTTCGCAAAGTTGGCGCCATCGCTGTAACCGACCCGACTGGCCAGCTCATTGAGGGGCCAGTCGGTATAGAGCAAGAGCTGGCGCGCCTTCGCCATGCGCAGCCCGGTCAGCCAGGCCATGGGCCCCATCCCGAAGCCCTGCTGACAGAGGCGGTGCAGGTGGGGCGGCGAGCAGGCCAGCAGGCTGGCGAGTCGGGCCACCGTCCAGGGTTCATCCAGCCGCCCCTCCACCAGGCGCTGCAGATGTTGCAACCGATCGAGGGAGCTGCCTCTCGTCTCCCCCCGCAGCACCCGGGTCAGCAGGGCCAGCAACAGGGAGAGCAGCTGGGGTTGCAGGGCGGAGCGGCTCCCCTCCCTGTGCATCAGTTGCAGCAGATGGTGCAGCGACTCCCCCTCGTCACTGACCCGGCAGTGATGGCCCAGCCGGTGCAGATGATGCCAGCGCGGCACATCGTCGAGCAGGATCCAGCTGATGCGCCAGCTGTCGCCATCCAGGCGAAAGCCGCCGGGCAGGGCGGCGGGCAGAAACACCAGAGCCCCGGCCGGGATGGGGCGCTCCCCCTGCTCGGTCAGCAAGACCCCTCCCTCGCTGTGGCTGAGCAGCAGGATGTGAAAGGCGGGGCGGTTGCGCTGGATCAGGTAGTGCTCCCGCAGCTCCGAGAGCCCGGTCAGGAAGATGCCGGCCTCCCCCAGCAGGGGCAGCCCCTCCCGTCCCAGCATCCGCTCCTCGCAGGCCGGGGCAATTTCCAGACACTCACGGGCAAACATCTTGCGCCTCCCAATCGATGCGGTGTCGACACTGAATCGACAATGGATAGTTTTGCACAAAGAAGACGATAGCCGCTCACAGCGGTCATTTCAGCAACAGCGCTTATGATACCGGCCATCCACTTTGGCTTTCCAGCACCCGGTTAACAGCGATGAACTATTGGCAAGCGATTTTCAAACAAACCACCGACAAGGCGTTCATGGGCAGGCTGTGGCGCCTGGCCCTGCCCGTCTCCCTGCAATCCATGATGTTCTCCCTGCTTGGCCTCATCGACATCATGATGGTGAGCCAGCTGGGGGCGACCGAGGTCGCCGCCGTCGGCTTGGGCAACCGGGTCTTCTTCTTCAACCTGCTGGTGATAGCCGGCCTCTCCGGCGGCGTCTCCGTGCTGGCGGCGCAATACTATGGTCGCGGTGACATGAGCGGGGTGCGTCGGGCCCTCACCCTGGCCCTGCTGGGATCCCTGCTGGTCAGCCTGCCCTTCGCCCTACTCTATACCTTCTCCCCCGGCAGCGTGCTCGGCTTCGCCAGCCAGGATCCCGTGCTGCGCCCCCTGGCGGATCACTACCTGATGATCACCGGGGCCACCATCCTCTGCACCGCCCTGGTGGTGCCCCTGGAGGCGGCGTTGCGCTCGGTGGGCAATGCCGCCGCCCCGACCCGCATCGGGATCATTGCCATCATCGCCAACGTCATCCTCAACTACGCCCTCATCTTCGGCCACTTCGGCGTCGAGGCCATGGGGGTGGCGGGCTCGGCCTGGGGCACCACGCTGTCGCGCCTGCTGCAAACCGCCCTGCTCATCGGCTATGTGATGCACAAGGAGGGGCGCCTGCTGCCCCGTCGTCCCGACTGGCTGCTGGCCCTCTCCCCCAGGGAGGTGCGCCGCTTCGTGCTGATCGCCCTGCCCCTGCTGCTCCATGACGGGCTCTGGGCCTTCGGCATGCTGCTCTACGGCTTCCTCTATGCCCACCTTGGGGTCGATTCCCTGGCCATCATGACTACTCTCGGGGCCCTGGAGGGGATCCTCATCTCCCTCTTCTTCGGGCTGGCGGTGGCCTGCGCCACCCTGCTCGGTCACCGGCTCGGCGCCGAGGAGTACGAGGCCGCCTGGCAGGAGTCCCAGCTGCTGCTAATGCTGGCACCGTTTGGCGCCCTTCTGGTCGGCCTCTTCGTCTGGTTCATACAGGCGCCCCTGCTGCTCTGGATTGGCAACCTGCCCGCCGACCTGCTGCCCGAGGCAGGCCAGGTACTCGGCATCCTCTGTCTGGGCATGCTGATCAAGGTGTTCAACATGGTGGGCATCGTCGGGGTGCTGCGCTCGGGGGGCGACGTCAACTACAGCATCCTCATCGACATCATCGCCATGTGGTGCATAGGGCTGCCGCTGGCCTGGCTCGCGGTGAGCTGGCTCGGCTGGCCGCTGACCTGGGTCGCCGCCGTGGTGCTGCTCGAGGAGGTGAGCAAGATGTGGCTGGTCCAGCGCCGGGTGCGCCGCCGCCGCTGGCTGCGCAACCTGGTCATCAACTAGGTCGCGCCACAGGGCACAAGTTGCAGCAAATCAAAGAGTGGCCGGGCTCCCCGGTGTATGCTGATGGCCGATACTGTGACGGGCGGCCCCAGGGCCGGCCCAGGTTAGGAGAGAGACGATGCAGACACAAAGAGAGACCCTGAGTCAGGAGGCCCTGCTCACCCTGGCCAACGAGCTGATCCGCAGCCACGAGGATTTCATCCACGGCATGCGCGCCGACGCCGTGGAGCAGCGCGGGGACGTGCTGGTGTTCAAGGGGGAGTATTTCCTCGACCAGGATGGCACCCCCACCCCCAAGACCATGGCGGTGTTCAACATGTTCAAGTACCTGGCCCACCGGCTCTCGGACAAGTACCGGCTGGCCTGATGGCAAGAGGGGATGCCATGGCATCCCCTCTTCGTCCCGCCCGCCTCAGGCGACCCGCGGCGCCACCGCCTCCGGCCCCACCACGCAGTTGCGGCCCGCCACCTTGGCCTGATAGAGCCGCTCGTCGGCCCGGTTGAGCAGGCTCTCCACCGATTCGGATGGCTGCATCATGGCCACCCCTATGCTGACGGTCACCTCCAGCAGCTCCTCGCTGGTCGGGCTCTTGATGAGGCGCGCCTCCACCGCGAGCCGCAGCCGCTCGGCAAACTCCCTGGCCTGTCTGGCCCCCTCGCAGCGAGGCAGCAGGACGGCAAACTCCTCGCCGCCATAGCGCCCCAGCACCATGTCCGGCTCCAGCAGCTCCGCCAGGCTGGCGGCCACCTCCTTGAGCACCGCATCCCCCGCCAGGTGGCCAAAGGTGTCATTGATCCGCTTGAAGCGATCGAGATCGAGCAGCAGCAGGGCAAACCCCTGCTGCTGGTAGAGGAAGCGGGCACGGGCCTGCTCCAGCCGTTGCATCATCAGGCGCCGGTTCATCATGCCGGTCAGCTCGTCGGTGGTGGACTCCCGATAGAGCTGCAACAGCATGTTGAGCTGGCCGCACTGCACCCAGGCGCTGGCCAGGGCAAACAGGCACAGCAGCCAGAACTGATCCAGGCTGGCGGCGCCGAGCAGGGGTTGGCCCAGCAGCAGCCAGTTGCCCCCCAGCATGGCCAGCAGGATGCAGGCCGCCAGTTGCAGGCTGAGGGAGAGGGGCACGGGGAAGATGGCAAACAGGCTGACGAGCAGATAGGGGAAGGCGCTGTAACCCGCCTGCAGCGGCTGATCCGGCCCGAAACTGGCCAGACAGAACAGGGAGAACAGCATCATCACCGCCATCAGGTAGCCGAGTGCCAGCTTCATCCGCTCCCGGCGAAAGTGGATCAGGTAGGAGAGCGGGATCAGCGGGGAGAGGGCCAGCAGGCAGAAGGCCCGCGCCTTGAGCAGCAGACCGAACTGCGCCTCGTCCAGGGTCAGCCAGTCCACCAGACCCCAGGCGGGAATGCCGACCATCAGCAGGCAGGTGAGCAGTCGCAGCCTGACCGTCATGAACCCCATCCGGGTCAGGGTAAAGTCTTCCGAATGGGCGCGGGCGCTCCAGCACTCCGACAACGTCAGCATCCAGCGTCTCCAGATCGCAAAGAGGGCTCATTTTACGTCGATACGCGATAAAAAACCCGGATCATCCAGCGGTTTTTGCCGATCGGGCCAGACGCAAACCGACGGATCATATTACCGGCACGCAAACGTTTCAACCTCGCGACAAATAAACCCGTTGAGCGCCATTTGCCGCTGGATCTCCCCCCTTCAGTCACTACAATAGCCGCCAAAATTTCTCCCCCCAGCACACAGAGGTATTTATGGAACAGGCTGTTCCCCAGCGCGCGACCGACCAGTCCGAACGACGCCCCCATCCGGATCTGGTCTATGGCATCAACGAGGTGCCTCCCCTGCCCCAGACCCTGTTCGCCGCCCTGCAACACATGCTCGCCATGTTCGTCGCCATCATCACCCCGCCCCTCATCATCGCCAATGCCCTCGGCCTGCCCGCGGACGACACCCGCTACATCGTCTCCATGTCCCTGGTGATGTCCGGCATCGCCTCCTTCATCCAGACCCGCCGCCTCGGCCCCATCGGCTCGGGACTGCTGTCGGTGCAGGGCACCAGCTTCAACTTCCTCGGCCCCATCATCGCCTCCGGCCTCGCCCTCAAGCAGGCGGCCATGCCCACCGAGGATCTGCTCGGCACCCTGTTTGGCACCATGCTGGTCGCCGCCCTCACCATGGTGGTGCTCAGCCGCTGCCTGCATCTGGTGAGCCGGATCATCACTCCCCTGGTGACCGGCATCGTCGTGCTGCTCATCGGCCTGACCCTGATCAAGGTGGGCCTCATCAGCATGGGGGGCGGCTATGGCGCCCTGGCCGACGGCAGCTTCGCCAGCCACACCAACCTCTTCCTCTCCTTGCTGGTGCTCGGCCTCATCGTGCTGCTGCAACGCAGCCACAACCCCTGGCTGCGCCTCTCCGCCATCATGATCGCCATGCTGGTCGGTTACGGGGCTGCCCTGCTGATGGGCAAGGTGCAGGCCCCCGTCTTGAGCGGGCCCCTGCTGATGATCCCGGCGCCGCTGCGTTATGGCCTCGGCTTTGACTGGCAACTGTTCGTGCCGCTCGCCATCATCTTCGTGGTGACGGCGCTCGAAGCCATCGGCGACATGACGGCCACCTCGGATGTCTCGGGGGAGCCGGTCAGCGGCCCCCTCTACATGAGCCGCATCAAGGGCGGCGTGCTGGCCGACGGCTGCAACTCCATGCTGGCGGCCCTCTTCTCCACCTTCCCCATGTCCACCTTTAGCCAGAACAACGGCGTCATCCAGCTGACCGGGGTCGCCAGCCGCCATGTTGGCCTCTTCATCGCCGCCATGCTGGCCCTGCTCGGCCTGTTCCCGGCGGTGGCGAGCCTGGTGCAGCAGATCCCCGAACCCGTGCTCGGCGGCGCCACCATCGTCATGTTCGGCACCATAGCCGCCGCCGGGGTGCGCATCATCTCCCGCGAGGAGCTGGACCGCCGCGCCCTGATGATCCTCGCCGTGTCCCTCGCCATGGGGCTGGGGGTGGCGCAGGTGCCAGAAGTGCTGCAGCACCTGCCTGAGCTCGCCAAGAGCGTGCTCTCCTACGGCGTCGCCACCGGCGGTCTCACCGCCATACTGCTGAACCTGCTGCTGCCCAAGGGGCGCAAGCGCCCGGTCTGATCCCTTCATCCGGCCAGGTAAGGCCCCGCCTGCGGGGCTTTACCTGGCTCTCCATCGCGGGTACTGTGCTGGCCATCCCCAGCGTCAGGATGCCTTCATGCCCTACCCCCTGCTTCCCCCTCTGCCCGGCGGCCAATCCCCCGACCAGATCCTGGCCGAGGAGCAGCGCTGGCTGCGGGAGTGCGCCCGTGACGGCGAGCCCAGAGCCCTCCTCTGGCAGGCCCCCCAATGCCTCATCGTCACCCGCAAGGACATCCGCCTGCCCCGCTATCAGGCGGCCTGTGAGCGGCTTGCCGCCGAGGGCTGGCCTGTGTTTGTGCGCGACAGCGGCGGCACCGCCGTGCCCCATGGGGCCGGCATCCTCAATCTCTCCCTGCTGCTGCCCCGCACCAGCACGGATCTCGCCCACTATTACCGGCTGCTGGGGGCGCCGCTGCTGGCCCTGCTGGCGGAGTACGGCCTTGCGGGGAGCTATGACTTCGTGCCCGGCTCCTTTTGCGACGGCCAGTACAATCTGGTGATCGGGGGCAAGAAGGTGACGGGCACCGCCCAGCGCTGGCTGGCGCCGGGCCAGGATCACGACGGCGCCGTCTTGGCCCAGGCCATGCTGCTGGTCGAGGGGGACGTGGATGAGGGCACCCGGATGGCGAGCCGCTTCTACGAACTGGCGGGTGGGGAGCTGCGTTTTGTGGCCGGCACCTCCACCACCCTGGCCCATTGCATCGACTGGCGAGGCAGGCCCGGTGAGCTGGTGGCATTGGTGCAACAACGGCTGCACGCCCTGCTGGCCGACCAGCCGCCCCTCTGAACCCTGCCGCATGACGCCGCCCTGAACCCATCAGCGGCCCTCTGAGCCTCACAGATACGGTGCCAACAAAAAAGCCACGACCGATGAAGTGAACCCCGAAAGTTGGACACCCAACGAGTAGGGGTTCTTCGTTTCTATGGGAAAGCAAAAATACTCGACCGACTTCAAACGTCAGGTCGTTCTTCACTATCTCAACGGTCATGACGG
>NZ_JBKISU010000043.1:0-24451 GCF_050266975.1 Aeromonas sobria
GGTCATCGATGGCATGGGGGCAGGATGCGGGGCGAGAAGAGCGATTGTGCAAGCCATCAGGCCCCTCCTGACGATATCGATTGAGCCACTTGTAAGCGGTTCGGGTACTGACCCCGGCAGCGTGAGCAGCCTCTTCCACACGCAGGCCCTGTTGAAGGATACGCCGGACAAGAAGCTGTCGACCAAAGAGGGTTAATCGGGCATTTTTATGGCTATGTCCCAATTACGTGTTGCATGGGGCGCCCCAGCGCCTCATGCAAGCAACGTGAGATAGTCACGTTCCGTCCATAGCGCTCCAGCATCCTTCGCCAACCCAGATAATTCCTCAGATAGTGGGTCGCTACCCCATGGAACCGCTCCATCCACTCCTTCAACCGCCTGTGGTACCCGTTCACATGCTGGATGTGATATGCCCCCACCACCCGTTCTCCCGCACGGTTGTGCACCACTTGGTGCGTTATCCCTTGCCCCTCACTGAAACTGGCATACACCCCGGCGCCATCGCTGCACAGTACTGCATCCGGGGCGATAAGCGGTTGCAGCGCCGCCGTGACGGTCTTGGCATTGAGTCGCTCCAGTTGGAAGTCGGCCAGATGGCCCGCCCTATCCTGCACCACCATCACCGGGATGTAATCCGGCCCTGTGCCTCGGGCACGCCCTTTGCCGCCACGATGGCGGGCCGGGCGGGGTAATCCGCGCTGTCCTTTGAATGACTCCAGGAAAAAGGTTTCATCGACCTCGACGATACCCTCTTCCCGTGCCGCCTGGTGGCTTGCCATGGCTTTCAGGAAGCGGTGACGCCACAAGAAGGCGGTGTTTTTGCAGACCCCACAGCGAGCTGCAGCCTGTCGGACGGTCAGCCCGTCGATGAGGGCCTGGGCGTAGTCTTCCCAACATTGTGCCTTGCGAAGTCGTGCCAGCGGCGTCTTGGTCAGAACGGAGCTGGTGCGTAGACACTGCTTGCAGCGATAGCGACGCAACCCTCGACTCCAGCCCCAGGGAGCCAACTGCGTGGCCTCGGCCTGGCAGTGAGGGCAACATTGGCAAGGGGGGAGTTGAGTGACCAACGAGGTGATGGGGTGCGGGGCGGTGAGTTCATGTTGCGCGAGGCGACGTTGGCGCAAGGTGAGCTGTGGGAAGAGAGACAGTAAATGTTGAAAGGCTTGGGTATCCATGATGGAGGCCCTCAAGGTGATGACCTACTTCAAGATTAGCCTTTCAACACATAATTGGGACAGCGCCATTTTTATGGTTGTTCACTCGGGCACCTCGGATGATTGGTTTGGTTGGCGCCTCCAATTCTGCGGGAATGCCCCGAGTGAACAACCTACAGAGAGATCACATCTAGGTCTCGTCCAGCTCGATGCGGTTGCGACCGGCCTGCTTGGCACGATAGAGGGCAAGATCCGCCTGCCTGATGGCATCATCCTGGTGATGGCCGCTCTCCGGCGTCCAGGCAGACACGCCGACCGACAGCGTGATGGTGCCCACCCCTGCCATGGGGGTGGCGGCCACCAGGCGGCGCAGCCGCTCCGCTATCTCCCCGGCCACCGCCTTCGGGGTATCCGGCAGGAAGATGAGAAACTCCTCCCCGCCGCTTCGACAAAATGCGTCATCCTTCCTCCCCCTCTGCTGCATCAGCCCGGCCAGGGCCACCAGCACCCTGTCACCCACGTCGTGACCATGGGTGTCGTTGACGTGCTTGAAGTGATCCACATCCACGGCCAGCACCGAAAAGGGGATCCTCTCCTCCTCATAGCGACGCAGCAGGCGCTGGATACCCCGCTTGTTGAGCAGGCCGGTGAGGGGATCGCTGCGGTTTTCCGCATGCAGCTCATCGAAGCGAGTGTGGATATGACCGATCCCCCGCAGGATGGCCCGCTTGAGCTGGGCCGCCTCGTAATACCAGGCGCGCACCCCGGCGATCCGCTGCTGACCATCCTGGTTGCTCATGTCGGCCACATTGTTCGCCAGCTGCCACAGGGGGCGGGCGATAAACAAGGAGGCGAGCCAGACGAGCACCAGGATGAGCAGGTTGACCGGTATGCTGGCCAACAAGACGGCCCTCATCTGGGTGTTGAGGTTGGCCAGGGTCGCCTCACCCGGGCGCTGCACCACTATGCCCCAGCGGCTATCGCCGACGGCGGCATAGCCCGCCAGCATCTCGACCCCGCGGGAGTTGGTGAGTGAAACGGCGCCGCTTCCCCCCTGCACCACGGCATCCACCGCCGGGTTACCCTCCATCCGCTCGCCGATGCGGTCGTGCTCATGGTGATAGACCAGCGTCTTGCTGCGATCGACCACATAGAGATAAGTGCCGTTCGAGTAGTAGTGGTGGGCCAGCAGCCTCGACAGTATGTTGTCCGCCTCCAGATAGAGGTTGCCCGAGATGAAGCCGAGATAAGCCCCCCCGGCGAGAAGATGGGGTGAGTGATACTGACGAGATAGCGCCCAGACATGGCCACGAAGGGGTCCGTGATGATGGGGGCGCGGGCCGCCAGCATCTGGCGGCCCGCCGCCGACGTCACCCGGCTCCCGGCCCGGTGGGCCTTGTCGGGGTAGAGCGCCCGCAGCACCGCATCCTGACTCACGACGGCGACCGTGTTGAACATGGGAGTCTGACGAAACAGACGCTCCACCTCGCGGGTGATCACTCCCTCGTCTCCCATCTGCCTGCCCAGCAGCTCGGCGCTGAAGGCCAGCTGCCGCTGCGCCGACTCGAGCATGAGCCCGACCGTCTCCGCCAACTTGGCGGCGTAGGCCTGATTGGACTCCAGGGTGCTGACGATGAGCAGCTCCCGCTGCACCCGGTAGGAGGCATAGAAACTGTTGCCGAGCACGGCGAGCAGGGTAAACACGGCCAATGCCAGCGTCAGGTGGCTCAAATGCAATCTGAAAATACGCGGAAATCTCATGCCTGCCTCAAGGTAGACTCGTTTTCCCATCATACTGCAAGACCCTCAGTGCCCGTAATGCTTCCTGCGGGCGACGCACCAGATATGATGCGTTAGAATCCCACTCCGACCATACCCTGCGTCCCCCGCCAACCCGATGGACCCAAAGATGCGCTCAATGCTGTGTAACGCCCCCCTTGTCCTCGCTGCCGGATGGCTGCTTGCCCCCTCCCTCGCCCACGCCGCGCCTGACGGCATGTCGTTTCAACACAAGGAGTGGGAGCTGGCCTGTGACAACACCCTCACCTGCCGCGCCGCCGGCTACAGCGCCCAGAGCGGCGGCATCTCGGTGCTGCTGACCCGGGAAGGGGGACCGGACGGCAGACTCGACGCCGAGATGGTGATCGCCGACTACCCAGATGAGACACCGCCGGCCCCCACAGACGGGCAGATCGCGCTGAGGATCCAGGGCGCCGTCCTTGGCACCGTGAAGGAGCGCACCCCCTTTGACCCGGCGCAAACCGAGGCCCTGGTGAGGGCCATCAAGGGCACGGGGACTGTGGTGTTTCAGTGGGGCTATCATCAGGAATCCCTCTCGGGGGCGGGCGCCTATGCGGTACTGCTCAAGATGGATGAGTTCCAGGGACGCCTTGGTACTGTCACGGCCCTGACCAAACGGGGCAACCAGCCCGCCGGCACTGTGCCCCCCGCATTGCCTGCCCCGACGATTCATGGGGCGCAGGTTGCGCCCGATGGCGGCCAGCGCCCCCTCACCCAACCCGAACGGCACGCCATGATGCAGTGGTTGAACCAGCAAGTCGGCGAAGAGACATGTGACCGCGCCCAGGAGAGCGGCATGGATGGCATCCTCCATCCCTTTGACGAGACGCGCGTGCTGATCGAGCTGCCATGCTGGATGGCTGCCTACAACTACGGGGCGGCATTCGTGCTGATCAGCGCCGATCTGGATCCCCGGACGGCCGTTCTGATCAGCACGGATGCCAATGGCTACCACTCCGGTGAGCTCACCGCCTCCCACAAGGGACGCGGGCTGGGGGATTGCTGGTCGAATGAACGCTGGGTCTGGGATGGCCAGACCTTTGTCCCCAGCAACATCAGCACCACCGGCAGCTGTCGCCTGATCGCGGCAGGGGGGACCTGGGATCTGCCCACTCTGACGACCCGGGTCGTCAAGGCCCCCTGATAAGACGACCCGGACCGTCAAGGCTCGCCCAACCACCAGGGCGGCTCATGGGCCGCCCTGGTTGTGTAAACCCACCTGGTTGTCTCTGGCTGTCAGCGAATGGTCGCCATCTTTCTGACGCAGGCCTGCTCCCTGTCATCCACCCGCTTGGCAAACCAGGCGGTGGTGAGATTGCGGGTGATCTTGGGGCTTTTCAGCTGGATGCCGGGCAGCACGGCGCGGGGTTGGCGCTTGCCCGCCTGCTGGTCGGCCAGGGTAAAGACCCTGTGATAGAGGTCGGTCTGGGCAAAGTCGCTGCCATCTCCCTTGAGCAGGCTCTGGTGGATGGCCTGCTTGCTCATGTTGACGCGGCTGGCGATGCTGTGCACCGCCAGCTCCGTCTTGCCGGGCAGGTCGGAGTCATAGCGGACCAGATCCCCGTCCAGGGCCAGGGGCTTGCCGCTGACCCGGCTCACCGCTGCCTGGAAGGCGGCGTTGCGGCTCGCATACCAGCCCGCATTGAAGTCGGCGAAACGGTAGAGGGTATCCGGGTAGTCGACGGGATAGCCAAAGATGTGTTTGGTGCCAAACCAGATGCCGCCGCGGCGGGTGAACACCTCGTGGCGGATGGACTCCCGGATCGGATAGGGGTAACCCCGAGCGTTGGCCTCGGCGAAGGCGACGCTCACCTGCATGGGGCCGCCGGTGCGCACCGGGTTGAGGTCGCCAAAGAGCCGTTTGCCCATGGGCAGCATGCCTGTCATGTCCTCGAAGATCTCGCTCATCTCCCGCTCGGTACGCAGTTTGTCGATGCGCTCGGCATAGCTCTTGCCGGTGGGGGACTTGATGGAGAGCGCCGTGCGCACCACGAATTCCGGAATGAGCAGCTTGCCGGCCCGGGCATTGATCTCCTTCCAGGCAATCTTGCCAAGGCCGGGCACCACGGGATCGGCCTGATAGGTGGCCTCCTGCTCCGCCACCGCCAGCACGCTGCAGACATTGTGATCGCTCACCGTCAGCCCCTGAGTGGTGAGGGCCGTCACCACATCGTTGGCCCAGCCCGGCTTGTCTGGCACCTGGCGCGGCAGGAAGCGCACGATGCGGCTCTTCATGTCCGCGGGTTGACGGGGCTGCATCGCCTTGGGCAGCTTGGCGATGGCCGCCGCATCCTGTACCGGGGCATTGGGTTCGCTGGCGCAGCCCGCCAGCACGGCGGCAGCCAGCAGTGCGCAGAGGCGCCAGGGGGCGAAGGATAAAGGGGGAGAGGGGATCATGAGGGCTTCCGATAAAGTGCGGGCCCCTCATGCCGGATGAGGGGCCCCGAATGCAAACTGGTGGCCATTGTAGTGGATGGTGCTGGCAATCTGAAGGGCGCAGGCCAGCCAACCCCATGCCCGGCGCCAGTCCCTGGCGTCATCACGCCAGCTCGACCCGGTTGCGCCCCCTCTCCTTGGCCCGGTAGAGGGCCAGATCGGTGCGCCGGATCCACTCCCCCACCTCTTCCCCGGCGCGGCATGTCCCGACCGCCAGACTGACGGTAAAGCGGATATCCTCGCCCGCCCCCAGCGTTTCGGTCTCGCTGCGAATATGTTCCGCTAGTTTGCACGCCTGGCTGCCTGAGACCCCAGGCAACAGCATGGCAAACTCCTCGCCCCCCAGGCGCGCCGCCAGGCTGCCGGGCGGGCAAACGTCACGGAGCAGTTGCCCGAACGCCTGCAATACCCCATCCCCGGCGGCATGGCCATAGTGATCATTTATCCGCTTGAAGTGATCCAGATCGAGCAGGATGAGAGAGCTGCCCTCTCCCGCCTGGGAGTCCAGCACCTGGCGGAAGGAGCGGCGATTGGAGAGGCTGGTCAGTTCATCCGACATCGCCAGGGAGGTGAGCTGGGCATGGGTCATGCTGATCTGGCGCAGCACCAGCAATATCCCCCAGGCGACCACCAACATGCCGAGGGTTCTCAGACCATCCTCCAGGGTGGCGAGCCACATGGGCTGAAGGTAGGCCTCGTCCATCAGATCGATGACACCGGACACGAGCCAGATGGCCAAACCGCAGCTGAGATAACGATGGGTCTGGTGATAGAGGTAAGAGCACTGCACGACCCAGAGCATGAACAGCAGGGTCAGCACATTGATGCTCTCGGCCCCCGCGCCCAGGGTGAACAGATGATGGGTCGGCATGGGATCGAGCAACATGGCGCACCCCATGGCCACCAGCATCAGCGCGAGCAACAAGGCGAGGATGGACAATTGCCTGCCCAGGGGCAGTGTCATCAAGATGGCGGGATCTATCCGCAATCTGGGGGAGCGATTCATCATGGGCAGGTACCTCGCAAACTGTCTATACATGCGCCCGTTTCCAACCGCAGCGTCCATTCAACACCCCCACCGCAGCGACCATGGATATTCAGGGCACTTGCCGGTGAGCGATGGCAAACATTGTGTCTATCTCCCCCCATAAAAACAATACCGCCGCCGGTGCGGCAGCGGTATCACCTGAAGCTGATTCGAACGCCCGGCTCGCAGGCGCGATGGGTCACCCGTCAGGCGCTCTGGCGCAGGGCCTCGACCTGGGCGGCGCCGTTGATCACCGCCTGCAGGGAGGCACTGACCACGTCGCGGCCGATGGCCACCCCGCACTGACGCTGGCCATTGACGCTCAGCAGCACATAGGCGGCGGCGCGGGACTCGGTACCCGCCGTGAGGGCGTGCTCTGAGTAGTCCAGCACGTCGATGTGCATGCCGGTCTGGCGCTGCCAGCCGTTGACCAGGGCGGTGATGGCGCCTTCCCCCTCGCCATCGAGTTGCACGCTGCCGCCCGGGGTCTGCAACTCCAAGCGCAGGCTCTCCTGACTGTCATGACCGAGCTGGAAACGGCCGATGCGATAGCCGTGGGCGGGCTCCAGATAGTGCCGCTCGAACAGGGCGCGGATCTGCTCCGGGCTCACCTCGCTGCTGCTCGCCTCCGCCTGCGCCTGGACCCGGCGGCTGAAGTCAATTTGCAGCCAGCGCGGCAGTTGCAGGCCGAGGTCGCGCTCCAGCAGATAGGTGACCCCTCCCTTGCCAGACTGGCTGTTGATGCGGATCACCGCCTCGTAGCTGCGGCCAAGGTCTGCAGGATCGATGGGCAGGTAAGCCACGTCCCAGTAGTGATCCGGTTTTTCCGCCGCCAGAGATTTGCGGATGGCGTCCTGGTGGCTGCCGGAAAACGCCGTGTAGACCAGCTCGCCGGCATAGGGGTGGCGCGGGTGCAGGGCAATCTGGGTGCAGGCCCCCACGGTGGCGACGATGGCATCCATGTCAGCGAGATCCAGCTCGGGATCGATCCCCTGGCTGTAGAGGTTCATGGCCATGGTGACTATGTCCATGTTGCCGGTGCGCTCGCCGTTGCCGAGCAGGGTGCCCTCGATGCGATCCGCCCCCGCCAGCACCGCCAGCTCGGCGGCGGCCACCCCGCAGCCTCTATCGTTGTGGGTGTGGATGGAGATGCTCACCTCGGGGCGCGCCTTGAGGTGGCGGCAGAACCACTCCACCTGATCCGCGAACACGTTGGGGGTGCTCACCTCCACCGTGGCGGGCAGATTCAGGATCATGGGACGGCAGGCCGTGCGCCACTGGTCGATGACGGCGTCACACACCTCCACCGCGAACTCCACCTCTGTGCTGCTGAAGCTCTCCGGGGAATACTGGAAGCTCCACTCGGTGCCTGGATTGCGCTCGGCATACTCCCGCACCCAGCGCGCCCCCTGCACGGCGATGGCCTTGACCCCGTCGCGATCTGTGTTGAACACATAGTTGCGCTGGGTCGGGTTGACCGAGTTGTAGACGTGGACGATGGCCCGCTTCGCCCCCTTGAGGGCCTCGAAGGTGCGGGCGATGAGATCTTCGCGCGCCTGTACCAGCACCTGGATGGTGACATCCTCCGGGATGAGATCCCGCTCGATGAGTTCGCGCACGAAATCGAAATCGGGCTGGGAGGCCGCCGGGAAGCCCACTTCTATGTGCTTGAAGCCAATGTGCACCATCAGCGCCCACATCTGCCGCTTCTGGGCCACCGTCATGGGCTCGACCAGCGCCTGGTTGCCGTCGCGCAGATCCACGGCGCACCAGGTCGGCGCCCGCGTCAGCACCCGGTTGGGCCACTGTCTGTCCGCCAGCGCGATGACGGGGGCCGGGCGGTATTTGCGATGATCGAAGCTCATATTCTGATTCCCTTGGCTGATGTCCTTGAGGCGGCCGTTGCGGGTGATGAGGGTCAGCAACGACGCGACTGGGCAGGCAAGCTGACGGGGTTAAGGAGGGGGAAGCAGGCTGGCGCGGTAACGCTGGCCCTGACGGTTGCGCGGGTGGTAACCCCACAACCGGTTTCCTGTGGCCCCTGTGGATGACAGAGGCCGGCCTGCGCCGCCGGATAAGCAACTGGCCCTGATCCTCGCACCCCGCTCTTGCAGGCGCAGACGACCTTGTGTGATGAGAGACCAGTATAGGGAGGGAGCCCGGGTGAGATATTGCAAAGATTGCAATCAAAAGCACTGATTGCGCAACTATTGGTTATCAGTTTGATCATTTAGGGAGAATGACACCCTTGCCTGAGGGGGCGCCCCCCAGCGTCCCCCTGGCGAAACAGGCGCAAAACAAAAACCCCGCCAGTGCTGGCGGGGTTTTTCATGGCGTGGCGGCGTGCAAGAGCGGGAGTTCATCTCCCCGCCCGGCCGGCGCTGCCCTTAGCGGTTTTTCACCTTCTGATGCAGCTCCTGCACCGAGTTCACGTTGGCGGTGGCATCGACGCTGATGGCCATGCAGGTGGCGAAGGCCGCGTGCAGCGTGGTGGTGTAGGCCACCTTGTGCTGCAGGGCGCCGCGGCGCAGCTGCTTGGAATCCTGAATCGCCTGACGACCCTCGGCGGTGTTGACGATGTAGGTGTACTCGCCATTCTTGATGCGATCCAGAATGTGCGGGCGCCCTTCGTGCACCTTGTTCACCAGACGCGGGTTGATGCTCGCCTCCCCCAGGGTCACCGCGGTGCCGTGGGTGGCGTCGAGGTCATAGCCCAGCTCCAACAGCTTGGCGGCCAGGTTGACCACCCGCTCCTTGTCGCTGTGGCGCACGGAGAGCAGGGCGCGCCCCTCGCGCGGCACCTGATGACCGGCCCCCAGCTGGGCCTTGGCATACGCCTCGGCGAAGCTGCTGCCCACCCCCATGACTTCACCTGTACTGCGCATTTCCGGCCCCAGCAGCGGGTCGACACCCGGGAACTTGGCGAACGGCAGCACCACTTCTTTGACCGAGTAGTAAGGCGGGATGATCTCGGTAGTGAAACCTTGCGCCTGCAGGGACTGACCGGCCATGACGCGGGCGGCGATCTTGGCGAGCGGCGCACCGGTCGCCTTGGAGACAAACGGCACTGTCCGGGCGGCGCGAGGGTTCACTTCGATGAGGTAGATCTCGTCGTTCTTGACCGCGAACTGGACGTTCATCAAGCCCACCACGCCAAGCTCCAGCGCCAGTTTGCGCACCTGCTCGCGCATCTCGTCCTGGATCTTCTTGGACAAGGTGTAGGGCGGCAGGGAGCAGGCGGAGTCACCTGAGTGGATACCGGCCTGTTCGATGTGCTCCATGATGCCGCCGATGACCACGTCCACGCCGTCACAGATGGCATCCACGTCCACCTCGGTGGCGTCATCCAGGAAGCGGTCCAGCAGCACCGGCGATTCGTTGGAGACGCTCACTGCCTCGGCGAAGTAGCGACGCAGGTCCTGCTCGTCATAGACGATCTCCATGGCACGGCCACCCAGCACGTAGGAGGGGCGCACCACCAGGGGGTAGGTGATGCGTTCGGCCAGCAGCACGGCCTGCTCCAGGGCGGTGACGGTGCCGTTCTCCGGCTGCTTGAGGCCCAGACGCTCGACGGCAGTCTGGAAACGCTCGCGGTCTTCGGCGCGGTCGATGGCGTCCGGGCTGGTGCCGATGACTGGCACGCCGTTCGCTTCCAATGCTCGCGCAAGCTTCAGCGGGGTCTGGCCGCCGTACTGGACGATGACGCCCTTGGGCTGCTCGACCCGGACGATTTCCAGCACGTCTTCCAGGGTCACCGGCTCGAAGTAGAGGCGGTCCGAGGTGTCGTAGTCGGTGGAGACGGTCTCCGGGTTGCAGTTGACCATGATGGTCTCGTAACCGTCTTCACGCAGGGCCAGGGCCGCGTGCACGCAGCAGTAGTCGAACTCGATGCCCTGACCGATGCGGTTCGGACCGCCGCCGATGATCATGATCTTGTCGCGGCCTGTGGGTGCGGCTTCGCACTCCTCGTCATAGCTCGAATACATGTAGGCGGTGTTGGTGGCGAACTCGGCGGCGCAGGTATCGACCCGCTTGTAGACCGGGAAGATCTCGTAGCGGGCGCGCAGTTTGCGCACCTCGGTCTCGGCCACGCCCAGCACCTTGGCCAGACGGGCGTCGGCGAAGCCCTTGCGCTTGAGGACGCGCAGGAAGTCGGCATCCAGACCGGCCATGCCGCGCTCTTTCACCTGCTCTTCGAGCTTGACCAGCTCTTCAATCTGCACCAGGAACCAGGGGTCAATCTTGGTCAGCTTGAAGATGCCGTCCATGGAGAGGCCGGCGCGGAACGCATCGGCGATGTACCAGATCCGGTCGCTGCCGGCTTCTTGCAGCTCGTGGCGGATGCGGGTCAGGGAGTCCGGGGCATTGAGGTCCACCATGGGGTCGAAACCCGTCTTGCCGGTCTCAAGGCTGCGCAGCGCCTTGTGCAGGGACTCCTGGAAGTTGCGGCCAATGGCCATCACTTCACCGACCGACTTCATCTGGGTGGTGAGGCGGTCGTTGGCACCGGCAAACTTCTCGAAGTTGAAACGCGGGATCTTGGTGACCACGTAGTCGATGGCCGGCTCGAAGGAGGCCGGGGTGCGGCCGCCGGTGATGTCGTTCATCAGCTCGTCCAGGGTGTAACCGATGGCGAGCTTGGCGGCGATCTTGGCGATGGGGAAACCGGTCGCCTTGGAGGCCAGTGCAGAGGAGCGCGACACCCGCGGGTTCATCTCTATGATGACCATGCGGCCGTCTTTGGGGTTGATGCCGAACTGGACGTTGGAGCCGCCGGTCTCGACGCCGATCTCACGCAGCACCGCCATGGAGGCGTTGCGCATCAGCTGGTACTCCTTGTCGGTCAGCGTCTGGGCAGGCGCGACCGTGATGGAGTCACCGGTGTGGATCCCCATGGGGTCGAAGTTTTCGATGGCACAGACGATGATGCAGTTGTCATTGCGATCCCGCACCACTTCCATCTCGTACTCTTTCCAGCCAATCAGCGACTCATCGATGAGCAGCTCCTTGGTCGGGGAGAGATCCAGGCCGCGCTCGCAGATCTCCACGAACTCTTCGGTGTTGTAGGCGATGCCGCCGCCTGAGCCACCCATGGTGAAGGAGGGACGGATGATGCAGGGGAAGCCGACCATCTGCTGCACGCCCCACGCCTCTTCCATGTTGTGGGCGATGCCGGCGCGCGGGCACTCCAGGCCGATGCTGCGCATGGCCTTGTCAAAGCGGGAGCGATCCTCGGCCTTGTCGATGGCGTCGGCGGTGGCGCCGATCATCTCGACACCGAACTCGGCCAGCACGCCGTGCTTCTCCAGATCCAGGGCGCAGTTGAGCGCGGTCTGGCCACCCATGGTGGGCAGCACGGCGCCCGGGCGCTCCTTCTTGATGATCTCGCGCACCACTTCCCAGGTGATGGGCTCGATGTAGGTGGCGTCGGCCATCTCGGGGTCGGTCATGATGGTGGCGGGGTTGGAGTTCACCAGGATGACGCGGTAGCCCTCCTCGCGCAGGGCCTTGCAGGCCTGGGCGCCGGAGTAGTCGAATTCGCAGGCCTGACCGATGACGATGGGGCCGGCGCCGAGGATCAGAATGCTCTGTAGGTCGTTACGTTTTGGCATGGCTCTCTTTATCCTCTTAGGCGCGATACTGCTTAATCAATTCAATAAAGTGGTCGAACAGACCGGCACAATCGTGGGGGCCCGGGCTCGCTTCGGGGTGCCCCTGGAAGCTGAAGGCCGGACGGTCGGTGCGATGGATACCTTGCAGGGAGCCATCGAACAGGGAGACGTGGGTGGCGCGCAGGCACTCGGGCAGGCTGCTTTCATCCACCGCGAAACCGTGGTTCTGGGCGGTGATCATGACGGTGCCATTGTCGAGATCCTTGACCGGGTGGTTGGCGCCGTGGTGGCCGAACTTCATCTTCACCGTCTTGGCGCCGGAGGCCAGCCCCAGCAGCTGATGACCCAGGCAGATGCCGAACACCGGGGTGTGGGTGCCGAGGAAGGTCTTGATGGCCTCGATGGCGTAGTCGCACGGCTCGGGGTCACCGGGGCCGTTGGAGAGGAAGATGCCGTCCGGATTCATCGCCAGCACCTCGGCAGCCGGGGTCTTGGCCGGCACCACGGTCAGGCGGCAGCCACGGTCGACCAGCATGCGCAGTATGTTGCGCTTGACGCCGAAGTCGTAGGCCACCACATGGTATTTGGCGTCGCTCGGGGTGACGTGCCCCTTGCCGAGCTGCCAGCTCCCCTCGGTCCAGCCGTAGGTCTCTTCGCTCGTCACTTCCTTGGCAAGATCCATCCCCTTGAGGCCCGGGAAGGCGCGGGCCTGGCTCAGGGCGTGGGCCTTGTCGAGATCCTTGCCAGCCAGGATGCAACCGTTCTGGGCGCCTTTTTCCCGCAGGATGCGGGTCAGCTTGCGGGTGTCGATGTCGGCGATGCCAACGATGTTGTGAGACTTGAGGTAGTCGGAGAGAGATTGCTGATTGCGGAAATTGGAGGCAAGTATCGGAAGGTCACGGATGATCAGGCCCTGGGCATGGATCTGACTGGACTCTTCATCTTCGCTGTTGGTGCCGGTGTTGCCTATATGGGGGTAAGTGAGGGTGACTATCTGACGGGAATAAGAGGGATCGGTGAGAATTTCCTGGTAACCCGTCATCGACGTGTTGAAAACCACTTCACCAACGGAACATCCCTCGGCGCCTATCGACACGCCTTTGAACACAGTTCCATCTTCCAGCACTAGCAATGCAGTGTGATTCAAGACAACCTCCAGTTATTTAGCTTTAAATTCAGCAATTTACCTGGGTGTTGCGGCTCGATTCCCTCGTCGAAACAGGGGGCCGAACCGGCAGATTTCTGGCAAATTGGGCGCATTCTACTCAAAAATGATGTCATTTCAACGTCTTTCCACAAAAGAAATGCATCTAAATTCAATAAAAAAGCAATAATACCCATTATCTATGCAGTTCGTCGCAATGCAACCCCCAGCGACAAAAGAAAAGACAGCCCTCGCCTCGGCGGTCACCCCAAGAGCCATTCAAATCGCAAAAACTACAAAAAAAGCCATTTAAAACAATAAACTAAAAAACAAATAAAAATATCAATTCGCTGACAGCGTCATGTTTCATGCCAGTAGATTTTAAAAGCCACAAGGAAAACGTTTTTCTTTGTGTGAATTTTTACGCTGACTGACATCATGTAAAAAAGCCGTGTCACCAGGGGATCAAGCGGCCTTTGCGTTCACCCTTTTCTGACAACTCGCTTGCCAGCGGGCGGGAGCAGGCCCGATGAGTATGATTTATGACGCTTTGAGATAAAAAACTGAGCGTCAGCCCTGTTTAACACATAAAAAAACCCCGGCGGTCCGGGGTTCTCTTCATCACTTCAGGTTCAACACGTCCTGCATGTCATACAGACCCGCCGGCTGCTGCCGCAACCAGGCGGCGGCTCGCACCGCCCCGTTGGCGAAGGTGAGCCGGCTCGATGCCTTGTGACTGATCTCCACCCGCTCGCCGATGTCGGCAAACATGACGGTGTGCTCCCCCACCAGATCCCCGGCGCGGATGGTGGCAAAGCCGATGGTGTTGCGATCCCGCTCACCGGTGATCCCCTCGCGGCCGTAGACGGCGCACTCCTTGAGATCCCGGCCCAGGGTCTTCGCCACCACTTCCCCCATGGAGAGGGCGGTGCCGGACGGTGCATCCACCTTGTGTCTGTGGTGCCCCTCGATGATCTCGATGTCGGTGTACTCCCCCATCACCTTGGCGGCCTGCTCCAGCAGCTTGAACACCAGGTTGACCCCGACCGAGTAGTTGGAGGCGAAGACGATGCCTATCTCCCCGGCCGCGTCGTGCAGGGCCTGCTTGCCCGCCTCATCGAAGCCGGTGGTGCCGATCACCATGGCCTTGCCATGGGCACGGGCGAACGCCAGGTTGGTCAGGGTCACCTCGGGACGGGTGAAGTCGATGATGAGATCAAATTCATCGCGCACCTTGTCCAGACTCTCGCTGATGGTCACTCCCAGCCGACCCAGGCCGTTGAGCTCCCCGACATCCAGCCCGATGAGCGCAGAGCCGGGGCGCTCCAGCGCCGCGCCGACCACCACGCCCTCGGTGTTGGTGATAGCCTCGATCAGCACCTTACCCATACGACCATTACAGCCCATCACGGCCACACGGATCGGATTGTCCATCTCCACCCTCTCATCTGTTGTCATGCTTTTTGGAAAGAGACAGTTCTACCAGCCCTGAGCGCCTTTGAAAAGCCCGGTGACTGGCTTCACACACCATCGACCAATCGACGGATTTAAATCAAATATCCGAATAAAGAGCGGACATAAAGCCAAAAACTGAATCACACCAGAGAAAATAGTAACCGTCTGGACGTCTATCTTGACCCTGACGGGGCAAAGCACTAGGGTGGCGGCCCGGCAGGATGCCAGCCACCCCAGAATGGCGAACAGATGACAGGAGTCATGAACCACGCATCCGAGGCCCTCATGCACCCACGCGTCCCCAATGCCGCAGCCCTGCTCCCCCTGCTGCTGTTTCTTGCCCTCTTCATCGGTACCGGCACCTGGCTGACCCTGGAGGGGGTGGAGTTCGCCTTCTATCAGCTGCCAGCCCCCGTGGCGGCGCTGCCGGCTGTGGTGCTGGCCCTGTTGCTGGGCAAGGATGGCTTCAACCAAAACCTTGAGACCTTCTTCAAGGGGGTGGGCGACAGCAACATCATGGCCATGTGCCTCATCTATCTGCTGGCGGGCGCCTTCGCCACCGTGGCCAAGGCCACCGGCGGGGTGGATGCCACCGTGGCCCTGGGGCTCTCCCTCATTCCGGGTTGGTGCCTGCTGCCGGGTCTGTTTCTCATCTCTGCCTTTATTGCCACCGCCATGGGCACCTCCATGGGCACCATCGGCGCCGTGGCACCGGTCGCCCTCGGGGTGGCCCAGGCCGCCGGCATCGATCCCGTGCTGATGGCGGGCACCATCCTCTCCGGCGCCATGTTTGGTGACAACCTCTCCATCATCTCGGACACCACCATAGCCGCGACCCGCAGCCAAGGCTGCGAGATGAAGGACAAGTTTCGCGAGAACATCAAGATTGCGGCCCCCGCCGCCGTGCTGGTGATCCTGCTCTATCTCACCCTCGGCAACGTGGGCGATGCGCCTGTGCCCCAGGGAGATATCGCCCTGCTCAAGGTGCTGCCTTATCTGCTGATCCTGGGGCTGGCCCTGGCGGGGGTGAACGTGTTCGTGGTGCTCGGCCTTGGCATACTCTGCGCCGGCCTGGTGGGCATGACGGCCGGTTATCCCCTCGGCCAGTTCAGCAAGGACATCTACCAGGGTTTCACCGGCATGCAGGAGATCTTCCTGCTCTCCATGCTGATCGGCGGCCTCGGCGCCCTGATGGAACGTCAGGGGGGGCTCGCCTGGATCAGCGAGCGCATCAGCGCCCTAATTGCCCGCTTCACCCGCCAGCACGATGGCGAGCAGAACGAGAAGGCGGCCGAACTCGGCATCGCCGGTGTGGTGGGCCTCACCAATGTCTGCACCGCCAACAATACGGTGGCCATCATAGTGGCCGCCAAGGTCTCCCGGGCGCTGGCCGAGCGCCACGGGGTCACCCCGCGCCGCGCCGCCTCCCTGCTCGACATCTTCTCCTGCGTGGTGCAGGGGCTGATCCCCTGGGGGGCTCAGGCGCTGCTGCTGGGCTCCATCTTCGCCCTCTCCCCCCTGGCCGTGGTGAGCATGAGCATCTACCCCATGGCACTGGCGATCTCGGCCCTGGCCGCCATCTTCATCAAGCATCAATGGCGTCAAAAATGAGTGGCGCCCTCTTGGCCCTGACTGGCTGATCCAGGATGGGCCTTTTGCCAGAGCCTCACTCCTTGCTATGGTAGGGCCAGCCATTTTCTTCGCGGAGTCGCCATGTCAGACAGACAATCCCTGCGCCAGCTTGTTCGCGAGCGCAGGCGCGCCCTCACCCAGGCCGAGCAGCAGGCGGCCGCCCGGCAGTTGCTGGCCCAGTGTCAGCAACACCCCCGGATAGAGGCGGCTCGCCGCATCGCCCTCTACCTGGCCAATGATGGCGAGCTCGACACCCGCCCCCTCATCGACTGGCTCTGGCGCCAGGACAAGCAGATCTACCTGCCGGTGTTGCACCCCTTCAATCCGGGTCACCTGCTGTTCTTGCACTATACGGCGACCAGTCCCATGACAGTGAACCGCTTCGGCATCCCTGAGCCCGAATTCGATGAGCTGCGCCTGCTGCCCCACACCGACCTGGATATCCTCTGCACCCCGCTGGTCGCCTTCGATGCCACGGGCAACCGGCTCGGCATGGGGGGCGGCTATTACGACCGCACCCTGACTCGCTGGCAGAGCCACAGAGAGGGCCCCCTGCCCCTGGGGATCGCCCACGACTGCCAGCAGGTGGAGACCATTCCCTGCGAGAGCTGGGATGTGCCGCTGCCGGAGATCATCACGCCGAGCCGGCGCTGGTGTTTCGAGACCCGCTGACGCCCCCCCCGCCGACAACCGCCCGGGGCGCCACGGCGGGGTGATCGGCCAACAAACAGGCAAACGATTTACATCTTGCGTTTTTTCTCCCCATAACGTGAGCGCAATGGTCGCCCCCGGGATCACTCTTGGCTATAATGCGCCCGCTTTTTCCCTAAGGATTTACCATGACCCAAGATGAAATGAAGAAGGCGGCCGGCTGGGCTGCGCTCAAATACGTGGTACCCGGCACCATAGTTGGGGTGGGCACAGGCTCTACCGTCAATCACTTTATTGACGCCCTGGCGACCATGAAGGATGAGATTAAAGGGGCCGTCTCCAGCTCCATCGCCTCCACCGAACGCCTCAAGGGCTATGGCATCCAGGTGTTCGACCTCAACGAGATCGATACCCTCTCCGTCTATGTGGATGGCGCCGACGAGATCAACGCCAGCCGTGACATGATCAAGGGGGGCGGCGCCGCCCTGACCCGGGAGAAAATTGTCGCCGCCGTGGCCGATCAGTTCATCTGCATCATCGACAACACCAAGACGGTGGACCTGCTGGGCCAGTTCCCGCTGCCGGTCGAGGTGATCCCCATGGCCCGCGAATACGTGGCCCGCGAGATCCGCAAACTCGGTGGCAACCCGGTCTGGCGTGAAGGGGTGGTGACCGACAACGGCAACATCATTCTGGACGTCAAGGGCATGGCCATCGCAGACGCCAAGGGGCTGGAACAGCAGCTCAACGGCATCGTCGGCGTGGTCACCAACGGCCTGTTCGCCCACCGCGGCGCCGATGTGGTACTGATTGGCACACCGGACGGGGTGATCACCCAGTAAACCCATCATCACGCACAGCCCCGCCATGGGAAGTGCAACCCGCCCGGGCCTGTGCGCGCTTGCCGCGATGCTGATGTGAGGCTGACAGGTACGCCGGATGGGGTGATCACCCAATAAGCCCCTGCCAGGCAACCACACCCTGCTCGCGCTTACCGTGATGCGGGTGTGATGCCGGCTGATTGCCACACGGGCGATCGCCCCGTCAATCCATGGGACAGACGGCGCCGACGACCTCGCCGCGATGTCGCCGGCGCGGTTCGTCGTGATCGGCGTGCCTCCACTAAAGGCAGAATGGCCACCGTTCGAGGCATCTCCAGGGTGAGGGCGTCATTATGATGGCGGCACCTGGGCCCTGATGCCGGTCGACATCATTTTGATTTAACTGTCAGTGACTTACGCCAGCCGGCTTACAACTATCGTTGAAAACTTAAAAGAATTTGACTTTGGTCACAAATATTCCCTCTGCCGGTTGTTTTTGCTACTTTACTGTTTTCTTCACACACCATACCTGCACTGATTTAGAGGGACCGTCATGACCGTCAAGTTCTCGCTCGACAAGGATAAGATCAAGGTACTGCTGCTGGAGGGGGTTCACCCCAACACGGTAGAGACATTTCGCGCCGCCGGTTATACCAATGTGGATTACCTGAAGACCTCCCTGAGCGAAGAGGATCTGATCGAGCGGATCCGCGACGTCCACTTCGTCGGTCTGCGCTCCCGCACCCAGCTCACCGAGAAGGTGCTGGACGCCGCCCAGAAGCTGTTCGCCATCGGCTGTTTCTGCATCGGCACCAACCAGGTTGATCTCAAAGCGGCCGAACTGCGCGGCATCCCCGTCTTCAACGCCCCCTTCTCCAACACCCGCTCCGTCGCCGAACTGGTGCTGGGGGAAATACTGCTGCTGATGCGCGGCATTCCCGAGAAGAACGCCAAGTGCCATCGCGGTGTCTGGGAGAAGCTCGCCAACCGCTCGGTAGAAGCCCGTGGCAAGAAACTTGGCATCATAGGCTACGGCCACATCGGCACCCAGCTTGGCATCATCGCCGAGAGCATCGGCATGAAGGTCTACTTCTACGACATCGAGAACAAGCTGTCGCTCGGCAACGCCATCCAGGTGCCAAGCCTGGTGGAGCTGCTCAACATGTCCGACGTCATCAGCCTGCACGTCCCCGAGACCGCCTCCACCCAAGATCTGATCGGCGCCGAGCAGCTGCGCATGATGAAACCGGGCTCCATCCTGATCAACGCCTCCCGCGGTACCGTGGTGGACATCGATGCCCTGGCCGACGTCATCAAGAGCGGCCACCTCTCCGGCGCCGCCATCGACGTCTTCCCGAGCGAGCCCAAGTCCAACGATGAGGAATTCGTCACTCCCCTGCGCGGCCTGGACAACGTGCTGCTCACCCCCCATATCGGTGGCTCCACCCAGGAGGCTCAGGAGAACATCGGCCTGGAAGTGGCCAGCAAGCTGGTCAAGTACTCCGACAACGGCTCCACCCTGTCGGCAGTCAACTTCCCCGAGGTCTCCCTGCCCGGTCACAAGGGTTCCAGCCGCCTGCTGCACATTCACCGCAACCAGCCCGGCGTCATGAACCAGATCAACCAGATCTTCGCCGAAGAGGGGATCAACATCGCCGGCCAATACCTGCAGACCAGCAGCGAGATAGGCTATGTGGTGATCGACGTGGAGACAGAGCACAGCGAGAAGGCGCTGGCCAAGCTCAAGGAGATCTCCGGTACCCTGCGGGCCCGTATCCTGCACTGATCCCACAGGTACCATGAAAAAGGGCTCCTCTTGAGGAGCCCTTTTTGTCAGTCGTGTCTCGCTCAGTCGAGCAGGAACACGGCCTCCACATTGTCGCTGATGCTGATCTCGTGCTGCTCGTAGCTGGCATCGGCCGCCTCGGGCGCAGCCGCCATGGCCCCCATCTTGAGGCCACGGGCATACACAGGGGTCGACGTCGCACTGCGGTACTCTATGCTGTACACCTTGCCCAGGGTCACACCGAATGCCTTGGCCAGCGACTGCGCTTTGGCACGGGCATCTTCCACCGCACTGATCCTGGCCTGCTCACGGGCAGCCAGAGGATCCTTGAGGCCAAACTCAATCTGGGACACGGACTCGAGCCCGGATTTGAGGGCGGTATCCATCAACTGACTCAGCTTGTCGAGCTGATAGAGCTTGACCGCCAGCTGGCGCTGGGCGCGGTAACCGACCAGCTCCGCCTTGCGGTTTTGCGGATACTGGTATTCCGGTGAGATCACCAGATTGCCGGCCTCCACATCGCTGCGCTTGATCCCCAACCCCTCGAGCTGGCCGAAGAAGGCGGCCACCCGGCTGTCGACCTGCTGCTTGGCAGCTATACCCTTCTTCTCCAGCGCCGTGACGGCGACCCGCAGGGTCAGCATGTCGGGCTCCACCTTCTGCTCGGCATAGCCGCTCACCAGCAGGTGCGGGGCCTCGGGGAGCGCAACCGCCCAGGCGGCACTGCTGCAAAACAGACACAGGGAGAGAACTGAACGCCACATAGCTAATACCTCAATCAGGATGATGGCGGCATTATGCCCGTGGCAGGCACGGATTCATACATCGTGGTAGGGGGGCAGCATGTCGAGCACATGATTGCTCATGTCCAGGCTGATGCTGATCTCGTCCGGGGCAGGAACCATAGGCTGGGGCTGGGCAGGTGCGCCGGTCAGTTCGGGCAGTGATGACTCTTCATCGAAGTGAAACGAGTCCCACGACAGAACGTGTCCTTCACTCGGGGGAAGCCCCTCTATCGCCCCGCCCGACTCGCCCCAGGACGACCAGTCGAGGGGATCGGCACTGGCCAGCAGATCGTGGGGCAAGGCGGTCAGGCTCTGCAGGGAAGCCTCCTGCTGACCCACGCCATCCCCAAACAGCAGCACCAGATGAGGTGGCGCCACTCCCACATAGGGAACGAAAGAGAGACTCATGGCGGCGAAGTCCACGTTCAATACCCCCGCGACCTCGCCATCCTCGTTCTCTATCTCGAGTCCGTTCAGGCTGCTGCCATCGAGCTGGGTCTGATAGGCAAAGCGGCCGAAGCAACTGATGCTGCCCTGCCCGTCCCAGCTATAGCGAATGCCATCGATGTCAACCCAGTTAAATGGCTCCATACCGTCCTCACCGCCTCAGTGTCGCCTATCTTAACGCCCTTCTCCCTCAAGCGACAGGGGGCAGGCAACCTGCCCCCTCTCCCCCCATCACGGATTGGGGTCCACCTTGAGGTTACCATCCTCGAGCAGCTGCCGGATGATATCCTGATTGCTGCTCAGAGCGCCTCCCTGGTTCAAGTCGGGTGCATTCTGGAAACTGAGGATCAGTTGATCCCCTCCCGCCACACTGCCATTGGTGTCTATGGTCAGGGTATGGTTATCGGTGTCAAACGTCAGATAGCTGTTGAGCGTATTGGCCAGCACGTTGTTGTCGGCACTGAGCGGCACATCGACCAGCAGTTGGGAGAGATCCAGCACGTCGCCGTTACTGCCTGCTCCCAGAGTAAAGTCGGTGAGGATATCTGTGCTGCCATCCGCCTCACCGGCAAGCCACTTGAAGGTATCCCGGCCTGTGCCCCCGATCAGGGTGTCGGCACCCAGGCCTCCGATCAGGGTGTCGTCACCTATGCCGCCATCCAGGATGTCGTTGCCTGCCTGACCATAGAGGATGTCGTCCCCCTCCCCGCCTGACAGGGTATCGTTGCCTGCCCCGCCGTCCAACAGGTCCTTGCCACCCAATCCAGACAACGTATCGTTGCCCTCCCCGCCCGAAAGGATGTTATCCGCCGCATTGCCCGTGATGATGTCGTTGTGATCAGAACCGATCGCATGCCCCTGGGAGCTGGCCAGAGTAGCATTGACCCCACTGGTCTCATCGGTGTAATCGAGGGTAAAGGGAGCTTCTGGCAGTAGACTCAAGCCAATGCTGCCATGGACCTGATCCCCATCACCATCCGTCAGGGTAACCGGCAGTTGCAAATTGACCGGAATCCCGGGAGTCGTGACGCTGGAACCAAAGTCCCCAATCTTGAAGTCACTCCCCGCAGCATGGTGAAACTCCAGGCTGTTATAGCCATCTGCGGTATATGCCGCCAGCCTGGTGTTGGAAACAACCCCCACCACTGTCGCCACATAAACCACCCCCATTCCGGGCATATCATCGCTAAAGTTCACCGTGAAGCTACGACCACCCACCACAACAGTCTGTGACATGCCGGCGGCGATGCTGACAATCCTGGTCGAACCGTTGAAGCTGATTGCCACTGCGGTCAGCGACTCTTTGTTGCCATCACCAATGTCGTTGTCATTGTCGACATCCTGACGGGCGACCAGTCTTACACTGGATCCCCCACGTCCGATCGCGGTGAACAAGGCGGAGGCACCATTGACATCATAATGGGCCTCGAAGGCGTGGGTCTGGTTGGCTGGGTCGCCGTAAGACCCTCCGCTGACCGGGGAGCCAGCCAGATCGACGACGAAGTCGATCCGCATCGCCTCACCAAAGCCGACGGATGCCCCGCCACCGATCCCGCCTGTATTGGCCGTTGTATTGACAGTGCTGCCATCGCCTCCCCCCGCCATGGCCGTTAACAGCAGATCCTGGCTGTTATCATCCTCCTCCGTATAGAAACCTGCCCAGGACGCATTGCCACCGACGAAATCATAACCACCGTTATTGAAGTCGATCTCGGTTTGCCCGCCATCGACCTCTCCGATCATCTGGATCTGGTAGGTCGCTGACGTCGGTTGCAAAGTGGCGATGAACACGGTCCCGGCAGCCGTGGCGGCCGTCAGTAGGGTGCCATTCGCAGATAGCGTGTAGAAAATGGGCAAACCACCCGATGTCATTCCGCTGTTACTGCCGTGCAGTGAACCGTCAAAACGGATGGTTCCACCATCGGCACCATAGTTGTTCGAGAGCGTGCCATCACCGTCAAGCAGAAACGTGCCTGTCACGCCAGCCTGATTCAACAAAATCCCCATGGCTGGTGTCATCACGACCGGAACGTCATCTTCCACCTGCACGATGAAGTCACGGATCAGGGTCACGCCGTCCACCCCTTCATGAGCCGTGATCGCACTGGTGAGATTGAGCGCCTTCAGCTCCAAATCATTCCCATCTCCCTGAGCATGGTCAATGGCGCCTTGCAGGGTGAAGGTGTAATCCCCATTGCTCTCAACCACCAGGGTGAAGATGGGGTCACTGCCGGCCATGGCCGTCAGCGTATCGAACCCGACACTGTGGCTGATGCTGTAGGTTATCACCACCCCGCCAGACATCAGCGCGGGCAAGCCCGCCGTTGTACCTATCCCGAAGCTGACCCCCACACTGTCGACCACCATGTGGACAAGAGAACCACCGACTGTGGTCAGGGCAAGGTCATTGCCCGGCAAGCCCGTAGGCAAACCGTCTTCAAAAACAGACGCGATAATAGGCGTGGTATCCAGCACCAGTATGGTTAGCTGAGCACTAGATTCATCACCATCCGAGTCCACAATGGTGTAGGTAAATACCTCTTGTGTATCAACGGCCACATCGTTGGGGGCGGTATAGGAGTAGGAACCATCGGCGTTCACAACCAACTGCCCTCCCGCAGGGGTTACCATGGGGCCGGTCGTCCCCCCTTGCACCAGGAAGGTCACCACATTGCCATCGATGCTATCGGCCTTCCCTACATAAGCAGACGGGTCAGTCACTGTGAAGCTGACCTCCGACACAGTCCCTGGGCCATCGGCACCCACAGTGTCCACCCCGGCGCCAGCGTCAACATCCGTGATCACATTGCCGCTCAGCGGTAGCGGTACCGTGGCCTGCAGGGTGGCATCGAGATCATTGATATTATCGACCAGGGTCACAGCATCACCGTTATCCTCCACCAGAGCCAGTTGACCGATGGCAGAGGCGTTGCCACTGACATTGAGGCCAACGGCATACACCTCCACGTTGTTATCATTCACAAAGCTCGTCCAACCAGCGGGTACATTGCCCTCGTTAGGGGCACCATCTGACAAGAAGTAAACTTTGGTCTCATAACCGGCCAATGCAGGGTTGGCCAGATCTGCCGTGAGTTGGCTCTGTGCCAATACAAGGGGTGCGTTGTAATTGGTGCCACCTCCATCCGTAGGCAAGGCGGAGATACTGGCCTTGGCCACATCGGGATCATTCGTCTGCGGGATCAAGACAGCATTGCTGGCGAAGTCGATCACTGTGATGGTCAAGGGGACCCCCAACGCCACATAGGAATCGATCATGTGATTCAACGCATCCTTTGCCAGCTCCAAGCGATTTGGAGAGCCATTGGTCGTCGTTCCAATCCGCCACAACATACTACCCGAGGTGTCGACTACCAGGACCAGATTGAAGGGAGGTAGACCTGCCTCTGCGACCACCACAGTGTTGTCTTTCGCCAGTGGCACGTCGTCGACGATCTGTACGCTCAGGGTGTTCGAGGCCGAGTCACCATCGCTGTCTGTCAGGCTCACCGCAAAGTTTTCAAACAGGCTGTTGTTGCCGTCGGCAGTGGGATGCGCTTCGTTGTCCAGCAAGGCATAGCTGTAGCTCACCAGCCCGGTGCCCGCGTCGTAACCGGTGATGGTCAGGGTGTTGCCCAGCGGGGTGGTCACGCTCTGCGGCAGGCTGGCCGCCACGCCACCACTCACCAGGCTGATGCCCCCCA
>NZ_JBKISU010000044.1:0-23660 GCF_050266975.1 Aeromonas sobria
GATGTGGTTGAGGATTAGTTCGTGGTTAAACATGGGGATAGTCTGTTGGGTATTAGCTGGTCAAGGATGGCGATCATACCTCAGAAGCCGCGCCACGCCTCGCTCATATGAGGGGATGGTTAAGGGTTTCTTCGAACCTTTGAGATCGTCGTGTACCAGACGAACGTCTTGCTGTTTGATGAGTACCGGGTAGTCAAGGCGGGCGGTGAATATCGATTGGAGGGCTACCGCCGTATTGTATTATTGTTGCTGCATAATTACTTTGAAATCATTCTTTGGCTTGCGTGCACATATACGGTGATGGTTGCTGATTTCGAACATAAATGGCAGCCGGGAGCCGGGACAGTCTTTGGTGGTATTTATAGCAGCTTCATCACAATGACGTCATTTGGCGATTTTAACTTATTCCCCAAAAACACATTGGCCGCATTCGTCCTTCTCTTCCACGCCACAGTGGGCCTGTTCATGACACTGTTGAGTCTGGCTCGGTTTATCAGCCTGATCCCTGCACCCAAAACCCGTGATATCGTAGAGATAAAACAAATTGAGAATGCCAAAGACAGCTAGCCGCCATCATGTGGTGCTCTTTGGCTGCGCTTTCCATCAGTGGCAATACAATTGTCTTGCTGATACTAAATAGGTGATTATTTGCTGATGTCATGGCATGTATATTGCAAGCATCTTGTGCCTACACCAAGAGGTGTAGGCACATCCGGAATATTTTCTTGAGGACATCAGCATGACCCATTCCCTGGTCACCCCCAGGTACTACCGAGATTTTCAGTGTATTGGCGACAAGTGTGAGGATAATTGCTGCCATGGATGGACGATTTCCATCGACAAGAAGACTTATCGTAACTATGTCAGCCATCCCGATCAGCTGATTCAAAGCACGGCCAAGCAGCATATTGAGAAAGTGAAAAAATCAGATGCTCACTGGGGGACTATCCGCATGGATGAGTCTGGCGCCTGTCCCTTTCTGGACGGCGTCGGATTATGCAATGTGCATAAGAAGATGGGTGCCGAGGCACTGAGTCACACCTGTAAGACCTACCCCAGGCAACTGCAGCAATTTGGTGTCCAGCACAGACGAAGCCTGATGCTCTCCTGCCCGGAAGTGAGCAGGCAGGTGCTCTTGAATCCAGATGCCATGATGGTTGAAGTCACCCCATTCAAGGGGCAGGTCAGGGTCTCTCCCGTGCCCAGCACCATTGATACCCTGCATTCATTGAGTATCGATGTGCTGCTTGCCGATGGTATGACAATAGAAGACAAGCTGTGGCTGATCGGTATGTTGGTGCACAGGGATGAAGGCAAGGGATCAAATCAGGCATTTATCGAACAATTGGCTCCCATGATCAATGATGGTCAGTTAAGCGAGGTGTTCTCTCAAATTCCGTTCATCGGTAAAGTCCAGTGGTGGGCCTTACGTACCCTGACACATCTGTTAGTACAGAATAAGCCGCGCCGTGGGAGAGCAACGATAGTGCGCTGTTTGAATCAGATCAATCAGGTGTTAGAGGGAGAGTTTAATGAGGACAAGCTGCTGCTGATACACCAAAGCTGGCACCAGAAGGTAGTGCCATTTCTGGCGGATCGCCCCCATATTCAACAAAATTATTTGCTTTATCATGTCTACCACAATCAGTTCCCAGCTGGATATGACGCCCCACAAGTAGCCTATCAGGTTCTCATTGCAGACTACTTCTTGCTGCGCAGTTATTTATCCTTGATCGCGATGGATGAGGCACCACTCACCGAGCGCGATATTACGGATCTATTTTATAGCTATCATACACTCCGCCAGCACAATCCCAAGTTCTTGACCGTATTGACGCAAGGCCTGCAGCAATCGGGGTTGGCCAGCGATATTACGCTGTATGCACTATTAAAGACGGGCAATGATTAATACGGGGTTAGATGTTCGTCAGGATTATGGCTGAGTGCTCTGTCTGCTCTTCACCCAGCCCGGATAGTCGCCGCTCAGGTGATAGACGTGGCCAAACCCGGCCTTTTCCAGCTCGGCTTGTGCCAGGGCGGCCCGTCGGCCGCTGCGGCAATAGACCACGATCGGCAGCCTTCTGTCATCGCCGAGCTCGGCCAGACGGGGGCGCAATTGCTCGTGGGAGATGTTGATGGCGCCGGGAATGTGCCCCTCGGCAAATTCCGCCGGGGTGCGCACATCCAGCAACAGGGGGCGCTTGCCTGACTGCTGCTGCCAGCTTTGCAGGGTCTGGTTGTCGATGGGGACGGCCGCCAAGACGGGGCTGGCGAGGACGGCGCACAGCAGCAACAGACAGGCTCGGGGTAAAAGGGCCATGGGTGACATCCTTATTTAGGGGAGGGAGGTGCGCGTCGCGGCGATGGCCAGGCACACCTGTTCGACCGCGTTGAGTGCCCGCGGGGTGAATCTGTGCAGCTCGTCCGGGTTGATCAGGGCAAGCCTGCGCTCCTTCACGGCAGTCAGGCTGGGCCACTGCTGCCAGTGGGCCAGCGCCTCTTCATCCCGGCTGCCGGCGAGGATGAGCTGGGGATCGGCCTTGATGATCTGCTCCAATCCCACCTGGGGGTAGGGGCTGGCGGCGTTGGCGACCAGGTTGTCGCCGCCGCACAGGGTGATGGCCTGGGCAGGCCAGGCGACGCCGCTGACGCTGGTCAGCGGCGGGTACCAGAGCTGATAGAAGACGCGCACCGGCTCGCCATGGCCGTATCTGGCTTTGAGCGCCGCCAGCCTGGCCAGATAGGCGTCGGCCTGGGCGTCGGCACTCTGCTGCAACCCCAGCCGCGCTCCCAGGGCCCGGATCTCCTGACCCAATGAGGCGAAATCGGTGGGCTCTGAATAAAACACCGGGATGCCGAGCTGCTCGATGGGGGCCAGCATGCGGGACTGGGCCGAGCGCCAGGCCACCACCAGATCGGGCTTTTGCGCCAACAAGGCTTCGACATTGATGCTGCGGTAATTGGCCACATGGGGCAGGGTGCGCGCCTCGGGCGGCGTGTCGGAGGCATCGTCGGTGGCGACGATGCGATCCCCGGCCCCCATGTCAAACAGCAGCTCGGTCAGATGGGGGGTGAGGCTGATGATGCGCCGGGGCGGCTCGGCGGCCTGCCCGCTGGCGGTCGCCAGGCTGGCCAGCAGCCAGAGCAGCGTCAGACCTATGGCTGGTCTAGCCATGGCCGCCTCCCGCCAGCAAGTGGGCCAGCAGCCAGAGCCGCGTCAGGTTGATGCCACGTCTAACCATGGCTGTCTCCCGCCAGCAAGTGGGCCAGCAGCCAGAGCAGCGTCAGATTGATGCCACGTTTAACCATGGCAGCCTCCCGCCAGCAAGTGGGCCAGCAGCCAGAGCCGCGTCAGATTGATGCCACGTTTAATCATGGCTGCCTCCCGCCAGCAAGTGGGCAGCAGCCAGAGCCGCGTCAGGGCGGTGCCACGTCTAACCATGGCTGCCTCCCGCCAGGGTGATCAGCAGCGCCAGGGCCAGCCATCCCCAGCCGATGCACTGAAGCCGGGTGAGCAGTCGGCGCGGGCTATCCCGGTCGGGATCGCCCCCATCCCCCAGCACCGCCAGCCTCACCAAGGTTCCCTGATAGTAACGGGGCCCGCCCAGGCGCAGCCCAGACTGGCAGGCCAGGGCGGCGAGCAGGGCGCCGGCGGCCGGGTGGGGCCAGTGGGTCAGACCATGGCGCCATGCCCGTCCCCCCTCCTTGAGACGGGGGAACAGGGCGGGCAGGGCCAGCAGCAGGGCTGCCGGGGCGATCAGGGCCTGATAGAGGGCCGCAGCCGGGCGGCCGAAGTGGGCGAACGCTGCCTGCTTGCCGCTCCAGGCGAGGTGACCGAGCTGGGCGAGGCGCCAGAACAGCGCCCCCTGCACGCCGGCCAGGGCAAAACCGAGCAGGGGGCCGGCCCAACCTCCGAGCAGGCGCAGCAGGGTGCCTTCGCACAGGGCCTTGGCGAGCCCCATGGCCGAGAGTTTGCCCGTCTCGCGCCTGAGCCAGGGGGCGGCTTGCAGCCGCGCCAGGGGCAGGGTATCCCCCTTGAGCAGGGCGCCGCCGGCACTGGCCAGGGTGTGCAGGGGGCGAGACTCTATCAGCAGCAGCAGGCAGAGCAAGTCAAACAGGGGCTCGCTGAGGGAGAGATTGCGCACTGCCCAGAGCCCGGCGGCGCAGGGCGCCCAGACCACCAGCAGGGCCAGTACCCCGGCCTGCCACTGGGCCCGGGGGCTCCCGTCCGGGCGATGCACCTTGTGGCCGAGGCGAGCCAGCAGGGGCTCGGCGGCGGAGAGGCGCAGCCACTCCGGTCTTGGCAGCAGGGCCTCGAGCAGGGCGGCAGCCGCCATGATGGCCGCCGGTGTGGCGGCCATCATGGCCAGGGTGTCGGAGGAGGGGAGCGGGATCACAGCTTGCCGAGCAGGGAGAGGATCACCTCGGCGGAGTGCTGACCGGCGACCTCGATGAAGGCGTCGAAGGATTCCACCTGCTCCTTGCCGGCGATGTCGGACATGGCGCGCACCACCAGATAGGGGACGCCGAACATGTGACACACCTGACCGATGGCGGCCCCTTCCATCTCCACCGCCAGCATCTGCGGGAAGTCGGCGCGGGCCTTGGCGATCGCCTCGGGTTTGCACATGAACTGATCGCCGGTGCAGATGAGGCCGACCTGGGTCTGGTGCTTGCCTTGCTCGGCGATGCAGGCCTGGGCCAGGGCGATAAGCTTGTCATCGCAGGGGAAGGCGGCAGGCTGCTGGGCCATCTGACCCATCTCGTAGCCGAAGGCGGTCACGTCCACGTCGTGGAAGCGCATCTCGCTGGCGATGACCACGTCACCTATGTGCAAGTCCTGGGCGAAGCCACCGGCGGATCCGGTGTTGATGACGCAGTCGGGGGCAAATTTCTCCAGCAGCAGGCTGGTGGCGACGCTGGCGGCCACCTTGCCGATGCCGGAGCGGGTCAGGACTACCTCCTTGCCCGCCAGGGTGCCGCAGTAAAACTCGCAGCCGCCGACCCTGGTGGTGGTCATGTCGCTCAGTTGGCCGCGCAGCAGGGCAACTTCCTGCTCCATGGCGCCTATGATACCTACTCTCATCGCAAACCTCGTCTATGGGCATAGCCCGGCTAAGTTGCGGCAATCATAGCAAAAAATGGTGCCAAGCCCAGCGATGAGGCGGCCCTGGCCGCGCGTCTGCATAAAAAAGCGCCCCCGCAGGGGCGAGGGCGCGGCCGATGGCCCCGGATGAGAGTGGGGGGCTGCCCATGGGCCCGTGGCGGCACTGGGGCCGGCGGCACCCGATCCGAGCCGGGCGCCCCACGGCCCTCCTCAAGGCCTGCAAAGAAACAGCCCCGCAGATGCGGGGCTGTTTGCTGGGGTCCTGAGCAGAGGCGGCTCAGACCGCCAGATAGTCCATGATCCCCTCTGCGGCCTTGCGGCCCTCGTAGATGGCGGTGACTACCAGATCCGAGCCCCGCACCGCATCGCCACCGGCGAACACCTTGGGGTTGGTGGTCTGGAAGGCAAAGTCATTCTGCTCTGGCGCGAGGATCCGCTCGCGGCTGTCGAGCTCGATACCATACTCCGCCATCCAGGGCTGGGGGTTGGGCTGGAAGCCAAATGCCATCACCACCGCATCGGCGGCCAGCACCTGCTCGGAGCCTTCAATGACCACTGGATTGCGGCGGCCGTTGGCATCGGGGGCCCCCAGCTCTGTGCTCACCACCCTGATGCCGCAGGTGCGGCCATGGGCATCCAGCTCGACGCCGATGGGTTGCAGGTTGAACATGAATTCCACCCCCTCCTCGCGGGCGTTTTGCACCTCTCGCTTGGAGCCAGGCATGTTCTCGGCATCGCGGCGATAGGCGCAGATCACCTTGTCGGCCCCCTGGCGGATGGCGGTGCGCACGCAGTCCATGGCGGTGTCACCGCCCCCCAGCACCACCACCTGCTTGCCGGCGAAGTCGATGTAGTCGCTCTGCGCCTTCTCGAAGCCCAGCAGCCGGTTGGCATTGGAGATGAGGTAGGGCAGGGCGTCATAGACCCCCGGCGCAGTCTCGTTCTCGAACCCGCCCTTCATGTACTTGTAGGTGCCCACCCCGAGGAAGACCGCATCGAACTCGCCGAGCAGGTCGGCGAAGGAGACATCCTTGCCCACTTCGGTCTCGAGGCGAAACTCGATGCCCATGGCTTCGAAGATCTCGCGGCGGCGCTGCATCACCTCTTTCTCCAGCTTGAAGGAGGGGATGCCGAAGGTGAGCAGGCCACCGATCTCCGGGTACTTGTCGAACACCACGGCGTTGACCCCGCTTCTGGCCAGCACGTCGGCGCAGGCCAGGCCCGCCGGGCCCGCACCGATGACGGCGACCCGCTTGCCGGTCTGGACCACGTTGGAGAGATCCGGGCGCCAACCCATCTCGAACGCCTTGTCGGTGATGTACTTTTCGATGTTGCCTATGGTCACGGCGCCGAATCTGTCGTTGAGGGTGCAGGCACCCTCACAGAGTCTGTCTTGCGGGCAGACCCGGCCGCACACCTCCGGCAGGCTGTTGGTCTGGTGGGAGAGCTCCACCGCCTCCAGGATGCGCCCCTCGTTGGCCAGTTTCAGCCAGTTGGGGATGTAGTTGTGCACCGGGCACTTCCACTCGCAATAGGGGTTGCCGCAGTCGAGGCAGCGATCCGCCTGCATGCCGACCTGGGCCTGGTTGAAGGACTCGTAGATCTCCACAAACTGGATCTTGCGGATCTTGAGCGGCTTCTTCGGCGGGTCGACCCGCTGAACATCGATAAACTGGAATACGTTCTGGCTCATAGGTTCCCTCCTTACTGCGCCTGGATTCTGAGTTCTGCACTGGAACGACTGGTGTGGCCCAAGAGGGACTTGACGTCGCTGGACTTGGGCTTGATCAGCTTGAACTTCGGCACATAGGAATCAAAGTTGGCCAAAATTTCCTCGGCACGTGAGCTGCCGGTTGCGTTCAGATGTTCGGTAATGATGCCGCGCAGGTGCTCCTGGTGAATGGCGAGGCTCGCCACCTCCAGCAGTTCCACCAGTTCGGGGTTGGTGCGCTTGGCGAAGTTGCCATCGCAATCGAGCACATAGGCAAAACCACCTGTCATGCCCGCCGCGAAGTTGACCCCGGTCTCGCCCAGCACGGTGACGATACCCCCTGTCATGTACTCGCAGCCGTTGTCGCCAATGCCCTCTACCACAGCCAGGGCGCCGGAGTTGCGCACCGCGAAGCGCTCGCCCGCGGTACCGGCCGCGTAGAGCTTGCCGCCGGTGGCACCATAGAGGCAGGTGTTGCCGATGATGGCCGCCTCGTGGGACTTGAACGATACGCCCACATGGGGTTTGACCACCAGCTTGCCGCCTGTCATGCCCTTGCCCACGTAGTCGTTGGCGTCCCCGGTGAGGATCATCTCGAGGCCCCCCGCGTTCCAGACGCCGAAGCTCTGGCCTGCGGTGCCGTTGAAGTGGACCCGTACCGGATCGGCTGCCATGCCCTGGTTACCGTGACGTTTCACGATCTCGCCGGACAGGCGGGCCCCCACGGAGCGGTCCGTGTTGCGGATGTCGTAGCGATACTCGCCGCCGCTCTTGGTCTCGACGGCCTCGAGCAGGTCTTCGACCATGCGCAGGTTCAGGGGCCCCTTGTCGAAGGTGGGGTTGTGCTGCTGGCAGAACAGGCTGGAGCCTGCCACCGCCACCGGCTTGGCCAGGATGCCGGAGAGATCCAGCTTGGCCTGGCGGGCGGTGAGGCCGGGCAGGGCTTCCAGCAGCTCGGTGCGGCCAATCAGATCCGTCAGCTGGCTGACCCCGAGCTGGGCCATGAGTTCGCGGGTCTCGTGGGCGACGAACTTGAAGTAGTTCATGGCCATCTCGGGCAGACCGGTGAAGTGCTCGCGGCGCAGCTTCTCGTCCTGGGTGGCGACGCCGGTGGCACAGTTGTTCAGGTGGCAGATGCGCAGGTATTTGCAGCCCAGCGCCACCATGGGGCCGGTACCGAAGCCGAAGCTCTCGGCACCCAGGATGGCCGCCTTGATGATGTCCAGACCTGTCTTGAGACCGCCATCCACCTGCAGGCGCACCTTGTGGCGCAGGCCGTTGGCGACCAGGGCCTGCTGGGTCTCGGCCAGCCCCAGTTCCCAGGGGGAGCCGGCATACTTGACTGAGGTGATGGGGCTCGCGCCCGTGCCGCCGTCATAGCCCGAGATGGTGATGAAGTCGGCATAGGCCTTGGCCACGCCACAGGCGATGGTGCCGACGCCGGGCTCGGAGACCAGCTTGACCGACACCAGGCAGCTCGGGTTGATCTGCTTGATGTCGAAGATGAGCTGGGCCAGATCCTCGATGGAGTAGATGTCGTGGTGGGGCGGCGGCGAGATCAGGGTCACGCCGGGCACGGAGTAACGCAGCTGGGCTATCTGGGCCGTCACCTTGTCACCGGGCAACTGGCCCCCTTCGCCGGGCTTGGCGCCCTGGGCGACTTTGATCTGCACCACGTCCGCGTTCATCAGGTAGTGGGGGGTGACGCCAAAGCGCCCCGAGGCCACCTGCTTGATGCGCGAATTCTTCTCGGTGCCAAAACGCTTGGGATCCTCGCCGCCTTCGCCGGAGTTGCTCTGACCGCCGAGGCGGTTCATGGCGATGGCCAGGGCCTCGTGGGCCTCGGGGCCCAGGGCGCCGATGGACATGGCAGCGGAGTCGAAACGCTGGTAGAGGTTGGTGGCCGGCTCCACCTCGTCCAGGGAGATGGCCTGCTGGCCCTGCTTGACCCCGATCAGATCGCGCAGGGTCGCCACCGGCCGTTCGTTGACCAGGCGGGCATAGTGCAGGTAGTCGCTGTATTCACCGGAGCGCACCGCGGTTTGCAGGGTCTGCACCACATCCGGGTTGTAGGTGTGGTACTCCTCGCCGTGGACGAACTTGAGCAGGCCGCCCTGGTTGAGGGGTTTGCGCTTGAGCCAGGCGGTGCGGGCCAGATTGAGCTGATCCTGCTGGATGTCGTTGAAATCGGCCCCCTGGATACGGCTCGATACCCCGCGAAAGCAGGTCTCTATGACGGATTGGGAGAGGCCGATGGCTTCGAACAGCTGGGAGCAGCGGTAGCTGGCCACCGTGCTGATGCCCATCTTGGACATCACCTTGTAGAGGCCCTTGTTGATGCCGTTGCGGTAGTTGAGCATGGCCTGGCGCAGGCTCATCTTGAGCACGCCCTCTTCCACCTGCTTGGCCAGGGTCTCATAGGCGAGATAGGGGTAGATGGCGGTGGCACCAAAGCCCAGCAGCACGGCGAAGTGGTGCGGATCGCGGCAGCTGGCGGTCTCTACCAGTATGTTGGCGTCGCAGCGCAGGTTGTTGTCCACCAGGGTGCGTTGCACCGCGCCCACCGCCATGGCGGCCGGGATGGGCAGGGTGTCGGCGCTGATGTCCCTGTCCGACAGCACCAGCAGCACGGTACCGGCGCGGGCCGCGGCCTTGGCCTCCTCGGTGACACGCATTATCGCGGCCTCGAGCCCCTCTTCCGGGCGGTAGTTGAGGCTGATCACCAGATGACGGTAGTGTTCCCCTTCGAGCGCCTTGAGCTGGTTGACGTCGGAGTAGAGCAGGATGGGGGACTGGAACAGCACCCGGTGGGCATGGCCGAAGGTCTCGTTGAAGACGTTCTGCTCGCTGCCGATGCAGGTGGCCAGGGACATGACGTGATTTTCCCGCAGCGGGTCGATGGGCGGGTTGGTCACCTGGGCGAACATCTGGCGGAAGTAGTCGTACAGGGTGCGCTGACGGGAGGAGAGCACCGCCATGGGGGTATCGTCACCCATGGAGCCGACGGCCTCCTGGCCGTTCTCGCCGAGCACGCGAATGATCTGATCCAGTTCCTCGTAGGAGTAGCCGAACAGCTTCTGATAGGTCTTGAGTTGATCGTCGTCCAGCTCGCGGGCGCCTGTGTTGGCGTCATCCATCTGCTCGAACGGCACCAGGCGTTTGCAGTGCTTGCCCATCCACTCCCTGTAGGTGTGACGGCTCTTGAGATCGTCGTCGATCTCGAAGCTGGTCCACACCTTACCGTTGCTGGTATCCACCACGAACAGCTCGCCCGGGCCGACCCGGCCCTTCTCCAGCACCTCGTCCGGGGTGTAGTCCCAGGTACCCACCTCGGAGGCGAGGGTGATGAACTTGTCCTTGGTGATGACGTAGCGGGCCGGGCGCAGGCCGTTGCGGTCCAGGGCGCAGGTGGCGTAGCGGCCGTCGGTCATGACGATGCCGGCCGGGCCGTCCCAGGGCTCCATGTGCATGGAGTTGAAGTCGTAGAAGGCCCGCAGATCTTCATCCATGTTGGGGTGTTTCTGCCACGCGGGCGGGATAAGCAGGCGCATGGCACGGAACAGGTCCATGCCGCCGGCCAGGAAGAGATCCAGCATGTTGTCCAGGCTCGAGGAGTCGGAGCCCGTGGTGTTGACGAAGGGGGCGGCTTCTTGCAGATCCGGAATGAGCGGTGTCGCGAACTTGTAGCTGCGCGCCTTGGCCCACTGGCGGTTGCCGGCGATGGTGTTGATCTCGCCGTTGTGGGCCAGATAGCGGAACGGCTGCGCCAGCGGCCAGCGCGGGCTGGTGTTGGTGGAGAAGCGCTGGTGGAACACGCAGATGGCCGATTGCAGGCGGATGTCGGCGAGATCCAGATAGAAGTGCGGCAGGTCCACGGGCATGCAGAGCCCTTTGTAGACGGTGACCAGGTTGGAGAGACTGACCACGTAGAAGTAGTCGTCGCTGATGCGCTTCTCGATGCGGCGGCGCACGATATAGAGGCGGCGCTCGAGATCCTTGTCGACCCAGCCGGGGGGCGCATTGACAAACACCTGCTCTATGCTGGGCAGGGAGGCCTTGGCGATGGGGCCGAGCACATGGGTGTCGATAGGTACCTGACGCCAGCCGACCAGGCTCAGGGTTTCCCGTTCCAGCTCTTCATTGATGATGTCGCGGGCCTGCTGGGCCAGCACGGGATCCGGGTTGAGAAACAGCATGCCGACCGCGTACTTGCGGCCCAGATGCCATCCCTTCTCTTCGGCGACCGCCCGAAAGAAGCTGTCGGGTTTTTGCAGCAGCAGGCCGCAGCCATCGCCGGTCTTGCCATCGGCGGAGATGCCGCCGCGGTGTTGCATGCGAGCCAATGCTGACATCGCGAGACGGACAAGCTTGTGGCTGGCTTCCCCTTCCATGTGGGCCAACAGGCCGAAGCCACAGTTATCCCTCTCCAGCTTTGGATCATATAGTGACATTGCATTTCTCCCTTGCTCGGCCTTCCATCGCACTGTCATCAACAGATTGCATAAATTGCGATTGGCTCTTGTGGTTCCGTCCGCCTGACGTGGCGAACCTCCAAACTAATGGGAATTTTGCAGCAGGTCAATTGGACAAGTCAGATGTTTTCGTTGTTACAGCAGCATAACAAAATCTGGCTGCATATCGACGATAGTGGGGTTTGGTGGTTTTTTGTTTTGTCATTGCTTTGTTTTTTAGTTCAATCATGACGTTTGGTGCGTTTTTTCAGTTCAGGCAACACCCCTGTGGGATTGTAGTAATCTTACCAACCCCCTCCTGGTGTGAATGAGTTTGATCACACTTCTCTCTCCTGAGGCTTGCTTTTGGTTTTCTTCGGTATAGCCATTGATTTGTTGTTATAAACAAAAACTTACACCTCTCTCTCACGACTATTTCACCACGGTATTCTTGGCGTCATCGCCAGGATGGGTTCTGATAAAGTCCCTTTTGAGGATATTTATTCGCTCTAGCATGAATATTTATATGTTTTCACACCCGCCAGACTCTTGATCCAGCTCAGCATGGTGACCAACCGAGCTTGTACAATTTCGGTTTTATCAGGAAACGTCATGCAGTTACACGAGCTGGTCAATACCCTGGGGCAGGATCTCAAGCGCCGCCATGGCGAGAAGATCCACAAGCTCTCCATTCATGGCGCCTTCACCTGCCCGAACCGGGACGGCACCCTGGGCCGAGGTGGCTGTACCTTTTGCAACGTCTCCTCCTTCGCCGACGAGTCGGCCCAGCAGCTTTCCGTGGTGGCCCAGCTGCACGCCCGCCGCGACGAGGTGACCCGGGCGCGGCGCTATCTCGCCTACTTCCAGGCCTATACCAGCACCTATGCCGAGGTGGCTTACTTGAAGCGCATGTATGAGGAGGCGCTCTCGGTCAGCGACATGGTGGGGCTGTGTGTCGGCACCCGGCCCGATTGCGTACCGGATGCGGTGCTGGATCTGCTGGCGGGTTATCAGCAGCAAGGCTATGAGGTGTGGCTGGAGCTGGGGCTGCAAAGCGCCAGCGACCAGACCCTCAGGCGGATCAATCGCGGCCATGGCTATGACTCCTACGCCGATGCGGTGCGCCGCGCCCACCTGCGCGGCATCAAGGTGTGTACCCACCTCATCGTCGGTCTGCCGGGGGAGTGCGCCATGGACAGTGTGCAGACCCTGCGCCAGGTGGTCGATACCGGGGTGGAGGGGATAAAGCTGCACCCCCTGCACGTGGTGGCGGGCAGCATCCTCGGCAAGGCCTGGCAGGCGGGGCGTCTCGAGGTGCCGACCCTGGAGGAGTATGTGGCGGCGGCGATCGCCATGATCCAGCAGACCCCGCCCGAGGTGGTCTATCACCGCGTCTCGGCGTCAGCCCGGCGACCGACCCTGCTCGCCCCCGCCTGGTGCGAGAACCGTTGGACAGCCATGAGTCTTATCGCCGAGGGGTTGTCCCAATCGGGCCCGCAAGGGCAAGGGGTGGGACGCCCCTTCCTACCGACTAGCCAGTAGCTGATAAATTTGTCATATTTGGCTAATTAAACAGTGAGTTATTAGATGGAAAATCAGACTTTGCTCTATAGTTTTCAGGGCGCTGAGCTGGTAATGTGCCTCGTTTGACCATCACTGTTTAGTCCGCATCGGCTGGTTGCTGCCACCCTCTCTATATGGCATTGAGGGGGCCAGGTGACACATCTCTCCTCTGTCGATGTGTGATCAAGGAGGGTGGCGAACGAGAATCACATTTGGCTTGTCACGTGCGGTCATCGGTCCCAAATCCCCTGATTGGCGCTGCGGGAGCCCGGATAAGCCGAGCGCCAGCCTCATCTATAAACAGGACAATATGCAAGCAGAAACCGACCATATCGACGAGTTGTTGGAGTGCCTGGTCTTCCTGACCCGTTTCTACGGCGTGCCCAACAGCAAGGATGCCTTGACCACAGGGTTGCCCCTGGTGTCGGGTCGCCTGACTACCGCCCTGTTCAGCCGCGCCGCCGAGCGGGCCGGGCTGTCGGCGCGGGAGGTATTGCAGCCCCTGGATCAGATCTCCTCCCTGTTGTTGCCCTGCATCTTGCAGACCCGCAATGGCGGTGCCTGCATCCTGCTGGAGTGGAGCGAGGACCGCAGCCAGGCCAAGGTGATCTTTCCCCAGGCCGGTGATGCGGCCCAGTGGTTGACGGCGGCCCAGCTCGGTGACGAGTACCTGGGGCGGCTCTTCTTCGTCAAGAAGCAGTTTCGCTTCGACGAACGCTCCCCCAAGGTACTGGAGACCCGGGACGGTCACTGGTTCTGGAGCACCTTGCTGGAGTCCCGCGGCATCTATCGCGACGTGCTGGTCGCCTCCATCCTCATCAACCTGTTTGCGGTGGCCAGTCCCCTGTTCACCATGAACGTCTACGACAAGATAGTGCCCAACCTGGCATTTGATTCCCTCTGGGTGCTGGCGGTGGGCGCCGTGGTGGTGTTCACCTTCGATTTCGTGATGCGTCAGCTGCGCAGCTACTTCATCGACATCGCCGGCAAGAAGTCGGATGTGCTGCTCTCGGCCAAGATCTTCGCCAAGGTGATGGGGATGCGAATGGAATCCAGACCCGCCTCCACCGGTGCCTTCGCCAAGCATCTGCAGGAGTTCGAGTCGGTGCGCGAGTTCTTCACCTCGGCCACCGTCTCGACCCTGATCGACCTGCCCTTCGCCATCCTCTTCCTGGTGGTGATCTGGCTGTTTGCCGGGGTCATGGTGGTGGTGCCCATCGTCGCCATGCTGATCCTGCTGGCATACAGCTTCTATATTCAGGGTTCCCTCAAGCAATCCATCGAGGAGGGATCGCGGCTCGCCTCCCAGAAAAATGCCAACCTGGTGGAGAGCATCGCCGGTCTCGAGACCGTCAAGATCTTCGGCGCCGAGAGCATGTTCCAGCACCGCTGGGAGCAGGCCGTCTCCCATATCTCCACCTGGGGCGTACAGACCCGGCGCATCACCAACTCCATGTCTTCCCTGGCCAGCTATGTCCAGCAGGTGGTCACCGTGGGGCTGGTGATCGTCGGCGTCTACCAGATCGCCGACGGCCTGGTCACCATGGGGGGCATGATCGCCGCCGTCATGCTATCGAGCCGTGCCATCGCCCCCATGGTGCAGCTCTCCGTGCTCTCCACCCGCTACAACCAGGCCCGCTCCGCCCTGACCATCCTCGAGGGCATCATGAGTACCCCGGGCGAGCAGGAGGAGGGGCGCCAGTATGTGCACCATCCCGTGATAGAGGGGCGCATCGAGTTCGAAAACGTGACCTTCAAGTACCCGGGCATGGAGACCAGCACCCTGCACGGCATCAATCTCAAGATTGAGCCGGGGGAGAAGGTGGCCATCATAGGACGCATTGGCGCGGGCAAGACCACGCTGGAGAAGCTGCTGATGGGGCTCTATCGCCCGACCGATGGCTCGGTGCGGCTCGATGGCTTCGAGCTCGATCAATTGGCGCCCTCGGCCGTGCGCCGCAACATCGGCTGCGTGCCCCAGGACGTGACCCTCTTCTTTGGCTCGGTGCGGGACAACATCATGCTGGGCAATCCCCTGGTGGATGATGCCAAGGTGCTGCGCGCCGCCAAGCGAGCCGGGGTGACCAGTTTCACCAACCGGGATCCCAACGGCCTGGACAGGCAGATAGGCGAGGGAGGGCGTCAGCTCTCCGGCGGTCAGCGCCAGGCCATATTGCTGGCCCGCGCCCTGCTCAATGATCCGCCCATCCTGGTGATGGATGAGCCGACCTCCAACATGGACAATCAGTCCGAGCAGCAGGTCAAGCAGGAGCTGGCCCGGCTCGGGCCCGAGACCACCCTGATCGTTATCACCCACAAGACCCTGATGCTGGACGTGGTCAACCGGGTGATCGTCATGGAGCAGGGCAAGATAGTGGCCGATGGTCCCAAGGTGCAGGTGTTGCAACAGCTCAAAGAGGGCAAGGTTAGGGTTCAGGAGGCATCCCATGGATAAGAAAGCGGTGCTGCCCGCCCAGGAGCATCTGACCTTCGTCGATGATGGCGCCGCCGCCGTGCTGCTGAGCACGCCGACCCGGGCCAGGGTGCTGCTCTGGTGCTGCTTCATCTTCTTCATGAGTGCCCTGGTGTGGGCGGCCTGGGCCAAGCTCGACGAGGTGACGGTGGGACAGGGCAAGGTGATCCCGTCTCGCCAGTTGCAGGTGATCCAGAACCTGGAGGGAGGGATCGTCAAGGAGATCTTCGTCAGGGAGGGAGACATAGTCGAGAAGGGGCAGCCCTTGCTGCGCATCGATGACACCCGCTTCAGCTCCGATTTTCGCGAGCGTGAACAGGAACTGGTCACCCTCAAGGGCGACATCGCCCGACTGCGGGCCGAGATCCGCAGCGTCATCGTCAAGAGTGACCGCAACATCGGCTGGCGTGAACAGGTGGTGATCGACAAGCAAGCCATCGATTTCCCGGAAGGGTTCGAGAACGTGTTTGCCGAATATGCGGCCCGTGAGGTATCGGCGCAAAATGATCGGCTCAACAATCTCAAGAACCAGCTCTATATTCTGGGCCAGCAGATAGAGCAGAAAGAGCAGGAATTAATCGAGCTCAACGCGAAAATACGCACCGTGAGCCGCAGTGTGGATCTTGCCCGCCAGGAGCTGAATATCAGCCGCCCCTTGGCAAAAGAGGGCATTGTGCCTCAGGTGGAATTGATCAAGCTCGAGCGCCAGGTCAATGACATGCAGGGGGAGTTGGAGAGCAATCGGCTCGTTATTCCCAAATTGAATTCGGCATTGCGTGAGGCCATCTCCAAACGCAATGACATTGCCTTGAAATTCCGCGCCGATGCCCAGACCGAGCTGAACGAGCGGCAGGGGAAATTGGGCCAGCTCTCCGCCGGTCAGGTGGGATTGCGGGACAGGGTCGATAGGACCAGCGTGGTTGCTCCCCTCAAGGGAACGATCAAGAAGCTGAAAATCAATACCTTGGGTGGGGTGGTCCAGCCAGGCATGGACCTGATGGAGATAGTACCGCTTGAGGATACACTGCTGATTGAGGCCAAGGTATCACCCAAGGACATCGCCTTCTTGCGGCCAGGTCTGGAAGCCGTGGTGAAATTTACCGCCTATGATTTCACCATTTATGGCGGGCTGCATGGCAAGGTAGAACAGATTAGTGCCGATTCCATTCAAGATGAGGAGGGTAATTCCTTTTATCTGGTGCGAGTTAGAACGGAGAAGAGTTATCTTGGGGATGAGACCAATGCACTGCCCATCATCCCCGGTATGTTGGCCAGTGCAGATATCATTACGGGTAAAAAGAGTGTCCTCGACTATTTGCTAAAGCCAATATTGAGGGCCAAGCAGTCGGCATTGAGGGAACGATAAGCCAACAATTAATAAAAACATATGACTGGAGATATTATGAAAAAGACGATTGTTGCCATGATTGTGAGTGGCGCTGTATTCCTTCCGGGCCTGGCTCAGGCCCAAACGTTGGAGCAATCCGTTGCTCAGACGCTGGCTACCCACCCCAAAATCAAGGAGGCATTTGATCTCTACCAGGCTCGCATGCATCAGCATGATGGTGCCAAGGGGGGCTACTATCCCACCGTCGATCTGCGCGCCGGGGTCGGCTATGAAGAGACCGACAGCCCGACCACTCGCGTGGGCGGCCCGGGCGTCGATGACAGCATGACCCGCAAGGAGGCGGGCCTGAGCCTGCGTCAGATGCTGTTTGACGGCTTCGATGTCAGCAACAACGTGTCCCGCACCGAGGCCGAGGCCAATGCCCAGCGGCTGGCCATGATCTCGGAAGCGGAGAACACGGCGCTGCGCACCGCCGAGGTGTATCTCAACATGCTGCGCCAGCAAGAGATACTGGAGCTCTCCAAGGACAACCTGGCGACCCATGAGCAGATCCGCAGCGACATCAGCAAGCGCACCGACTCCGGGCTGGGTTCCACCGCGGACCAGACCCAGATTGAGGGCCGGGTCGCCCGTGCCTACGCCAACCAGGCCGCGGCTGAGAACAACTATCGCGATGCAGAGAGTGAGTACATTCGCGTCGTCAACGAAACCCCCAAGGATCTGGTTCAGCCGGTACCCGATGCCAGCCTGATGCCCGCGACCATCGAGACGGCGCTCAAGACGGCGACCGAGGCGCACCCGACCCTGCTCTCCTCCCTGCAGGACATAGAGGCGGCCAAGTACCAGCATGAAGGCGCCAAGTCCGGCTTCTATCCCAATGTCGCCATCGAGGTGGACAAGAACTGGAACGAGGACATCGATGCCATCAAGGGGCGCAATGACGACCTGACCGCCATGGTGCGCATGCGCTACAACCTGTTCCGCGGCGGTTCCGATCTGGCCGAGAGCAAGGCCACCTCGGCGCTCTACTCCCAGGCGAAAGACATTCACCTCAATGCGTTCCGTCAGGTGGAGGAAGGGACTCGTCTGGCCTGGAATGCCAAGCAGTCTCTGGATCAGCAGAAGATCTACCTGCAACAGCATGTGGACGCGAGCTATGACACTGTCCAGGCCTACAAGAAGCAGTTCGGGCTGGGTCAGCGTACCTTGCTGGATGTCTTGAACACGGAGAACGAACTGTTCGAGGCGCGCCGCAGCTATATCAATGCGCAGTATGACTCCCTCCTGGCTGACTATCGCATCCTCAATGCGACCGGCAGCCTGCTCAATGCCATGCAGGTGCAGCAACCCGCCGAGTGGCAAGCCAAGAACTGATGCAGTGAACCTATGCTGCGTGTCGGGGGTGATGACAATCTGCTTGTCGTCACCCCAGTATCAGGGGGCAGCATGTCGCTCTCATCTCCTGTATCTTGCACCTCATGTGATGGGTAGCCCGTTGAGTAGGGGAAAGATGTGACATCGTGGCCAATCGGGCGTTGGCTCAGCCCCTGTTATCGCAAGGGGCGACATCTGCTCTGGTGCGGGCTTGCCCTGCTTCCTCTGCTGCTGGCGGCGAGTCAGCCGCTGACGGATGCCGATCTGGCCCTCATCAAGCGGGCCAAGGACACCTATGGAGAGCGGGCGGGCAAACGCACCGCGAGCTGGCGCCTGCTTGCCCTGGAGAGCCGGGCGGCGGCCTGGTCAGAGCGCCAGAAGCTGGAGCGGGTGAATCGTTTCTTCAATCAGCTGCGATTCATTGATGACAGCAAGCTGTGGCGCAAGCAGGATTACTGGGCCAGTCCCCTCGAGTTTCTGGGGGCCGCGGGGGGGGACTGCGAAGACTTCAGCATCGCCAAGTATTTTACCCTGCTGGAGCTGGGCATCGACGATGAGAAGATGCGGATGGTGTATGTCAAGGCGCTGGATTACAACCAGTTTCATATGGTTGTCGCCTACTATGAGACCCCGTCATCCGTGCCGATCATTCTGGATAACCTGATAGGAGACATACGCCCGGCGACCGAGCGTAGCGACTTGCTGCCTATCTACAGTTTCAATGGTCGTCACCTGTGGTTGATGAAGGCCCGTGGTCAGGGGGAGCTGGCCGGGCAGTCTTCACGTTTGGGATTATGGAATGATTTACGCAATCGCATGACTTCTGGGCGATTGGCTCGACCTGTGGTGAATTTGGATGAGTAACCTATGACGCTATATCGACAACTACTGGCCACCATGCTGCTGCTGTTCGGGCTCCTCTTTGCCGTGACCTACTGGGTCCAGTTCAATTCGACCCGCAGTTATCTGGCGCAGCAGCAGGAGACCACGGTGATCAACACGGCCACCTCCCTCGGGTTGGCGCTGACCCCCTATCTCGAGAATGGCGACAAGGTGAGTGCCGAGTCGGTGCTCAAGGCCGTGTTTGATGGCGGCTATTACCAGCAGGTGCGACTCGACATGCTGGCCTCCAAGGAGGTGATCGAGCTCGACAACAGCCATGGCATCCAGGGCGTACCCGCCTGGTTCATGGGGTTGGAGCTGTTTCCTGTGGTATCCAATGAGTCGATTCTCACCTCTGGCTGGCTGCAGCTCGGCAAGCTCAAGGTGGTCGGCCACAGTGGTCAAGCCTATTACGAACTCTGGCAGGGCATGACCAATCTGGCGAGCTGGTTCATCATCGGCTTCCTGGTCACGACCCTGCTGCTGATGCGTGCCCTCAATTATCTGCTCAAGCCCCTGGCCCAGATCCGGGAGCAGGCCCGGGAGATAGAGCTGCACCATTTCGGCCATGTGATCCCCGAGCCGCGCACACTAGAGCTCAAGCAGGTGGTGCAAGCCATCAATACCCTCTCCGGCAAGCTGGCCACCCAGTTCAAGGAGCAGGCGCAAGAGGCCGAGCATCTGCGCGAACGGGTCTATCTGGATGTCGTGTCGGGTCTGGGCAACCGGGCCTACTTCGTCGGTCAGGTCAACGCCTGGATAGCCGAGGGCGGGGAAGGGGGCATACTGCTGGTGGCGGTGGACATGCTCGACGACATCTATCGGGAGGAGGGCTTCGCCGCTCGCGACAACATGGTCAAGAGCATAGCCCAGAGCCTCAATGATGAACTCAGTGGCTGGGACGGGGCGGCCATCGCCCGTATCTCCGCCACCGAATATGCCCTGCTCTGCCCGACCAGCGAGCTGGCCAGCCTGCAAGAGCTGGCCGAGCGGATCAACGGCCGGATCGCCGATCTGGTGGTCAACCCCATGGGTGAGGCTGATGCCTTGTCCGTGATAGGGATCGCCGGGCGCGACAGCCAGGATGACCTCTCCAGCCTGCTGACCAAGGCGGATAATGCCCTCGGCCGGGCGCGCAACGAACGCCGTGGCGCCGTGGTGATGGAGGGTGGCCACGCCCAGGGCATGATGGGACGCCTGGCGTGGCGGGATCTGGTCGAAGATGCCATCGCCCGCCAACTGTGGCGTTTCAAGGCGCAACCAGCCTGTCGCTTCGATGATGGCACCCGGCTGCACGCCGAGCTGTTTGCGGCTATTCATCGCGATGGTCACGACTATTATGCCGGCCAGTTCCTGCCTGCCATCGAGCAGTTCAAGCTGGGCAGCGAATTTGACCAGGCGGTGCTGACGGCCACCGTGCCCTTGCTGCTCAAGGAGAGCGCATTGGTGCTGGCCATCAACATCACCCCGGGGGCCATCTGTTCCGACGAGTTCCTGCTCTGGTTGGGCCGCTTCCTTGGCAGCCACCCCGGCCTGAAGGATCGTCTGCTGCTCGAGCTACCGGAAGGCACCATCTTGAAGCATCAACCCAGGGTCGAGGCGCTGGTGGCCGTGCTGCAGGAACAGGGTTTCCAGTGGGGCGTGGATCACTATGGTCGCCACTTCCAGTCGCTGGGCTATCTGGAGCAGCTGGCCCCCAGCTATGTCAAGGTGGACCATGGTTACACCAGCCAGGTGATGGAGCCTGGGGCGGATACCGCCTTCCTGGCCGCCGTGTGCCGCGCCGCGCACAATGCAGGGATCATGACCATCGCCACCCGGGTCGAGAACGAGCAACAGGTCGAGCTGCTCTCCCGCCTGCACATCGATGGCTATCAGGGTTTCGTTCACCCTGCCTTCCCCATCTGAGGCTGGTCGCCTCATAAAAGGGCGCCGCTGGGCGCCTTTTTTAATCACCATTGGTTGTAACCAAAAAGCAACAATATCGAAAAGTATTATAAGGACCCTTTCGGGGCTCGCGCTAACATATTGTTTTCATGAGCCAAGTAGCCAGCATTCGATTTGATTCAGGCTTTTCCCTCTTCTGACACGAACCCGGTACATTTTTGCAACGGACACCTTGGCGCTTCGCTCATAGGGTTGATACATCGAAACCCTCTGTGTTGGAGTCAAGGCTATGCGTACCCAAATGATCGAGAAGAGTGTCGTCGTTGCCTCAATGGAAGGTGACATTCTGGTGGTCAACGCCGATGGCAGCACCCGTCCGTTGCTAGGGGGCGAGACACTGCCACCCGGCACCCAGTTGACCCTGAGTGATGATGCCAAGCTGGTGCTGATCACCCCGGAAGAAGCCGCCGCCCTGGCGCAGGGATCCTCGGTTGCCCCCGAAGCGGATATCCCGACCGATGCCGCAACACCAGATGGCACTGGCACATCGCTCGATCCCAATGACATAGCCGCATTGCAACAATCCATCCTGGAAGGGGTCGACCCGACTCAGAGTTTTGAAGCCGCTGCGGCCGGTGGCGCCCCAGCCGCAGGGGGAGGTGACATAGGAGGTGTGGCTGGTGCCAGCGGCAACGGTGGTTTTGTCACCATCAGCCGTACCGCCGGTGCGACCATCGCCCAGGCTGGATTCGACACCAGCCATGACACCCAACAGACCATCGACCGGATACAAGAAGATCTGCCCGACCTCGACAACGAGTTGAGTGATCTGGACGAGCAGGTCAGCGTCGCGGAAGACGGGCAGCTCAACGGCAACCTCCTCGACAATGCCAGCAACCCGGATGGACCGGACGCCGCCAGCGTGACCCTGTTCAGCTGGGGGGACAATGTCAACGTGACTGCGGGATCCACTGTCACCATCCCGGGGGTAGGCACCCTCACGGTCAACGGCAACGGCGACTACAGCTTCACGCCGGCGTTGAACTATGACGGTCCAGTACCGCCGGTGAACTACAGCGTGACCGATGGTACCGATGTGGTGGACTCCACCCTGACCATCACCATCACGCCCGTCGATGAAGGGGTCAGCCTGACGGGGCTGGGCCTGGCTGGTGGCGAGCTGGTGGTCAGCGATGCCAACCTGGCCGATGGCACCAATCCGAACCCGGCTGCACTGACACAAGGGGGGGTCTTCAGCTTCAGTGCGCCTGACGGGGTGCAGACCCTCAGCATCGCCGGCCTGGCGCTGATCACGAACGGAACCGTGACCACACTCCCGCAGTCTATCACCACCCCCCTTGGCAATAACCTGCAGATCACCGCGATCAGTTTCGATCCCGTGACGGGCGCCGGCAGCATCAGCTACAGCTATACCCTGCAAGATAACGAGAGCCACGTAAAACCGGTCAATGACACTCAGCTGACCGAGAGTTTTCAGGTCACGCTCACAGACCAAGATGGGGATACCACCTCTGCCAGTCTGGATGCCGTGATCCTCGATGACGTGCCGACGGCGGTGAACGACAGCAACCTGGCCACGGCGAGCGAGAACAACCTGGTGCTGAACGGCAACGTCATCAGCAACGACGTGCAGGGGGCCGATGGTGCGGCGGTGACGGCGGCCAACCTGACCGGCACCTACGGCAGCCTGGTGCTCAATGCCAATGGCACCTACAGCTACACCCTGGCGCCGCTGGATCCGCAATTCGTGGCGCTGCCGGGGGGCAGCACGGGCAGCGAAGTGTTCACCTACACCCTGACCGACGCGGATGGGGATGTGAGCACGGCGACCCTGACCCTGAGCATTCGGAACGACGATGACGAGGTGACCATCACCAACCTGATCCCGCAAGGGGCGGGGGGCGATGCCATCGTCTACGAAGATGACCTGCTGGCAGACCGGGGTACGGGCGAATCGGCGGGGTCGGACAATCCCAAGGACGCGACCACGGTCACCGGCAGCTTCAACATCAGCGCGCCGGACGGGGTACAGACCCTGAGCGTGGGGGGCATCAGCCTGGTGAGTGGTGGCGTGGCGGCCAGCCTGCCGCAGAGCGTGACCACCCCGCTGGGCAACACCCTGACCATCACCGGTTACGACGCGGGCACCGGGCTGGTGAGCTACAGCTACAGCTTGCTGGACAACGAAGCGCACCCGACGGCGGACGGCAACAACAGCCTGTTTGAAAACTTTGCGGTGAGCCTGACAGACAGCGATGGTGACTCGGCCTCGAACACCCTGAGCGTGCAGATCGTCGACGACGTGCCGACGGCGGTGAACGACAGCAACCCGGCCACGGCGAGCGAGAACAACCTGGTGCTGAACGGCAACGTCATCAGCAACGACGTGCAGGGGGCCGATGGTGCGGCGGTGACGGCGGCCAACCTGACCGGCACCTACGGCAGCCTGGTGCTCAATGCCAATGGCACCTACAGCTACACCCTGGCGCCGCTGGATCCGCAATTCGTGGCGCTGCCGGGGGGCAGCACGGGCAGCGAAGTGTTCACCTACACCCTGACCGACGCGGATGGGGATGTGAGCACGGCGACCCTGACCCTGGCCATCAAGAACGACGATGACGAGGTGACCATCACCAACCTGATCCCGCAAGGGGCGGGGGGCGATGCCATCGTCTACGAAGATGACCTGCTGGCAGACCGGGGTACGGGCGAATCAGCGGGGTCGGACAATCCCAAGGACGCGACCACGGTCACCGGCAGCTTCAACATCAGCGCGCCGGACGGGGTACAGACCCTGAGCGTGGGGGGCATCAGCCTGGTGAGTGGTGGCGTGGTGGCCAGCT
>NZ_JBKISU010000045.1:0-23660 GCF_050266975.1 Aeromonas sobria
ACCGTCATGACCGTTGAGATAGTGAAGAACGACCTGACGTTTGAAGTCGGTCGAGTATTTTTGCTTTCCCATAGAAACGAAGAACCCCTACTCGTTGGGTGTCCAACTTTCGGGGTTCACTTCACGAGGGCGGTTTTTTTATGCTCTGGCGCCCTTACTCGGCGGCCAGGGCCATGTGCAGCAGGGGATAGGGCTTGCCCTGGCCATCCAGGGGGGAGCGCCCCGTCACCTCGAAGCCCAGGTGCTGATAGAAGCCGACAGCCTGGTCATTCTGCTCGTTGACGTCCACCCGAGTCGCCCCCAGGCACTGGATGGCATGAGCCACCAGCTGGCGGCCGACCCCGCCCCCGTGCGCCTCGGGGGCGACGAAGAGCATCTCGATGTTGCCCTCAGCCACCCCGATAAAGCCGACGATAACGCCATCCTGCCTGGCGCAATAGAGGCGCACGGCATCGAAATAGTGCTCCAGGATAAGAGGCCTCAGGGCCGCGATGTCTTCCTCTGGCAGGAAGTGATGGGTGGCGCGCACCGAGGCCTCCCAGAGGGCGATCAGGACCGGGTGATCCCCTGTTTGCGCCTGTTCAATTTTCATGATCGTTCACTCTATCTGTAGCAAAAGGGGCAAATGCTAAGCCTCAGGGCAGGACATCATCAAGGTGTTGCCCTGGCCTCGGCCTGCTTGATGACGAACCCCTTCTCGATGCCGGCCTTGAAGCCCAGTTTCTCATAGAGGCGATGGGCCTCAGTGCGCCCCTCCCCCGACAGCAGCATCACCTTGTAGCAATCCTGCGCCCAGGCCAGGGAGAGCGCCCGCTCGATCACCTGCTGGCTCAGGCCCTGGCGCCGAAACCCAGAGGCCGTCACCACGTGCTCTATGATGGCGAAGGGCCTGCCGCCGTTGGTCAGGGTCGGGATCACCGCGAGCTGGCAGGTGGCGGCGAGCTCACCCGCCACTTCGGCCACCAGGAGCCGCACCCCGGTCTGGGCCAGCAGCCGCCCCAGCGCCGCTCTCGCCACCGACGGCGCCAGCGCGGGATCCCGGGGCCTGAGCTCCCCATAAAGACGGAGCAGGCCCGCCAGATCCTCTTCCTTGCACTCTCTGATCACCACCATGGCGACCCTCCTGATCTTCTGCGCCCCTCTCGCCCTATGCGGATCTGGGGGCAAATATGATGATGGCCATGCCGAGCAAGGCCACCCCGGAACCGACCCAGTCCCACAGGGTGGGTCTGATGCCATCCACCGCCCAGAGCCAGAGGATGGCGACGAAGACATAGACGCCGCCATAGGCGGCGTAGACACGGCCGGCGGCGGTGGGATGCAGGGAGAGCAGCCAGGCAAAGAGGGCCAGACTCAGGCCCGCGGGCAGCAGCAACCAGGCGCTGCGCCCCTGGGTCAGCCACAGATAGGGCAGATAGCAGCCGACGATCTCGGCCAGCGCGGTGATAAGGAACAGCCCGATCGTTTTGAGCTCCGGCATCATGGCCTCTTCAAACCCTGTGACAAAGGCTGAATGGTAAAACAACTCATTGGCTTATGTCAGCACGCATGCCCCATGGGAGGAGGAAGAGAGGACAAGCCTTCCCCCGCGGGCGCAGGGGAAGGGGGCGTCAGCGGACCCTGACCGCCTGGAGCAGGGCCGAGACATCCGGGCCGAAGGTGCGGGCGCCAATGGCCGCGCGGATCTCCGCTTCGCCGTAGCGGCTGGCGGGGTAGAGCACCACGCAGGCGGTGTCGCCTGGTTCCAGTAAGTGAGTCTCGCCGAAGGGGGTGTAGCGAGTGGCGCCAATGCTGATGAGGGCGTGGGCCGGGCGCCCCGCCTGGACCAGCAGCCCCTGGATATGCTCGGCCGGGCCCTCATCCTGCTGATGGTTGAACTTGTCGATAGCCCAGTCGAGCAGTTGCTGATGGAAGTAGCTGTAATCCACCGCCGCGCTGTCGATGCCATAGGGGTGCAGCTCGCCGCCGCGTTCCAGATAGCAGGCGATGCGGTAGTCGTCGAGCTCGCATCCGGCGCCAAAGTGGGTCAGGGGCAGCAGGCTCGCGGCCAACCCCTTGCTCTCTTCGCCCCAGTTCTTCTTCTCGCTGATCTTTTTGGCGTTGGGGCGGCGGATGGAGCAGTCGTTGTAGGCGCCAAACGCCTTGGGGTGGATGGCCACCACCTGCTCCCCCGCATATTCCAGCTCGCACCAGAGCGCCACTTCCGGCTCGATCTGCACCTTCTCGTCACCGCTCACCGCCGCCTCTGGCAGGAAGATGGCGTCGCCGCTCAGGGGAAAGACCCCGAGCTGGCCGGGATGATCCGGCACATAGAAGGGGAACAGCGCCTTGGGGGCGACCTTGTCCGCCACCTGGACGGCGACAAAGTCCGCCGCCTCCCCCGCCTGCTCCAGGTGGCCGGCAAAGTTGCCCGCCACCCCGAGTCCGATAAATGTGCTCTGTGCTGTGACTCGCATCTCTCTTCATCCTCTCTTGTCGCGCCCGGGAAGCTCGCGCCCAGACACCGGGCGACTACCGCTAAAGTGGCAGGAATTAAACCACAGCCGCCGGGCCCCGCCCAGTGCGAAGGCCCCATCCTGTGCGCCAGGGCGAACTTTTGGGCGCCATCTGACGGTGCCCGGCGCCAAGGCGCCCCATGCCCGGAAACACTCTGTTTCCAGCCGGGCCCCTCCTTCCCCTTGGGCCGGTGTGCCAACTTTGTTAGGCTGCCCGCCATCCCCTGCCCCCCGGCGGGCAGACGCCCTGCCCGGGCATCATGACTCAAGAGGAGAAGACCATGACTCAGATAGACAAGCTCGCCTGGTTGGCGATCCGGGATCGCCGCCTGTTGTGCGTGCGCTCCCACGGCAAGACGCTCTTCTACATTCCGGGCGGCAAGCGCGATCCCGGCGAGAGCGATCAGGGGGCGCTGCTGCGGGAGATCAGCGAGGAGCTGACCGTGCGCCTCGCCCCCGCCACCCTGCGCCTGGCGGGGGACTTCGAGGCCCAGGCCGATGGCAAGCAGGCGGGCGTCAGGGTGCGGCTGCGCTGCTTCTTTGGCGAGGGAGAGGGCACGCCGACCCCGGCCGCCGAGATTGCCGAGCTGGCCTGGTTGGGGAGCCAGGACAAGGAACGTCTCTCCGCCCCCGCCCTGTTGGTGGTGAACTGGCTGCACGAGCAGGATCTGATCGACTGACCTTGGCCACCAACTCGGGAATAGGGCGCGCCTCCCTCGACAAGGGGAAGAGTGGCTTGTTATAACAGGTGTTTTCCCGACGCGGCGCGCCATTGCGCGCGCCCAGCAACCGCCACTGCCAAGGAGTGCATGGATGTCTGCCACCCCCTCAGCCAGGACGATGCCAACCCAGGATAGCCCCGCCCCCTGCCACTGCGTGCCCCTGACCACCCTGGCCGGATACGAGCCCGCCCTGGTCCGGCTACTGCAGGAGGTGGTCGCCGATGGCGCCTCCATCGGCTTTCTGCCGCCCCTGTCCGAGCAAGCCGCCAGGGCCTATTGGCAAGGGGTCGAGCAGGATCTGCAGGGAGGGCGCCGGCTCTGGCTGGCCCTGGCAGCGGCCGAGCAGGGGGGCGCCGTGCTCGGCACAGTGCAGCTCTCCCTGTGTGGCAAGGCCAACGGCCGCCACAGGGCCGAGGTGGAGAAGCTCATGGTCTCCCCCACGGCACGGGGGCTGGGGATAGGCCGCGCCCTGATGGCCGTCATGGAACAAGGGGCCCGGGCTGCCGGGCGCACCCTGCTGGTGCTCGACACCCGGGTTGGCGACGTCGCCTCCCACCTCTACTCCCGGCTGGGCTACCTGGCGGCGGGGCAGATCCCGGGTTTTGCCATCAATGACGATGGCAGCCTGGCGGCGACCCAGTTCTTCTACAAGCCACTCTGACGCACCAGGCCAGCCCAGCGGCTGGCCTGGTTTATTGACGCATGCACAGCTCAAATGATCCCAACCTCCCGAGAGGGCAAGGAGCCATCATGATATTGGAAGTCGCCCCGCTCACCGTCATCCCGGGCCAGGAGGCCGAATTCGAGGCCGCCTTCGCCAAGGCCAGCGCCCTCATCGCCGCCATGCCGGGCTATCTGGGCCATCAATTGCAAGTCTGCATGGAGCAGGAGAACCAGTATCTGCTGCTGGTGCAGTGGCAGTGCCTGGAGGATCACACCCAGGGATTTCGCACCTCGCCCCAGTACCAGGAGTGGAAGGCGCTGCTCCATCACTTCTACCACCCCTTCCCCACCGTGCTGCATTATCGGGGGGTCATGGCCCAGGCACCGGGCCAACCGCTGTGCTATCCGGGGGGCGCGCCTCGATAGTCGGGGCCACCGCCCCCAGCAAGAGGGCTCCCCATGGGGAGCCCTCTGCATCGATAGGCCGGCTCACCCCAGGCGCTCGGCCCTGTGGACTATCCGGGGATCGGTGAAGGCCTCCTGGGCCGCGACCAGCTGCAACTCGTAGGCATCCGTCTGCCAGGTGTGGCGCAGCACCGCATCCACCGCGGCATTGGTGCGCTCCAAAGCGGCCACCCCGTCAAACCCCGCCTGCAGGTTGGCCAGCATCAGGGCGCTGATGAGATCCCCCACTCCCACCGGCTGGCGGGCAAACTCGTAGAGCGGCCGGGCGATGAGATAATCCCCCTCGGGGGTGGCCAGCAGCATCTCGAAGCGGCCGGGATCCCTGGCGGCGCGGCCCAGGTGCTTGACCAGCACCATCTTGACGCCGCGCTCCAGCAACTGATGGGCGGCGGCGCGGGTCTGGGCCAGGGTCGTCAGCGAGGCGCCGCACAGGGTCTCCAGCTCCAGCAGGTTGGGGGCCAGGATGTCGGCCACCGGCAGCGCCTGCTCGGTGAGGAAGCGGGTCACGCCGGGGGCGACGATGCACCCCTTCTCCGGGTGGCCCATGACGGGGTCGCAAAAATAGATGGCCGCCGGGTTGGCTGCCTTGACGGCCGCCACCACCGCCAGGATTTCGCTCCCCTGCTCGGCCGAGCCCAGGTAGCCGCTCAGCACCGCGTCGCAGCGCCCCAGCACCTCTATGTCCTGCAGCCCCTGGCAGAGGGCCTGGATATGGCCGACGGGCATCGCCATCCCCTGCCACCCCGCCGCGTACTGGGTGTGGTTGGAGAACTGCACGGTCATAGCAAAACTTGCACACATGAGAATTAATATCATGTGTGCAATTGGCCCAACAAAACCACCGTGTTGACGGGCCATACCTCCATACCGAGACGGCGCATGGGGAAGACGGCGGCGCTGTTGCCGGCGCAGCCAAATACCACGTGGGACTGGATAGAGAGAATTCGCTTCATGGCAAGACTCGAAGAGAGAGAAGAAGAGGGCGCAATATAACGGATGCAGGGTGCCCACGGCCAGGGTCTGCGTGCCTGCGAGGCTGCCGCCCTTATCGCTGGCCGACTATTTATGAGGGCCCGACTCTGTGGTTTAATGTCGCCGCGCCCCCTGGGCGCCCCCTTACCGTCATCAATCGGAACGCTTATGTCCACACAGCAACACAGTGTCGAAACCCTGCTCAATACCGCCCTCGAACTCTTCATGGAGCTCGCCTCCGACAACCTGCCCGAGCACGAGATAGCCCTGTTCAATCAGGCGTTCAACGAGCGCGGCCTGCTGGCCGAAGCCGAGCCTGGCGACGACTGGGACGCGGATGTGGGCTTCGAGGTGACGGACGCCGACTACGCCGAGATCTGGGTGGGACTGGAGGACAGCGAGCAGGAGGTCGAGCACCTGTTCGCCCGCATGCTGATCGCCCGCGCCGTGGACGAGAAGTTCTGCCACATCGAATGGCTGCCCGACTGAGCCTCGGATGAAACGCCCTCTGTCCCCTGACGCGAGCGTCCCATGCTGAGCTGGCTGTGGCGCATCCTGCTCGGCGCCCTGCTGCTGTCGGTGGCCCTGGTGGCCCTGCTGGGGTGGGTCAATCCCCCCACCTGGAGCTGGCGCATCCAGCGCGCCATCTCGCCACCGGCCCCCATCAAGCAGGTGGTGCACCAATGGGTCAGCCTGGACGCCATCTCCCCCCAGCTGCAGCTGGCGGTGGTGGCGGCCGAGGATCAGCACTTTCCCGATCACAACGGCTTCGACATGGCCGCCATCAGCGCGGCCTGGCAGCATAACGAGCAAGGGGGACGGGTGCGCGGCGCCAGCACCCTCAGCCAGCAGACCGCCAAGAACCTCTTCATGTGGGACGATCGCAGCTTCGTGCGCAAGGGGCTGGAGGCCTGGTTCACCCTGCTGATGGAGCTGGGCTGGGACAAGGCCCGTATCCTGGAGGTCTATCTCAACATCGTCGAGTTCGGCCCCGGCATCTATGGCGCCGAGGCCGCCGCCAGGCACTACTTCGGCAAGCCTGCCATACGCCTCACCCGCTATGAGGCCTCCCTGCTGGCGGCGGCGCTGCCCAACCCCTGGCGCTATCGGGTCTCGCCCCCCTCCCCCTATGTGGCCAAGCGGGCGGCCTGGATCCGTCGCCAGATGAGCCAGCTCGGTCAGATCACCCTGAACCGGGTTCAGGAGGCGAACTGACCGCCTGCGGGGTCGGCTGCGCCGGCCCCAGATGGCCACCCACCGTTTCGCGGTGCAGGGGCAGATAGTGCCACCACCAGGTCTCTCGCCGCCGTCGGACACGCAACCGCTGACTTCGTCTCTTCATCATGCCGCTCCCGAGGGACACACGCCCCGGCTATTACCATAGCGCCAGGGCGAAGTGGCAACCAGCGACCCGGTGGCATCCACCAGCTCGCCGCATCATCACGACGCCCCTGCCGATGTGGCGGTCCGCTCATCAGCACGGCCCCGGCGCACTCGCCGCCAGCGCCATTCCTTGTTACAGTAGCGGGTCTCAAGCATCTGGAGTGATCTCATGGAACAACGTACCCCGGATCAGCTGGTCGAATGGGCCTATGATCAGTTTCTCGAACAGGCGGCCGACATGCTGGCCCCCGAACAGATCGTCGACATTACCCTGGAGTTCGAAAAGCGCGGCGCCGTCGAGGCCACACTGCCCAATGCCGACTGGTCCCGCGAGCTGGGGGTGCCGGTGGATCTGGAACGTTGGGCCGAGGTGTGGATAGGGCTGCTCGATCACCAGGAGGAGTTCGAGGTGATCTACGCCAGCTATCTGCTGCCCCGTCAACAGGACGAGCATGAGGTGCATGTGCGCTGGTTTCGCCACGAGCAGGCCTGATCTCCTCCCGGGTTGGCGAAGCGGCCCGGGAGTAAAAAAAGGGCGCCGAAAGGCGCCCTTTTTGGGTTCTTGGGGCGTCACCCGCCCCTGTTGCCAGGCTCAGCCGGCGTCCCTGGCCTCGATGGCCCGGATCAGGCAGGCCCGGCACCAGCAGGCCGGGGCGTCGCTCATGGCCAGTGCGGGCAACTGGCTGCACCAGCAGTCGCCGATCCCCTGACCCGCCGACAGGGCGCAATAGGCGGCCTCCCCGCACCCCGGGCACAGGTGGGTGCTCGCGGGCAGGTCCGCCTCCCTGGATGCCGCTTGCGCGCCTGTTCCCTGCGCCTCTGGCACCACCCTCACCACCCCCAGGACCTGGCCTGTCGATCGGGTCGCCAGGGTGGCCATGATGGCGAGTTGCTGCGCCTGGGTCAGGCTGGACCAGCTCGCTATCTCAGCGAGGGTGCGGCCACAGCCGAGGCAGCTGTCCCCCTCCAGCTTGCAGCGTCCCACACAGGGGCTGGCCATCTCAGTCCTGCTCGCCTCGGGGAGCGGACTCCCCGCTCTGGGCCCCGCCGACCAACCGAATGCAGTTGGGTTCTATCTCGATCAGCCCCTGCTTGTAGAGGCCACCGATCGCCTTCTTGAAGGTGCCCTTGCTCATGGCCAGCAGCTTGTAGATGAGCTCGGGTTCGCTCTTGTCCCCCAGGGCCAGTTCGCCGCCCTGCTTGCGCAGTCGCGCCAGTATGGTGGTGCCGGCGTCGTCCATCCGCTCGGTGATCCCCGGCTTTTGCAGGGTCAGATCCAGCTTGCCGTCGTCGCGCACCTGCTTGACCCAGGCGGTCTGGGGCCGGCCCGTCATCACCCGGCCGAATACCTCGTTCTTGAACAGCATGCCGGGGTAGCGATCGTTGACCACCACCTTGATGCCAAGGGGGGTGTGTTCGCCGGGCAGGGCCGTCACCTGATCACCGACCTGGAAGGGGGGCCGCTCCTGGGAGAGGAAGCGTTCGATGCGGCTGGTACCCACCATGCGCCCCTCGTTGTCGAGCATCAGGTAGACCAGGTAGACATGCCCCACCTGCATCGGCTTGTTCTGCTCCCGGGTCGGCACGAACAGATCTTTCTTCATGCCCCAGTCGAGGAAGGCGCCGATCCTGTTGGCATTGACCACCTTGAGACCGGCCAGCTGGCCCACCATGGCAAACGGCTTGTCGGTGGTGATCACCGGCTCGCAGTCGGCATCCAGATAGAGGAAGACGGCCACCTCATCCCCCTCGGCCACCCCTTCCGGCAGTTGGCGCTTGGGCAGCAGCAACTCGCCATACTCGTCCCCGGCGGCGAGCCAGGCGCCCCTCTCTTCGAGTTCGATCACGGTGAGGGTGTTCATCTTGCCAATCTGTATCATGGTGCTCTCTTGTCTCTCGTGTTCACGGACAGTCTGTCCCCGGACCGCGTCCGGCTGGGGGCGCATCTTACCGCAAAGGGCCCCCCCCGGCCTAGTCTCTTGCGGCGCCAGGGCGCCTTTCTTGCCTTGCCGGCGACACCCTCAGCGCCCCCGGGATCGTCATGAGTATCGCCGCCAGATTGCCGAACATGGCGACCGTTAGCCTGGCACTTGCTGCATTCCCCCCTCTTTTTGGTTAGACTGCGCCGCTATTTTCACTCGCAACCGGCCCCAGGCGCGCAGCCCAGCGGGCCCTTTCGCCATCGTCAGAGGAGCCGTGATGAACCCAGCCAACCGCACCCGCCAACTCAATCTCTGGTTGCAGCAACACAGTGGCGAGGCGCTCAGCTACCCGGCCCTGCACGGCTTCCTCTGCGCCCGACTGGTGGGGCCGGATGGCCCCGACTGGCGGCAAGCTCCCCTGGCCGGCCTGCTGTCCCGGGATCCCGCGCTTGACCCGCGCAGCGCACAGGCGCTGCACCACCTGATCGCCGAACTGGAAGCCCAGGCCGACGAGGCCCAACTGGCCCTTCCGAGCCAGTGCCGTCTCCCGAACGAGCAACCCGAGCAGGTGTTCGACATCCACCACCCCCTGGGCCAGTGGAGCCACGGCTTCAGCCTGGGGCTGGCCTGCTGGCCCAAGCCGAAGGATTTGAACGATCCCCTCACCCAGCGCCGCCTGCGCCTGGCCGCCGAGCTCTGCCTGTTTCGGGACTTGCCCCTGGCGCGCATGCTGCATCAGGCGGCGGCAAGCGAGCTCCCCTTCTTCGATTTTTGCAAGCGCCAGCGCCAGCAGATGAAGGGGGCGCTCAATGATCTGTTGCGGATCGAGGGCTGGACGCCGCCCGGGGAGGCGCCCCAAGAGCAGGAGAGCGAGCAGGCCGCCCGCTGGCGGGGTTGGTTCGAGCAGGCCAACGCCAGTCGCCACCCGGGGGAGCGGCTGGTCTGGTTCGAGCGCATCATCCAGGATGCCGAGCCGCTGTTCGATGCCCCCTTCTGGCAAGCACTGGATGGCCATGGCTGGAGCGCCGGCGAGGCCCGTCCCCTGCTCGCGGCCAGGGCGGGGCACGCCGATGCCCTGTTCGAGCTGGGGCAACTGCCCCAGGCCCGCCGCGAGTACGAGGCGCTGCTCACCCTGTGCCGCCAGGATGAGCCGGGTTGCCGCTATCCCCTGGCCAGCCTCTACGCCATCTGCCGGGAGTGGGATGCCCTCGCGGCGCTCCTCGCCCGCTTCGACGAAGCCTCCTGCGCCCTGCTCTACAGCCGCGCCCTGCTGCAATTTGTCCGCCAGGGGGCTGAGGGGGCCGGGCCGGCCCTCGCGGCGGCCCTGGCCTGCAATGCCCATGTCCCGGCCTACCTGCTCGGCCAGCGCAAGTTGCCAAGGCAGGCCCCCGACTACTGGCAGAGCGGCAGCCGGGACGAGGCCGCCAGCTATGCCCTGCAGGGGCGTGCCGCCTGGCTCGCCGAGGGGGCCCTGCTCTGGCTGCGCAAGCGCTGACGAGCCTGGTGGCGCAAGGGATGAATGGCGGTACCCGCCATGGCCGGGAGAGGGAGCTAACCTGACAGAGGAAGATCCCCGTTTGAGACGCTCACTCGGGAGGCGGGCCTGCGCAGTCGTGCGCCAGTGCACATTTTTCGGGCCCTTGTTCAGACAAAGCGTCTTGAGTTACGTATCATCAGAGCAAAGTATCAAGAGAAACTGCATCCGATGCAGGACAACAGCAGGAGTTCATATGCAAAAACTCATCGGTCTGCTTGCGCACTACCCCCCCTATCAGCTGGTACATGCCGCCGAGATGGTGCGGGAGACCTTCGAGCAGTTCTATCAGGCCCGCTATCAGCTGACCGTACCCCAATGGCGCCTGATGATGGTGCTGGGGCCCAACTACCCCATCAGCCAGAAGGAGCTGGTGGAGGCGAGCGGCATGGACAAGGTGCGCATCTCCCGGGAGATCCATCGTCTCAGCGAGAAAGGCATACTCCAGGCCCAGAGCAGCGAGCAGGACAAGCGGGTCAGCCTGGTCTCCCTCACCGAGCAGGGCGAGGCCCTGTTCGCCCAGCTCAAGAGCGAGGCGAGCAGCTGGCAGCATACCCTGACCGACTATCTGCCAAGCGAAGCGCGCCAAAGCATACGCCAGCATCTGCAGAGCGTGAGCGAAGCCATGGAGCAGCTGCACAAACTCGACCAGGAGCAACAACCATGAACCTGCAACGCTTCGACACCATGGATGTCAACATGCTGCTGAGCCTGATCAACATGCAGCTGCGGGATCACTACCATGATCTGGACGATCTCTGCCGGGCCCAGGAGATCGACAGGGGCGCCCTCGAGGCCCGCCTGGCCAGCGGCGATTTTCACTATCAGCCCCAGCAGAGGCAGTTCCGCTGATAAGGCCCCTTGCTCGCGCGGGCAAACCAGCTCCGCAGGGCGATCGGGATCACAGCCCTGAACGAGCGCGGATCCTGGCGCGAAAAAACTGCTAGGATGTAGCTCTCGTGGGTAGGCCTTCTGGAGGCCATGCCCGAACCGGCGCCATGCGGCTCGATGCACGGAAGCATCAAACTGTCATCTGCGGCGATTAACCTCATCCCTGTCCCACAAGGAGGTACCCCATGATCCCGACCCGACAGGCGAGCCTGATCACCCTCTGTGCCCTGCTGATGATCAGCCTGTTTACCCCCATTCTCCCCGACAGCACGGAGCAGTGGCTCAGCCTGCTGCTCATCGGCTCCCTGGCCGTGGTGCTCCTGCTGGTGGTGGGAGGGTGCCGCCGCTTCATCCTGGAGTAGCCCGCGCCAGCCCGCCCGCTCAGACATCCACACCATGCAGACAAAAAACGCAGCCAGAAGGCTGCGTTTTCGTCATGGGAGCGGGGCGCTGGCGGCTCAGTAAGCCAGGGCCTCGAGCTGGGATTTGGCCGCTTCGATCCCCTTGGCCTGGGCATCCGGGCCCATGCCCATCCCCTCGGCGTAGATGAAGTCCACCTCCTTGATGCCGATGAAGCCGAGCACGGTGCGCATGTAGGGGGTCACCAGATCGGTGGGGTTGCCCAGATGCAGGCCGCCACGGGGGGTGACCACCAGGGCGCGGGTGCTGTCCACCAGACCGACCGGGCCGGTCTCGGTGTAGCGGAAGGTGACGCCGGCGCGGGCAATCAGGTCGATCCAGTTCTTCAGCTGGGTCGGGATGTTGAAGTTGTACATGGGGGCCGCGATGATCACCAGGTCACTCCCCTTGAGCTCGGCGATCAGTTCGTCGGACTGGGCCAGCACAGCCAGCTGACGCTCATTGAGGTTCTCGCCGCCGCGCAGGCCCATGGCCAGCTCGCCGTCCAGCACCGGCAGGTTCAGGGTCGCCAGGTCACGTACCGTGACGCTGTCCCCCTGACGCTCGGCCAGGTAGCCGTCGATCAGGGCGTTGGATTGGGAATATTGACCCAGGATGCTGGACTTCAGAACGAGGATATTGGCCATGGTACACTCCATTTGCTTGTTAGTTGAACAGCTGGGCTGTCCATGGAGGTCACTATAAACACTGCGTTTGAGGCCTGATAGCGAAAATAGATGCTCAAGTTGTTCAAATATTTTGATGCTTGGCTCTCTGCTCGCCAACCAAGGGAGTCATCAAAGACCTGATCCTTGGCAGAACAAACGATTGCCGTTATGATCCGCCGCACTTTTTGTTCGTGATCCGGATCCCATGACCTCCTCCCGCAGGCACTCCCCCTTTGCCGGCGCCGTCTGGATGATGGTGGCAGGCCTCTGCTTCGCCGCCGTCAACAGCCTGAGCCAGTATGTCAGCTTCAAGCTCGGCCTCCCCTCGACCCAGGTCGCCTTTCACCAATATCTGATCGCCCTGGTCTGCCTGCTGCCCTGGCTCGTTCGCCACGGCCTGCGCCAGTCACTGATGACGAACCAGCTGCGGCTGCACCTGCTGCGGGTCGCCCTAGCGGTCATCGGCATCCAGTTCTGGCTCTGGGCCCTGGCGGTGCCCGTCCCCATCTGGCAGGGGATAGCGCTCTTGATGACCTCCCCCCTGTTTGCCACCCTGGGGTCGGCCCTGCTGCTCAAGGAGCAGGTGAGCCGGGCGCGCATCCTGGCCACCCTGACGGGGTTTGTCGGCGCCATGCTGATCCTGGCCCCCTGGACCGATGATTTCAGCTGGGCTTCATTGCTGCCGGTGGCGGCCGCCCTGTTCTGGGCAGGCTACTCCCTGCTGGTGCGCTATCAGGCGGCGAGCGAGTCGTCCCACACCATAGTGGTCTACCTGCTCATCTTCAGCACCCCCTTCAACGCCATGCTGGCCCTGCCCGAATGGCAGTGGCCAAGCGAAACCCAGTGGCTGCTGGTGGCCGCCTCCGGCGTGCTGTCGGCCCTGGCCCAGATGTCCATCGCCCGCGCCTACAGCGTGGCGGAGGCCTCCTTCGTGCAACCCTTCGATTTTGCCAAGCTGCCCATGAACGTGCTGGCCGGCTGGCTGGTATTTGGCTGGGCGCCTCCCGGCCGATTGTGGCTGGGAGCCGCCATCATCATCGGCGCCATCACCCTGCTCACTCATCTTGAGCAGCGCGCCCACCAATCCGCTTCCTGAGGTACGCCATGCGTGCCTCTTTTTTTACTCACCCGGATCAGCCCTGCTGACCACCGACCTCAGGAGAGATCAGATGTTTGGAACCGCCACCCGCCCCGCTGCCACCCGTGCCCTGCTGCTGGGCTCAGGCGAACTCGGCAAGGAAGTCGCCATCGAGCTGCAGCGGCTCGGTATCGAGGTGATCGCCGCCGACCGCTACCCCCATGCCCCCGCCATGCAGGTGGCCCACCAGGCCCGCGTGCTGGACATGCTCGATGGCGCCGCCCTGCGCGCCCTGGTGGCCGAGGTCAAACCCGACCTCATCATCCCCGAGATTGAGGCCATCGCCACCGACACCCTGGCAGAGCTTGAGCAGGAAGGGGTCAGGGTGGTGCCCAATGCCCGCGCCACCCAGCTCACCATGAACCGCGAAGGGATCCGTCGCCTCGCCGCCGAAACCCTGGGGCTGCCCACCTCTACCTACCGCTTCGCCCAGAGCAAGGAGGAGTTTGTCGCCGCCGTCGAGGCCATCGGCCTGCCCTGCGTGGTCAAACCCGTGATGAGCTCGTCGGGCAAGGGGCAGAGCCTGCTGCGCGACCTCGCCAAACTGGATGATAGCTGGACCTATGCCCAGGAGGGGGGCCGCGCCGGTCGTGGCAAGGTGATCGTCGAAGGCTTCGTCCCCTTCGAGTACGAGATCACCCTGCTCACGGTGCGCGCCGTGGACGGCATCCACTTCTGCCAGCCCATCGGCCATCGCCAGGAGGATGGCGACTACCGCGAATCCTGGCAGCCCCAGGCCATGAGCGAGCTGGCCCTGGCCAGATCCAAAGAGGTGGCGGCCAAGGTGGTCGAGGCCCTGGGTGGCCATGGCCTGTTCGGTGTGGAGCTCTTCATCCGGGGCGACGAGGTGTGGTTCAGCGAAGTCTCCCCCCGCCCCCACGACACCGGCATGGTGACCCTGATCTCCCAGGATCTCTCCGAGTTCGCCCTGCACGTGCGCGCCATCCTGGGGCTGCCGGTCGGCACCATCACCCAGTACGGCCCGAGCGCCTCCGCCGTGATGCTGCGCGATGGCCACAGCCAGGATATCCGCTATCAGGGGATTGGCGAGGCGCTGGCCCTGGTGCCGGGTGCCCAGTTGCGCCTCTTTGGCAAGCCGGAGATCGCCGGTCGCCGTCGCCTCGGGGTGGCCCTGGCCCGCGGGCAGGATTGCCAGGAGGCGGTGGAAAAGGCCAAGACGGTCGCCGCCCGGGTCGAGGTCCTGTTCTAGGCAATCCGCTTTAGCACGCGAAAACAAACGTTTATCCGCGTGATCCGGCGCAAGGGGCAGGTGACTGCCCCTTTTACATTGAGGCGCCAGCCTTATAATCCCCCCTTCACCTATGTCAGGAGTACAAGATGTTAACTGCCGTGATCTTCGATATGGATGGTGTTCTGATCGACTCGGAACCCTTCTGGCAACGGGCCCAGATGGCCGTTTTCTCCGAGCTGGGCCACTTTCACACCGAGGAAGATTGCAACTCCACCATAGGGGTGCGCATCGATCAGCTGGTGGCCCACTGGTATCGCATCCGTCCCTGGAGCGGTCCCAGCCAGCAAGAGGTGGTACAGCGCATCCTGGATCAGGTGATAGCCCTCATCCTGCAAGAGGGACAGGCCAAGGCCGGGGTGCTGGAAGCCCTCGACCTCATCGAGGCGCAAGGGCTGAAAGTGGGTCTCGCCACCTCCTCCCCCTTTGCCATGGTCGAGGCGGTGCTCGGCAAGCTCGGCATCCAGGATCGTTTCATGGCGGTCCACTCCGCCGAGGTGGAGCGCTTTGGCAAGCCCCACCCGGACGTCTATATCCATGCCGCCGAGAAGCTGGGGGTCGAGCCTGTGCACTGTCTCGCCATCGAGGACAGCTTCACCGGCCTGCTGGCGGCCAAGGCGGCCTCCATGCAGGCGCTCATCGTGCCGGACCCTGCCCTGGTGGGTGACCCCCGTCTCGCCATCGCCGATCACCAGCTGCGTTCGCTCGCCAACCTGGATGCAGAGATGCTGGCCGACTGGATAAAATAACAAGCAGGTGCGGATCCTTCCCATGCGCCCGGCCCTGGTGGGCGTTGCGCACCTCGCCATCGCCGACCATAGGTGCGCTCGCCGAAAGAGCCTGCCCACAGGTCACGCCCTGATGCGAGTCCCGACCCCCTTGTCTGCCTGGCCCTGCGTAAAGGTGCGCTGGCTCCCGGTATGGTGAGGCCACACTGGCTAGACTCTGGGATATGGCCATGCACCCTTGGCCTTCGGGAGGTCACCATGATCGACTACATCAGCAAGCGAATCGTCTGCCCCCACTGCGGCCACCACACCCGGGTCGAGCTGGATGCCAGCCAGGGGGATCAGGAGTTTTACGAAGATTGCATGGCCTGTTGCAATCCCATACATCTGAGATTGCACCGGGACGAGGTGCGCGACTGCCTGCAACTCTTCGTGGATGCCGACGACGAGCAGATGTTCTGAATCGCCCTGTCCAGACACAGAGCAAAAACAAGCGGGACCCAGTGGGTCCCGCTTGTTTTGGTGCCATCGTCAGCTTGGGTCAGCCCTCCCTCAAGCAGGCCCCATCCGCCGATGTCAGGGTCGGAACAAACTCCACCACCTGATAATCGGCCGCCCCTGCCTGCTGGAAGGGATCCTCTGCCAGCACCGCCTCCAGGGCGTCACGGCTCACGCCCCGCGCCAGTATCACGCCCCCGACCCGGGGTACCCGACGCCCGGACGCCAGAAAATGGCCTGCGGCATACTGCCGCTCCAGCCACGCGATGTGGGCAGGGATCAGGGCGTCAATCTCCGCCAGCGGTTTCACATAGGTCAATGTCACGACAAACATGGGCAAGTCTCCAAGGCTAAAGGGGGGTGCCTCTTCCACAAGAGGGCGCTTCTCCCGTGATGCCGCCCTCCTCTTCGTACCCTGGGGGCGGCGCTCAGGTGCTTACTGGCGCGCCGCCAGCACCCGCTCCACGGTGTCGACGATGGCCTGGGTCTGGGGATCGATCTCGATGTTGGTCTGCCAGCCCGCCTTGACCCAGCCCAGGTTGGTGCGGGCCAGGGTCTCGGGAATGAGGTTGACGCAAAACTCGTTGCCGCGCACCTCGCCCACGGTGAGGCTGATGCCGTCGATGCCGATGTAGCCCTTGGTCAGCACGTACTTCATGAGCGTGGGATCGAGGCGATACCACACCTGGCGGTTGTTGGGGGTGTCGATGACCGAGATGACCTCGGCCGTGCCCATGATGTGGCCGGACATGGCGTGACCGCCAATCTCGTCGCCAAAGCGGGCGGCCCGCTCCACGTTGACCTTGTCCCCGACCGCCAGCGCGCCGAGGTTGGTCAGGCGCAGGGTCTCCTGCATCAGATCGAAGCTGACCAGATCCCTCTCCACCCGGGTGACGGTGAGGCAGCAGCCGTTGTGGGCCACGGAGGCGCCAAGCGCCAGCCCCTCGCCCCAGGCCTGGCTCGGCATGCGGATCACATGGGTGCGAAAGTTGGGCAGATCTTCGATGGCCACCAGTTCGGCGGTCCCCTGTACTATGCCGGTGAACATGTCTCGTCTCCCTGTCGTGCAAATCGGTCGTGAAAAGATGATCGTGAAAAATGGCTGGCAGGTTAACCCCCACCATCGACCAAGACAAGCATGCTGGCTGACAAGGGGGGCCCCGATCGTTATAGTGACCCCATTCCATCCTGGCTTAATGAGGAAACAAAAATGCAGGTATATCAATGCTGTGAAGCCATTCGCATCGCCTACAACCAGATTGGCTCCGGGGAGCAGGGCTACGTGCCCCAGGCCATCGCCGCCAGCATAAGGGCCCTCGATGCGGTGGCCCGGGACGAGCGGGTACCCAGCGAGCTGCGCGAGCAGGCCGCCTACGCCGCCGCCAATCTCTTGATCAGCGACCATGAGGACAGCGAGATCAGGGGATAAGCAACCCCATTGGGGGGCAAGTCGCACGCTATCATTTCGTTTGTCTGGCCATTGCGGCTAGAATGACTCCCTCGGTGCCCCGTTCTGGTGCACCGACCTTCTCTTTATCCATGTCATCATGCCAACCCTGGCTGTTCCCACCGGAGGTGTCAGTGCAACGTTATTGGTCCGAGGCGAGGCAACTCATTCGTCTTGCCAGCCCTATCCTGGTGGCGCAAGTCGCACAGATCGCGATGAACTTTGTCGATACCGTGATGGCCGGTCAGGTCAGCGCGGTCGATCTCGCCGCCGTGTCGGTCGCCTCCAGCTTCTGGCTGCCGGTGATCCTGCTGGTACAGGGGATCATCATGGCGCTCACCCCCATCGTCTCCCAGCTCAACGGGGCCCGCAAACGGGACCAGGTGCGCCCGGCGGTGCACCAGGGCTTCTGGCTGGCGCTGATGGTGACCCCCATCGCCATGGGGGCCCTCTATGTCAGCCCGCTGGCGCTGCAGTTCATGGACGTGGATCCGGTGATGGCGGACAAGACCGCCGGCTACCTGCACGCCATCCTGTGGGGCCTGCCCGCCTTCGTGCTGTTCCAGGTGCTGCGCAACTTCAGCGAGGGGCTCTCCCACACCATGCCCACCATGGTGATTGGCTTCGTGGGGCTGGCGGTCAATATCCCGGCGAACTACATCTTCATCCATGGCCACTTCGGCATGCCCAAGCTCGGTGGCGTCGGCTGCGGTGTGGCCACCGCCATCGTGCTCTGGGCCATGCTGCTGGCGATGATCCTCTATGTGAAGGTCTCCACCCACTTCAAGGCGATCAGACTGTTCAGCCAGCTTGCCCGCCCCAACGGCAGCCGGATCTGGCGCCTGTTTCGCCTGGGGTTCCCCATCGCCATGGCCATCTTCTGCGAGGTGACCCTGTTTACCGTGGTGGCCCTGATGCTGGCGCCGTTTGGGGCAGAGACGGTGGCGAGCCACCAGATAGCCCTGAACTTCTCCAGCCTGGTATTCATGCTGCCGCTGTCCATTGGTGTCGGTGTGACCATACGGGTCGGCCACAGCATAGGGGAAGGCTTGCCTGATCACGCCAGGGTCGCGGCCCGCACCGGCTTGATGCTGGGCATCGCGGTCGCCGCGGGCACCGCCGCCCTGACCGTGCTGCTGCGCGAGCAGATCGCCGCCATCTACACCGATGATCTCCAGGTGATCACCCTCGCCGCCATCTTGCTGTTCTTCGCCGCCATCTACCAGATCTCCGATTCGGTGCAGGTGGTGGCCGCCGCCGCCCTGCGCGGCTACAAGGACACCCAGGCCATCTTCTACATCACTATCGTCGCCTACTGGGGGCTGGGGCTACCAAGCGGTATGATCCTGGGATTGACCGACTGGATTGTGCCCCGCATGGGGCCCCAGGGCTTCTGGATCGGCTTCATCGTCGGCCTGACCGGCGCCGCCCTGATGCTGGGTGCCAGACTCAGGGTGATCTACGGCCGCTTCGCCACCCGCTGATGGGGCGGGCAACCCATTGACCCGGGCGCAGGCAGCGCCATGAAGGAGAGCGCGGATGGCAGTCAGAGGCACTGCCCTGGCCATGGTGCTGGCGACCACCCTGCTCGCCGGCTGCGAGCCCGGGCCTCAGTCGCAGTTTGATACCTATCAGACCCGGGTCGCCTCCGTGCTGGCGCGACCCGCCCCCGCCGCCGTGCCCGTCACCCCCATCCCCTTCCCACCCCAGCGGGCCCTGCAGCTGACCATCCCGGACCTGCGGGTCGGTCTGCTCGACATGCTGACCCTCAACCGCTGCGGCCTCGGCGCCCTGGTGGCCGAGCGCAACAGCCCCCTGGGCCGCAGCGCCGACCACTTCAGCCGCCTCGAGTACGAGTGGCAGCTGATCCAGCGGCTCGATGCCTGCCACAGCGAAGAGCCGCAGATCCGGCTCTGGCTCGCGGATCTTGCCCGGCAAAAGCGCGCCGTGCTCAGGGCCAGGTTCTGGAATGCCCTGGTGAGCAGCCAGGAGCTGCGCCGCGCCCTCTCCCCCCGCCCGGCGCCCCTGGCGCAGGATGCGAGCCTGGTCGAGACCCGGCAGGCCCTGCTCACCCTGCTGCAATGGCGAGACGGGGTGCTGGCGGCCGAGGCGCCGCGGTCGAGCAAGGCGCTGCCATCCCTGCCGCCCCTGACCCCGGCCCTGGAGAGCCTCTACCGGGATCGGGGGCTGGCGCGCCTGCTCTACTCCCTCGAGCTCGCCACGGCCCGCCTCAATCAGAGCGCGCAACAGATAGAGCAAGCCAGCCTGGATGACGCCTGCCCGGCCACGGATCCGAACCGGGCGGCGCGGCTGCGCGGCGCCCTTGGCCACTACTATGGCGGGGCGATCCAGCCCTGGCTCACCGGGCTGGATCGCCAGTTTCGCGCCACCGCCCCCCTGCTTGAACGCCTGCTGACCCCATTGACCCCCCAACCAGCCCTCTCCCCCTGGCGCCAGCGCTATGGTCTGGGTCTGCAGAGCCAGGCCGGGCTGGCGTTTCGCGCCGCCAGCCTGCGCCACGCCCATGGCTGGCAGCGGATCCTGGCCGCCTGCGCCGCCCGCCACCCAGCCCCCTGACGGCCAGGGTCACAGAGCAGCTTTTGAGCCGTCACGCCTGCAAAATCAACAGGCTGCGCAAGAACTGGGCAAACAGTCTCCTTTGTGCATGTCCCTTGTTGACAGCCTTGGGGGCCATGGGTAGTATGCCGACCACGTCAGCAGTGCTGGCGTGGTGAAGTGGGTTTGTCGCTCGATTGGTCAGAGCATGACCTTGGCATGGTGAAGATTGTGTCGTTGGTTCGAATTCAATTCATCGAGTGGGTTTATAGCTCAGTTGGTTAGAGCACTACCTTGACATGGTAGGGGTCGTTGGTTCGAATCCAATTAAACCCACCACTTTCTGATATGCGATGCGTCCTTAGCTCAGCTGGTTAGAGCACCACCTTGACATGGTGGGGGTCGGTGGTTCGAATCCACTAGGACGCACCATCAGCACACAGTTTTCGCGTCCTTAGCTCAGCTGGTTAGAGCACCACCTTGACATGGTGGGGGTCGGTGGTTCGAATCCACTAGGACGCACCATATTGCTGCGATAGCAGCCGTGGGTTTATAGCTCAGTTGGTTAGAGCACTACCTTGACATGGTAGGGGTCGTTGGTTCGAATCCAATTAAACCCACCACATTTTGAAAAGATGCGTCCTTAGCTCAGCTGGTTAGAGCACCACCTTGACATGGTGGGGGTCGGTGGTTCGAATCCACTAGGACGCACCATTTATTCAGGATCCCGCCTCGTGCGGGATTTTTGTTTTGCACTCCCCTCTTCCGATCCCCTTGGCTTGCAACAGCGACGCCCTTGATACCCCGAGATGGTTGCAACATCACGCACCTCACCGTTCAAGCGGACGCTCTCGTCCTGACGGTCTGTGGCGCCGCTAGCTGCCCCGTGCGTCACGCCTGGCTTGCCCGTGCGCCGTTTCACCGCGGCCACCGGGTGTGGCATTGTTGTTGGCCACTCTAGTTTGATGGCATATCTACATGGTTTTGACCCTGTGCTGATGAACCAAGACCCGGGCAAACCGCTGACTAAGGCGCATGTCGAGGCAGCGAATGAGCCGCGGGTGGTGAAGAGCGCGCCCTGCTCACGGAAAATGACCGGCCCCCAGCGGCTGAATTGAGGGCTAAAGCGGGCCTTGCATGCTGCGTTGGGCAATCTGATAGCTGAGCGCATTGATCTGCTCTTGCGAGAACTGCAAAACGCCCAGCCTCGGCAAGGTGGTGGCCAACTGCTTGTGATTGATGACAGGAAAGGGCGGTCGGGATTGCAGCTTGATGTACCAGCCAGGGAATACCAGCACAGGAGTAACTGGAATGGCCGCACCGACCGCCTTGCTCAGCCATTGATGCACCCAGCAGGCTTGGCGCTCGGCCTGACTCAGTGGTTCAATCTCGTACCAGGATGGAAACTGCAATCGCCCATCCCGAAACACGATTTCGTGATTCTTGCCACGCTGTCTGGCATCCCTCAGCCACTTGTGGCGCCCCTTGGTTTCGATGGCGAATACACCGTTGGCGCCCACCACCAGATGGTCAATATTGAAGCCTTCGGCCTGGATGTCATGAAAGACCTGATAACCCATCCCTTGCAAACGCATCAACTCGGCGGCGGTTGCCAGTTCGGCGACATAACCGAGCCGATAGCGATTCAGCTGCTGCAAATTTTTCCAGGCTCTCAGACAACAGCTGAGCAGACAAAGCAAGATCGCCAGCAGGATAAAATAAGGGGGCGTCTCTCTGGCCAGCAGCGCCTTGGCCCCCACACCGGCAAACGGCGCCGTGGTGATCAACACCGCCAGCAGCAGATAGCCGATCACATCCATCTGTCGATCTGATATCTGCTGCTGCAAGCCATAGCCCGGCAGCCGTAACAGGGCATCTCGATCGATGGGGAGCTTGACCGTCCGATCTCGGCGCTTCAACCAGAGCCAGAGAGTGGCGACAATGCCCCCCATCCCCAATAGCGGCAACACCAGGATCCAGACCCCGTCGATCAATCCCTCTTTCATCGCCTCCAGCAACCCCTGTATCACTGTCATGATGCCATCCTGCAGATCGTTTGAGTCTATCCAGCTTAGCCAGAAATCCTCAGCCAGTAGCAAGGGGCGGCCGGGTTAGCCGGTCAGGGCGCGAAGTGGTAGATCCAGCCCTCGTCCCGGGGGAAGTCGGCCGGAGGGGCCTGCAGGGGAGGCAGGGCGCCGACCGCCCCGTCGGCGGCGTATTGCAGCGCCATCAGGGCGCACAGGGCGGCATCGTAGGGATCCGTGCCCGGTTGCAGATCGGCAGGCAACAGGGCCCCGATGGCGGGACGGGCGCTCGTTCCCCTGCCCCCCTGCTTGGCGAGGGCGGGATAGACCTCCAGCAAGGCCCGCGCGGCGGTCGGGGCCTGCTGGGGCACCCGCACCAGAGGGGCCAGGGCCGCCCCCATCACCAGCGCCAGGCTGGCGTTGTTGCCGAGCCTGTCGAAGCTCGCCGAGAGCGGCTTCTTGCCATATTGCTGATGGAGCCAGCGTTCGCAGTCGCGATAGGCGTAGGGGTTGTCAATCTCCCGCTCGGGCACGGGCACCGCCTCCCCCTGCCCCGCCAGCAGGGCGCAGAAGGCGCGGGGAAAGGCGAGAGGCGCATCGATGCCGATGGCGAGGCGAGGATGCGCCAGCAGGGCGTCGCAGCGCCCCTTCTCCTTGAGCAGGGGCATCAGCAGGGCATAGCGATCCGGCGCCGCCCGCGAGCTCAGTCGAAACAGGGGCGAGACCCCGAGCCAGTGTACCCCCTGCTCCCCCCGGCGCCAGGCCACCAGCGCCACCGCCTGGGCATTGCCCTGCCAGCCCCGCACGTCCCAACCGATGCCGATGGCATCCCACTCCCCCCAGGCAGACCCTGCCCCCTTGTCGTGACTCATGTTCGCCTCTTTCTGCTCACCCGGCCGGCGCCGGGTGATTTGCCAAATGGATCGAGGACACAGGGTAAAGCAAGGGGGCGCCCTCCATAAAGGGCTGGCGGCCCTGGGTCAGAAGGATTTCTTGAAGTTGATGAGGGGCAGTATGGGGAAGATGCCGTTCTCGGCATAGTTGGCCAGGCCTATCTGCAGGCCATCCAGGTGCTTGGTGGCATTGACGAAACCCAGCTGGAAGGTGGTGCGCTCGGCATAGTTGACGAAGCCGACGTTGGCCAGGGCATTGCCCCGGGCGATGTTGACCGCCCCCCAGTTGAGCCCCTGCACGTTGTTGGTCAGGTTGACGAACCCCAGGTTCACCCCCCTGTCCTGGCCGTCGTGCCAGTTGACGGCGTTGATGGCGACCCCCTGGAACTGGTCACGCACCCTGCCCGCGCCAAAGAAGATCCCCAGCTGCAGGCCGGTGAAGCTGTTGACGTCCGACAGGGCGAACACCGGCAAATCTATCCCCTTGACCGAGGCGGTGCGCCCGTAGAGCAGGGAGGCGCGCGCCCCCTCCACCTGCTGGGAGGGGGGCAGATTGACCCCGGGCAGGGAGATCTGGACAGGGGTGCTGGCGTGGGCGGCACCGGCCAGGGCCAGCGCGCTGCAACCGAGCAGCAGGGCGAGAGGTTTCATCGGGAGACTCCTTGAACGGTCTGTGAGGATCCAGCCTACCAGTGCGCGGATCGGGAGACGAGGGCACCCAGAGCCCAGTGCGTCACCTACCGTCCCTCTCGGCCCTCCGGCCTCTTCCCCGGCGGAAAAATTCAAACAGAAATTAACATTTATGTCATTTACACCAAACCGCATTTGGTTGCAGAATGCTCAAACGCGCGTTTGAACATTGCCGATGACACGCGTACAGGGATGACTAGCTGTGATCTCTCTGTAGGTTGTTCACTCGGGGCATTCCCGCAGAATTGGAGGCGCCAACCAAACCAATCATCCGAGGTGCCCGAGTGAACAACCATAAAAATGCCCGATTAACCCTCTTTGGT
>NZ_JBKISU010000046.1:0-21209 GCF_050266975.1 Aeromonas sobria
TAAATGGCGAAGAAACGGTCTAAATAGGCTGATTCAAGGCATTTACGGGAGAAAAAACGGCTCAAACATGAAGAAATGAAATGACTGAGTCAGCCGAGAAGAATTTCCCCGCTTATTCGCACCTTCCCTAGCTCGAAGGAATTAAAAATCTGGATTATCTTCGCTGCGAAGCAGCGGAATGTTGAAATTCTTAAATTTTTTAATTGTTCTCAATAATAGTAAATGGACAGTTTTTCGATTTTTTCAAGTGGGGTAAATGAAAAAATCTCAAAAAAAGATGAGGTTGGTTACTTTTGAACCGTTCTTGCGGGGGTTAGCCTATCAGATACCTTGATCTAAATAGCTGTTCCGAATAGTAGATCACAGGAGGAAGGGAACCGTCCAGTTTGTGCGATCTCATTAGTCGCCAAACAAAACAAGCCACACCAAAAGGACTGAGTTGATGCCTATCCTACCACCCCTGCCACGACCACACAACGGCGCCGCATTCACAAAATCATCCATGCCACGCGTGATAAAGGGCATGCTCGTCGCTTGATGGCCATCTTGCTGTTACATGAAGGACGCACGATCACTGATGTTCATCACCTTACCGGCGCTGCTCGCTCGACCATCGGCCGTTGGCTTCGGTGGTATCGGGATGAAGGTGTGGGGGCGTTAGAAGCCTTACCGGCTGGCCGTGCCCCGATCTTACCTGTCGCCAAGATTGTCACCTTACTGGTGCTGCTCATGCAGTTTTCTCCGCAAGATTTTGGTTATCAGCGCAGCCGTTGGTGTACCGAACTATTGGCTATCAAAATCAATCGGTTAATGGGGCTCAATATGGCAGCCTCCACGCTCCGCCGATGGTTACCGCGTATGGGCATTGTCTGGCGAAGGCCCGTGCCGACCTTGCGGATAAAAGACCCTGCCTATCAGGAGAAAATGGCTAATATCGACGCGGCACTGGCCCGCTGTGATGCAGATAATCCGGTGTTTTATGAGGATGAAGTCGATATAGACCTTAATCCCAAATTAGGGGCCGACTGGATGTTCAGAGCGCAGCAAAAGCGGGTTGTCACACCTGGAAAGAACGCCAAACATTACCTGGCAGGCGTTCTCCATGCAGGCAATGGAAGAGTACTTTACGTCAGCGGGATAAAGAATAACTCATCGCTGTTTATCGCCATGCTGGAAAAGCTGCGTCGCCACTACCGACGAGCCAAAACCATCACACTGATCCTCGATAACTACATCATTCACAAAAGCAAACAGACCGAGCGATGGTTGAAGAAGAACCCCAAGTTCTGCCTGGTGTTCCAGCCAGTTTACAGCCCTTGGGTTAATCACATAGAACGGCTGTGGCACAAGTTACATGAAACCATCACGCGCAATCATCAATGCAGAGGAATGGCCAGCCTGCTGGCCCGAGTGAAACACTTCATGGATACCGTGTCTCCTTTCCCGGGGAATGGCTATGGTACAGCGAAGGTGTAGCACTATTGGGATCAGTTATTTAGATATTGACGAGTACGTCGGGTTTTCTCTTGTTTGAGTTACCTCTTGTGGTAAGATAGTAATTAATTACTATCTTACAGGGAGTGCTCGTGGACACCCATCCAAAGCATCTGCCGGCCGATGAACGTCGTGCCGTAACTGTCGAGTCCGTCGTGGCGCTTGCCGGTTCACAAAACCCAAGCGAGATAACCACTGCGGCTATCGCTAAACACATGAACTTGACCCAGGGTGCGCTGTTTCGGCACTTCCCGAACAAGGAAGCCATTTGGCAGGCGGTCATGGAGTGGGTAGCAGAGCGCCTATTAGCCAGAATCGATCGATCCGCACAAGGAATCGAGTCGCCCTTGGCAGCCATGGAGGCGATGTTCATGAGTCATATCGAATTCGTAGCTGAGCACCCAGGCGTGCCAAGAATGATGTTTGGTGAGCTTCAGCGTGCCGAATCAACACCGGCCAAGCGCATGGTGCAAACCTTGATTCAGCGCTACGGCGAACGTTTGCATCGTCTCATCGAGAAAGGCAAGGCCAGCGGCGAGTTGTCTCCCTCGCTTGACAACGAGGCGGCGGCAACGCTGTTCATTGGCACGATCCAGGGCTTGGTCATGCAATCGCTGTTGGCGGGTGATGTGGGACGTATGCACCGCGATGCGCCGCGCGTCTTTGCAATTTATCGGCGTGGCATAAGGAGTGCGCAATGAAAAAGTTACCCTTGCAAGGCCGCACCCTGGCGCTGCTTGCCGTCATCATTCCTTTGCTGGTGCTTTTTATTTATGTCGGTCTGCGATCAGGGCCGCTCGCCCCGGTCGCTGTGACGGTGGCAAGCGTGGAATCACGGGCTATCACACCGGCGCTGTTCGGCATCGGCACGGTGGAGGCGCGCTACACCTACAAGATCGGGCCGACGTTTGCCGGGCGCGTCAAACGCCTGGAGGTGCATGTAGGCGACCAGGTCAAGGCCGGACAGGTGCTCGGCGAGATGGAGCCGGTCGACCTTGATGATCGGGTGCGCTCACAGGAGTCTGTATTCAAGCGGGCGGAAGCGGCTTTGCGCGAGGCAGAAGCCCGGCAAGCCTACGCGCAGACCCAGGCGCGCCGCTATGAGCAATTGTTTGCGGTGCGCTCGACCAGCGAGGAAATCGTCACCACCAAGCGGCAGGAACTACAGATCGCCGATGCCGCCCTATCCGCCGCTCGGGAAGATATTGCCCGGGCACGCTCCGACCGCGAAGGACTCGTCGCGCAGCGGAGCAATCTGCGCCTGATCGCGCCGGTCGACGGTGTAGTCGCCGTGCGCGATGCCGATCCCGGCACGACCATCGTCGCGGGCCAGGCCGTGGTGGAAGTGATCGACCCCAAGAGTTTGTGGATCAATGTGCGCTTCGACCAGATCAGCGCATCGGGGCTGGCTGGGGGGCTGCCGGCTCATATCGTCCTGCGTTCGCGTGGTGGCCAGACCTTGAAAGGCCGCGTGCTGCGGGTGGAACCCAAGGCCGACGCGGTAACCGAGGAAACGCTTGCCAAGGTGACATTCGATAACAAACCAGAACCTTTGCCACCGGTGGGTGAACTGGCCGAAGTCACGGTTGACTTGCCGGCGCTCCCGGCCGCTCCACTGATCCCCAACGCTGCCGTCCAGCGTGAAGGCGATAAAGTTGGTGTCTGGCAAATCGTGGATGGTGATCTGCATTTCTCCCCGGTCAAGCTCGGCACTTCCGACCTCAATGGTTACGTGCAGGTGCGCGAAGGGCTCAAGAATGGGGACCAGGTTGTGACCTATAGCGAAAAGGCACTGACGGCGCGCAGCCGCATCCATGTGGTCGAGCATATCCCGGGAGTTTCACGATGATCAGCCTGGCCGGCCGCGACATTCTCCATGCCTGGGGGAAATTCGTCTTCACCGGCATCGGTCTGGGTCTGCTGATCGGCGTCACCCTAGTCATGGCTGGGGTGTACCGAGGCATGGTGGACGACGGCAAGGCGTTGCTCGACAACAGTGGCGCTGACCTTTGGGTGGTGCAAAAGGATACTCTGGGTCCTTATGCGGAGTCGTCAAGCCTCAACGATGACGTGTATCGCGCCATTCTCGCCATGCCGGGAGTCTCACAGGCAGCGAACGCGACCTACCTGACCATGCAGGTACGCAAGGGCGAGAGTGATGTACGCACCATGGTGGTCGGCATCGCGCCCGGTGCGTTGGGGGCTACACCCGGATGGCCTCCTTATCTCGTCGCTGGACGCCAGATCACGCGCGGTCACTACGAGGCTGTGGCCGACATCGCCACCGGCTTCAAACTGGGAGATCGTCTTGCCATTCGCCGCAATCATTACACCGTCGTGGGGCTGACACGGCGCATGGTGTCGTCCAGCGGCGACCCGATGGTATTCATTCCGCTCAAAGATGCCCAGGAGGCCCAGTTCCTCAAGGACAACGATGCCATCTGGCAAAGCCGGCGTCGCACCGAAGCCAACCCGGTCTTCAATCGACCCGGTGATCCAGGTTTGCTGGATGCCGTGATTGCTTCACAGAGCAGCAACGCGTTCGTCAATGCCGTGCTGGTCACTCTGAAACCTGGTCATGCGCCGGACGAGGTTGCCGAATCCATCCAGCGCTGGAAGCGTTTGACGGTCTACACCCGGGCACAGATGGAAGACATCCTCGTCGGCAAGCTGATCGCCACCTCGGCCAAGCAGATCGGCATGTTCCTTGTGATTCTGGCCATCGTTAGCGCGGCCATCGTTGCCTTCATCATCTATTCGCTGACGATGGACAAAATCCGTGAGATCGCGGTGTTGAAGCTCATCGGCACACGCAACCGAACCATCGCCGCGATGATCATGCAGCAGGCGCTCGCCCTGGGCGTGATTGGCTTCGTGGTCGGCAAGATCACAGCCACCTTTTCAGCACCGGCTTTTCCAAAATATGTCCTGCTCACGCCAATGGATTCTGTCGCCGGTTTTTTTGCCGTGCTCGTGATCTGCGTTCTAGCTAGCCTCGTCGCCATTCGCATGGCACTCAAGGTCGATCCGGCCGAAGCCATTGGAGGTTGAGATGAGTGGCAAAGGGATACACATCGAAAGTTTAAGCAAGCGGTATGGCGATGGTGACACCGCTGTCTTTGCCTTGAAAGACGTGAATATGCATGTTGCGCCAGGTGAAGTGGTGGGACTGATCGGCCCTTCCGGGTCCGGCAAGAGCACGCTGCTCAAGTGTCTGGGTGCGGTGATCGAACCGACCGCCGGTCGCATGACGCTGGGCGATGAAGTGATCTACGCCGATGGCTGGAAAGTCCGCGACCTGCGCGCCTTACGGCGTGACAAGATCGGTTTCGTTTTCCAGGCGCCGTACCTGATTCCGTTTCTCGATGTCACCGACAACGTGGCGCTGTTGCCGATGCTTGCAGGCGTCGCGAATGGAGAGTCGCGCGCGAAGGCACTGGAATTGCTCACGGCGCTTGATGTGCAACACCGAGCTCGCGCAATGCCCTCGCAACTCTCCGGTGGCGAGCAGCAACGGGTTGCCATCGCGCGCGGATTGGTCAATCGCCCGCCAGTGATCCTGGCCGATGAACCCACTGCGCCGCTGGATTCCGAGCGCGCCATGGCTGTAATCCGCATCCTCAACGACATGGCCCGCAAGTTCGAGACCGCCATCATCGTCGTCACCCATGACGAAAAGATCATCCCGACCTTCAAGCGCATCTACCACATCCGCGACGGTGTAACCCATGAGGAAGCTGGCGAAGGGCGGGAGTTCGAATGAGAGAATGATTGAATTACAGGAGAATTTCATGACCCACCGCAAACACAGCCACGCATTTGGAACTATCACCCTGACCGTTACGGCCTGCCTGCTTCTATGGGGTTTTCAGTTGCCAGCTTGGGCTGGTGACGCTACCCAGGTTGAGCCACTGGCGCTACGTAAGATCATGCAGGAACTCGGGCGCAACATGCAGGCTATTACCGGTGCGATTTCGCAGGAGGAATGGGTTCAGGTCGTTCAGCTCGCCCCAAAAGTTGCTGCACACCCCGAGCCACCGCTTACTGAAAAAATGCGCATCCTTGCTTACCTCGGCGCTGATGCGACCAAGTTCAGAAACTTTGACGCGCAGACTCACGAGGCGGCGCTGGCCATGAAGCTGGCTGCTGCGAGCAGCGACGGCAAGGCGGTGATCCAATCATTCGCCCACGTGCAGGAAAGCTGCTTGGGCTGCCACCAAGCTTTCCGTAAACCTTTCGTGGAGCATTTTTATGGAGCACGCTAAAACATGCCAGCGCCCCATCAGCCTCGAAAGACGGCTTGCGGCAACTTACCTGGTAGCTGGTCTGATCACCGCCGGTCTGGCCGGCTGCGCCGCTGGCCCTGATTTTAAGCGTCCCACCGCACCCGATGTGGCTCGCTACACTGCAATACCAGTGGCTGATAGAACCGCGTCCGCTCCCACGCAGTTCGGCGAAACACAACGTCTAGTCGAAGGGCTTCCGATCGAAACGCAATGGTGGCAAAGCTTGGGTTCATCCGCACTCGACGGACTGATAAACGAAGCTTTCCATGTCAGCCCGACGCTGGCGAGCATCAGCGCCAATTTGCGACACGCGCAGGAGCTTCTTGCCGCACAGGCGGGCTCGACGCAATATCCACAGGTAGATGTCGCACTGGGATCTCAGCGCCAGCAAATGAGTCCCGGTAGCCAAGGGTTGAGCGGAGACGCACGTCAATTCAGCCTCTACAACGCCAGCGTTGGCGTGCATTACAACCTCGATCTGGCTGGCGGCAACCGGCGCGCACTCGAAGCCTTGGCTGCTCGCGCCGACTACCGTCGCTTCGAACTGAATGCTGCGCGCCTGGCCCTTGCCGGCAACATGGCAACCGCTGCCATTACCCGAGCACGCCTCGCCGCGCAACTAGAAGCCACTACTGCCATTTTGCGCGTGCAGGATGAGCAACTGCGCCTAGCCCATGAACGCGTGCGTATCGGTCAGGCCTCACCTGATGAAGCGTTGAGCCTACAAGCTCAGGCGGAGCAAACGCGGGCAGAACTGCCTGCGCTGCGTAAACAACTGCAACAAACCGAACATCTACTGGCGGTGCTAGCCGGTCGTGCCCCAGGCACGGGTGGCATCCCGGCCTTCACTCTGGCCGATTTCACTCTACCCGTCGAGATGCCGCTCGTCGTGCCCTCAGAACTGGTGCGCCGCCGACCGGATATCCAGGCGTCAGAGGCGCTGTTGCATGCGGCCAATGCAGACTATGGTGTGGCTGTCGCCAAGCTCTACCCACAGATCAACCTGAGCGCCAACCTTGGTTCTCAGGCGCTGACCACCGGTGCCCTGTTCGGTGGTGGCTCGGCAGTGTGGGGCCTGGTTGCGCAGCTCACCCAGCCTCTTTTTAATCCAGGGCTACCCGCTGAAAAAAGAGCGGCGCTCGCCGCTTTTGATGCCGCCGTAGCCAATTACCAGAGCGTCGTATTGGAGTCTTTGCGTAACGTCGCCGACACCCTGCGCGCGGTGGAAAGCGATGCACAAACTTTGACTGCCCTCGCTGCCGCTGATATGGCTGCACAGGCCTCCTTGCAGTCGGTCGAGCGGCAATACCGGCTGGGCGCGGCCAGCTACCTGCAACTGCTCATCGCGCAGCAACAGGCACAGTCAATCCGGATCAATATGGTTGCGGTCCAGGCACAACGCCTAGTCGATAGTGTTGCTTTATATCAGGCCCTGGGAGGTGGTGTCAGTTAAGACTATACCCTAACCTGATGTCAGATGTTGAGCACAAACAACGTCAGAGTAGGGTATTAATTTATATTTATTGACACATTCAGCCAAGGGTAATAGATTTCATCCTGACATTTTTACCTTTGGAGGCATCTTGCAAGGTCAACGTATCGGCTACGTTCGCGTCAGCAGCTTCGACCAGAATCCTGATCGACAACTGGAACAAATAGAAGTCGGCAAGGTATTCACCGATAAGGCTTCAGGCAAGGACACACAACGTCCCGAACTTGAAAGGCTGCTGGCCTTCGTCCGCGAGGGCGACACCGTGGTGGTGCATAGCATGGACAGGTTGGCACGCAACCTTGATGACCTGCGCCGCATCGTCCAAGGGCTGACACAACGGGGCGTGCGCATGGAGTTCGTCAAAGAAGGGCTAACGTTCACCGGCGAGGACTCACCGATGGCCAATCTGATGCTGTCGGTCATGGGAGCCTTTGCTGAGTTCGAGCGCGCTCTGATCCGCGAACGTCAGCGCGAGGGAATCGTGCTGGCTAAGCAGCGCGGGGCCTACCGGGGACGAAAGAAATCGCTGAACAGCGAACAAATTGCCGAGTTGAAACGGCGAGTTGCGGCAGGCGACCAGAAAACCTTGGTGGCCCGTGACTTCGGCATCAGCCGCGAAACCTTGTACCAGTACCTGCGGGAAGACTGACCATGCCACGCCGCTCAACCCTGTCCGCCACCGAGCGCGAAAGTCTGCTGACACTGCCAGATGCCAAAGACGAACTGATACGGCACTACACGTTCAACGAAACCGACCTGTCGGTGATCCGTCAGCGTCGCGGCGCCGCGAATCGATTGGGCTTCGCCGTGCAGCTTTGCTACTTGCGATTCCCTGGCATCTTCTTGGGCGTCGATGATCCTCCATTTCCGCCCCTGCTGCGCATGGTGGCCGCACAACTCAAGGTGCCGGTGGAAAGCTGGAACCATTACGGCACGTTGGAGGGTCGTCAATTCGCTGTTCATGCTGAATTGATATTCCCTTGCCGGTGCAGTGTTGCAACAGCACCAGTAAACGCGCCAAGCAGGTTAACATTCAGTACCGCTTGTCAGTCAGGTGCCAGTGGCTTATCTGGTGTTGCTACCGAACTGAAGGTCTAGGGCGAAGGAGAGTGGAAGGTGGGCAAGCACGGCAAGGAGAAACGGCAAGCTTCACTTGGCTGTTGATGCGTAGACCAGTGCCATCGTTGCCGACGAAGTTAGCCTTGAAACGGTGGAGGATTAAGGCACATTGAATGAACATGTTATGGACCCATTTTGGATTTGGCAACAAGCAGATTGGCCCCATTTTCGTTGGCGGGATAGCGAGATATTGCCCAGATTACGGCAGGTTCAACGCAGGCAGGGAATTCTAATCGGTAGTCATTCCAGGTTGGGGAACCCCGACCAAACGTTGGACACGTTATTGGCTAACATCATCGCCTCGTCCGCTATCGAAGGCGAACGTCTCAATGCCCAATCCGTGCGTTCTTCCCTGGCTAGGCGGTTAGGGGGATCAGAAACTCCGTCCTATCCCGTGTCAGATCGCTCAGAGGGGCTCGCGGCAATGATGCTGGATGCCATCGACAACCATGAACAACCACTGACAATTGAACGACTTTACCAATGGCATCGTTGGCTGTTCCCCGCCAACGAATGGTCGGTGCAGCGACTGAACGTAGGGCAGTTGCGAGGAGATGAGCCGATGCTGGTTGTCTCTGGGCGTGTTGATCGCCCTACCGTGCATTTTGAGGCTCCACCCAGAGCCGCTCTGGACGATCAACTGGCCGAGTTCATCCCCTGGTTTAACCAGACTCAGCATGACCCCACGATGGATCCACTGCTTCGTGCGGCGATCTGTCATTTCTGGTTCGTGACCCTGCATCCCGTTGATGATGGCAATGGGCGGCTCACGCGGGCATTGACCGATCTCGCGCTGTCACAGGCTGACAGCCACAGCATCCGGCTGTATGCCATGTCAGTTGCGATTCTAGAACGGCGGGCAGACTACTATCGGACACTGGGGTCAGCACAGAAGGGCTCGTTGGATATTACCTCCTGGATCTGTTGGTTTCTCGATACGCTGGATTACACCCTAGAACTGGCATTACAGAGTATTGCTCGTGGCCTTGCCAAGGCATCTTTCTGGCAGCGGCACTGTCATGACGGTCTGAGTCCAGAGCAAACTAAGGTTGTTAACCGTTTATTGGATGGCGGCAAAGAAGGTTTTGAAAATGGCATCAATGCAAGCCAGTATCAAAAAGTGGCAAGAGTCAGCAAAGCGACCGCTACACGCCATCTTGCGCAACTGGTGGATAGTGGGTGCATTGAGAAATTACCTGGTGGCGGACGCAATACACGCTATCAGATCCGCTTGCACACTGAGGGAGTTTGAAAAAGCATCGCCATGGGGTGTTATTTTTATTTGGTAGATAAAATCTGCGATTAACCTACCAATGACGATCTTTTGTTAAATGTTGACACCATGAAGACTGCCGTCAGGCATATGAACGAATAAACTCAACCGACAGTCATGGCTCTCAACTGACTTTTTGAGCGACAACAAACTATCGAAAACATCGGAATCTATTTTAGGAACATCACCCGTCCCGAGATTTGAAAGCAGTTTGATCACACTGAGACATACCAGTTGCTCTTCGGCCAGCGCCTTTGCTCTCTGGACAACCTCCGGTGATTCGGATGAGATGATGCCCTCTAATGTCCTCCCCATACGGTGCTCCTACTACAGATAGAATTAAAGGCCCACGCCGAGCAGGCATGGGCTCTCAGCACTAGATCAAGAACTCTTCCAATGCTCGACCACTCGCCACAGCTTCCGCAATGGCCTTAGGCATGCGCCCCTGACCAGTCCAGGTCTTCTCCTGACCATCCTCGGTATAACTGTATTTTGCAGGGCGAGGAGCGCGTTTGGCTTTAGCTGACCCCTCAGCTTTCGCTGGAGCCGAAGTGCCAACCAGCTCACTAGGATCGATGCCTGCTTCTTTCAGCAGCTCGGTAAACTCAGCCAGTTTTTGCAGGCGTTCTGCTGACTCCGCTCTGATTTTGCTCTCTTGCTGCTCACGTTCGGCATAGATTTCGTCAAATTTTTCCTTAGCCTCAACCAGCTGCTCATAAGACAGCTCACGCAGCACAGCTCGCAGACTACGAATATTCATCAGTGTTTTCAAAAAATCGTTCATTGATAGCCTCATGTATCACATTTTTATATCAGAGAAATTATCTCTTAATCCCAGCATTAGCTCCACAGTTTTTGGCACCAAGACGAACAGAGAAATAGCATTATTCAAAGAGGCGTGAGCTAAATCGCGTTTGGTTCTGCTTAGGGCATAGCTCCAATCTGAAACTGTGTAGCCTAAAATAAAAAATCCATTGTGAATAACGTAATCTAGGAGGTAGTGAGCATTGAGATCACCTCACCAGATGAGCCGATGAATGAGCACTCTCGGCTCATGAAGTGAGCCGATCTGGCTTTTACCTCGACAGCGGAGACCTCTAGAGGAACACTGTTCGAGTTCGGTCGATCCCCCCTACAAACGGTCCGTCATCAGTAGCCCCACAAAGCTCTGACCTATCGCCACTGACACACGGAACAGATAGGATAGGACGAGGCAACCATATATTCTGGATCAGGGGAGATGTCACTATGTCCTATGCCAGTTATCATCCAGGTAAGAGTGAGCCCTCGGCTATGACGCCCTTTAGCACTCTTGGCATACCGAGCGACCCATTGGGGGCGCATCTATGGATCGTGGCTGGTGTAGCTCCTGGCATCATTCATCGACTGGCTGAATTGATGAGTACAGATGCAGGTTTGATATGCCGCTTAGCAGGCATTAGCCGAAGCACAATTGCCCGCAAGTTCAAGACAGAGACTCCCCTGTCAACATCGCAGGGTGCCAGGGTATACGGCGTTGTACAGGCCCTCGATGCGGTGCTCTCCCTCAACAAGTACGACACCACCAAGGCATTATCATGGTTAGAGCGTCCAGCCTGGGGCCTTGGTGGCGTTGCCCCAGCTAAGTTGTTGACTACACCGATGGGGGTTCAGGCTGTTGTCGATCTGGTGGGACGGATTGAACATGGGGTTTGCCAATAAGTCGGGGGACTAATAGCATAAAATCAGCACAATAGGTTAAATTTCAATCAATCAAATTGATTTTGGAAATTTTTTCACATCCCCCCACTTGAAAAAATCGAAAAACTGTCCATTTACTAATTATGAGAGTTTGAATTAAATTTCAGCGTTTCAACATTCCGCTGCTACGCAGCGAAGAGAGCCCAGTTTTACAACCCCTCACACGATCTTATTGAAGAGAGCAAATGAAAGTCGCTTTTATAAATTAAGATTTACTGAGTTGATTTAATAAATTAATGCTCTATCACTTAGTAATGAATTGAAAATCTATAAACGTATAGAAAATAGAAAATAGAAAATAGAAAATAGAAAATAGAAAATAGAAATTTAACCACAGTAAAAGCATGGTTATGTTCGCCCTGTAGGGCGGAAAGTTAAAAAAGTGTTTTTTCAAAAATGAGAGCTCTATCTAGACAAGCTCTATCATCCTCAACCCATGAACAAATCGCATACTGGCGTGACTGTAACTGTAGTGGTCAACTAAATCCGGACACTTGGTTAGGCCGATCCTCGGCTTTTGCTGGCGCGCTCCCGTCATTGTGTTGATGTGGACGCCGCCAGTTGTAGTAATCCATCAGGTAATAGCTGATATCCCGCTTCGCCTCCCGCAGGTTCATATATCCCGTTGTCGGGAGCCACTCTGTCTTCAGACTCCTGAACAACCGCTCCATCGGTGCATTATCCCAACAGTTGCCACGCCGACTCATGCTCTGGGTCATGCGATGGCGCCACAGCCGCTGCCGAAATGCCCGGCTGCCATATTGGCTGCCTTGGTCTGAGTGAAACAGCACACCTGATGGGCAACCCCGCTGCTGATAGGCCATCTCGAGCGCTTTTATTACCAGCTCTGCATCAGGCTTGTCAGACATCGCCCAGCCCACGACTCGGCGGGCATAAAGGTCGAGCACCACCGCCAGGTAATTCCAACGACCACCTGCCCAGACGTAGGTGATATCGCCACACCACACCTGATTGGGTTGTTGGACATCAAATTCACGGGCCAACAGATTGGGAATATCCGGTCGTTCAGACCGGGCGACCTGATAGCGATGAGCGCCCGGTTGCTTGGATACCAGACCGACCTCCTTCATCAGACTGCGCACTTTGAATCGGCCAATCTGATGCCCCAGCTCTCGCATCATCGACATCAAGGCGCGGCTGCCCGCTGAGTTCCGGCTCTCTTTGAACAAACGGCGCAACTCGCTGCGTTGCTGCATCCGCTCACGGTTAATCGTCCGCTTGCGGGCCAGATAGTCGTAAAAACAGGATGTTGGAACATCGAAAGCGCAGCAGACCAGAGTGATGGGGGCTTGCTCTCTTAATCGGTCTATCAGCGCGTACGAGTGAACTCGTCCGCCATCAAGAGAGCCGTAGCCTTTTTTAGAATGTCCTTTTCGCGCTCGAGCCGGTTGATGCGGGCTTCCAGCTCCTGGATTTTCTGCTGCTCCGGGGTCAGCGCTTTGCCGATTGGGGTGGTGCCGGTTCGTTCGGATTGAAGCTGCTGAACCCATCGACGAAGTATGGTTTCACCGACATCCAGTGAACGGCTGGCTTCGGGGACTGAGTATCCCTGGTCGAGTACCAGGGATGCGGCTTCGAGTTTGAATTCAGCAGTAAATGAGCGACGTAATCTTGTCATTGAACACCTCAAGTCATGGTGGCGACTGTACCACCTAAAATGGTGTCCGGGATGATTAGACCACTACAATTCATAGTAACCGATTTAAGAATGCAGTCGTACCACAGTACCTTGAAATTGGTGAGGCAAACAAATGAACTATATTCATAGCTTCTTCTTTGATATATACCCATATATTGCAGTTACCATTTTTCTACTTGGTAGTTGGGTTCGTTACGATTATGGGCAGTACACTTGGCGAGCAGGATCAAGCCAGTTGCTTGATAACTCGAATATGAGGTTGGCATCTGGACTGTTTCACATTGGTATTCTTGGTATCATCTTTGGCCACTTTTTTGGTCTATTGACACCTCACTGGATATATGAGTCATTCTTATCATTGCAAGCAAAGCAACTTATAGCAATGTTTGCTGGCGGTGTCTTTGGTGCAATGACGTTGTACGGTGGATATCTGCTCTTAAAGCGGCGTCTGACAAACGTAAGGGTCAGAGCAACATCATCAACTGCGGATATTTTGATTTTGGTATTATTAGTTTCCCAGGCAGCGCTTGGTCTTCTGACAATTCCATTTTCTGCCTTCCATCTTGACGGCAGTGTCATGATGAAGCTCGTAAGTTGGGCGCAAGATGTTGTGACGTTCCAAACAGGGGCCTCTAAAAATTTAGAAGGGGTATCTTTTATCTACAAAATTCATATGATTTTAGGTATGACTTTGTTTGTTGTCTTTCCATTCTGTCGATTAGTACACGTTTGGAGCGTACCGCTTGAGTATTTAACTAGACGCATCCAGATCGTAAGGTCTCGTCGGTAACATGATTAGGGTAGTAGTCGCAGTGTAAACTGCGACTACTATTTATCAGGCGTAGTATGGTATATCATGTATCAAATAAAAAGTTTGTGACTAAGTTAGTCGAACCTTTCTTTGTTGCTATTTTCTGGCCGATGCTGCTGTTGTTGGCATCCGAAGTTTCTGGTTTATCAATAACCGAAGAGTTATATCGAAATACTGTTTTATTCTCATTTCTAGTCTTTATTATCACAGCGGCTATAAACATGAGATATATTTATGTCGCAAGAAAAGTAAAGCTGGAATTAAGCCCTGATGGTATTGAATTTCATTGTCATAAAAAGCATTTATTTTTCCCATGGCGTCAAATATCCTTGATTAAATTGGTCGAAAGCAAACCTGGCTCTAGAGTGATACACATCCTTCCTGATAACGAAAGTATTGATTTAATCCTTTTCGCAGACCACGAAAAAATATATTCACAAGTCATATTTTATTGTAAGCAGTTCAATGTGAATTATGACTAGAGTATTCTGGTAATTAAGTATGAGCAATTCACTTGCTCATACTCTTAGTACATAATGTTTTTTACTGGTCAGCATCATAGTTTTCATTCAGTGCTGTAATACGTGCTACTTGGAAAGTATTTTGAAGCGATTGTAATTCTGTTTTATGCTGCTGTGCCAATTGCTGTAAATATTCTCTCCCTTTGTCTGTTAAATACACATCTACTTTGCGCTTGTCATTTTCATTTTTCCGCCGTTCAACAAGGTCCAACTCCTCACATCGCGTAAGTAAAGCTACGGTAGCATGATGACTCATTTGTAGCCTTTCCGCTAGTTCACCCACGCTTGCCCAGTTGCGCCCTGGGTATCCTTGAATGTGCAGGAGGGATAAATATTGTAATGGTGTGAGCCCGAGCTCCTTGGCCGCAGTTTCACTAAAGTGAAGAAAACGCTTTAACTGATAGCGAAACTCAGAAAGTGCCTCAAATTGAGCTTTTGTTAGCATAGCTTACTCGGTTGTTGACTTCTTAGGTGAAATACAATAAGTTCAATTATATCACACTGTGATATATAATTTGTAGTGTTTCTGTTACAAAGGAGATGGCAATGCATAAGCAAGTTCACCCAAAATCACTTTATTGGGGAAACACCGTAATTCTACTGAGTACCATCGATGATACTGATACAACTAACATTACACCAATATCATCGAGTTGGTCTCTTTCGAATAATATTGTCATCGGCCTCAGTCTAAATTCAAAGGCTATCGAAAACATTGAGAATTGTCCAGAAGTCGTATTGAATGTTGCATCAGACAACCTTTCGGATAGAATTGAATCTATTGCCAAATTGACCGGAAAGGATCCTGTCCCATCTGAAAAGATAGGTTTCAGTTATTGTGGTAATAAATTTGCTCTTGGTGGATTTACAGAGCTGGCGTCCTGTACCGTTAAACCATCTCGTATCCAAGAATGTTTAATTCAGGTCGAGTGTTTAGTTGAACATATAACAAAGCGCAATAATTTTGCTATCGTTGAATTGCGAGCCACTCATGTGCATGCAGATGCATCTTTACTTAAAAAAGATGACGTTATTGACGCGGATTTGTGGAGCCCTCTGATTTATAATTTCAGGAGTTACCACGGAATTACCAGCGCTATTGGTAGAAACTTTAAATTTGATAATTGATTTCGCAGATGCCCTATTTATTAAGGGCATCTTCATGGGACTATGATTTTTAAAGGATGTTTTATGAGTGAATGTTTACGTTCTTTACCATTGGTTTATTCATGCTCTGGTTGTTCAAGTGCAGCGCAGATGGCAAACTATATGGCTATTCAGCTAGATAAACGAGGTGATGCAGAAATGTCCTGCATTGCAGGTGTTGGTGGAAACGTAAAGCATTTAGTCCGTATAGCAAAGTCTGGTAGATCGATCATTGCTATCGATGGATGTCCTTTACAATGTGTCAAAAGTTGTTTGGCTATTCACAATCTCACTCCTACAAATCATGTCTTATTGAATGAGCATGGAGTCAAAAAACTTCAGAAAACAGATTTTGATTCTGATGAAGCGGATAGGCTTGTTTTTGAAATCGCACAGTTATTAACTCTTCTATAAGAGGTTGCTCCTCAAATTTATCGGTATGTATTATTCATACGTGGCTATAGATATGGGGTACCACCTATCCGATTACCCATGATCTTCCCGATATGGCATTAGATGGATTTCCTCTATCGTGTGGTTCAATTCAACCAGCATGCTCTTGATGCCAAAACGATGCTTAAATCGGAAGCATCATTCCGTCAGATGATTTGGTAGAGGCTTGGTTCCAAGCGTATGGCAACTGCTCCGCAGCGAGTTCTGCACATTCCCTATTATCGTGCTTACCCAGTTGAACGCAAGATGCTCCAGTAAATCCAGGTTGCCTCCAGTGACGACACTCAGGTACTCACAGTTGGCTTCCTTGACTGCCCTGAAACGGGATAACTCATCAGATATCACGGCACTCCCGTTAGCAAGATGTCGTTTAGCCCACTTGCCAATGGTCTTAGTTTTGAACCCATCAACCACCGTCATCCACATTTTGATTGGATTTCTTTCCTTCTTCAGGGACACTGCCGCCACAAAGGTGTCTTGCAAACGGTACCACAACCCCGCTTGCCACCACGGCGTTCACTGCCCCAGTAGACATCATCGAGTTGAATGATACCGCTGATGGGATGCTTGTCGTCAGACTCCTTCATCGCTTGCAGCAGCTTGTGCTTGAGCATCCAGGCGAGATCTCCGTCGCTCGTTGGTAGAGACGGCGATGTCCCGGTTCAAACAGCTGATGGTGGGAAGAATCAGTCAACGAAACTACAACGACCAAGTGGGGGAAGTGATGGCGTATGTGAGTGTGATAAACAAACTGACGACCTTGGCCTGCCGGTCAGAAAGCCCAAGTGTAACGGTCACTTGGGGCTGGGGAAGCTACGTTTTTACGACTGATTTGGGAAGCAACGCCGTTCGGAGTGACTGCTAATCATGGGTAATCAGGAATCGTTGTTAGAGTTATAATTTTAGAAAATGGCTCATACCCTTCATGACCGTTATATTTGCCTGCTCCATTGCAGCTAAAGCAGAAAGTGCCCCATCGTAATCGCCATTATGGAAACGAGCTACCGCATTTCTGGCATTGTCATGTACAGCTTGATGTGGTTTTTCCATCTCGCGATAACCTGATGATTTAGAGAAACTGGCTTTACCTTCACCAGCGTAATACCACTGGCCGAGTCGACACTCAGTGTAATCAGGAAGCTGCTCCGCAGTTAGGTTGGATAATCCCATTAATACTTTATACACTTCTAATTTAAGACTGAGTTCTTCCAGATTGGCTAATTCCGCATTGGAAAGCAGCGAAGCTCCTGTAATTGATTGCTCTAAATTTTGCGAAAGCTCCGTTAATTGCGACATGCCATTAGTTGCAGAAAGACTATCTGCACTGTAACGACGAGCATTGATGGCGCCTTGTTCCATAACGTTTTTGGCCTGTTGGGTATCGGACTGGATTTCGCTCACCAACCCAGCAATTTCTGTTGTCGCTTTGCTGGTCCGCTCCGCCAGACTTCTAACCTCATCAGCCACTACAGCAAATCCGCGCCCTTGTTCGCCAGCGCGGGCGGCTTCAATTGCTGCATTTAACGCTAATAAATTTGTTTGATCGGCAATACCTTTTATTAATTGAACAATACCATTGATTTGACTAGCGCGCTCATGTAGCGAGGCCACATTTTCTGAGGCTGCCGTAATTTGTTCAAACATCGTGTGCAGATTGTTAGCCATTTGCTGAAAAGCAAGACGATTTGTTTCTGATTCCCGAGAGGATGAAATAGCAGTTATTTTTTGTTGATTCAGCTGTACAGCTAGGCCCAAAAAAGAATCACCGAGCCCATGTAGTGATTGCCCAAAATTTGCAATATTGGTAAACATTCCAAGGAAAAATCGCTCTCTAGATTGTGTATTCCTTAGCCTTATCTGAATTTCTTGACTTTCTTCGCATGCTATCTTATAGCTGGATTGTAACTGCTCTATCTCTTCTTTTAGCATCTGATTTTCATCAGATAAGATCTGATATTGTTGTTTAAGCTTTAAGCCAAACATAAGTTACCTCGAAAAAAAATAATGCGCATTTAAAAACATTCACGTTGCCAATTAAACTATGGAACGTAGATAAAATGAAGTGATTTATGCGCGTTCTAAACAATAAAAATGGGTTCCAGCCTATCCAGAAGCCGCCCAGGTAGGGTGATTTTTAATACAGCACGGATTAAAATGTGATAAACATATTAGTTGATTAGATATATATTTTTGTTTACAATATAAGCAAGTGTGTTTATGAGCGATACTGATAGATAAAAAAGATGGATCGTAAACATTACCTACTTTATGAACAATAACTACCACAAGAGACCACAAGAGACCACAAGAGACCACAAGAGACCACAAGAGACCACAAGAGACCACAAGAGATTCTTGCTGCCAACCTTAATTCTCGTTTCCGATTAAACCTATTTTTAAGTTCGATATTATGGATGAACATGCATTGAACAAATGCTTCTCTTATTTTCTCACAAAGTCAACATAACCAAAATACGTGACTACCAAATCCACGGGGATATGCAGATATCCCCGAGAATAATAGATGACTGGTCATTAATTGGTGGTGGCGTTTGCGAATAAAATATTATTTTCCAAATGAATATGTTGCATCAGGTCTTCTCGCAATTGTGTCAGGCCGGTATAGAGTGCACGCCATGTCACGCAAGCGTCTACCGGAGGCGTAATGTCATTGGTCAGGTGCATTATTTCGTCCAAACATTCACCATGCTGTTCATGTTCAATACGCATCATAGCAATTGGGCCTTGTACTGAGTTGTTAAGACCCTTTTTCAGCATAGGGAATAGGATCTGCTCTTCTTTCTGCATGTGACCTTCCAGCTCCCGCAGCATATCAACCAGATGAGCCCCCAGACCTAACGGACAGCCTATTTTATCCGCATGGACATGTTCCACTCGATTTGTAAGGCGGATCAGTTCTGGTAATTGAATTCGATGCAGAGCATGGAAGCGTTCCAGGATAAAATCAATTAGCGCAGAAGGTGTTGCAGTACGCCAATCAATTTCGTGGCTTGGTAACTGTTGTACTTGCTCTAATTCAGTAATAACCAGCGTGGCATCGAGGTTACGGTGAGCGATGGCATCTTTTAACGGTTGTTGACCACCGCAGCAAAAATCTAGTTTAAATTTGTGGAATACTCGTGTTGCACCAGGAATTTCACAAGCAATATTGGCAATAGTTTGTTCGAGTAAGACCATGAAAGCGCTCCTTGATAAATAATAGAGTAATTTTATCTCGATAAGTAAAAGCATAAATCATGCCATATCTAACACATTGAAATATATGGATTATATATTTTTGTGGTGTTTTTTACCATCTCCTGATAGGGTTAAAAAAACCATTTCTGGTAATAAATACCATGTTTGACACATCATTGTTACTTGATCTCACTACTGAACTACCGCGTTCCGTTCGACAGGAGCGGCTGGTTTCCGCGATTCGAACTAATTTTGGTTGTAGTGCAGTTGGTTTATTGAAATTGGATGGTGATTGCCTTTGTCCTGTGGCAGTGGATGGCTTAGTGCATGAAACATTGGGGCGCCGTTTTGTCGTGGCACAGCACCCTCGTCTGGCCACTATTTTATCCAGTCGTTCAGCAGTGCGATTTGAACCGGAAAGTCTGTTACCTGATCCATATGATGGTTTACTGGACTCACAACGTGGGCTGCCATTACCCGTACATGATTGCATGGGGATCAGCCTCTATCTAGGAGGGCAATTGTGGGGCGCATTAACGCTAGATGCTTTTGAGGGTTTTGTTTTTGACGATGAAGCAGTTGATAAATTAACGCACAGTGCTTCTCTGACTGAAGTGGTGATACGTATGAGCCGTTTAGAAGAAGAGATTCTAGCGTTACGAGTTGGTAATCGAGCATCAGAAGCGTTATTGCTGGGTGAACAAAATACTAGTGATGGTGAAATCATTGGGCAAAGTGCGATTTTGCTGAAGTTATTGCATGAGCTGGATGTGGTAGCAGATTCCGAACTTCCCGTGTTGTTGCTGGGCGAGACTGGTGTAGGAAAAGAGCTATTTGCTCGCCGCTTACACAGTAAATCACCACGACATATTGCACCGCTGATCCATGTCAATTGTGCGGCATTACCAGAGTCACTCGCGGAAAGTGAACTGTTTGGTCATGTTAAAGGTGCATTTTCTGGTGCGATAAGCGATCGCCCCGGTCGATTTGAAGCAGCACATGGCGGTACGCTTTTTCTCGATGAGGTTGGTGAATTACCACTGACTGTGCAGGCTAAATTGCTACGCACGTTACAGAATGGCGAGATCCAACGACTCGGTACAGATCAGCAGCAGAAAGTCGATGTTCGGATCATTGCGGCAACCAATCGACAGTTGCATGAGCAGGTAAGAGAAGGGCAATTCCGGGCTGATTTGTACCATCGGTTGTCGGTTTATCCAGTGCCGATCCCCCCACTGCGGAAGCGTGATAACGATGTGTTATTACTGGCAGGGAATTTTCTAGAGCTAAACCGTGCCCGTCTTGGTTTTCGTAGCCTGCGATTATCACGCGAAGCAGAACAGGCTTTGTTTACTTATGACTGGCCGGGCAATGTACGCGAACTAGAGCATGTGATCAGCCGGGCTGCTTTGCGTGCACTCAGTCGGGGAGCTGTCAGAACAGAAATTGTCACATTGGAACCAGAGCATCTGGCATTGGATGCCAACGCGATTTGTTCGACAAAAACCGAACATATACTGTTATCACAGGTTTCGCATGATGAACAGACTGTATCGCTAAAGATTGCCGTGGATGGTTATCAGCGTAAGGTTATAAGTCAGACTTTGGATGCCTGTCAGGGCAATTGGGCTAATGTGGCTCGTCGGTTAGTTCTTGACCCAAGTAATTTGCATAAACTGGCTAAACGGTTAGGCTTAAAATAACGTTGATACCGTTAAATCTGTTCACGCGGCTTTCCCAGAAACCACTTGGTCAGAGACAGTTTGACATTCTCGAGAATCGTAGATATGACCGTGGCCATCAAGGGCGCGAGTCATCAGGATTCTTGCCATCTCTATCCTATCCACAAATGGTTCTATGTATAAAAACGCATCAGTTTATTCAGTTAAATCGTAAGCGCCGCTAAATCGACCTACTTGCCTTCGTTGTATTGCGCCACTTTTTTTGCAATGGGCTCCAGCGGGACGTTCCAGGGTAGCAGGGCTTCGAGTTTTTCCAGGCTATCGGCCTCGCCGA
>NZ_JBKISU010000047.1:0-20467 GCF_050266975.1 Aeromonas sobria
GGTCAACTGCTGATAGCTCATGGTGATACTGCTTTTACTTTGGCGAGCAGAAGGGTACCACCAATCAGCAGTTGGCCACCTCTCGCCATTCATCCATGAGTGTCGCACTTATTATCTGAATTCCCGATGTTGCTCGGATGTACTTGGAGCATCACCGAAATGCTCCACTCTTGGTAAATCACAGCCAAGCGGCCGGTAAAAGCCATAGAGTCCAAGGATATATTTTTAGCGAGGTTTTTGATGACAGTATCTTGTGATAACTGGAAGAACAAAAAGGGAACTGCTGAGCGTAGTTGTTCGTGCGAGTCGTGGAAAAATCACTGGCTGTACATTACGAGTAAGCCTTGGCCGGTGACTTGTTCTGTCGCTGGCTGTACTGCTTCTCCAACGCTAGGTGCGCATGTGTTTCATGCTAATGTTGAGGGAGAGCGAATTGTACCGATGTGTGACGAATGTAATAAAAAATCAGTGGAGTTTAGCCTTAAGGGCCAGACATCAATTCCTCAAGCAAGTAAAGCCGCATGCCCTAAGTAATTAGGGCTCTGCCAATAAAAAACGGCGCCTTTCAGCGCCGTTTTTTATTTCAATCAACCCAACCAAGATCACTGCAACAGCGAGATATCCGCGACTTGCAGGAACAGGTTGCGCAGGTTGTTGAGCAGAGCCAGACGGTTGGCCTTGAGGGCCTCGTCGTCGGCCATCACCATCACTTCGTTGAAGAAGGTGTCGACGGGCCCCTGCAGGGCGGCCAGACGGGTGAGGGCAGCCTGATAGTCACCGGCGGCGAACAGCGGGGCCAGTTTGGCTTGCAGTTCGGCAACCTGGGTGGCCAGCGCCTTCTCGGCGGCATCGACCAGCAGCTCCGGTTTGACGGCAGTCGGCAGTTCACCTTCCACCTTGGCCAGGATGTTGCTCACGCGCTTGTTGGCGGCGGCCAGGGCCAGGGCGGCATCCAGGCTGCGGAAGTGGCTGACGGCCTTGACGCGGCGATCGAAGTCCAGCGGACGGGTCGGGCGGCGGGCCAGCACGGCCAGCACCACATCGGCACCTATGCCTTCGTCCTGATAGGCGGCGCGGAAGCGGCCCAGCATGAAGTCGACCACGTCGGTGACGACGGTGTTGTTGGTCAGCTTGTCGCCGTAGACGCGCACCGCCTCTTCCACCAGTTCAACCAGATCCAGGTCCAGCTGCTTCTCGGTCATGATGCGCAGGGCACCGATGGCGGCGCGGCGCAGGGCGAAGGGATCCTTGTCGCCTTTGGGCAGCATGCCGATGCCGAAGATGCCGGCCAGGGTGTCGAGCTTGTCGGCCAGCGCCACGGCGCAGGCTTCCAGCGCGGACGGCAGGGCATCACCGGCGAAGCGCGGCATGTACTGCTCGTTCAGGGCCACGGCCACCACTTCGTCTTCGCCGTCGTGACGGGCGTAGTGCATCCCCATGACACCCTGGGTGCTGGCGAACTCGCCGACCATGTTGGTCATCAGATCACACTTGGAGAGCAGGCCGGCACGCTTGGCCTGAGCCACGTTGGCACCGATGCGCTCAGCGATAAAGCCGGCGACGGTCTCGATGCGCTCGACCTTGGCCCGGACTGTGCCGAGCTGTTGCTGGAACAGCACTGTTTCAAGGCGCGGCAGGCGGGAGGCCAGGGTCTGCTTGAGGTCGGTCTTGAAGAAGAACTCGGCGTCAGAGAGACGGGGGCGAACCACCTTCTCGTTGCCGCTGATGATCTGGCTCGGGTCTTTCGACTCTATGTTGGTGACGAAGATGAATTTGGGCAGCAGCTTGCCGTTCTGGTCGTAGACCGGGAAGTATTTCTGGTCACCCTTCATGGTGTGCACCAGCGCTTCAGCCGGCACGGCCAGGAACTTCTCTTCGAAGTTGGCGGTCAGCACCACGGGCCACTCGACCAGGGCGGTGACTTCTTCCAGCAGGGCGTCGTCCAGATCGGCAACGCCACCGAAGGCGGCAGCGGCCGCTTCGACGTCAGCCTCGATCTTGGCCTTGCGCGCCATAAAGTCGGCCACCACCATGCCGCGCTCCAGCAGGATCTGCGGGTACTGGTCGGCATTGTCGATTTGGAACTCGCTCTCGCCCATAAAGCGGTGACCGCGAATGGTGCGGGCGGAGTCGATACCCAGGATGTGGGCAGGCACGAGATCGCCGTCCAGCAGCAGGGTCACGGTGAACACCGGACGCACGAACTGGATGGTCTTGTCGCCCCAGCGCATCATCTTGGGGATGGGCAGCTTGGCCAGTGCAGCAGCGACCAGCTCGCCCAGCAGATCTTTGGCCGGACGGCCTTCGACCTTGGCGGTGTGGACCAGCCACTCGCCCTTGTCGGTGACCAGACGCTCGGCCTGCTCAACGGTGATGCCGTTGCCACGGGCCCAGCCTTCGGCAGCCTTGGTCGGCTTGCCTTCGGCATCGAACGCCTGCGCTACGGCCGGGCCGCGCTTCTCGACGCTCTTGCTCGGCTGTTCGCCAGCCAGCTGGCTCACCTTGAGGGCCAGACGGCGCGGTGAAGCAAACCACTCGACGTCGCCGAAGGCCAGATCGGCCTTGGTCAGCTCGGCTTTGAAGTTGTCGGCAAAGGCTTCGGCCAGGGAGCGCAGGGCTTTTGGCGGCAGCTCAGCTGTGCCGATCTCTACCAGAAATGTATGTTGTGCCATGTCCGTTCCTTAACCTTGCTTGTTCTCTTCGTCGCTGCGCTGGCACATCGGGAAGCCCAGCGCTTCGCGGGAGGCGTAGTAAGCCTCGGCCACGGCCTTGGTCAGGGTGCGAATGCGCAGTATGTAGCGCTGACGCTCGGTGACCGAGATGGCCTTGCGGGCATCCAGCAGGTTGAAGGAGTGCGCGGCCTTGAGGATGCGCTCGTAGGCGGGCAGGGGCAGCGGTTTTTCCAGTGCCAGCAGGTGCTGGGCTTCCTTCTCGTACTGCTCGAAGCAGTGGAACAGGAAGTCCACATCGGCGTGTTCGAAGTTGTAGGTGGACTGCTCCACCTCGTTCTGGTGGAAGACGTCGCCGTAGGTGGTCTTGCCCAGCGGGCCATCGGACCAGACCAGGTCATAGACGCTGTCCACGCCCTGGATGTACATGGCCAGACGCTCGAGACCATAGGTGATCTCGCCGGTGACCGGCTTGCACTCCAGGCCGCCAACTTGCTGGAAGTAGGTGAACTGAGTCACTTCCATGCCGTTGAGCCACACTTCCCAGCCCAGACCCCAGGCACCCAGGGTCGGGTTTTCCCAGTTGTCTTCCACGAAGCGGATGTCGTGGATTTCGGGATCCATGCCCAGCTCTTTCAGGGAGCCGAGGTAGAGTTCCTGGATGTTGTCGGGGGAAGGCTTGATGATCACCTGGAACTGGTAATAGTGCTGCAGGCGGTTCGGGTTCTCACCGTAGCGGCCGTCGGTGGGACGGCGGGACGGTTGCACGTAGGCGCAGGCGATGGGCTCCGGGCCCAGGGCGCGCAGGCAGGTCATGGGGTGGGAGGTACCGGCACCCACTTCCATATCCAGCGGCTGAATGATGGTACAGCCCTGGCGGGACCAATAGTCCTGCAGCTGCAGGATCAGGCCCTGAAAGGTTTTGACATCGAATTTTTGCATAGTGTTTTTCGCGCGAAGTGAAATCAGAGCAAGATTTGCTGAATGTGAACCGAAGGAGTATACCGTCTGGCATGGTCGGATAATAGGCGAAATTGTAGGGGATTCATGGGGCGGGGCTGCGCCGGGCCTGGTTGGCCCGGGATGGAAGCCCCCTCATGTCGCCGATGAAATCCCCTTGTCGGACAGAGAGTCGGACAGAGAAAAATAACAGGAGACGAGGAATGGAACTGCGCTGCGCCTGGGTGACCAAGGACCCGGAATATATCGAATACCATGACAAGCAGTGGGGCCGGCCGGTACGCGACCCGCGCGAGCTGTTTGCCAAGCTCTGCCTCGATGGCCAGCAGGCGGGGCTCTCCTGGATCACCATCTTGAAGCGCACCGACAGCTATTACCGCGCCTATGCCGACTTCGATCCCACCCTCATCGTCCGGTTCGACGAACAGGACGTGGCGCGGCTGATGCAGGACAAAGGCATCATCCGCAACCGGCTCAAGGTGCAGTCGATCATCAAAAACGCTCGCGCCTATCTGGCGCTGGAGGCGCAGGGCATCGACTTCGCCGATTACCTGTGGGCCTTCGTCGGCGGCGCCCCCATCGTCAATCGGCGGCAGGGCAACGGCGACATTCCCGCCACCTCACCGGAGTCTGATGCCATGGCCAAGGCCCTCAAGAAGCAGGGCTTCACCTTCGTCGGCAGCACCATCTGTTACGCCTTCATGCAGGCGGTGGGCATGGTGAACGATCATCTGGTGACCTGCCGCTGCCACGCCGAGTGCCAGCAAGCGACGGCGAAGTGAATGGGAGAATGAAAGAAGAAGGGAGGCTCAAGCCTCCCTTCTTCTTTGGTTCTGAATCAACAGGGCTGAAGGGCGTGGCTCAGCGCCTCGCACACCTCGTCGCTGCTCATCAGCCGCACGAAGGGGCCGGCCAGGGTATCGATGATGAGCAGAGCGGGGCGGGGCAGGGCAGGGATGACATGGGTATGGCTCCGTGGTGCCGGGTGCATCTCCCCTGTTCGTGCGACGGCCATGGGGGGTTGGCTCTCTATCGCCAACGTCACACCTTGGCGTCCCCCTGGGTTAGAATGCGCAGCCATCGGCTAGAGTCGTTCTTTTTCAGAGGTTTTTTCATGCATTTCAAGAAACTGGTTCCTGCACTTGCCCTGACCGTCGCCATCACTGGCTGTACTACCAACCCCTACACGGGCGAGCAGCAGACCGGCAAGTCTGCCTGGGGTGCCCTGGCCGGCGCCGCCACTGGTGCCGCCGTGGGGGCGCTCTCCTCCAGCAAGGGTGATCGCAAGAAGGGGATCCTGACCGGCGTGGCCGCCGGTGCGGCCCTGGGTGGCGGTATCGGTTACTACATGGACGTGCAGGAAGCCAAGCTGCGCGAGAAGCTGCAGGGCACAGGCGTCAGCGTGACCCGCAGCGGCGACCAGCTGATCCTCAACATGCCGAACAACGTCACCTTCGACAGCTCCAGCGCCCAGCTGAAAGCCGCCGGTGCCAACACCCTGTCCGGCGTGGCCATGGTGGTTGCCGAGTTCGACAAGACCCGCCTGAACGTGGTTGGTCACACCGACAGCACCGGCTCCCGTGAGCTGAACATGAAGCTCTCCGCCCAGCGCGCCGACGCCGTCGCCGCCCAGCTGATCGGTCAGGGTGTGACCGGCAGCCGTATCGCCACCAGCGGCGTGGGCCCGGATCAGCCGGTCGCCACCAACAGCACAGCAGAGGGTAAGGCCCAGAACCGTCGGGTGACCATCACCCTGACCCCGACCGCGTAAGTTGCCCCTGTTTCGGTAACGAAAAGGAAAAGGCCCCGCCAGCGATGGCGGGGCCTTTTGTTATCTCAGGCTGGGTGGGCGGCTTAGACGGCGGCGGTCAGCTGCACTTCCACCTTGTAGCCTTCGTGGGCGAGGCGGGCCTGCACGCAGGCGCGAACGGGCGCTGTACCCGCCGGGATCCAGGCATCCCACTGCTCGTTGAAGGCGCTGATGTCGCCAATGTCCTTGAGATAGATGTTGGCCATCAGGATCTTGTCGACCCCGGAGCCGTTGGCCTCCAGCAGCCGCTGCAGGCTTTCCAGCACTTCGCGGGTCTGCTGGTGGATGTCGGCGGTCTCGCTGGCGGGGACTTCCACCACATAGAGGGTGCCGTTGTGGATGACAACATCGGACCAACGGGCCGTGGTGCCGATTCGGGTAATCGTCATGGTGCGCTCCTGGGGGGAGGGGGGGCTTATTGACCCTTGCGGATCAGGTAGCGGTAAGGGGCCTGCTCTGTCTCGCTGGCGATCAGGGTGTGATCCATGAAGCGGCAGAAGCTGGGAATGTCGCGGGTGGTGGAAGGATCATCGGCACTGACCAGCAGGGTCTCCCCTTGGGCCATGGTCCGAACGCGCTTGCGCACCATCATCACGGGTTCCGGGCAACGGAGCCCGATTGCATCCAGTTCATGGTTTGCGTCGCAGAATAAATCACTCATCTCTAATCAACCTTCAACCTAATTCGCTGCCAATGATACCCAAGGCTAAAAAATAATCAAACCAGAGGGGCCAATGTCAGCCGATGATACCAAAGTTGGCCCCGGCTCTATGCTGTCGTGGCCTGACGAGTAATATAAAAAATGAAGCATATTCAACAAGGAGGTATGAATATGATCCAGTCACAAGGCAGATTGCAGGCCTATGCGGCCATGGGGTTTCTGGCGTTTTCCATGATAGTGCTGGGCAGCCCGATCGGAAACACCGGCACCTGGTTTGGTGCCATGGTGATGATTGGGCTGGGGCTCTGGATTGAGCTGAGCGACTACTACGAGGATGACGAGGACGAGAACGACCCCTCCTGAGCTCGTCCCCCCAAAGCGACAGAGGCGGATCCCCATCCGCCTCTGTCGTCTTCGCCGGTCAGCGGGCCGAGCGAATGGCCCGCGCCAGATGGTGGGCCGTCAGCTCGGGGCTGGCCCGGCCATCGTTGAAGAAGTTGCCGAGCACATCCATGATGGCCTGACGGGTATTGGTCGGGGTGGCCATCCCCTCCGCCATGCTGGGCAGCAGGGTGCCGCTCTGCTCCGCCGCCTTGAAATCCCGATATGACTTGATGGCGCAGCGATCGAAGCGCTTCATGTCAGGCTCGACGAGTGCCGGGATAGACCCCTTGACCCGGTTGAAGGCCTGCTGGAAGTGCGGCGTCATCAGCAGCCGGGCCAGCTCGCCCTGAGCCTGCAACTGGGCCGGATCCCGCTGCTTGAACATGGCGATGGAGTCCAGGTTGTAGCTGAACAGGCCTTGGCTGCCTGGGCTCGGCAGGCAGTCGACATCCTCGCCTGGGCGGTAGTTGCCGGCGCTCAGCTCCCCCTTCACCCAGTCCCCCATCACCTGCATGGCGGCCTCGCCCGTCTCCAGCTGGTTGGTGGCCTGGTGCCACTTCAGGCCGACGAAACTCTTGGGCACGTAGGCGCGCAGCTGGTGGAAGCGCGACAGCACCCGCACCATGTCCGGGCCGGTCAGGGTCGCCTCATCCTGATCGAGAAAGGCCTTGCGATAGAAGTCGACGCCGCCTTCCCCCAGGGCCACCGCCTCGAACAGCACCGTCAGCTGCCACCCCTCGTTGCCGATGGCGAGCGGGGTCACCCCCTGCGCCTTGAGCTGCTCGGCCACCGCCACGAACTGGTTCCAGTCGGTGGGAGGGGTCAGCTCGAGGCGTGCGAACACCTTGCGGTTGAGCCAGAGCCAGTTGACCCTGTGAATGCCGGTGGGCACCGCCATCAGGGCGCCGTTCTGGCTCAGGGTGTCCCGCACCATGGGGGGCAGTCTGGCGTACCAGCCCAGGTGCTCCGCCATGGGGGTGAGGTCGCGCAGGAAGCCGAGTCCGGCCCACTCCTTGAGCTCATAGCCCTTGAGGTGGGCGGCCTCCGGCGGGTTGGCGGCCAGGGCCCGGCTTTTCAGCACCGTCATGGCGCTCTTGCCGCCGCCGCCCTGGATGGCGAAGTCGTTCCATTGATTGCCAAGGGCCGCCCACTCGGATTTGAGTTCGGCCACCGCCTTGGCCTCGCCACCGGATGTCCACCAGTGCAGCACCTCGACCTGGGAGGCGGCGACGGGCAGGGAGAGCAGGGTGACCATGGCAAACGGAAACAACTTCATACGGTAACTGCCTTGATGGAGGGAGAGTGGCCGACACCGACCGCACGCCACTGGTGCAGCTCCCCGACACGGCAGGAGGCGCAAACGGGAAGGGAGAGCAGGGCGACGCCCGGGAGAGACAACCACTTCATAGGGTGTTTACTGCCTCGGTAGGGAGAGGGTGGCCTGCAGGCCACCCTGGGGACGATTTTCCAGCACCAGATCGCCGCCGTGGGCGTGGGCTATGTTGCGGGCTATGCCCAGGCCCAGGCCGGTGCCGGCCTTATCCGTGCTGAGGCGAACATAGGGCTCGAAGATGCGCTCCAGCTGATCCTCCGGCAGGCCGGGTCCCTCGTCCATGATGAAGAGGATCAGCATCTCTTCGTCATCCATGATGATGATGCGCACCCGCTCGCCGTACTTGATGCCGTTGTCCACCAGGTTGCCGATGCAGCGCTTGAGGGCCAGGGATTTGCCGCGGTAGGGCCACTTGCACAGCCCCTCTATGGTGAGTCGCTCCTCGTGCAGGTTCATGGCCTCGGCCATCTGCTCGAGCAGGGCGTTGACGTCGATATCCTCGATGTTCTCGTGGATGTCGGTCTCTTTCACCGTCTGCAATGCGCCCTTCACCATCAGCTCCAGCTCGTCGAGATCCTTGTTGAACTTGGCTATCTGGGTCTCGTCGTCCAGCAGCTCGACCCGCAGCCGCAGCCGGGTGATGGGGGTCTTGAGATCGTGGGAGATGGAGCTGAAGAGGCGCTCCCTGTCGTCGATATAGCGGCGGATGCGGTGCTGCATGATGTTGAAGGCGCGGGTCGCCGCCACGATTTCCGAGGCCCCCTCCTCCTTGAGCTGGGGCTGGTCGATGTCCTTGCCGAGATTGACCGCCGCCTTGGCGAGGCGGCGCAGCGGCCGGGTCTGCCAGCGCACCAGCAGGAAGGTGAAGAAACAGAGGAAGACCGTCATCAGGGCGATGAAGCGCACCTGGTTGCTCGGCATCACGGTATCGTCGAGGGTCATGTAGGGGGCGGGCAGCAGGGCGGCCAGATAGAGCCACTCTCCCGGCTCTATCTCGATCTGGGTCACCAGCACCGGCGGATTGATGGGCTCCAGCGACAGGGTGTAGCGGGCCCAGGAGGAGGGCAGGTCCGCCAGCAGGGTGTCGTTGTTGAACACATGGAGGTCATCGGGACGGGAGAAGTCCACCTTGATGGCCATGGCATCGGAGAGCTTGCGACTGAGCACCCCATGGACCTCGCTCAGCACCAGGGTCTTGCGCTCGCTGTCCGGGATGGCGCTGATGTGGATCTCCTCCTCGTTCAGGGAGACGAAGAAGCGGCTGCCCCCCATGTTGCGCAGCTGATCCAGGGCGATGTGGCGGTATTGCAGCGGCAGGGACTTGAAGAAGTTGACCGTGGAGGCCGCCGACAGGGCCAGGTTGCGGGTGGTGCTGATCATGCCCTCCAGCTCCCGCTTCTGGATCTGCTGCATCCAGATGCCGGTGAGTATGGTCTGGGAGAGCAGGATGGCGAGCAGCAACAGCAGCAGCATCCGCGACAGCAGGGAGCGGGGCATCAGCACCCGCCAGAGCTGGGCCATTATGAGTGCTCCAGGGGGAGGGCGCGCCTGATCCTCATGGCAGTTCGTGCACTTCCGCGATCAGCATGTAGCCGCTGCCGCGTATGGTCTTGATGATGCGCGGGCTCTTGCCGTTGTCCCCCAGCTTCTGGCGCAGGCGGCTGATCTGCACGTCGATGCCGCGCTCCATGGGCAGGCTCTCGCGGCCCCGGGTGGCGTCCGAGATGGTGTCTCTGTCCAGCACCTGGCCCGGCTGCTGCAAGAACATGTTGAGCAGCACGAAGTCGCTGCCGGAGAGATCCAGCAGGCTGCCATCCTCGTGGGTCAGCTGGTGGCTCAGGGTGTCCAGGGTCCACTCGGCGAACTGCCAGCGGCGGCTCGGCTCTTTTTCTTTCTCCGGCTGACGGAATTCGGCCCGGCGCAGCAGCGCCTTGATACGGGCCTGCAGCTCGCGCGGGCTGAATGGCTTGGCGATGTAGTCGTCGGCACCGAGCTCGAGGCCGATCACCCGGTCGGCCTCGTCGGAGGCGGCGGTCAGCATGATGATGGGTACCTGGGAGTCGCGGCGGATCTGCTGGCAGAGGGTAAAGCCGTCGTCGCCGGGCATCATGATGTCCAGAATGATGAGGTCCGGGCTGTGCTGGGCGAGTTGCTGGCGCATCTCGTTGCCCTCCGCTGCCATCAGTACCTGAAAGCCGGCCCGGGTCAGGTATTCGTTGAGCAGCTCGCGGATCTCTTGGTCGTCATCGACGATCAGCAGTTGTTTGCTCGTTGACATATGTATGTGCATCCACCCATTTTTTTGTGCAGATTGAACCTGTCGGGGGAGCAAAAAGCAAGCAAACCCCCCATCTAATGTGAAGTTAGGGGGGTTATCGCCGCCGTTTTGCCGCACTGAACGAAAAAAAGGCCGACCCAAATGGGGCGGCCAAGCGCAGATTCCGACGGCAAGAGCACACCCCGTGTGGTGTGCTCCACAGACTCAGTCATGGGGCGAACAGGCCGACCCCAAGCGACGCGATACCGGCTCGCCCTCACCCGTCGAAAGGGGGCGACCCGTTTCAATATCCTCCACTCGTTCCCCGCAGGGCCGGGAGCGATCCCTGGCCGGTGGATCGGCCAGGGGGAGGTTGTGCTTACACCCATATGAACCCGATGACAGGGGGATGCCCTGAGCGGCGGGTCTGTCTGGGGGTTAGACCCGCTCGAACACGGTGGCGATGCCCTGACCCAGGCCGATGCACATGGTGGCCAGACCCAGGTTGGCGTCCTTCTCCTCCATCAGGTTGATCAGGGTAGTGGAGATGCGGGCGCCGGAGCAGCCGAGAGGGTGACCCAGGGCGATGGCGCCGCCGTTCAGGTTCACCTTCTCGTCCATCACCTCCAGCAGCCCCAGATCCTTGGCACAGGGCAGGGACTGGGCGGCGAATGCCTCGTTCAGCTCGATCAGGTCGATGTCGGCCATGGTCAGACCGGCGCGCTTGAGCGCCTTCTGGGTCGCCGGCACAGGGCCGTAACCCATGATGGCAGCATCACACCCGGCCACCGCCATGGATCGCACCCGGGCGCGGGGGGTCAGCCCCAGGGCCTTGGCGCGGTCCGCACTCATCAGCAACATGGCGGAGGCGCCGTCGGACAGGGCCGAGGAGGTGCCGGCGGTGACGGTGCCGTTGACCGGGTCGAACACAGGGCGCAGCTGGCTCAGAGTGTCAACCGTGGTCTCGGGGCGGATCACCTCGTCGTGCTCAATGAAGAAGCGGGCGCCGCTGGCGTCGTGCCCTTCCAGCCCGACGATCTCCCTGGCGAAGCGTCCTTCCACGGTCGCGGCATGGGCGCGGCGGTGGGAGCGGGCGGCAAACTCGTCCTGCTGGGCGCGGCTGATGCCGTGCAGCTTGCCGAGCATCTCGGCGGTCAGCCCCATCATGCCGGAGGCCTTGGCCACCGACTTCGCCATGCCGGGGTGGAAGTCCACCCCGTGGCTCATGGGCACGTGACCCATGTGCTCGACGCCGCCGATGATGAAGATATCGCCGTCACCCACCTGGATGGCGCGGGAGGCATCGTGCAGCGCCTGCATGCTTGATCCGCACAGGCGGTTGACGGTGACCGCCCCCACCTGCTTCGGAATACCGGCCAGCAGGGCGGCGTTGCGGGCGATGTTGAAGCCCTGCTCCAGGGTCTGCTGCACGCAGCCCCAGTAGATATCCTCGATCTCGTTGGGGTCGAGGGTGGGGTTGCGCAGCAGGATGGAGCTCATCAGGTGCGCGGACAGATCTTCTGCGCGCACGTTGCGAAAGGCCCCGCCCTTGGACCGGCCCATGGGGGTCCGGATACAGTCGACAATGACTACGTCTTTCATGAATGGATCTCCTGTCCGCAATCAGTAGAAGGTGTTGCCCTGGGCGGCCATCTCACGCAGCTTGTCGCTGACGCGATAGAGCGGGCCCAAGTCGGCATACTGGTCGGCCATGGCGACATAGCGATCCAGGCCAATGGTATCCAGATAGCGGAACACGCCGCCGCGGAAGGGAGGGAAGCCCAGACCGTAGACCAGTGCGATGTCGGCTTCGGCTGGTGTGGCGACAATGCCCTCTTCCAGGCAGAGCACCACCTCGTTGATCATGGGGATCATCATGCGGGCGATGATGGCCTCCTTGTCGAAATCCTGTTTCGGCTTGGCAATGGGGGCCAGCAGCTCGTAGCTGGCGGCGTCTGCCACCTTCTTCGGCTTGCCCTTCTTGTCCTGCTCGTAGGCGTAGAAACCCTTGCCATTCTTCTGACCAAAGCGGCTCACCTCATACATCACGTCGATGGCGGTGCGACCCTCCTTGCTCATGCGCGCCGGGAAGCCCTGGGCCATGACGTCACCGGCATGGTGACCGGTGTCGATGCCGACCACGTCCAGCAGGTAGGCGGGGCCCATGGGCCAGCCGAACTCCTTCTCCATCACCTTGTCGACGGCGGCGAAGTCGGCGCCATCGGCAACCAGCTTGGTGAAGCCGAAGAAGTAGGGGAAGAGCACGCGGTTGACGAAGAAGCCCGGGCAGTCGTTGACCACGACCGGAGACTTGCCCATGGCGGCGGCGTAGGCCACTACGCGGTTGATGGTTTCATCGGAGGTCTGCTCGCCGCGGATGATCTCCACCAGAGGCATACGGTGCACAGGGTTGAAGAAGTGCATGCCGCAGAAGTTTTGCGGGCGCTTCAGACTCTTGGCCAGCAAGGAGATGGGAATGGTGGAGGTGTTGCTGGCGAGCACGGCGTCGTCGCCGAGAACGGCTTCCACTTCGCCCAGCACGGCGGCCTTCACCTTGGGATTCTCGACCACGGCTTCCACTACCAGATCCACGTGCTTGACGCTGTCATAGCTCAGGGTCGGGGTGATGGCAGAGAGCACCTGGCCCATCTTGATGCCGTCAATGCGACCGCGCTCGAGCTGGCCGTTGAGCAGCTTGGTGGCTTCACCCATGCCAAGTGCCAGCGCCTTCTCGTTGATGTCCTTCATCACCGCCGGGATGCCCTTGCTGGCGGACTGGTAGGCGATGCCGCCCCCCATGATGCCGGCACCCAGTACGGCAGCGTGGCTGGTGGCCTTGGCAGCTTGCTTGGCGGCCTTCTTGGCCAGCGCCTTGATGTGCTGATCGTTGAGGAAGATGCCGACCAGCGCCTTGGCGACGTCGGTCTTGGCCAGCTTGATGAAGCCCTGTGCCTCGACGTTGAGCGCTTCGTCGCGGCTCATGCCGGCGGCGGCTTCGACGGTTTTGACGGCTGTCATGGGCGCCGGATAGTGCTTGCCCGCCACGGCGGCAACCATGCCGGCGGCTGTGGTGAAGCTCATCATGGCTTCCAGCTTGGAGAGGCGCAGCTGCGCCTTCTTGACGGCGCGACGGCGCTGCCAGTCCAGCTTGCCCGCGATGGCGTCTTTGATCATCTGCAGCGCGGCGCTTTGCAGTGCTTCGGGTGCGACCACGGCATCGATGGCACCCACCTTGAGGGCGTCATCGGCACGGACATCCTTGCCTGTGGTGATCCACTCCAGGGCGTTGTCGGCACCGATCAGGCGTGGCAGACGGACGGTGCCGCCAAAGCCCGGCATGATGCCGAGCTTGGTCTCGGGCAGGCCAATCTTGGCGCTTGTGTCGGCCAGACGGAAGTCGGTGGCGAGTATGGTCTCGCAGCCGCCGCCCAGGGCGTGACCCTTGATGGCGGACAGGGTCGGCACCGGCAGATCTTCGATGGCGCTGAAGATGTCGTTGGCCTTTTTCAGCCAGCCGAGCAGATCTTCTTGCGGTAGATCGAACAGTTCCAGGAATTCGGTGATGTCGGCGCCGACGATAAAGGCGTCTTTGCCGGAGGTGAGGATCAGACCTTTTAGTTCACGTTCTTGTTTTAATACGGCGATCGCTTCGCTCAGGGAGAGCAGGGTAGCGCGATCCAGCTTGTTGACTGAACCCGGGGCATCGAACCTCAGCTCGGCAATGCCGTCTTCGAGGTAGCTGACCGACAGGGTGTCGCCTTGGTAGATCATGAGAGTGTCTCCTTGTTCCCACATGGTGGGGGGTGGTGCTCCTTTATCCCCAGCAGGGGGCGAGGCTCACTATTGATCCAAAGCATGACAATTTCAACACCTATTTAAAACATTCGTTTAACAGTGTTTGAGTAAAAGCTCTCCATCACAGGATCGGCAAAAGAGAGGCGCCTGGCGGCGCCTGCTGCGAGCATGAGTCGATGATCAGCTGGCCAGCTCGGGCCGGTTGCGATACTGGTTCAAGACCTCGGGATCGGCGAGGGCGTGGGTATTGTTGACCGGTCTGTTGTGCACCACTTCCCGCACCGCCAGCTCCACTATCTTGCCGGACTTGGTGCGGGGAATGGCGTCCACCTGCAGGATGCGAGCGGGCACATGGCGGGCGGTGCAGTGCTGTCGCACCTGCTGGCGAATGCGCTCGCGCAGGGGCTCGTCCAGCTTGCAGCCGGGCTTGAGCTTGACGAAAAGCACCACCCGCTCGTCCTGCTGCCACTGCTGGCCGATGACGATGCTCTCCTCCACCTCGTCCAGCTGCTCCACGTAGCGGTAGATCTCGCTGGTGCCGATGCGCACGCCCCCCGGGTTGAGGGTGGCATCGGAGCGGCCGTAGAAGAGGATGCCGCCGGTGTCGGTCAGTTCAATCCAGTCGCCATGGCACCAGACGTTGTCGAAGCGCTCGAAGTAGGCGGCGTGATACTTGTCGCCGCTCTCGTCTCCCCAGAAGCCGATGGGCTGGGCCGGGAACGGTTTGGTGCAGACCAGCTCCCCCTTCTCTCCCTGCACCGGCTGGCCGGCCTCGTTGAATACCTGCACCGCGAGGCCGAGGCCGCGCCCCTGACTCTCGCCGCGATAGACGGGGCTGAGCGGGTTGCCGATGACGAAGCAGGAGCAGATGTCGGTGCCGCCGGAGATGGAGCTGAGCTGTACGTCCGACTTGATCTGCTGGTAGACGTAGTCGAACCCCTCCGGCGACAGCACGGATCCGGTGCTGCAGATCAGCCGCAAGTGCGGCAAGTCGTGGGTGTTGATGGGGGCATAACCCTGCTTGTGCAGGGCATCGAGATACTTGGCCGAGGTGCCGAACAGGGCTACCCGCTCGTCCCGGGCCAGATCCCACAGCACGTTGCCATCCGGATAAAACGGCGAGCCGTCGTAGAGCACCAGGGTGGCGCCGGAGGCGAGGGCGCTGACCAGCCAGTTCCACATCATCCAGCCGCAGGTGGTGAAGTAGAAGATCCGCTCCCCTGGCTTGATGTCGCAGTGCAGCTGGTGCTCTTTCAGGTGCTGCAGCAGGGTGCCACCTATGCCGTGGACGATGCACTTGGGTTTGCCGGTGGTGCCGGACGAATAGAGGATGTAGAGCGGGTCGTTGAAGGCCATGGGCTCGAAGGCGAGCTGGGCGCCGTGCTGGCTTGCCAGCAGCTGATGCCAGTCGTGCCCCAGTTGCAGGGGCTGGCCCAGCAGGGGGATCATCACAGTCTGCTCTATGCTGCCTATTTGGCTGACCACGCTGGCCACCTTCTGCTGGATGTCGATGGCCTTGCCGCCATAGCGGTAGCCATCCACCGCGAACAGCACCCTGGGACGGGTCTGGCCGAAGCGCTCCACCACGCTGGCCTCGCCAAAATCCGGGCTGGTGGAGGTCCAGACAGCGCCCAGGCTGGTGGTGGCCAGCATGGCCACCAGGGTTTCCGGTATGTTGGGCAGGTAGGCGGCCACCACGTCGCCACGGCCGATGCCCTGGCTGCGCAGCCACTGGGCCAGCCTGGCCACCTGCTCCCCCAGTTCGCGCCAGCTCAGGGTGCGGCTGGCGCCATCCTCGATGCGGGAGAGGATGGCGGGACTCTCGTCCTGGCGGCGCAGCAGGTTCTCGGCGAAGTTGAGGCGGCTGTCGGGGAACCAGCGGGCATGCTGCATCTCCTGGCGGTTCTCCGCCACTATGTCCCCCAGCTCACCCTTGACACCGCAGTGCTGCCAGACCAGGGGCCAGAAGCGGGTGGTCTTCTCCACCGACCACTGATACAGCTCGGCATAGCTTTGCAGTTGCAGGCCATGGAAGCGATTGACCTCGCCCATGAACTGATGAAGGTTGGATTGGCTGATCCTGGCCTGGTCCGGCTGCCACAGACGGCGGTTGTGCATGAGTGATCCCTGGCTGCATATATCTGATGGCAGTGTATTGAACTGTTTCTTATTTGTTAATGCCTGGTTTGTTTTTAACAACAACTCCCCTGTAACCCGTGCTTTACCTCACGAAGCGGCGGTGTGACGGGTCGAGGCCCTCCGAGCTTGATGTTATGCTGGGGTAACCACCATGTCGGAGCAGGATGCCATGAGCAGTTACAGCCAACTTTTCGCCCAGCACATAGAGACGCTGCAGCGCCGCAGCCGCGACATACTGCAACAGCAGGGACTCAGCGGCCTGGCCATCCATGCCGGCCAGGCCCACCGCATCTTCCTCGATGATCAGGATTACCCCTTCAAGGTGAATCCCCACTTCAAGGCCTGGTTGCCGGTGCTGGACAATCCCCACTGCTGGCTGCTGGTGGACGGCGTGAGCAAACCCGTGTTGCTGTTCAACCGGCCGGTGGATTTCTGGCACAAGGTGGCTGACCTGCCCAATGCCTTCTGGGTCGACTTCTTCGACATCCGTTTCCTGACCCGGCCGGAGCAGGTGGCGGATCACTTGCCAGCCGACAGGCAGGGGTGGGCCTACCTGGGGGGGCATCTCGAAGTGGCCGAGTTGCTGGGGCTGACCCAGCCCAATCCGGAGGCGGTGCTCAACTACCTGCACTACCACCGCGCCTACAAGACGGATTACGAGCTGGAGTGTCTGCGTGAGGCGAACCGGCTCGGGGTGCGCGGTCACATCGCGGCCAAGGAGTCGTTCATGGCGGGGGCGAGCGAGTTCGAGATCAACCTGGCCTACATGAAGGCGGTGGGACAGGGAGCCAATGAGGCGCCCTACGGCAACATAGTCGCCATCAACCGCAACGCGGCCATCCTCCATTACACCCAGCTCTCCCATCAGCGGGTGGCCGATGCCGAGCGTCACTCCTTCCTGATCGACGCCGGGGTGGACTTCCATGGCTATGCCTCCGACATCACCCGAACCTGGGCCTGGCGCCGGGGCGAGTTTGCCGATCTCATTGCCATCATGGATGAGCAGCAACAGGCCATCATCGAAGAGGTCAAGCCGGGTCGCCGTTATACGGAGCTGCACCAGCAGATGCACCACAGGCTGGCGCGGGTACTGCAATCGGTCGAGCTGGTGGATATGTCGGTGGACGAGATGATAGGCACCGGGGTCACCAACGTCTTCTTCCCCCATGGCCTCGGCCACTTCCTCGGCCTGCAGGTACACGATGCCGGTGGCTTTATGCAGGATGAGCGTGGCACCCACCTGGCCGCGCCGGAGCAGTTCCCCTACCTGCGCTGCACCCGGGTGATGGAGCCAGGCCAGGTGTTCACCATAGAGCCGGGCCTCTATTTCATCGACAGCCTGCTGGAGCCGCTGCGCCGTAGCGAGCAGGGCAAGCGGGTCAACTGGCACAAGGTGGAGGCGCTGCGTCCGTTTGGTGGCATCCGCATCGAGGACAACATAGTGCTGCATGCCAACGGGGTGGAGAACCTCACCCGACAAGCGGGCCTCTGATGGCGTCGAGCTATCCGATCCCGGCGGCCGGGGTGGAGGTGAGCGAGGAGATCAAGAAGAGCCGCTTCATCACCCTGCTGGCCCATGCCCCGAGCGTGGCGGCCGCCAAGGCCTGGATAGAGGAGGTGCGCCTGGCTCATCCGTCGGCGCGCCATCACTGCTGGGCCTTCGTGGCCGGAGCTCCTCACGACAGCCAGGTCTATGGTTTCAGCGATGATGGCGAGCCCTCTGGCACCGCGGGCAAGCCCATGCTGGCCCAGCTGATGGGGGCGGGGATAGGGGAGATCGCCGCCGTGGGGGTGCGCTACTATGGCGGCGTGCTGCTCGGTACCGGTGGTCTGGTCAAGGCCTATGGGGGCGGGGTGGGCATGGCGCTCAAGGCGCTCTCTACCCGACAGAAGATAGCCAGGCGCTCCTCCCTCATCGAGTGTGATTATGGCGACATGGGGGTGATCGAAGCCTTGCTGCTGAGTCACGCCGGCCAACTGCGCCAGTCGGATTACGGCCAGCGGGTACGACTCGAGGTGGACTGGGCCGATGTCGATTGGCAGCAGGTCAACCGCATCCTGACCGATAGAACCCACGGACGGGTATCTCTGCAGCCCATAGATGGCTAGAATCCATCGCTGTTTCATTGTCGGGAGACGGGGCCTGCATGCACATTCTGAGTATTATCCGCATCGTTGGCCTATTGGTGGCTCTGTTCAGCTCCACCATGTTGCTGCCGGCCCTGGTCGCCTTCGGCTATCGAGACGGGGGCGGTTCTGAGTTCGTCGGCGCCTTCTTCATCGCCCTGTTGCTCGGCTTGCTGCTCTGGTTTCCCAATCGCCATCACAAGAAGGAGCTCAGGTCGAAAGAGGGCTTCCTGATCGTCGTGCTGTTCTGGACCGTGCTCGGCAGTGTCGGTGCCCTGCCTTTCATGCTGGGGGAGGTACCGGACATGAGTGTGTCCGAGGCCTTCTTTGAATCTTTTTCCGGCCTCACCACCACGGGGGCGACCGTGCTGACCGGACTGGATGAGCTGCCCAAGGCTTTCCTGTTCTATCGCCAGTTGTTGCAGTGGCTGGGGGGCATGGGGATCATAGTGCTGGCGGTTGCCATCCTGCCTATCCTAGGCATCGGTGGCATGCAGCTGTTTCGCGCCGAGATCCCGGGACCGGTCAAGGACAACAAGGTGACCCCGCGCATCGCCGAGACCGCCAAGGCGCTCTGGTACATCTATCTGTTCATTACCCTCAGCTGCGCCCTGGCATACTGGATGGCGGGAATGACCCTGTTCGATGCCATCTGCCACTCCTTCTCCACCGTGGCCATCGGCGGTTTCTCGACCCATGATGCCAGCATCGGTTACTTCAACAGCAGTGCCATCAATCTGATCACCGTGTTGTTCCTGATGGTGGCCGGGGTGAACTTTACCCTGCACTTCGCCGCCTTTGCCCACAGGCCGCTGCGGCTCTATGTCTATCTCAAGGATCCCGAGGTCAAGGTCTTCATCGGCCTCCAGATCGGCCTGACCCTGGTCTGTTTCCTGATGTTGATGCACCACGTCAACTATGAGAGCTGGTCAGAAACCCTGGACCATGCCCTGTTCCAGTCCGTCTCCATCGCCACCACGGCGGGCTACAGCACCACGGGATTCTCCGAATGGCCGCTGTTTCTGCCCGTGTTGCTGATGCTGGCCTCCTTCGTGGGGGGTTGCGCCGGCAGTACCGGGGGCGGCATCAAGGTGGTGCGCTTGATGCTGCTGCATCTGCAGGGGCTGAGGGAGCTCAAGCGACTCATCCATCCCCGCGCCGTTTATCGGATAAAATTGGGTAACAAGGCCTTGTCGGAGCGGGTCATAGAGGCGGTGTGGGGTTTCTTCGCCGCTTACGCCATCATCTTTATTCTCTGCATGCTGGGGCTGATCGCCACTGGCATGGATGAGCTGACGGCCTTCTCTGCCGTGGTGGCCTCTCTCAACAACCTGGGGCCGGGATTGGGAGAGGTGGCTCCCCACTTCGCCAGCACGACGGATGCCGCCAAATGGATCATGATCATCGCCATGCTGTTTGGTCGATTGGAAATTTTTACACTTCTGGTACTGTTAACTCCTGCATTCTGGCGTAGTTGAGGTTGGTATGGATAAGATTTTGGTGCTTTATTCCTCTCGGGATGGCCAAACCCGAAAAATCATTGATGTCATGCTGGAAGAGATGCCGGGATGTGAGGTCGTCATGCATGATTTGCACAGCCTGCCCATGTGCAACCTCAGCAAGTACAAGAAGGTCTTGATCGGTGCCTCTATCCGCTACGGCCACTTCCATCCCAGCCTGCTCAGCTTCATCCATGCTCACCATGAGCAGCTGGAAGTCGCCAATGCTGCCTTCTTCTGTGTCAACCTGACTGCCCGCAAGCCAGAAAAGCAGACACCGCAAACCAATGCCTATATGAAGAAGTTTCTGCAAAGCTCTCCCTGGAAGCCGAAGAACCTGGGTGTCTTTGCCGGTGCCCTGCAGTATTCCAAATACAACTGGTGGCAGACCCTCATCATTCAACTGATCATGAAGATCACCGGCGGCAGTACGGATACCAGCCGGGACATCGAGTTTACCGACTGGGACAAGGTACGCACCTTCGCCCGTGATTTCTGGCACAAGCGCTGACGCGTGTGGTCAGCCCCCGAGCCCCGCCCAAGCGGGGCTTTTCGTATGTTTTTTACGATAATTGATGGTTAAATCGACACTTGGTGTTGGATCTTCAGAAAAACGCACTTTTTTGCATTAATTCCCTTGCCAGAAAGTTTTGGCTCCCTATAATGCGCCTCCATCGACAGGGCAAGCGGCAACGCAAACAACCTCGTCGATAACCTCGAAAAGCCTTTGAAAATAGGGCTTGACTCGAGAAGGCGGTTGAGTAGAATGCCACTCCCGCAGCAGCCAAAAGCTGCGTCGCTCTTTAACAATTTGAATCAAGCAATCTGTGTGG
>NZ_JBKISU010000048.1:0-18715 GCF_050266975.1 Aeromonas sobria
CAAGAAATGGACCATGCCGATCCAGAATTGGAAGCTTGCTCTAAATCGCTTTATTATCGAGTTCGGTGATCGCCTGAACGGTCACCTGTAATGGAGTGGGCAGTTACACAGAATCATTTACAGGCTCCTTCTTCAGCCATCCGAAGCACCTCTCTACCACATTTCGCCTGCGATAATGTGCTTTGTCCAATACCAGTGGGCGTCCCTTATGGTGCCGCTGCTGGTCGCTGCGCTGCGGGATGACCGCTTTTATCCTTCTGCGCTGGAGTTCGGCCCGCAAAGCCCTGCTGCTATAGGCCTTATCTGCGGCAAGATGCGCTGGACACTTGCGATAAAGACCTGATGAGGTCGGTATCCTTGCCATGGCCAACGCACTTGTCGCATATCTGATTTCCGCTGATTGCCCCGGCGAAAGGCGGAACCTCAGCGGCAAACCATTACCATCAGTGACCAAGTGGATTTTGCTGCCAAAACCGCCACGTGAGCCTCCAAGAGCTTGATTCACCAGAGTGTTTTTTACGCGTTCAGGTAGCATCCTTGGATACCCTGAAATTGGAGCCGTCAAGGCACTACAGCTCGAGGTCGATAAGCCCTTCTTCATTTAAATGAAGTTGCAGCGCTTCAAGGATGGCATCGATACGGCCTGTACTCTGCCAACATCGAAAGGTGTTGTAGACCGAACTCCATGGGCCGAAACGTTCTGGCAGATCTCGCCAAGGTGCGCCGGTGTGGAGTTGAGATGGTGCAGATAGCCGCGCTGGATACGGCGACCAGTGCCTTCTTCTCTCACCGCGACCCCGCCATGGTGGAATGGTTGACCCAGCGCAAGCTCGACGTCTGACAAGGGCAATCAGCAATGGCATCGGGAGATGGCAGACGCTTGGTGGCGCGGTTCGTCGCCAAGCGTTTTTCCTGCTGAGGGAACACAGTGCCCACGGTCGGAGAGGGGAGGCATCATGCCCGCAAGCGCACGGCGTCCAGGAACAACCGAAAGGCGGGAGAGTTCTGGCGTCGGCTGGGGTAGTAGAGGTGATACCCGGGGAAACGTGGGCAATAGGGGACCAGTACCGAGATCAGCGCCCCAGTGGCCAGATGGGGTTCAGCCATGTCTGAAGGCAGATAAGCCAGGCCGTGACCTGCCAGCGCGGCGCGCAGTATGGGCGTGCCTGTGTTGAACATGCACTGACCCTGTACATGGGCCTTGATGGGTTGGCCATCTTGCTCAAACTCCCACAGCATCAGGTTGTCATAGGTGGGTAGCCTCAGGCCGATGCATTGATGATCCGCCAGATCCTGAATGGTGTGCGGGGCCGGGTTGCGGGAGAGATAGTCGGGGGAGGCCACCACGACTATCTGCATATCCTGGCTGATACGCACCGCAATCATGTCTTTCTCCACCTGTTCCCCCAACCGGATCCCCGCATCAAATTTCTGCTCGACTATGTTGGTCAGGCCGTAGTTGATATCGATTTCTACCTGAATGTCCGGGTACTCCTTGAGCAGTGGCGATATGCGCGGCCACAGGTAGGTATCTGCCGCATGCTCGGCGGTAGTGATACGGATCAAGCCTGCGGGTTTGTCCTTGAGCTCATTGAGCGCCGAGAGCTCATCCTCGATCCCTTCAAAATGCGGCTGCAGGCGTTCAAGCAGCCGCTCGCCCGCCGGGGTGGGGGAGACGCTGCGCGTGGTCCGGGTCAACAGCCGAATGTCCAGCCGCTCCTCCAGCCCCCGCATGGCGTGGCTCAGGGCGGACTGGGATACCCCCAGGTGAGCCGCCGCGCGAGTAAAGCTGCCTTCTCTTGCCACCGCCATGAAGGAGATCAAGTCGTTGTAGTTGGTTTTTGCCATGAATTGCCCTGCCGAAGGTGGTGATAGGGGGGAGGTGTGTGCCGGCAGGGTAACCGCCGAGTCTGCATTATTACTAACGTAAATTAATGAAATTTGCTCATAAACCCAATCTGATTATCCCGTCTAATCATGTTATCCAACAACCAGTACACTGTCGCCACTGAACACCACTAGGTGCTCACTGCATTACCGCCATGGGGCGGTGCACAGCGAAACCATGCCTGGCACGACACAGTGTCTCTGGCCTGTGGGCCTTCCACTATTGACGATATGAGAATGATGATGATGAAACACGCAATCACACTGCTGGCCTTCTTCGGCCTGATGAGTTCACCTCTGGCCATGGCCGCCATCCCTGCCAAGATCAACGCTATCCCCGGCGCTCTGATCGTGAACTGGCAGCCCCAAGACGCCGGACAGCGCATGGGAGATGCCCTCGAGGTATACAACGATACCGGCGATCTGCTGGCACGGGTTCCGGCCAAAATGTCGGGCCAGCAGCGAGTCGCGCTGCCCGCAAAGACACAGGGTGATTTGCGTCTGAGTCTGGGCGGCGAACAGGTGCAGTATCGCGTGCCGTTCGGTTTTGGTGGCGGTCAGGAATAAGCCGCTCATTCCCTTTGTGCTTCGTTTTGCGGGCAGGCTTCGTCTGCTGGGCCTGCCCGCATTTTTGCTGCCATAAGCAGAACTGACCAGAATATGTCCCCCTTATTTTCAGATCGGATGAATCCATCCGCTCTCGTCGAACTTCCCCATCAATGGACTATGTGAATATGACTGCCAGAACAGGTTTTACTGCGCGGCGTGCGGCGCCCTATCTGGTGGCCTTCTCGGTGGCATCTGCCCTGGGGGCTGCCCTCTATACCCACCAGAGTCAGGCCGAGGCACCCGTCGTGGCCGAGGCTGCTGTTCCTGTTTCCGTGAGCAGGATAATGCCCCATCGCGTCAAGCTGTGGGAGGAGTTCTCCGGCCGGTTGGAATCGGTGGAACGGGTGGAGCTCAGGCCCCGAGTGGCCGGTACCATACAGGGGATCCACTTTCAGGAAGGGGCATTGGTTGCGCGCGGCGATCTGCTGATCACCATAGACCCAGCCCCCTACGCCGCCCAGGTGGCCCAGGCCGAGGCGGTGGTCGAGGCTGCGCGTGCTCGGTTGGCTCAGGCGGGGTCTGATCTGACGCGTGCGCAGCGGCTGATTGCCTCCAGCGCCATCGCTCAGCGCGATCTCGATCAGCTGCACAACGCCAAGCTGGAAGCCGTTGCCAACTTGCGCGGCGCCGAGGCGAGCCTGCAAGCGGCCCGGCTCAACCTCGATTACACCCGGGTTACGGCGCCCATCTCGGGGCGGATTGGCCGCCTCGACATCACAGTGGGCAACCAGGTGGCGGCGGGACCGACGGCCCCTGTCATGAGCACTCTGGTCTCGGTGTCCCCCATCTATGCCAGCTTCGATGTGAGCGAGGCGACCCTGGAGCGGTTACAGGTGTCGCGCGAACAGATCGGTGATACCCCGGTACAGCTTGGCACCAGTGGGATGACGGGCACACCACTGGAGGGGCGTCTGCAATTTATCGACAACCAGGTGGACGCCGGCAGCGGCACCCTCGGGGTACGCGCCACTCTGGATAACCGGGACGGCAGCCTGATCCCTGGTCAGTTTGCCAGGATCAGGCTGGGATCTTCCCGTCAGGTCGACGCCTTGCTGGTGAGCGAGCGGGCTATCGGCTCGGATCAGAGCAAACAATTCGTCATGGTGGTGGGCGAGGGGAACCGTGCCGAGTACCGCGAGGTGAGCCTTGGCATGAGTATCGAGGGGGAGCGTATCGTCACCCGTGGCCTGCAGCCCGGGGAGCGAGTCATCGTCAATGGTCTGCAGCGGGTACGTCCCGGCACACTGCTGGCGCCCAGCCCGATTGAGCCCACTGCACTCACGACCACCCAAGCCCGGACGGCCAGGCGCGGCTGATGGCCGCGTCATTGCATCAGAGTCACACCATGAATATTTCAAAGTTCTTCATCGACCGGCCCATCTTCGCCGGCGTTATCTCCATCCTGTTCGTGCTGGCGGGACTGGTGGCAGTCAATGCTCTGCCCATCTCCGAGTATCCCGAGGTGGTGCCGCCCCAGGTGGTCGTGCGGGCGACCTACCCGGGAGCCAGTCCCACGGTGATCGCCGAATCGGTGGCCATGCCGCTCGAGGAGTCCATCAACGGGGTTGAGGGGATGATCTACATGGGCAGCCAGTCCACCACGGATGGCACCATGACCCTGACCGTCACCTTCCGTCTTGGCACGGATCCGGACAAGGCGCAGCAACTGGTGCAGAACCGGGTGGCTCAGGCCGAGGCGCGCCTGCCCGAGGAGGTGCGTACCCTGGGGGTGACCACGGTCAAGGCGAGCCCGGATCTCACCATGGTGGTGCACCTGGTGTCACCGGAGGATCGCTATGACATCGACTACCAGCGCAATTATGCGCTGCTCAATGTGCGTGACCGATTGGCCCGGATCCAGGGGGTGGGGGACGTGGCCATCTTCGGTGGTGGGGAATATGCCATGCGGATCTGGCTCGATCCCGACAAGGTGGCCGCCCGTGGCCTCGCGGCCAGCGATGTGGTAGCGGCGCTGCGTGAGCAGAACATTCAGGCGGCGGCCGGGGTGGTCGGCGGTTCGCCGGCGCTGCCGGGTACCGAGCTGCAGCTCTCCGTCAATGCTCGGGGCCGGCTGCAGAGCGTGGAGGAGTTTGGCGACATCATCGTCAAGTCGGGCAGCGGCGGCGCGGTGACGCACCTGCGTGACATCGCCCGTATCGAGCTCGGAGCGGCCGACTACTCGGTGCGTTCGAAACTCAACAACCAGCCGGCGGTCGGCATCGGCATCCACCAGGCACCGGGCGCCAACGCATTGCAGATCTCCGACGAGGTGCGCAGCACCATGAGCCAGATAGCCAAGGCCATGCCCCAAGGGCTCGAGTATCGTATCGCCTACGATCCGACCCAGTTCGTGCGCGCCTCCATCGACTCTGTGGTACACACCCTGCTCGAGGCGATCGCCCTGGTGGTACTGGTGGTTATCCTGTTCCTGCAGACTTGGCGCGCTTCCATCATCCCGCTGCTGGCGGTGCCTGTCTCCATCATAGGGACCTTCGCCGTCATGCTGCTGTTTGGCTTCTCCCTCAATGCGTTGACCCTGTTTGGGCTGGTGTTGGCGATAGGCATAGTGGTGGATGACGCCATCGTGGTAGTGGAGAACGTCGAGCGCAATATCGAGGCGGGGTTGTCACCGCGCCTGGCGACCTACCGCGCCATGCGGGAAGTCTCCGGCCCCATCATCGCTATTGCCCTGGTGCTGTCTGCGGTATTCGTGCCGTTGGCCTTCATCACCGGGCTGACCGGCCAGTTTTATCGCCAGTTTGCCCTGACTATCGCCATCTCTACCGTCATCTCGGCCATCAACTCACTCACCCTCTCGCCGGCGTTGGCGGCCCTGCTGCTCAAGGGGCATGGCGAGCCCAAGGATGCGCTGACCCGAGGCATGGAGCGGCTGTTCGGCCCACTGTTTGCTCGCTTCAACCACGGTTTCGAGCGCGGCGCCCGCGTCTATGGTGCTGGCGTGCAGGGGATCTTGCGACGCAAGGCCCCGACGCTGCTGTTGTTTGCTGGCCTGCTGGTGCTGACCTATGGCTTGTTCCAGAGCGTGCCCGGGGGCTTTGTGCCCTCCCAGGACAAGCAGTACCTGATTGGCTTCGCCCAACTGCCGGATGGCGCCACCCTGGATCGTACCGATGAGGTGATCGAGCGGATGGGGGCTATCATGGCCAACAATGAGAACGTGGAGGGGACCCTGGCGTTCACCGGACTCTCAATCAACGGCTTCACCAACAGCCCCAATGCCGGGGTGGTGTTCGCCATGCTCAAGCCGTTTGAGCAGCGGACAGGCGCCGATCAGAGCGGCATGGCGGTGGCGGCGCAACTGAACCAGGCTTTCGCCGGCATCGAGGAGGCGGTGGTGGTGATGTTCCCACCGCCCCCCGTGCAGGGGCTTGGCACCACGGGGGGCTTCAAGCTGCAGCTTGAGGATCGCGGCGGGCTCGGGTATAGGGAGATGGATGAGGCGGTGCAAGGTTTCTTGGCCAAGGCGGCCCAGGCCCCCGAGTTGACCGGGCTCTTCAGCAGTTGGCAGATCAATGTGCCGCAGCTCTTTGCCGACATCGACCGCACCCGCGCCCATCAGCTCGGGGTGGAGGTGACCGATATCTTCAACACGCTGCAGGTCTACCTTGGCTCGCTCTATGTCAACGATTTCAACCAATTCGGGCGTACCTACTCGGTGCGGGTGCAGGCAGATGCCACCTATCGCAGCCATGCCGATGATATCGGCAAACTGAAGGTGCGTTCGGTCTCGGGTGAGATGATCCCCCTGTCGGCCCTGATGAAGGTGGATCACACTGTCGGTCCTGAACGGGCGATGCGCTACAACGGTTTCCTTTCTGCCGATATCAGTGGCGGGCCGGCGCCTGGTTTCAGTTCGGGGCAGGCCAAGGCCGCCATCGAGCGGATCGCCGCCGAGACCTTGCCTCAGGGCATAGGTTTCGAGTGGACCGAACTCACCTATCAGGAGATCCTGGCGGGCAACTCGGCGCTGTGGGTTTTCCCGCTTGCCATCCTGCTGGTGTTCCTGGTGCTGGCCGCCCAGTACGAAAGCCTGACGCTGCCGCTGGCCATTTTGCTCATAGTGCCGATGGGGCTGCTCTCGGCCATGGCTGGGGTCTGGCTCTCTGGCGGGGACAACAACGTCTTCACCCAGATAGGGCTCATCGTACTGGTGGGGCTCTCGGCCAAGAACGCCATTCTCATCGTGGAGTTTGCCCGTGAACTGGAGTTGGCTGGACGGGCGCCGTTGGCTGCCGCCATCGACGCCGCCAGGCTGCGGCTGCGGCCCATCCTGATGACCTCGCTGGCTTTCATCATGGGGGTGCTGCCCCTGGTGCTGGCAAGTGGCGCCGGCGCCGAGATGCGATCGGCCATGGGAGTGGCGGTCTTCTCCGGCATGATAGGGGTGACCCTGTTCGGTCTGTTCCTGACCCCGCTCTTCTATGTGCTGCTGCGGCGCCTCGCAGGCAATCGCCCGCTGGTGAGCCATGGGGAGCAGAACATGGAGTAGTCAGTCTGGCTGATGAGCAATGAACCTATACAAAGAGGCCCAATGGGCCTCTTTTGACTGGGAATACCACCGCCATACAGCATGGGTCTACTCTGACCTGGGTTCGAAACGTCAACCGCCCGATATTGAGCCAATGCGCAAATGGATGTCTGAATCGCCCCGCTTTTCCTTTATGCGCAAATGGGGGCGTTGCGCTTGGGTTGACTCTGTCTGTTATGGATGGAACTCGAAGTTGGATTTGTCACGGAGCTGTATCGGCTGAGAGCGCCCGGTATCTTTGCGAATGCTGTGACAAGTGGTGTGCAATGAGGGATGGCGAGGTGCCAAAGGTTTTGTCAGACATCATCTATGCAGCCGTCAAAGCAAGATGTTGCGAACCCAGGCTGCAAAATCAGTAGCCACCTCACGGGTAATTTCATGCCCAATTCCATAATTCAGCAGATGAAATGGGATGCCATGTGCCTGGAGCAACTCTGTGCTTTTCTCGGCCCATAAATACGGCAGTCGGTCATCGTTTTCACCATGCATCACGAGCGCAGACAGGTGTTGCAGATCTTCAGCCCGGGCGATGAGAGGCTCAATTTCCGGCAGGATGCGCCCAGAAAGAATGGCAAAGCCACGAACGCATTTGGGGGCGGTCAGTGCAAGGCTGGCTGACATTATGCCCCCTTGGCTAAATCCGGCAATCAGGGTTTGATCAGATGCAATGCCATAACGTAGTTGCAGCTCGGGAATAAACCGGAGGAGCCGTTGCCGGCTTGCTTCAGCCGCTGCCGTATCGATTTTGGGGCCGTTTGCCGTGAAACTGACCGAGAATGCGGAGTACGCCCCAGGCGCCATGGTCAAAGGGGAGCGAACCGAAACGACAGAAAGGTTTTCAGGAATGAAGCTTGCCAGGCCAAGCAAAGAGTCCTCATTGCTGCCGACCCCATGCATCAGGATCACCAGACCAATTGGCTGACCCACGGCAGGACGGTAGCGATAAGCGAGGGGGAGATCGTCTATCAGGGGAGAAAAATCTATGTTCATGGTTGTGTCTCTATTCCAAGATGTTGCGTGGCAACGACACCGAGCACTCAATCCGAATTTCTAGTACAAGCCGGCTGCAAGACTGGCCATTAATGCTCTTCCTGGTCGTTGTACCAATTTCTTATTAACACGGTGCGGCCATTTGATCGCACCGTCATCATCAGCCTGAAAATGTTTGGTGTCAGCTGCCGAACAGTTTCCCTTCACCGGCCCAATCAGATGGCGCCACGTCTTCGAAAATCACGTAGATGTACTTCGGGTCCGTTCCGGTATTGCGGACAATACTTTCCGTAATCTCAGCGGCAACGACTTGTTTAGTGGCGGTTTCTTTACCTTCAAACCAGGTAACACGTACGACGGGCATAAAATTCTCCTTAGGGTGAAAAAATGATGTTCGCTGAAATATTGACCCACCGGGGGAGCCGGAGAGTCATGGTTGGCTTAACGTTCAAGAAAGGCATGCAGGTCCTGCGAGAACTTGAACGGGTTCTTGAACATGAGGAAGTGGTCGCCATGTTCGGACTGTGTATAGGCATAGAGCCTCGCATTCGGGATGACGGAAGCCATCCAGCGTTGACTGGGCAAGTTGTTGCTGTATTCGCCAGAGAAGATGGCTGTCGGTATGTCGATCTTGTGGCGGATCACGTCGCGCCAGTCATTCGTGGCGTGATCGAACAGCACCTTGGCGGTGTACTTCGGATCGGTTTTGACAAACTCGTGCGCGAAAGCGGTCGAGTTCTCGTAGTACGGCGAATCGTTGACCATGGCTCGCTCGACAACCTTCATATCGACCACCAATTGGTTTGTCGGTGCTCCGGTGGTGAAGGTTGCCACCATGCGTTCAACCGATGACGTCATGCCGCCAGCGTCGAGCCGTTCCTGTTCGCTCCAGTCGGCATGAGAATAGATGGAGACCGGTTCGTCGACGAAAACCACCTTGCGAATACTCTTCGTGCCGAAGAGGTCGATATAACCCCACAGGACAGCCGCGCCCATCGACCAGCCACAGTAATCCGCTGTCTGCAAACCGAGGTGTTCAGTGAACTCCTTTAGGTCGACCGAGAGGCGCGTGATGCGACTGCCGTATTCGACGTGCTGCGACAGTCCCTGATTACGGGGATCAAGGACATAAACGTGGTATCGCTTGCTGAGCAGATAGAGCACGTTGATGTATTCAGCGCCGCTGGCCGACCAGCCTGGAAGGAACACCAGAGGTTTGCCTGAACCAGCCTCCCAATAGCGCAGTTTTACACCATCGCTGGTTGTGAAAGCGTTGATTTGCAAGTCCTGGAAGTCTGATAGCTTGGTTGGCAAGCCTGTCAGCTTGTGGGGGAAGCTGTAGTCCTTACCCAGAACCTCTATGGCCGGAGCTGCGCTGACCAAGTCGTGCGAGATGAGCAATGACAGCGTAATCAGTGCTGAACGAATGAAAGGTTTCATCATGATCCTTGTCGGGATGTCAGGGTCAGTCCAACGCTGGCCATGGCATCCCGATGAGTACTTATACCTGTACCCAGGCCGGTGCCACGGTCGGGCCTTTGCCGAGGAAGTAGCCAAAGTGAATGTTCATTTCACCAATAGGCTCGATAAACCGGCTATTGCTCAACGGACCAGCATTGATCGCCTCGAAGCCCATCGATTGAGCCAGTGTGGACACCTGAGATTTGGCCGCCTCGTCATCGCCAGCGATCAACACCTGGAGCAACTTGCCTTGGCGGGCCTCGGACGGCAGCAACTGGGCAAAGATAGTGTTGAATGCCTTCACGACACTGGCCTTAGGTGCCAGGGCCTGGATTTCTTCGGCGGCGGAGGTGGTGTGGCCTATCACCAGCTCCTTGTAGTCGGCGCTGATCGGGTTGCTGATATCGACCAGAATCTTACCGGCAAGATCCCCTGCCTCCTTGAGGGCATCGGCAGCACCGCCGAAGGGAATGGCCAGGATCACGATGTCTGCCAGCCGGGTAGCGGCAGCAATGCTGCCACCTTGGGTCTTCTGTCCCACTTTTTCAGCGAGTGCGGCGGCTTTGGCCGGATCGCGGCTGCCGATGGCGACGTTGTGGTTGGCTCCCGCCAAAGTACTTGCCAGGCCGCTGGCCATGTTTCCGGTACCTATGATGGCAACTTTCATTTTGCAACTCCTTGAACTTGAGAGGGCTAGATCAACTGTTGCCACTATACGACTTGAGCTTTTGTGGGATAAATTGTCAAAATTCACCAATACCTGAAACAGGGTGTTTCTAATGGATAGATTGTTAAGCATGACGGTATTCACCAAAGCCGTTGAACTCGGCTCCTTTTCGGCGGCAGGGAACGCGCTTGGAATGTCCTCCCAGCTGGTCGGAAAACATGTGCAGATGCTGGAACAGCATCTGGGAGTTCGCCTACTCAATCGCACCACGCGCCGGCAACACCTGACCGATATTGGTCGCGAGTTTTACGAGCGGACTAAAAGCATTCTGGCGGACGTCGAGGCGGCAGAAGGACTGGCGGCAGAAACCCGGGCAACCCCCCGTGGGCGGCTGCGTATCAACGCCCCGGTGACGTTCGGCATTCATGCGCTTTCACCAAAGATTCCCGACTATCTGAATGCCAACGCTGAGGTGACGCTGGAGTTATCCATGACCAACAGGCTGGTCGATGTTGTTGATGAAGGATACGACGTAGTCTTTCGTATTGGTGAATTGACGGATAGCGGCTTGATTGCTCGGCAACTGGCACCCTATCGACTGATCCTGTGCGCAGCCCCCGGTTATCTGGCGGCGCGAGGGCCAATCAATACGCCGCAGGATCTTTCACGGCAGGAGTGTCTAGGTTACCTGCACCCAGAGTTGAGTAAGCGGTGGACCTTGATCGGGCCTGAGGGAACGGTGACTGTCCCTGTCTCAGGCCGTTTGATGGTGGATAGTGGAGAGGCTTTAATGGCTGCTGCAATCGCCGGCGTAGGCGTATTACTTCAACCCTTCGAAATCGTCGAGCCCTATCTCTCATCCGGGCAGTTGGTCACGCTGCTGCCCGAATACCACGCACCGACCTTGCCGATGCACATCCTGTATGCTCCGGATCGACGCATGACCCCCAAACTCAGAAGCTTCATCGATTTTGCCATTGCACACTTCGGACCGGATGTTTAAGGCTTTCTGGCGCGAGCCACACTGTAGTAGTGGTCGAATTGTAGTGGTTTAATCATCCCAGACACCATTTTAGGTGGTACAGTCGCAACCATTACCAGGTCGCTAAACCTACCAGGACTTAACCATGAGTTATCAGATCCTCTCTGCCACTGTGGCCAGTATTTTCGAACTGAAACGCAACCCGATGGGGACACTAAAGAAAGGCCATGGTTCAGCTGTTGCCATCCTAAACAACAATGAACCAGCCTTTTACTGTGTGCCACCAGAACTCTTTGCCTACTATGTCGAGCTGGCCGAAGATGCCGAGCTAAACCGTATAGCTGATGAGCGAATCGCCTCACTCGACAGGGTCAGCATTTCGCTGGATGACCTATAATCTATATCCTGCTCTTCGCCCGCTGGGCGCAGAAGATGACGAAACTGGCGCAACCTTAAAGTTAGGTGTCCAGGAAACAGGGAGCAATTCCAAAGCCGGATTATGACGCTTTGCTGGGATGCTAGGAATCCTAAAAAGGTACGAACCAATCTGATTCAGCAGTCCTACAGGTTATGGGTGGGAGTGCTGATGTTCGGCAGACGCCAATGCTGACAAGCTCTTGAAGTTACGGAAGAAGGTCACGAATATCACATTGCAGTATCTCGCAAAGGCGATAGGCTTTTTCAAGCGTGATATTAACCGTTCCTCGTTCGATACGTCCCACATAGCTCTGATCGATATCAGCCATTAAGGCTAGCTGTTCTTGGGTGATGCCGAGATCAGTTCGTTTTGCTCGCAACTTATTCCCAAATTTCTTCGCTATATCATGCATTTATCGCCTCTCTTGAGGCGAAAACTATCTCTGGTTGCTGAACACATGTGAAGGGACTATAATCCCTATTTGTCGGTTATTAGTTTAATAATCATGCAAACAGATGGAGAAAATCCATAACTATGTCGATCACTCATCTACCCATGCCTATTTACAATGCCTTGGAGAATAAAAGACTGAACGAGTTTACAGTGGTGGAATGCCTAAAGGCCGGATATGGAGAAGAAAATACCTCTTATAGTAATGCTGCTGGATATGGCTTTGTATATTTACAACTAATGAAGTTGGTTAAGAAAGGATTGCTTTCAAGAAAATCTGATGGGCGAAATTTAATTTTCGCCAAGACAGGAAAGTATTATAATGAGAGCATTAATAATTGCATTTTACGAGAGAGTGAAATGTCACCACCAGTAAACAATCCATTATTTCACCTAAATGAAAGATATAGCTACTATGAGAACCAAATGAAAATTATTTCGGGAGAAAAGGAGGAGTGCGATGAGTTAGCTAACATGTATCCACAGTTTGAATATGTTATTAATAATATATCAAGCCAAGCGGATGAAAAAATAAAAATTATTTTAGGGAGGATAAAAAGTATTAAAGCAGTCATTGATTTAGTCTCATCATATCAGGAAGCAAAATAATAATTGTCATATGTAATTGTTATAGTGTGAATGCAATGCTATACACTAGTATCCTCTATTTTTTTGGGGGGATACGAAGTTCACGAATAAGAAATGGGCTAAGAATATCCTCTATCTTTATAGGTGTTTTAACTTGGATCTCTTTCACGAGATCTAACACTGCGAAAAGATTATCTTGATATTTCTGTTGCCAAACATCGCGCTCATTTTCCATGCGAGCTGCTTTTTTTATATATGCCGCACCAGTCCGCCTCCCGGTGACTAGGTCCACTTCCTGTTGATTTAAATCACTCAGGTTATGTTGGCGAGTTGCATATTTAACGATTAGATCTCTACGATGAGGTACCGATAGTGTACTCAAACCACCTGAAATCAGGCCTTTTGCTTTAAGGCGAGCATGCAGTGTGGAGGCTTTGATGGGGGCCCTATCCAGGCCTTCTCGCTCCATGGCCAATAATTCTGACTCAATCAACTGATCTAAGTCTTTGCCAGATACTCTGTGTTTATTTGTCATGTTTATGATCTCTTTGAATATCTAAAATATAAATAACTATTTTAAGTAACCACAAAACGAACAATGTATGAGATTATTATTCACCTTCCGTAGTTAGCTTGCTTTTTTCTATTCTTAACTGCTCAATATAAAATGCATCAGCAAGGGTTTTTGGCGTTTTACCAATTAGTTTTTGTGATTCAATTCTATTGACAATAGAAGCCAGAGGATTTGATTTATCCTGCGATAATAATGAAACTATTTCTCTATCAGAAAAAGATTTAATTACATTAGCTTGGAATGCTTCCAATAATAACAAAGCTTCACGTTGTTCAGTGAGTGCTAAATCAAATGATTTGTCTTTGCTATGAAGTTGCTCCAATTGATAAACCTCAGCCTTTTTATTGGCAATCTTATTATTTATAGCTTCATATTCATCCAGCCTGCCTGTAAGAGTGAAGTAACCACACGGACCTCCAGATTGGCATTTCATGCCAAATGGGCAGCCCCAGCGGGCGACATCTCGTGTACAGGCCCCAAGGGGGAGGGCATGTAACTGAGCATGCCGTTCAATGAGTTCTTTGGCTAACTCATTCTTCTTGGCAGACAATAGCTTATCATGTGCCCGCTTTAAATCAGGTAAAAATCTAGATGAAAGAGTTTTCTCCAAATGGAGTGTGACTTCATCCCTCGATTCGCCGACTGTATGCAAATTAACCTTAAGGTTATCTTCAGAACTTAAATTTGGATCTACAAAAATAGCCATGTATTTTTTAGCTGCATCTACACCAGAGTAAACAGCTTTAGACTTTGCTGCTTTGGCAAGTGCATTGATGCGTCGATCGCCGGATTCAGCAATTGCCGGTAATATTGATTCTTCTGTCACATTATAATTTTCATATGAAGTATTTCTATCATCACCGAAATCTTCACGAGTGGGGGATTTGAAAGACTCTGAGTTGTTATTAAGTGCCATGATCGCTAAGGACGAAGCGTTATAATTGAAAGATTCAGCCCTATGCTGATAAAATTGATTTTGAGTTATATCCATTCGGCCCATCAACATAGCTTGTAAATGGTCAGTTAGTCCTGAAATTGCCAAAAATGTATTAATGTTGTGTCTTGGGATGTGGGGGTTTAATTCTATTCTATCACCGTTATCCTCTGTTAGATTTAGCTTGTCAAAAATTGATGTTCTTTGTTTATTACCACCGAGTAAGCTTTGCAATACATCATGAGTAAGTGGTTCTGGATTGGTAAGGGTAACAAGCGTATGATCCATTCCAAATGCACTTGTAGGCGCAATAAACAACAGATCTTCATAATTAAATTTTTGCTCAACCCCATTATCTCTTATGACCAGCGTACATTTGTAACCGTCATGAAAGCTCTTTGATTGCGCATATTTAAGCTCAACAAAATCGTTAATCTTTTTCTTTGTGAATAAAAATATTTTTTCTCTACTTGTAACTGGATTGGATTTTGTTATTGGCTTAATGCCAACACCTTTTTGCAAAAAAGAATTTACCATGCTCTTCCGCAAACCGGCATTTCCTCGTGTGCCACCGGAGCCAGAAAAAACAAGACCATTAAGCTCTGACACCTCAATTAAATCATGTGGCAAAGCTCTTATTGATGGAGGGAGGAAATCTGTAAATCCAGAATTCCGATATTGAGTTAATAGCTGTCTGCTTTCAGCAGTCAATTCCATTACAACATTAAATATTGACTCAATTAGCTTAATTGTACTAGGCGCTGCCCAAAAAGTTCTCCAGCCAGATTTTTTTGCACCAAGATATTTAATGCCTAAGTTATATTCAGGTAGTTCATGTTCCTGGGCATATAGGAGTTTATCTCCTTTGAGGGGGCGTTTTATTAATGCATCGATTCTAATCGATTGCAATTCCTGAAATCGCCAGCCAGTAATGATGAGTAGCAGTATGCAATTATAAAAAATCTTTTCACCATTTGATTTGGCTAGATACAGTAGTTCAATGATACTAATGAAAGCACGAATGGAAATTAGCTTGTTATCATCCGTATCTTCTGGGTTACTGTCAGCCGCTTTTCTTTTTTTGGTATTGTTAGTATGGTTTCTACTGGGGAACTGATTTTGACATTCAATGTTAGAAAGTGTTAAGTTAAAGGGGCGAATTATCCTAGCTAAAGAGACGGCAATGTCACAGTAATCGCTGACATTGCTGCTACTAGCTGAGTTCTCGTTATGTCTCCTCATTGCACCGTGAATAATATCTGAATTTAAATACATCGGATGACTCTGCCCTGTCATCTTTACCATCTCATAATACCAGCGGCGAAGAATGTTCAATATTTTGTTCGTGGTTGCAATGCTAGGTGGTCTGCTCCTACGAAAAGTATCTAAAATTATGATGGCTTTCATAAACTGGGCATAGTTATCGTCAATATCAATGCGTTCAATCCCTTGCATTTCTGTATGAGAAAAAATCAACACAGCTCGCTTTGATTGCCGAAACCATGCAACGCCCTTGTCACCAGCAAGCCAAGATGGGTCATTCCAGGACATCAAATCAGTTGCCGCATATTCAGCAAGACGTGAATCGAAAACAGCTTGGTACGTTGCCACAAACTGCGTCAAATTCTCCATTTGTTCACGCATGACATTGCCCTACACGTTATTGATATATGAAATACGAGCCATAACAGCCTGAACATGTTGCTTACGACGACCTAGTTCCGGCAGGAGAGGGTGATGTTGGATAAACGAATCGTCAGCTAACTTAATGAGAGAAATTATTTCATTTTCAAAGCCCGCAAGAACATGCTGATGGTGACCATCTATGAATGGATGAAAATACAAGCAACCGTAGCAACAACGAACTTGTGCATACGGACACAAACCTTCCTCATAGCCACAACCACCGATGTGGTAATGAGTCATATCACCCACAGAGCCTGCGACCTTACGACCATGCCATATGTTGCTCTGAACCAAATTACCTGTCAGCATCAATGTAATCATGCTTTTAAAGGCTGGGTTTCGGCACAGCGCCTGTTCACGGATGCTAGCGAGATCTGGTGTTGATGCGATATAGCGATTCGCCACAACCGTACTGGAGTGGCCTAGGACGTAGGCGATTTCTTCAGCACTGACCCCGACCATAGCTAATGAGTGTCCAACATGGTGACGGAATTGAGTTGCTGTGTAGTGTGGTGCAACAGCCTGACGTTTAGCTACTGCAGCCTGCATCTCCAGTGGGGAGAAACGTAGCAATTGACGTTTTATCGCATCATTGATCATAACAACAGCATTTCCGCATTGAGGTAATAGTGGGTCTCCATCATTCAGCCCTGAAATTCGCTTGTATAACTTAACTAACTTTCCGAGTTCTTCGGGTATTGCCACTATAACTCTTTGGGGATGGCTTTTGCTCTGCTTGGCGTAGGGAATAGCATATGAATACCTGATTAGATTGTCCCCCTCAGTATCAACAGCTATGTCTCCGACAGCCGTTCTAGCTAATTGCACTGGGCGAGCTCCAGTGGCCAATATAAGTCCGAGAATTACGCAATCGCGAAGCTCTTCGATGGAGACTAGTGAAGCAATATTTTCTATATGACGTTGCTTCGCTTCTTCCGTTGATAATCGAGGGGTCAGCTTGGCAGACCAAAGTTGTAGGCCATTATGAATCATCGAAACCATGGCATCTGGGAGCACATTATCGATTTCAGAATAAATAGACCACTTATCAGTAGCAGGGCGAGGAACTAGTAATAATTTATCCTCAAGGTCCTCATTATGATTGGTGCTTTCAAAAAAACCTAAAACATCTAGTTTTCTAAGTACATATAGCGTTGAATAAAATCGACGGTGTGTGGCTTTGCTTATGTACTGCTCGTGTAGTAGTGCAATAAATGTTTCATGATTTAGGCTAACAAGTCTGTTTATGGATTTTGCAATATCACAAGCAAACTCATATATCATCCTTGCATTGTTTTCAGATGTATACACTACGCATGCAAACTTAATTAATTTTGATATTTCTTCAGATAATGTGCAAAAATTTTTTCCGTTTTCAAAATCAATGGAACAATTTCGTCCCGAATGTCTAAACTTCCACACATCCGTACTCGTATCTAGATAGGTGTCATCAAACTCTGTGGCTGATTTCAAATATAATGGACATGGAATAACTTGATCGTTCAACCATCTAACCTGTGCGGCATTCAGTTGACTATCAGGCGAATGTTGAATGTCTTGCGGATTAGCTGAATTCATCGAAATCTCCATCGTCTAATAATGGGATGGGGAAGGGGGCCACTACATTTATTCCTGCAATTTCTTTCTCCTGTTGTATGCGCCTGATGTTGCTGTCATTGGCAAGTTTTTCTACAAAACGTCGTGCATATTTATAGGGCATGCGACTGCCGATTTCCCACCCCCCCAACAATCGCAACTGCTCAGCAGCAGCGTCTAACAGCCCTTTTATGCGACCGTCAAGGCCAAAGTCGCGAGAAAGTTGCAATTGTTCATCTAGTAACTCTTTATAAATATACTCCAATGTAAAATAAGCCCAGGTGTGGCGACCCACATGTGGAGTTAACTCCACCATGTCAGTGAATGGGTTGTTATTTCGAAAGGATGGATGTGTTTTTATATAAGCAGTATCGATGCAACGATACACCTTTCTAATAGCAGCGTACCCTAATGGCTGGCAAGTGCCTCGGCTTGCCGTAAACATAAAGTCATGATTTAATTTTCTAGAATATGGATTTCTGTATTGCTCTTTATAAATTTCCAGGTAATGGAAATCATTAACCTCTAACTTGATTGTACGACAAGATCTTGGGGTTTTTAGAGTTAACGGTTTCCTCCTTGGATCATCAATTCCATCAGGAAGATTTTGCACCATCAATAGATACTCAACATTGCCATGGCTATCTGGCTGAGATACACCAAATGAATCGACTGTCAGCAACAAAACTTCCCCTACACGAAGCCCATACTGGAACATAAGTCGATGTATGAGGAAGTTGCGATATTGTAAACATTCAGTTTGAAATGGATTAATCGGGTTGATAACTTTTTCAAACATCTCCCCAGTATCTGGATCAACGACAGCGGGGGAGGAGGGTAACAGCATGTCGTTAAGCTCTAGATGCTGTTGGTACGTAATGCTCTTGTAGCGAGTTGCCGGTGTATGCTTTGCAGGTCCGAGTCGATTAAATTCCTTTACCTTGTTTTTGAGTCGCAGATCATTACTGCTGTAGTTTATATTGGCCTCAGCTAGAGACATGCTTTGATATTTTACACACATGTACCGCTGATTGAGATAATTCAGAAAACGGGCCACATTTTTAATATGTGTACAGCAAGTTGATTTATTAACTTGACTAACAGTATTGCTTACTGTGCTATCAGTAGGCGGTTCATTCTCTTCTGTGAGATGTTGTTTGCTGAGTAGATAGTGAAATAGGTTATCTAGCTCAGGGATCTCAGAGATCCCCTCATTTTTAGAGACTCAAATAATTCCAAGTGTGCGGGTATATAAGCGGTGTTGCTTCAGGTAGTAGATAAATTTATCCATCAACAAGACCGCATTGGTTTCTTTCATTTTAGG
>NZ_JBKISU010000049.1:0-16321 GCF_050266975.1 Aeromonas sobria
CCTAAAATGAAAGAAACCAATGCGGTCTTGTTGATGGATAAATTTATCTACTACCTGAAGCAACACCGCTTATATACCCGCACACTTGGAATTATTTGAGTCTCTAAAAATGAGGGGATCTCTGAGGTTGATATGAGCAAGGCGCAGCTCCTCGGCGCCGAGCACGAACTCCGGGCTGTCGGTGAGACGCTCGACTGCCAGATCGATGAAGCGGCGTACCCGGGCGGGCTGGGCCGCGCGGCTGCCGTAGTAGAGAAACAGGCTGTACATGTCTGTCATGTGGTCGAGCAGCAGGGGAACCAGGCGACCAGCGCGAATGTGCGCCGCCGCCGTCGGTCCGGCGATTTGGCCTATCACTTCACCCGCCAGCACGGCGCCCAGCTCCACCGTCTCGTCATTGGTGGAGATCGCCGGGCGAACGAGATGATCCTGCACGCTCTCACCAAGCTTTACATGCCAGGGAATAAGGTGGCCGGTGCCGGCATGACGAAACACGCTGCAGCGGTGCACGCCCAGATCGTGCAGCGTTTGCGGCACCCCATGTTTGCGCAGATAGGTGGGAGAGGCGCAGATGATGAGCTGCAAGGGAAACAGGCGGCGTGCGATCAGCCCATCCTGTGGCGAGAGGCCGATCCGCAAACCCACATCGACGCGCTCCTCCACCCAGTTGCCGATACGGTCATCGAGCTGCACATCCGGCTGGACCTCGGGGTAGAGCCGGCAGTACTCGTCCAGCACTGGGCCGATGATCATCTGCGCGACCGAGCGTGGTCCCACGATCCGCAGTGGGCCGGCGAATGCTTCTCGGGTCTGCCTCGCGGCTGACAGCGCCTGTTGCAGGCCAAGCAGGGCGGGTTGGGCTGCCTCCAGAAAACGCTGGCCCTCTTCGGTCAACGACATGCTGCGGGTGGTGCGATGGAACAGCCTCACCCCGAGATAGGTCTCCAGTTGCCTCAGTGCCTTGCTGGCGGCTTGAGGGGAGATCTGCTGGGCCTCGGCTGCCTTGCTGAGGCTGCCCAGTTCCACCGTGCGCACGAAGGTGGTGATGGATCTCAATTCGCTGATCATGGTCTTTCTCGTCGATTTACATCATTTAGTTGTAACTGATTCATCCATTTGTCGTCTAGTTCGATGTTTGTTGCCCATTTATAGTTCAGCTCATCGACAAGCCTCCCGGCATGAACCCAGACAGAGAGACGAGCAAGATGGACAATTTCAGCTTTTACAACCCGACCCGGATCGAGTTCGGCACCGGCAAGGAGCGCCTCATCGGTGAGATCCTGGCCCAGCACGGCATCAAGAAGGTGCTGCTGGCCTATGGCAGCGAGCGGATCAAGGGTGATGGCCTCTTCGCCACCGTGAGCGCCAGTCTGAACGAGCAGGGGATCCCGTTCGTGGCGTGCGGCGGCATCGTCAGCAACCCGCTCATCTCCAAGGTATGTGATGCCATCGCAGTGGCGCGGGAGCAGGGGGTCGACGCCATCCTGAGCGTCGGCGGCGGCTCCGTGCTCGACAGCGCCAAGGCCATTGCCGCAGGGGCCTTATATCAAGGGGATGTCTGGGATCTGTTCGTCGGCAAGGGGCAGATCGAGGCAGCGCTGCCGGTGTTTGCCATCCTGACCCTGGCCGCCACCGGCAGCGAGATGAACAGCGGCGCCGTGGTGACCAACGATGACACCAAAGAGAAGTTCGCCATCAACTCGGTGCACACCTTCCCGAAAGTCTCCATTGTCAATCCGGCGCTGATGCAGACGGTCTCCCGCGACTATCTGGTCTACTCGGCGGCGGACATCATCGCCCATTCCATCGAGGGCTACTTCACCGCCAAGGTGCAGCCGAAAATTCAGTCCCGCCTGGTGGAGTCCGTCATCGCCACCGTGCTGGAGACCACTGAGCAGTTGCTGGCGGATCCCGCCGACTACAACGCCCGCGCCGAGTTCGCCTGGGCTGCGACCCTGGCATTGAACGGCTTGACCTATGCGGGGACTTCGGGTTTTGGCTACCCCAACCACATGATCGAACACGCGCTCTCCGCCCTGTTCAATGTGCCCCATGGCGCCGGCCTATCGGTGGTGATGCCCGCCTGGATGAGGTGGTTCCAGGGCCAGAATTCGGCTCAGTTCGAGCGCTTCGCCCAGCAGCTGTTTGGCTTGAACACTGCCGAAGAAGGCATTGCCGCCCTTGAAAAATGGTTCGACAAGATTGGCACGCCGACCCGCCTCTCCCAGCTCGGCATCACGGAGGCGGACCTGCCCGCCATCCTGGAGAACCTCAAGGGCAACGCCCGCTGGTTTGGCCTGGCCGAGACCTACACCCAGGACGTGCTGGCCACCATCCTTCGCAATGCCATGTGAGTGGCGGTGCCTCCCGGTCCTGTGTCAGGACTGAACCGCGCGTCGCCAGCCATCACACCATGGCGCTCTCCAAGGAGAGCGCCTTCCAGGAAAAAGGATCCATCATGCAAACACGTACTTTGGGTAACAGCGGGCTGGCAGTGTCGGCCATCGGTCTGGGCTGCATGGGGCTGAGCTTTGGCTATGGCCCGGCCACGGACAAGGGGCAGGCCATCACCCTGATCCGCCGCGCCCATGAACTGGGGGTGACCTTCTTCGATACCGCCGAGGCTTATGGCCCAGGCGATAACGAGCTGCTGCTGGGGGAGGCACTGGCCCCGTTCAGGGACAAGGTGGTGATCGCCACCAAGTTCGGTTTCAAGCACGGCAAGACATCGGAGGGGCTGGACAGCCGCCCGGCCACCATCCGCGCCGTGGCGGAGGCGTCGCTGCGCCGCCTCAACACCGATGTGATCGATCTCTTCTACCAGCACCGGGTCGATCCCGATGTCCCCATGGAAGAGGTGGCTGGCACAGTGCGAGACCTTATCCAGGAGGGCAAGGTGCGCCACTTCGGTCTGTCCGAGGCCGGTGTCGACTCCATTCGTCGCGCCCACGCCGTGCAGCCGGTGGCGGCGCTGCAGAGCGAATACTCCCTCTGGTGGCGCGAACCGGAGCAGGCCATCCTGCCGTTGCTGGAGGAGTTGGGTATCGGGTTCGTCCCTTTCAGCCCCCTCGGCAAGGGCTTCCTGACCGGGGCCATCAAGGCCGATACCCGTTTCGATGACGCGGATTTTCGCAACATAGTCCCACGTTTTACCGAGGCAGCGCGCCAGGCCAACCAACATCTGGTCGAGGTATTGAGCGACCTTGCGGCCAGCAAGGGGGTGACGTCTGCCCAGATTGCGATCGCCTGGCTACTGGCACAAAAGCCCTGGATTGCCCCCATTCCCGGCACCACCAAGCTGCATCGGCTCGAGGAGAACCTGGGCGCAGCTCGGGTGGCACTGAGCGCCACCGATCTGGGAGACATCCAGCGTGCCCTGGTCGGGATCAAGGTGGAGGGGGATCGCTATCCGTCACACCTGCAGCACAACGTGGGTCGCTAAGGCCGGATCGTCAACAGGAGTCTCATGAATGCAGAACCCCTCTGTACTCTCTCGCGCCGTCCCAAGGGGCCGGCGCTCTGTCTGGTTGCTAACAGGAGCCGTGATGGCAGGCATCTTTTCCTATGTATTGAAACCGGGCCTGCCCGCACACCCTGACTCTTCCCAGTATCAGGCGGGTCAATTCAGCAATGTCGTAGCATTGCCGCAGCGCAGCACCTGGGAAGGGGTACGGCTCTGGTGGGATTTTCTGTTCGCCAAGCCTGATGGCACTGTGCCGGATCGCGCTATCCCGGTGCAGGCCATGAGCCGTGAAGGGCTGATAGCCGCCCCGGACAACAGTGTGTGGCGCCTCGGCCACTCCAGTCTGCTGTTCAAGTTGCAGGGCAAGTTCTGGCTGACGGACCCCGTGTTCAGCGAGCGCGCCTCGCCGGTGCAATGGTTTGGCCCCAAGCGCTGGCACGCACCGCCTATCACCCTGGATGCGCTGCCCCCCATAGAGGCGGTGATCCTCTCCCATGATCACTACGACCACCTCGACCATGACGCCATCCTGGCGTTGGAAGAGAAGGTCAGCCACTTCATCACGCCGCTCGGCGTGGGGGCGCGCCTGGTTGCCTGGGGTGTCCCCCGGCACAAGGTCAGGGAGCTGGATTGGTGGCAGAAGGCCCGGGTCGGCGGCATTGAGCTGATCGCCACCCCGGCCCAGCACTTCTCCGGCCGTGGCCTTGGGGATGGCAATCAGACCCTGTGGGCCTCCTGGGTCATTCGCGGGGAGGGAGCCAATCTCTTCTTCAGCGGTGACAGCGGTTACTTCGATGGCTTCAAGGAGATCGGCAAGCGTTTCGGCCCGTTCGACGTGACCTTCCTCGAGACCGGGGCCTACGACAAGCGCTGGGAGTACGTGCACATGTTGCCGGCGCAGACGGCGCAGGCGTTTCACGATTTGCGCGGGCAGTGGCTCTATCCGATCCACAACGGCACCTTCGATCTGGCCATGCATGGGTGGGATGACCCGCTCGAGCAGATTGTCCGTCTGGCCGCCGAGCAGCAGATCCCATTGACCACCCCGGTGATGGGGGAGCCCCTGAACGTGCTGATCCCTCATGAGGGCAGCGCCTGGTGGCGCGATTGACACATTTTTAACGCACAGGAGTCGACAATGAACCCAATATCCGAAACCACGCTTGCCCAAGCTGAGGCAAAAGATCAGACGATACAGGTATTTTCCCCGGGGCTGGTGCCTGCAACCCAGGGTGCCAGCGAATTCTTCGTCGGGGATGTCTATGTGGATCAGCTGTATCAGGGCACGGCGCCTGCCGCCATCTCTGGCGGCCTGGTCAGCTTCACGCCGGGGGCGCGCACCGCCTGGCATACCCATCCTTTGGGCCAGACCCTCTACGTGGTCAGTGGGCTAGGGCGGGTGCAGATGGCAGAAGGCCCTGTCCAGGCGATCCGGCCAGGGGATCTGGTCTGGATCCCGGCTGGCGTGAAGCACTGGCATGGTGCGGCACCAGATACTCCCATGACCCACCTGGCGCTGGCTGAACGGCAGGATGGCCAGGTGGTGACCTGGCTTGCGCAGGTGAGCGAGCGTGATTATCGCACCTCCGTCGCCGGGGGCCGGAATTGAGCATGCGGGGGAATAACAGTCAGCCCGCAGCCGGAGCCGCACACCTTGGTAGCCAGCCCGAACGCGCTCATGCCCAGGAACTCAGGATCCTGATTATCCTGAGCGCCTTGATGTCGTTTGCCTCTATCTCCACCGACATGTACCTGCCGGCGTTGCCGCAGCTGGTCCATGACTTGAACACAGACATGACCCAGATCGAGCTGACCATCTCGACCTTTCTGATCGGTTTCAGCCTGGGCCAGCTGTTCTGGGGACCGGCGAGCGATCGCTATGGCCGGCGCTTGCCCATCATGCTCGGTATCGGACTCTTCATCCTGGGCTCGGTGGGTTGTGCTCTGGCCGAGACCGCCCCTCAGATGCTGGTGTGGCGCGTCATTCAGGCTCTTGGGGCTTGCGCCGGTCCCGTGCTGGCCAGGGCCATGGTCCGTGATCTCTATGCCAGGGAGCGGGCGGCCCAGATGCTGTCGACCCTGATCCTGATGATGGCGGTCGCGCCCCTGCTCGGGCCGTTGCTCGGGGGACAACAGCTGCTGTACTGGTCCTGGCGGGGGATCTTCTGGGTGCTGGCCATCATGGGCGTCGTGGCCCTGATCGCCATGCGCTACCTGCCCGAAACCCTGGCACCGGCGCGCCGAAGCCAGGCGTCTCTGGCCGTGACAATGAAAGATTATGCCGCCCTGGCGATGGACAGACGGTTGCTGCGCTTTGCCCTGGCCGGCGGCTTTTACTACGGCGGTTGCTATGCCTTTATCGCCGGGACGCCGTTTGCCTACGTCGATTACTACCAGGTGTCGGCGCAGGCCTATGGCTTGCTCTTTGGCGCCAATATCCTGGGGCTGATGGTGCTGAATTTCGTCAACACGCGCCTGGTGGCGAAGTGGGGGTCCGAGCGCCTGTTTCGTTATGGCGCCTGGGCTGCCGCCGCCTCCGCTCTCTGGCTGGCCCTCGATGCCTGGTGGGGACTGGGTGGGGTCGCCGGGTTAGCCGTGCCCATCTTCTGCTACATGTCGGTCAGTGGCTTCATCGTCGCCAACTCGGTGGCCAGCGCCCTGGCGCTCTTCCCGAAGCAGGCGGGCGCGGCCTCTTCCCTGGTCGGCGCCATGCACTACGGCAGCGGGGTGTTCAGCGCGGCCCTGCTCGGCTGGTGCACCGATGGCACCCCCTGGACCATGGGCTGGATAGTGGCTGTCGGGGGAGTGGGTTGCCTCGTCTTTGCACTGTGGCGACGAACCGAGCCCGAGGTGTCTTGCGAGCCGATGTCGCAACCCGAGCCGGTGCGATAAGGGCGCTTGGTGATGACGCCATGAGGAGCAACAGAGATGAAAAGCCCCGGTCAGTGCCGTGAAGGCACTGGCCGGGGCTATGGGGGGATCGTCAGATGTTCTTGTCGAAGAAGGCATCGATCCGGCTCATCGCCTGATCCACGTAGCGAGGCACCCAGTAGGTTTCAATGTGCGTCGCACCCTCGATGAGGAACAGCTCTTTATTGGCGGTGCCGGTGGCTTTCTTGAAGGCGCTTTCCGTCATGTAGCGTGAGTCCGCCTTGGTTCCCGCCATCATCAGCAGCGGTTGATTGATGAGCTCCATGTTGCTCTGGGCATCAAAGTTCATCAGGTCGAGCAGGCTACTGGTGGTGTAGCGGAACGTCGAATTGGGATGGGCATGGGTCTTCCAGTAGTACTCGTAGCCTTGGCGGTACAGCTCGAACGGCAGCTTGGCTATCTGTTCGTCGGTCAGGTTGGCATCGCCGGAGTAGCTCACCTCACCCGTGGTGACTTCTCTGGTGCGGGCATCGGTGGCCTGCTTCAGGCGCTCCTGCACGGTGGCGAGTTGAGAGTCCTGATATCCGTTGCGACGCACCAGCCCGGAGTCAAACATGCTGAGGGTCGCCAGGGCCTTGAAGCGCTTGTCGGTCTGGGCCGCTTTCAACGAATAACCGCCGCCACCGCAAATGCCAAGCAGGCCGATGCGTTCCTTGTCAACGCCGGGGTATTGGCCGAGGTAATCCGCCATGCCGTGAATGTCCTCGATGCGGTTTGCCGGTTTATCGACGCTGCGGGGCATGCCTCCGCTGGCCCCCTGGTAGGCGGCGTCCGCCGTGATGGCGATGTAGCCTTGCTCTGCCAGGCGCTGGGCATAGAGGCCCGCGACCTGCTCCTTGACCCCCCCGTTGGGGTGGGCAACGACCACGGCCGGGTAGGTTTTGGCGGGATCATAGTCGGCAGGGGTATAGACATTCGCGGCTATCTGGATGCCATGCAGGTCATATTTCACCGGGTGGAGGTTGACCCTGCCCTTGATGTTTTCGGTGATGGCCCCTTCATAGGCCAGGGTAAACGGATTTTGTCTGTGATCGGCGGCCTGGGCGGTGGCGGCAAAGCCTGCCAGCGCCGTCAGCACCATGGCATTGAGAAAGGTCTTTTTCATTTGGACTCCCGAGGGTAAGAGCGGCCTGGCTCCAGAGGCACGCGGTGGATATTGCCGGACAAGGGTAAGGGGAGGGGGCTGTCAGCCCCATGACGGGGAAATGACAATGCTGTCAGCCAGGTGGGTACTTGGCCTGGATTTCTGACACGGCTGTCAGCTTTCTGTCAGGGGAATGTTGGTAACGAATCAATAGGATGTGGCAATACGAAGTGGTATTCGTCACCCGTCTGGTCATAAAAGGAGTCTCTTATGGAGAGCAAACCAGCAGTGTTTACGCCCGATTCGCCCGCGATGCCGGCGCGACGCAAGTTGCTGATCGCGGGGGCCGGCATGGCCGCGGCCTCGCTGATCCCCCAAGTCAACGGGGCGCAGTCATCCCCACAGTCCCATGGAGGCATCGCAGGTCCGCAGGGCCAGCCCGTTGCCGGGCCAGGAAGGCGCAAGCTGGGCGGGCTTGACGTCTCGGCCATCGGGTTGGGGGTGCAGAACATGAGCCGCAAATATGACACCTCAGTTCCCTGGCGCCCCGAAATGGTCAACATAGTGCGCAGGGCCTTTGATCAGGGGGTGACGTTCTTTGATGCCGCCGAGGCCTATGGTCCCTTCGAGGTGGAACGGATCCTGGGTGAGGCCGTGGCGCCCTTCAGAGACAAGATCGTCATCGCCACCAAGTTTGGCTGGAACATCGATCAACAGACAGGTGAGCGGCGTCCTGGGCTCAACAGTCGGCCCGAGCACATCAAGCAAGTCGTCGAGGGAATGCTCAAGCGCCTGCGCACGGATCGTATCGATCTGCTCTATCAGCACAGGGTCGATCCCCTCGTGCCTATCGAGGATGTTGCCGGTGCGGTGAAAGATCTGATGGATCAAGGGAAGGTGTTGCACTGGGGCCTGTCTGAAATGGGGATCAACACCTTGAAACGCGCCCACGCAGCGCTCCCCGTCACGGCGGTTCAGAGTGAGTATTCGATGTTATGGCGGGGGCCGGAACAGTCTGTGCTGCCGACCTGCGAAGCGTTGGGGATAGGGTTTGTGCCGTGGAGCCCGTTGGGGGTGCAGTTCCTGACCGGCTGGATCGACAAGAATACCCGCTTTGCCCCCGGCGATTTCCGGGGGACGGAATCGCGCTTCGCGCCAGAAAATCTGGAGCATAACCTTGGGCTCGTGGCCGTACTGAAAACCTGGGCTGAACGCAAGAGTGCGACGCCCGGACAGATAGCGCTGGCCTGGTTGCTGGCCAGGAAACCTTGGATTGTGCCTATCCCGGGCACCACTAACATGGACCATATGCTGCAAAATACGTCGGCAGCGGCGATCCAGCTGAGCGCTGCCGAGATGACGGAGCTCACCCTATCCCTGGATGCCATGGTCATCAAGGGACAGCGTCTGCCGGACGCGGTGCAGGCCTATTCCGATGTGGAAGCCCCGCTGAAGCGCTGACTTGCTGGCCGATGGCGGGGATGAATGGAGGTAGTGCCCCGTCGGCACCCTGTTCATCCCTGCCATGAGCGCGAGCCCTGGATATAAGGAAGTGGATGCCATGCGTCTGTTGTTGGTAGAGGACGAAGAGAAGACCTCGTCATATCTTTGTCGCGCATTGGGAGAGTCGGGCTTCATGGTCGATGTCTCCGCTGAGGGGCCCGAAGGGCTCCATTTTGCGCTGGAGTACGAGTATGACGCCATTATTCTGGATGTGATGTTGCCTGGCATGGATGGCTATCGGGTGCTGGAGGGGCTTCGCGCGATCAAGCAGACACCGGTGCTGATGCTCTCAGCGCGCGGATCAGTGGACGAGCGGGTCAAGGGGCTGCGTCTGGGGGCCGATGACTATCTGCCCAAACCTTTCTCGCTCATTGAGCTGGTTGCCCGTATTCAGGCCCTGGTGCGCCGTCGCGGGGTCGATGGGGCAGACATCACCCAACTGCAGATCCACGATATGCACCTGGATCTGCTGGCGCGTCGGGTGTCGCGCGCCGGTAATCGGCTGGAACTCACCGCCAAGGAGTTTTCCCTGCTCAGTCTGCTGGCTCGCCATCAGGGGGAGATCCTATCGAAGATGATGATTGCTGAGCAGGTCTGGGATATGAATTTTGACAGTGATGCCAACGTCGTGGAAGTCGCGATAAAACGGCTGCGTGCCAAGATAGATGCGCCTTTCGAGGTCAAGCTGCTGCACACGGTGCGCGGCATGGGCTATGTGCTCGAAGTCAGGCCGGACCTGCACCCTTGAGGGGAGGAAACAAGATGTTCACACGCTCCATCTCCGGACACCTGGCGCTGATGTTTGCCCTGAGTGCCGTCCTGATCGTCTCGGTATCCGGTCTGCTGCTGAGGAGTTCGCTCCATGACTCCTTGCAAAAGCAGATGCACAACGAGCTGTCGTTTCGTGAATCCTTAATGAGCCCCTGGATCAGTGCCCGCACCTCCAGCGAAGGGTGGTCAGTGCTCGCCAGCAAGTTCACTAATCTAGCCAGCTCCGAGGGGAACCGTGTTCACTATTGGATTGTCAGCGACGATCCCCGCTTCAGTGTGGGAGGCATACCGCCATCAGGGGTAGCCTGGGACGCTCTCAAGGAAGGGTTCAACAAATTGCCCGGCGCCTCCGAGGAGGCCTGCTCGCTCTTCCTGTTGGTGAAGACCATTCCCGCCAATGGGGAAAGACCCGAGCTGCGTTATGTGGTGTCCATCGACTCGACTCCCTATATGAGCACACTGGACGCATTTACCCGCACGCTGCTGATCATCACTGTCCTTGGCGTGCTGATGGTTGCCTTGCTGGGGTATGTCGTTGCCCGGATTGGTCTGCGCCCTGTGGGGGCCTTGAGTCAGCAGGCCCATCGACTGGCGCCGGGAGACCATGGTCAGCGGCTGGACACAGACGCCTTGCCCGAGGAGCTGCAGCAGTTGGCCTCCTCGTTCAACGGGGTCTTGGCACGTCAGGAGGTGGCATGGCGGCAACTCGAGAGCTTCAATGCCGATGTGGCCCATGAGCTGCGGACCCCTCTCACTAATCTGATTGGCCAGACCCAGCTGGGGTTATCCCGCAGGCGTTCGCCGGAGGAGCTGGTCGACTTGCTCGGCTCCAATCTGGAGGAACTGGAGCGGATGGCTTCCATCGTCAATGACATGCTGTTTTTGTCCCATGCCCATGCGGGGGAGCATGCCTCCCAATTAGAGCGGGTTTCGCTGCGGGAAGAGACCCTCAAGACGGTGGAGTATGTCGAGCCCTCCCTCGCTGAAAAGCGGCTCTCATTGCAGTTGGAAGGGGATGTGATCGCTCATATCGACCGGCGTCTGTTCCATCGTTCACTCGCCAATTTACTGGAGAATGCGGCAAGGCACTCACCGCCCCAAGGAACCATCACAGTCAGACTGAGCCAGCGCGAGGAGCAGGCCTGTGTCGCTGTCTCAAACCCCGGTGATCCCATTGCGCCTGCCCATCTGTCTCGCCTGTTTGAACGTTTTTACCGGGTTGACTCAGCCAGGGCCCGCAGCGACACCCATCATGGCCTGGGGCTGTCTATTGTCCGGGCGGTGGCGATCATGCACCGGGGAGAGGTATTCGCCCAGAGCGAGGACGGGGTCAATACCTTTGGGCTCACTTTTGCACTGTCCGCACAGAGGGGGCGGACTCATGAATCAGATCCCGCGCTGGAGAAACGATTGGCACCCTCCATGCCCGGTCTATCCTGACAGGAACGTCAGCTTGAGGTCAGCCTGACGACATCTCGTGCTTGCTAGCATGGCAGTGGTTTAACCCCAAGCTCACTCACTAAAGGGACCTCGTTTCATGTCAGGAAAAATGCGTTATTTCGGTCTGCTGCTGCCTCTTATGAGTTGCGTCGCCATCGCGGCGGAGCAACAAGGTGCAGCCACCGGCATCGTCGTCGCGGGCAGCCAGGCGGCGGTGTACGGTTCGGCGGACAACTTTACCGGCCGGGTCCGGGTCGATCCGCTTTTCACGGCCGACCAGGCTATCCCGGTATCGGGTGCTTACGTCACCTTCGAGCCCGGGGCGCGCTCGGCCTGGCACAGGCACCCGGCAGGGCAGCGGCTCATTGTGACCTCGGGGGTCGGGTTGACCCAGCGGGAGGGTCAACCTGTGCAGATCATCCGTCCCGGAGACGTCGTCTCCTGCCCACCCGGGGTCAAGCATTGGCATGGTGCCACCCCCGGCAGTGCGATGACGCATCTGGCGGTGACCGGCAATGTGGACGGCAAGAGTGTTGAATGGATGGAGAAGGTGACAGATGAACAATACCAGGCACATTAAGGCCATCACGGCAGCGGCGCTGCTGCTCCTTGGCACTGGCCTGCCCTACGGGGTGGCCGCCAATGAGGGCGCCACCCAGGTGAGCCAGCAAGGGTCAGTGACCGATACCCTGACCACGCGCCAACAGGCCATTCCCTTGATCGCCTCGGCGATGGCGACCAGCAACATGGAGAAGCTACGAGATGCCCTCAATCGGGGTCTGGATGCGGGGTTGACGGTGAATGAAGCCAAGGAGGTGCTCGTTCAGCTCTATGCTTATGCCGGTTTTCCTCGCAGTCTGAATGCCTTGAATGAGTTGATGAAGGTTGTCGAGGCCCGCAAGGCTCGGGGCATCAGCGATCCTCTGGGGAAAGAGCCCGTCACCCCCATCCCGGTCGGTGATGAACTGCGCCGAGTGGGGACCGCCAACCAGACCAAGATCTCGGGGGCACCGGTACAGGGTCCGCTCTTTGAGTTTGCCCCAGTGATCAACCAGTACCTGCAGACGCACCTGTTTGGCGATATTTTCGCTCGCGACAACCTGGACTGGCAGAGCCGTGAACTGGCGACGGTGGGGGCATTGGCTTCCATGCCAGGGGTGGAGGCTCAGTTGCTGTCCCATATGCGTGCCAGCCAACGGGTCGGCCTGAGTGCAGATCAACTGCATCAGGTGGTGCAACTGCTGCGCGAACAAGGCGAGGTCGATGCCGCCACCCGGGCAGAGAAGGCACTGCAGCAGGCGCTGACCGCGACCAAATAGGGCAGTGGACGTCACCAAGGAGCAGGCAGCATGTCAGATCACCATGATCCCACTCGAAGGAAGCTGCTGGCGGCGCTGCCGGGCTTGACGCTGGTGAACCTTCCCCTGGGGCAGGCCATCGCCAGCGCGGAGGCGCGACAACCCAACGGCAGTATCCTGGTCGCCTATTTCTCCCGAAGCGGCAATACGCGCGTGATCGCGGGGGTGATCCAGCGCACGCTGCAAGCCGATCTGTTCGAGATAGCGCCAGCGAGCCCGTATCCGGCGGATTACTTCCAGACCGTCGCGCAGGCGCAGCGTGAGCGGGATCTTGGGCTGACTCCCGCGCTGAAACAGTCCGCCACCATGGCGGGCTATCACACCCTTTATGTCGGCTTTCCCGTCTGGGGGATGACGGTTCCCCCCGTGGTCAAGACCTTCCTGAGCGGCCATGATCTGGCGGGTAAGCGGCTGGTTCCTTTCATCACCCACGGTGGCTATGGCATTGGGGATAGCGAGGCGGTACTCGCCAGACTGGCGTCAGGTGCCCGGCGAGATGCACCACTGATCATGGAGTGCGATCAGGAGAGGCGAACGACCGAGACAGTAGCCCGGTGGCTGGAGGCCAGAGGGACCTGATCTCATCATTGGGCGAGGCAGACAGGTCATCGTCGTGATGGCGACAGGTGACGTTCATTAGATAAACAAGATTGAGGCTTGATGCCAAACAAGGGAATACAACCATGAAGAGACGCTGTAAATCGTTGCTGTTCTGTATGCTGGCGGGGGCGCTGGTAGCGTCCGCTCATGCCGAACACCTTGCTCTCCAGGAGCAAGGCAGTTTTGCTGCGGGCGGCTCCGTCGTCACCGCACCCGGCACCTTCGACCCCAAGAAACCACTGGAGCCTGCCGGTCAGACCTACCATGGGGATCACGCCAGCGTCTTCTATCAGATCCCGTCCAACCCGCACAAATATCCGATCGTCATGCTTCACGGCGCGGGTCAGTCTTCCCGTACCTGGCAGACCACGCCGGATGGCCGGGAAGGTTTCCAGACCCTGTTCCTGCGCCGGGGGTTTGCGACCTATCTGGTCGATCAACCCCGTAGAGGCAGCGCGGGTCGCAGCACGGTAGAGGGGACAGTGGCCCCCAAGCCGGATGAGCAGTTGTGGTTCAATCAGTTCCGTCTTGGCGTCTGGCCGGATTATTTCAAAGACGTCCAGTTTTCTCAGGATCAAGCGGTGCTGAACCAGTATTTCCGCCAGATGACACCCAACACAGGGCCCTTTGATGTCAATGTCATCGCCGATGCCATGGCGGCTGTGGTGGACAAGAGTGGTCCGGCCATCCTGTTCACCCACTCTCAGGGGGGCGGACCTGGCTGGCATACCGCCATAAAAAGCAACAAGGTGAAGGCCATAGTCGCGTTCGAACCAGGCAGTGGCTTTGTCTTCCCTGAGCAGGCGTTGCCAGCCCCTATGCCGAGTGCGTTCGATACCCTGAAGGGGGAGCCGGTGACAATGGCGCAGTTCATGAGCCTGACCAAGATCCCGGTGCTGATCCTGTATGGCGACAACATCCCAGACAAACCGACTGCCATGCCCGCCCAGGACAGCTGGCGAGTACGGCTGGCGATGGCCCGCCAATGGCGGGATCTGGTCAACCAGCAAGGAGGGGATGTCACTGTGGTTCATCTGCCCGAAATCGGCATCAAGGGCAACACCCACTTCCCCTTCTCCGATCTGAACAATGTGCAGATCGCCGATCTGGTGAGCCAGTTCCTGAAAGAGAAAGGTCTGCAATAACCACGGGAGATAGCAAGGGTGATGACGCGATTCATGAATATTGCTAATAAACCCTAGCAAGATCCCGGGTCTAATCTCGTCAATCCCCTTGCGTTATGCTGGGCACACATTGTTGGAAGGATATAGTCATGCACACAGTCAGACTCAATAACGGTATAGAGATGCCCCTGCTGGGCTTTGGTGTCTTTCAGATGACAGACGCGGCAGAGTGCGAGCGTGCCGTCATCGAGGCCATCGACACCGGCTATCGGCTGATCGATACCGCCGCCTCCTATCAGAATGAGACCCAGGTCGGGAACGGGATCAGGCAGAGCGGCATCGTGCGCAACGAACTCTTTGTCACCACCAAGCTCTGGTTGCAAGACGCCAGCTACGAGGGAGCCAAGGCGCAGTTCGAGCGCTCCTTGAATCGTCTGCAGCTTGATTATGTGGATCTCTATCTCATCCATCAGCCCTACGGGGATGTCCACGGCGCCTGGCGGGCGATGGAGGAGTTGCTGCAAGCCGGCAAGATCCGGGCAATCGGCGTCAGCAACTTCCAGCCGGATCGGCTGGCGGATCTCATGGCGTTCAACAAGGTGGTGCCTGCCGTCAACCAGATAGAGGTGAACCCCTTCAATCAGCAACTGCATGCCGCACCCTGGATGCAGAGTCGACAGATACAGCCACAGGCGTGGGCCCCCTTCGCAGAGGGCAGAAATGGTCTGTTCCAGCACCCGGTGCTGACCGCCATCGGCGCGAAACGGGGGAAGAGCGTGGGGCAAGTCGTGCTGCGCTGGATCTTCCAGCGTGGCATAGCGTCGCTGGCCAAGTCGGTGCACAAGGAGAGGATGAAGGAAAACCTCGACATCCTCGACTTCGAGCTCAGTCAGGATGAGATGGTGCAGATAGCCGCGCTGGATACGGCGACCAGCGCCTTCTTCTCTCACCGCGACCCCGCCATGGTGGAATGGTTGACTCAGCGCAAGCTCGACGTCTGACAATGGCAATCAGCAATGGCGTCGGGAGATGACAGACGCTTGGTGGCGCGGTTCGCCGCCAAGCGTTTTTCCTGCTGAGGGAACACAGTGCCCACGGTGGGAGAGGGGAGGCATCATGCCCGCAAGCGCACGGCGTCCAGGAACAGCCGAAAGGCGGGAGAGTTCTGGCGTCGGCTGGGGTAGTAGAGGTGATACCCGGGGAAACGTGGGCAATAGGGGGCCAGTACCGAGATCAGCGCCCCAGTGGCCAGATGGGGTTCAGCCATGTCTGAAGGCAGATAAGCCAGGCCGTGACCTGCCAGCGCGGCGCGCAGTATGGGCGTGCCTGTGTTGAAGATGCACTGACCCTGTACATGGGCCTTGATGGGTTGACCATCTTGCTCAAACTCCCACAGCATCAGGTTGTCATAGGTGGGCAGCCTCAGGCCGATGCATTGATGATCCGCCAAATCTTGAATGGTGTGCGGGGCCGGGTTGCGGGAGAGATAGTCGGGGGAGGCCACCACGACTATCTGCATATCCTGGCTGATACGCACCGCAATCATGTCTTTCTCCACCTGTTCCCCCAACCGGATCCCCGCAACAAATTTCTGCTCGACTATGTTGGTCAGTCCGTAGTTGATATCGATTTCTACCTGAATGTCCGGGTACTCCTTGAGCAGTGGCGATATGCGCGGCCACAGGAAGGTATCTGCCGCATGCTCGGCGGTAGTGATACGGATCAAGCCTGCGGGCTTGTCCTTGAGCTCATTGAGCGCCGAGAGCTCATCCTCGATCCCCTCAAAATGCGGCTGCAGGCGCTCGAGCAGCCGCTCGCCTGCCAGGGTGGGGGAGACGCTGCGCGTGGTCCGGGTCAACAGCCGAATGCCCAGTCGCTCCTCCAGCCCCCTCATGGCGTGGCTCAACGCGGACTGGGATACCCCTAGGGAAGGTGCGAACAAGTCCCTGATATGAGATCATGTTTGTCATCTGGAGCCATGGAACAGGGTTCATCATGAGTCATCAACTTACCTTCGCCGACAGTGAATTCAGCAGTAAGCGCCGTC
>NZ_JBKISU010000050.1:0-14889 GCF_050266975.1 Aeromonas sobria
CTAAAATGAAAGAAACCAATGCGGTCTTGTTGATGGATAAATTTATCTACTACCTGAAGCAACACCGCTTATATACCCGCACACTTGGAATTATTTGAGTCTCTAAAAATGAGGGGATCTCTGAGCTTACTACCACGTGGTCAGCCGCTGCGTGCGGCGGGCTTTTCTGTGCGGGGAGGATGTCTATTCCGGCCAGAGTTACGAACATCGGCGCCAATGGGTGGTCGACAAGCTGGGCCAGCTGTCGCGGCTGTTTGCCATCGGTGTTTGTGCTTATGCGGTGATGAGCAACCACTATCACCTGGTACTCAAAGTGGATCCCGATACCGCCGCCAGTTGGAGCGAGCGGGAGGTGGCCGAGCGCTGGGCCGCGCTGTTCCAATGGCCGCTGTTGGTGCGGCGTTGGTATCAGAGGGAATCCCTGCTTGAACCGGAAATAGCAGTCGTGCAACAGCTGATAGAGCAATGGCGTGAACGGCTGCACTCCATCAGCTGGTTTGTGCGGCTACTCAATGAAACCCTGGCGCGGCAGGCCAATCGGGAAGATGGTTGCAAGGGCCACTTCTGGGAAGGGCGCTTCAAGAGCCAGGCCCTGCTCAGCGAGTCAGCCCTGCTGGCCTGCATGGCGTACGTGGACCTTAATCCGATACGAGCGGCACTGGCAGACAGGCCCGAGCAGAGCGATTACACCAGCATCAAGCAGCGTCTGGATGAAACACCAGCAAGCGACGCCTTGCCTCCGCTATTGCTGCCATTTGCGGGTCAAAGCACACCTTATCCGGATGGTTTGCCCTATGCCTTCGCTGACTACCTGATGCTGGTTGATTGGACCGGACGCGCCATTCGGGCAGACAAGCAGGGCCATATTCCAGCCAGGCTCGCCCCCATACTGCAACGGCTGAACCTGGATGGTGCTGGTTGGTTGAAGCGGGTGGCACTGTTTCGACGGCAAGGGATCAGAGTGGTGGGGGACAGGGCGCATTGCCAGCTATTTGCCCACCATTGCGGCCAGCGACGATGTCACCAGCCGCAGCGTTGAATCGTCTGCTTTCGTTTCATATCAAACCGCAGCCGTGCAGTGAGTGCCGGGAATAGTATTGCTCTTCTCCACCTGAACCATCGCTACCCGAACAAGGTAACGACAGTGTCAACATGACGATGGCGTAGTACTTTGCCGCCATCCTTACCCCATTGCCCGTTATGTTATCGATAGCCAGCCTGGTGACGGCTTATCCAAAAAGATGGATGTCCCAATCAAGGGAGGGCTTTGCTATCTTGTGCTGCCGGATACGGCGGCAGCTGAGGGCGCATAGGCACACCTCCTCCGTCTTCTTTAGCAGGAGCAATCGGATGGCGATGAAGGCGAGATCGAGAAGAGAGAAAGTGGGCAGCGGCCTTGGGCTGCTGCTTGGGATCATAGCGTTCAATCTGCTGGTGCCTTCCTTGTTTGAGCAGCAGGCGGGTTTTGATGGCAACCAGATGCTCTGGGCCGCCGTGATGGCGCTGATCTGCGCCGAGCTGGGGGCCAGAGTGGGCAAATGGCTCGATGCCAGAGAGCAGGCCAAGGGGTTGGCGAAAGAGGGGGAATAGCGTACATCGGATGTTATTCTGTCGCCCATTGCCCCATCACCAGGAGTTGATATGCGCATTGCCATGATTGGTCTGGGAGATATCGCCCAGAAAGCCTATTTGCCGTTGCTGGCAAGCGATGAGCGGGTCATCCCGCTGCTCTGCACCCGAAATCCATCGGTATTGGATAAGCTGGCCCGCCAGTATCGGGTGGCCGAGTGTTTCACCGAGGTGGATGCCCTGCTGGCAAGCCGCCCCGATGCCGTGATGATCCATGCCGCCACCTCGGTGCACCGCACCTTGGCCGAGCAGTGCCTGCGCGCCGGGATCCCCACCTTTGTCGACAAGCCTCTGTGCGACAACCTGGGGGAGGCCGAGGGGCTCGCCAACCTCGCTCTGGCACAGGATTGCCCGCTGTTTGTCGGCTTCAATCGCCGTTATCTGCCCGCCCTGGTCGCCGCCCGAGCCCGGCCGCTCACCGAACTCAACTGGCAGAAGCACAGATTTGCCCTGCCGGGGCGGGCGCGGGATTTCATCTTTGACGACTTTATCCATGTGCTCGACAGCCTCTGCTTCTATGGCGGTGTGCCGGACGCAGAGGTGCAGGCGGTGCTGAGGCGAAGCGAGCAGGATGCCAGCCTGATGGCCGGGGTGAGCGTGAGCTGGCAGAGCGGCGATCGCGCCATCAGTGGCAGCATGAACCGCAGCGCCGGCATCACGGAGGAGCGCATCGACGCCTACGGCGACAACCTGTCGCTCCATCTGGAAAACTGCACCCGGGGTACCCTGGCCCGGGATAAAACCGTGCAGACCCTGACGCCGGACGACTGGCAGCCGGTGCTGGCGAGCCGCGGCTTTGCCGCCATGCTGGCCCATTGGTATCAGCAGATAGAGAGTGGCAGGGCCGATGGTGCCCTGATCGAGAGCTACCTGCACGGCCACCGCCTCGCCGAGCAGCTGACGATGCGGGCTGAGCTCATCTGCTGACGGGCGGGAAGCATCACGAGCAGGAGGGGCCTTGGCCCCTCCTACTTTTTGTTGGCGATGGGCGTGAACCCTCATGGCGCCGCACCATCCATCATCCTCACCCCTGGCCGAAGCGGTAGGATCCCATATAGAGGCTGCCATAGTCCCAGCTCTGGTGCAGCCGGGTTGGCCTGTCCATGGCCGCCGCGCCGAGCGCCACGAACAGCGGGCGCAGGTGATCGTCATGGGGATGGGAGGAGACGGCTCCCGGGGCGCGGGCCCGGTAATCCTCCAGGGCGGGGCGATCGCCCCGTGCCATGGCCTGCTCCAGCCAGTCGACGAACGCCTTGGCCCAGGGCGGGGGCGGCGAGCCATCTGGCCCCAGGGCCCCCAGGTTATGGGTGATGGCCCCCGAGGCCAGGATGCCGATCCCCTGGGCGCGCAGGCCCTGCAGGGCTTCGCCCAGGCGCCACAGCTGGGCCGGGGTGAAGCTGGCCGGGATGGAGATCTGCACCAGGGGCATCTCGCTGGCAGGATCCATCAAGGAGAGCGGCGACCAGACCCCGTGATCCAGCTCCCGGCGCACCGGCGTGGCATGCAGACCCGCCGCCGCCAGGCCGTCGCTCACCGCCTGCTGCAACCAGCCCGGGCTGCTGGCGGGCCAGCGAATGCGGTAGAGGGGCTCGGGAAAACCGTAAAAGTCATACATGAGAGCCGGGTTGGGCTCGACGTTGACTTGCAACTCGCTGCGGCTGAACCAGTGGGCCGAGATCACCACCAACCCCTTGATGTCGCCGAGGCGCAATGTTGTGAGAAACTGGGTAGCGGGCTGGTCACGCAACACCAGATCGGGGGCGCCGTGAGAGATGAACCAGACGGGAGCGGTGGGCATGATGGGACTCCAGATAGGGGGGCCGAGGCAATGGCACCATTATCTGCCCTGGGGGAATGGTTAACAATCAAGCGATAGGTGAAAGCACTGTTCACTCTTGATTGATAGTGGCGATGGCATGGCATGGCATGGCAGGGACGACAAGGCCAGCACTGGGCTGGCCTTGGGGATGACGGGGCTCGCTTATTGGATGGCGAGCAGCTCCACTTCGAAGATCAGCAGGGAGCCGGGCGGGATCTTGCCGGCGGCCCGATTGCCGTAGCCCAGCCTGGCCGGGATGAAGAAGCGAACCTTCTCGCCCACCGTCATCAGCTGCACCCCTTCGGTCCAGCCCGAGATCACCTGGTTGAGGCCAAACTCGATGGGCTCGCCCCGGGCGATGGAGCTGTCAAACACGGTGCCGTCCATCAGCTTGCCTTCATAGTGCACCTTGACCTTGCTGGTGGCGCTCGGGTGCATGCCGCCCTGGCCCGGGGTCAGCACCTGATATTGCAGGCCGGACTCCGTGGTCACTATTCCCGCCTTGCTCTTGTTCTCGGCGAGGAAGAGATCGCCGGCGCGGATGTTCTCCTCGGCCAGCTTCTTGTTGTTGCTGCTGGAGTAGAAATAGAAGACCGCCAGGGCGATCAGGATGGCGATCAAAATGAACTTCATCGGGTTTCCCTCAAGTGAAATGAGAACGGGTGCCATGAACTGGGCATCTTATCCCAGCCGGGGGCGAAGGGCGAGCCGGGCGGCGCCAGATGTGACAGGGCTGGTAAAGGGGAGTGAACGACGCGTTCACTCCTCGGCATGCCATGATCAGCCGGGCATCATCAGGGCCGTGACAGGGCTGGCAAAGAGGGGGTGAACGATGCGTTCACTCCTCGGCATGCCATGAGCAGCCGGGCATCATCAGGGCCGTGACAGGGTTGGCAAAGGGGAGCGAATGGGTTGTTCGCTCCCCCGGGGGATGCTCTCCCACGATCAGCATCAAGGTGGGGCAGGGCAGGCAAGGGGGCAACCCTATACCCGGCATGTCCTTATCTGCTGGCCATCATCGAGATGGGGCAGGGCAAGCAAGGGGGCAACCCATTCCCGGCTAGGTCCTTATCTGCTGGCCATCATCGAGATGGGGCAGGGCAAGCAAGGGGGCAACCCATTCCCGGCTAGGTCCTTATCTGCTGGCCATCATCGAGATGGGGCAGGGCATGCAAGGGGGCAGTCCATTTCCGATTACCTCATTCCCGACTACGCCATTATCTGCTGGCCATCATCATGAGGGCGGGCAAGGCGAAGAAGAGGCCGCCGACGTAACCCAGGGCCAGCATCTTGTTCTCGCTGCCGACCCGGGCCAGCCACTCGGCGGCCTTGAGGGGCAGTTCGCGCAGGAAGGGCACCCCATAGATGAGCGCCACGGCAAACAGGTTGAACAGCACATGGACCAGGGCGATGGTCAGCGCCAGTTCGGCGCCGCTGCCGCCGATGGCGGTGGCCGCCAGCAGGGCCGTGATGGTGGTGCCTATGTTGGCGCCCAGGGTGAAGGGGTAGAGCTGGCGCGTGGTGAAGACGCCGCCTCCCGCCAGGGGGATCATCAGGCTGGTGGTGGTGGAGGAGGACTGCACCATGATGGTGACCAGGGTGCCGGAGGCGATGCCGGTGAGGGGGCCGCGGCCCAGTGCCTTGTGCAGCAGCGCCTTGGCACGGCCGACCAGCACCTTTTGCAGCACCTTGCCCAGGTAGGTGACCGAGCCCAGGATCAGCAGGATGCCGATGACGATGGTGGCCAGGGCGGGCCCCTTGCCGGGCAGGAAGGCGACGGCGCCATCGATGAGATCCATGGCCGGTGCCGTCAGCGGCTTCATGAAGTCCACCCCCTTCATCGACATGTCGGTGGAGCCGACCAGCAGATGGGAGAGGGCCTCGGCGCAGTGTTGCAGCAGGCCGAACATCAGCTCCAGGGGCAGGAAGATGAAGACCGCCATCAGATTGAAGAAGTCATGGACGGTGGCGGCGGCGAAGGCGCGACGGAACTCGGTTCTGTCGCGGATATGGCCCAGGGAGACGATGGTGTTGGTGATGGTGGTGCCGAGGTTGGCACCCATGATCATGGGCACCGCCATGGCCATCGGCAGGCCACCGGCCACCAGGCCGACGATCACCGAGGTGACGGTACTGGACGATTGCACCAGGGCGGTGGCCAGGATGCCGAGCAAGAGGGCGACGAAGGGATTGTTGGCGAAGGCGAAGATCTGGGCCGCCCCTTCGGCACCGCCTGAGAAGCCCTTGAAGCCGTGGGAGACGGCGCCAACGGCCACCAGTATGGTGTAAACCAGTGCGATCACGGTGAGCCAGTTGAACAGCGCCTTGTGGGTGGAAGTGCGCGGCTGTGGCAAGGATTGCGTCTGTTGCATATCGCCTCTTGGGGACGGTAATACCGTTCTGGGTTGAAGTAGACCCGCGCATTTAAGCAAGGCTCCATGACAGAAATATGACAAAGTGACGCTTTTGTGATGGTTTGATGACAGCGTTTATTTGGCATCGCCAACGGACAAAAAGTGTCGGAGCCGGTGTCATTATTGCCTCATTTGCGGGGGTACCCCACGCCGGACTTGCATTCGAGAGGTTGCGTTATATCCTGCCACTCCCTCCCCTTCTTCTACGAGAGTGATGTTATGCGTACATGGGTTCTGTGTCTTTCCCTGGGGCTGCTGTCTGCCGGCGCGCAAGCCAGCCTGCTCAAATCCGAGTGCACCCTCGACAAGGCTGTCAAGAACGAGGCCCTCAATGCGGCCGTGGGTGTCAAGGGCCGTTGCGACACCGACAAGCTGGTGAGCCAGCAGAAAGACAAAGCCAAGAAGGAAGTGAAGAAGAACACCACGGACGTGCTGGACAAGAAGACTGCCGGCCTCAAGGAGAGCAAGAACGATCTGAAGGCGACCCAGAACAAGGTCAACCAGACTGGTCAGCAGCTCAAGCAGACCCAGAAGGACGTCAAGGCGGTGGCGAAGGATCCGGTCAAGGCGGCCGCCACTGCGGTGGTCAACCAGCATTGATCGCCCGCCCGTACCGGGCCTTGAGTTAGATGCGAGAAGGGGAGCCATGGCTCCCCTTCTGTTTGATGGCGTGTCGCGGTCTCAGGCGTCCGTCGCTTCCTCGTACTGACGGAAGGGGATGCGAAACACCGCCAGACGCAGCAGCAGATAGGTGACGCCAAGGCCAGCCCAGATGAGGCCCAGCTCCAGGGAGCTCTGCTCCAGGTTGATCCACAGGGCCCCCAGGGTGGCGGCGCCCAGCAGGGGCAGCAGCAGGTAGATCAGGTGATCCTTGAGGCACTTGTTGCGCCGCTCGCGCACCCAGAACTGGGCGATCACCGACAGGTTGACGAAGGTGAAGGCCACCAGGGCACCGAAGTTGACCAGGGCCAGGGCCACGTCCAGATCGAAGGAGACGGCGGAGAGCGCCAGGGCCCCCACCAGCAGCACGTTGATGGCCGGTGTGCGCCAGGTGGGATGGACATAGCCAAACACCCGCTCCGGGATCATGCGATCCCGCCCCATCACGTAGAGGATGCGCGACACCCCGGCGTGGGCCGCCATGCCGGAGGCCAGCACGGCCACAGTGGTGCTGACCAGCACCACGCTCTGGAACAGCTTGCCGCCCACGTAGAGGGCGATCTCCGGCAGCACGGCATCGGGCTCCTTGAAGCGGGAGATGTCCGGGAAGTAGAGCTGCAGGAAGTAGGAGACCAGCACGAAGATGATGCCGCCGATGAGGGCGGTCAGCACGATGGCGCGGGGGATCACCTTGCCGGCATTGGGGGTCTCCTCACTGAGGGAGCTCAGGCCGTCGAACCCCAGGAAGGAGAAGCAGAGGATGGTGGCGCCGGTAAAGAGCGGCAGCAGTGCGGTGTGATCCGAGTAGAAGGGACGGCTGCTCAGCACAGTGCCTTCCCCTTCGCCGAAGTAGACGGCATGGGCCATCAGGGCCAGGAACACCAGTATGATGGCCACCTGCACCAGCACGATCAGGCCGTTGAAGTTGGCCACCAGGTTGATGCCCCGCAGGTTGAGCAGGGTCATCACGCTCACCAGGCCGAAGATGAAGATCCAGGGCTCCACCCCGGGGAACATGGCGGTCAGATAGATCTTGGCCAGCAGCATGTTGATCATCGGCATGAACATATAGTCGAGCAGGGAGGACCAGCCCACCATGAAGCCCACATAGGGGTGGAAGGTCTTCTGGGCATAGGTGTAGGCGGATCCGGCGGAGGGATACTTGCGCACCAGGTGGCCGTAGCTGAACGCGGTGAACAGGATCCCGGCCAGGGCCAGCAGATAGGAGGTGGCGACATGGCCGCTGGTGATGTCGGAGACCATGGCGAAGGTGTCAAACACCGCCATGGGGGTCAGGTAGGCGAGGCCGATGACCACGACCTGCCACAGCTTGAGGCTCTTCTTGAGGCGAACAGGAGCGTTGGACATCAGCACACCTCCCGCACGGCCACGAGGGCACTGCCATGGCGAGACGCCAGGGGGCTGAACGGGCAGCCACTCACGGGAGTGGTGCGGACGCTGGCAATCGTGTTGCCAAGACGGACTCCGGCGAGCGGAGACGAAGTGAAAGAGAGCCCCATCTTGTTCCTCATAGCGGCATAAATTCATGGGTGGGTTCGCGCCATCTGTGCGTGCGACCCCGGGTATCATTTCCGGGAAAAAGGCCCGGCCTCGGATTGGTGATAAAACAACAAAATGAAATAACCGACTTGGCAACCAAGTCGGTTATTTTAGCGGCGCGCATTTTGCCCCAGATGCGGGGGGATGACAAGCCATGGTCGCCCGGGATAATGGATATATCCACTTTGCGCTCAGAGACTTGCCCTGGGGCAAATACTCAGTCGAGCGCCGGGTCCAGGGCCTGGCTTATGCCAGGGCGGCGGCCAGGGCCTGCTCCAGGGCGTCCAGTCCCTCGTCGATCAGTGCCGGGGCGGCGGTGAGGGGCGCCAGGAAGCGGATGACGTTGGCGCGCACCCCGCACGAGAGCAGCACCAGTCCCCGTTTGCCCGCCTCGGCCACCAGCCGTTTGGTGAGTTCGGGATCGGGCTGGCCGGCGTCGCGCCCCTTGACCAGTTCCATGGCCACCATGGCCCCGGGACCGCGGATGTCGCCGATGCAGTCGAACCGCTCGGCCAGCTGGTGCAGCCGCCCCTTGAGCTGCTCCCCCTGGGCCAGGGCCCGCTGGTTGAGCTGCTCTTGCTCGATGACGTCCAGTACCGCCAGGGCGGCGGCGCAGGCGATGGGGGAGCCGGCATAGGTGCCGCCGAGGCCCCCCGGCTTGGCGGCATTCATCACCGCCGCCTTGCCCACCACGGCGGAGAGCGGGAAACCGCCCGCCAGGCTCTTGGCCAGCGTCATGATGTCGGGCTCGATGCCGCTGTACTCGGTGGCGAAGGTCTTGCCGGTGCGACAAAACCCGCTCTGGATCTCGTCGCAGATGAGCAGGATGCCGTGCTGGTCGCAGATCTTGCGCAAGGCTTGCAGGAAGCTGGGGGAGGCGACATAGAAGCCCCCCTCACCCTGCACCGGCTCTATGATGATGGCGGCCACGCGGCCGGGCTCTATGTCGGCGCTGAAGCAGAGGTCCAGCGCCCCCAGGGCGTCGGCCTCGCTCACCCCCAGGTACTCGCTCGGGAAGGGCAGGTGATAGACCTCCCCCGGGAAGGGGCCGAAACCAGTCTTGTAGGGCACCACCTTGCCGGTGAGCGCCATCCCCATCATGGTGCGGCCGTGAAAGCCCCCCTTGAAGGCGATGGTGCCGCTGCGGCCGGTGTGGGCGCGGGCAATCTTGATGGCGTTCTCCACCGCCTCGGCGCCGGTGGAGAGAAACAGGGTGCGCTTGGGGCTGGGGCCGGGCACCAGGGCATTGAGCCTCTCGGCCAGCTCGATATAGCCGGGGTAGGGGGTCACCTGAAAACAGGTGTGGCTGAATTTTTCCAGCTGTTCACGCACCGCCGCCACCACCTTGGGGTGGTTGTGGCCGGTGTTGAGCACGGCGATGCCGGAGGCAAAGTCGATGTAGCGGTTGCCCTCCACATCCCACAGCTCGGCGTTGTGCGCCTTGTCGATAAAGACCGGCATCAGGGTGCCGACGCCATTGACCACGGCCGCTTCGCGGCGCGCCTGCCAGGATTGGTTACTCATCTGAATGTCTCCCTGCGGGGCTTGCCCCGGCTAAACCTGGGCCGGCAGGCTGCATGCCGGCCCCCGTCCTTGGTGTTGTCCGCTCTTGTCGGCGAATGGTCGCCACGAGATTGAATTTAATGTCTCTTTATTTGTGTTTTTATGCAATCGAGCCGAAGCAGAGATACTTGGTTTCCAGGTACTCGTCGAGCCCTTCGGCCGCCCCTTCCCGCCCCAGCCCCGACTCCTTGATGCCGCCAAAGGGGGCCAGTTCGGTGGAGATGATCCCCTCGTTGATGCCGACCATGCCGTATTCGAGGCGCTCGGCGACCCGCCACACCCGGGCGATGTCGCGGCCATAGAAGTAGGCCGCCAGCCCATAGGGGGTGTCGTTGGCCAGGGCGATGGCCTCGTCCTCGGTCTCAAAGCGCACCAGGGGCGCGACCGGGCCGAAGATCTCCTCCTGCAGTATGGGGTTGTCGCCCCTGACCTCGGCCAAGATGGTCGGGCGGTAGAAGAGGGGACCGGCGTCATGGGCCTCGCCGCCGACCAGCACTTGTGCCCCGGCGGCCCTGGCCTGATCCACCAGGTTGGCGACCTTGTCGGCGGCCGCCTGATTGATGAGGGGCCCAATCTGGGTGCCTTCGCCAAGGCCGTCCCCCACCTTGAAGGCGCGCACGGCATCGGCCAGCCTGGCGGCGAAGGCGTCGTAGACGGAAGATTGCACCAGGATGCGGTTGGCACAGACGCAGGTCTGACCGGCGTTGCGGTACTTGGAGGCCAGGGCCCCCGCCACGGCGGCGTCGAGATCCGCATCGTCGAACACGATGAAGGGGGCATTGCCGCCGAGCTCGAGGGAGAGCCGCTTCATGGTGTCGGCGCACTGGCGCATCAACAGCTTGCCGATGCGGGTGGAGCCGGTGAAGGAGAGCTTGCGCACCAGGGGATTGGCGCAGAGCTCGTCCCCCACGGCGGCGGCCTGATGGGAGGTGACTATGTTGATCACCCCGGCCGGGATCCCGGCCTGCTCGGCCAGCTCGGCCAGGGCCAGGGCGCACAGGGGGGTCTCGGTGGCAGGCTTGATGACGATGGTGCAACCGGCGGCCAGCGCCGGGCCCGCCTTGCGGGTGATCATGGCGATGGGGAAGTTCCAGGGGGTGATGGCCGCCACCACCCCGACCGGCTGCTTGATGGTGGCCAGACGGCGGTCGCCGCTGAAGCCGGGAATGGTGCGGCCATAGGCGCGCTTGCCCTCCTCGGCGAACCACTGGATGAAGCTGGCGCCGTAGGCGACCTCCCCCTTGGCCTCGGCCAGGGGCTTGCCCTGCTCCCGGGTCATCAGGCGTGCCAGCTCATCCTGGTGCGCCATGATGAGCTCATACCAGCGGCTGAGCCTGGCGCCGCGCTCCTTGGCGGTGAGGGCGGCCCAGGCCGGCTGGGCGGCGTGGGCCGCCTCGATGGCGGCCTGGGCATCGGCGCCGTCCATGTCCGGCACCCGGGTGATGAGCTCCCCGGTGGCGGGGTTGCTGACCTCGAACTGGCGGCCGCTGTGGGCCTGACACCAGCGACCATCTATATAGGCAAGGGAGTGAGTCAGGGGGGCGAGCTGGGCTGTGTGTGACATGGGGGCCTCGGCGGTGGATTCAGGAGATCCCGGCCGGGGCGCAGGGCCCTGTCCGGGACATCAGGCTGTATAGAATAATAAGCACTGGATGACCATAATGGCCGCCGTTTTGTTTTTCAAGTGTTAAATGCGGTTGCCCGGGGCGGTGATGGCGTGCTAGAAGTGGTGCCAGGGACATCAATTGCGGGCTTGGGTGTGCAAAATAATGAACGGGCTGGGTGATTGGCCTCGTTCGCTCGGTGCCCCTGCTGCCCCCGGGAAGCGGCCAGGCAAGGCCCTTCTCGCCACTCATCAAGTCAAGCCGTGTGAGGATAGAGGGATCATGACCGAACATGTGAAGAGTTACTACGCCGCCAGCGCCAACCAGCATGCGCCTTTCCCCACCCTGGATGAGCAGATCGAATGCGATGTCTGTGTCATAGGGGCGGGTTACACCGGCCTCTCCAGCGCCCTGCACCTGGTGGAGAAGGGCTACAAGGTGGTGGTGCTGGAGGCGGCCAGGGTCGGCTTTGGCGCCAGTGGCCGCAACGGCGGCCAGATAGTCAACTCCTACAGCCGCGACATCGACACCATAGAGGCGAGCTGCCCGCCGGATCAGGCCAGGCTGCTCGGCTCCATGCTGTTTGAGGGGGGCGACATCATCCGCGAGCGCATCCAGCGCTACAACATCCAGTGCGATCTGCAGCAGGGCGGGGTCTTCGCCGCCGAGACCGAGAAGCAGCTGCACGAACTCAAGGCCCAATACACCCGCTGGCAGCGGTGGGGCAACGACCAGCTGGAACTGCTCGATGCCAAGGGGGTGCGCGAGGTGGTGGCGAGCGATCGCTACGTCGGCGCCCTGCTCGACAAGCGTGGCGGCCACATTCACCCCCTCAACCTGGCGCTGGGGGAGGCGGAAGCCATCCGCATGCAGGGGGGCAAGATCTTCGAGCAGTCCGCCGTCACCAGCATCACCCCGGGCCAGAGTGCCCTGGTGAAAACCGCCAAGGGGGCGGTCAAGGCGCGTTTCGTGGTGGTGGCCGGCAACGCCTATCTCGGCAACCTGGTGCCCGAGCTCGCCGGCAAGAGCATGCCCTGCGGCACCCAGGTGATCGCCACCGAGGTGCTGGGGGAGGAGCGGGCCCGCGCCCTGCTGCCGCAAAACTACTGCCTGGAGGATTGCAACTACCTGCTCGATTACTACCGCACCACAGGCGATCACCGCCTGCTCTATGGCGGTGGCGTGGTTTACGGGGCGCGGGATCCGGCGGACATAGCGCGGCTGATCATCCCCAAGATGCTGAAAACCTTTCCGCAACTGGCGGACGTCAAGGTGGAGTACACCTGGACCGGCAACTTCCTGCTCACCCTGTCGCGCCTGCCCCAGTTTGGCCGCATCGGCCACAACATCTACTACATGCAGGGCTACAGCGGCCACGGCGTGACCTGTACCCATCTGGCGGGCAAGCTGCTCTCCGAGGTGCTGAGCGGCCAGGCGGAGCGCTTCGATGCCTTCGCGAAGCTCCCCCACTACCCCTTCCCCGGCGGCCGCCTGTTTCGTATCCCCTTCACCGCCGCCGGCGCCGCCTGGTACACCCTGCGCGACCGCCTGGGGGTATAAGCCGGTTCCCCTTCGGGTACCCAAACATCAAGGCCACCTCGGAGTGGCCTTGATTTTTTGATGGTTTCTCAAGGCAGTTACGGCGAATCGGGCTTGAACCCGGCGCTCAAAAAGGTGGGTGTCCCAAATTTTCTGCCTTCGCGAAGCTCCCCCACTCCCCCTTCCCGGGGGGGCGTCTGTTCCGCATCCCCTTCACCGCCGCCGCCTGGTACACCCTGCGCGACCGCTTGGGGGTGTAAGCCGGCTCTTCTTTGGCTACCCAACAACCAAGGCCACCCCGGGGTGGCCTTGGTTTTTTGATGGTTTTCTCAAGGCGGTTGCGGCGAACCGGGCTTGAACCCGGTGCTCAAAAAGGTGGGTGTCCCAAGATGTTCCCCCACCGAGATGTTCCCCCAAACATCAAGGCCACCTCGGAGTGGCCTTGGTTTTTGCATGGTTTCTCAAGGTGATTGCGGCGAATCGGGCTTGAACGCGGCACTCAAAAAGGTGGGTGTCCTAAATTCTCGCCTTGGTTTTTTGATGGTTTTCTCAAGGCGGTTGCGGCGAACCGGGCTTGAACCCGGCGCTCAAAAAGGTGGGTGTCCCAACGCTCAAAAAGGTGGGTGTCCCAAGACGCCGGGGCTTGAACGCGGTGCTCAAAAAGGTGGGTGTCCTAAATTCTCCCTAAATTCTTTCAATCACTCCATTGAGGACGCTGAGGGTCAAGCCGCGGATGTTCGCGGGGGAGGGCAAGTCAAAAGTTGTCTGACGATCTGAAAAACACCGCCCGTTGGGCGGTGTTGTTGACTGCAAGAGCGGCGGCTTTATTGCGCCAGGGACTTGAGCTGCTGGCCGCTGGGGGGGTTGTGCCAGTCGATGGGGCCGTGGGTGAAGCGGTATTGCAGGCGGGGCAGCACGGTTTCCAGCCATTCGCGGCGAAAGTAGGCATAACCTTCGTCCCAGTCCGGGTCGTTGGCCCAGCCGGTTTGCAGCAGATGGAGGCGGGTGCCCTGGCCTTCGGGCACGAAGCGCAGGCTGACCTGGGTCTTCTGCTGACGCACGTGGGGCAGGTGGGGGGGGAAGTTCCAGCTAAAACTGAGCAGGTCATGGGGCATGACGGCCATGACCCGGCACCCTTCGCTGCCGCGCTCGCCAAGGGGAGCATCGGGGCGAAAATAGATTTCAAACGGGCCATTGGGCTCGGCCACCACCAGACACTCGGGGGCGAGGAAGCTGCGCAGCCCGCTCTCCGTGGTCCAGGCATGCCAGACATCGTCTAGGTGGGCCGGAATAAAGATGTTACCTTCAATCTGCTTGTTATCCATGGTCGGTCAACCTCACTTATCCGTAGGCGGGACCCGGGCAGTATAGCCCGCCCGTTGTTCAAATTAACAGCAGCGGATGCGGGGTGACACGGATCCTGTCACTCAGCTGGGGTAAGCGGATGGCTGACGGCACGTTGCAGAGTGTGATGGGAGGGAGAGAGGCCGATGATCAGAGCCATGACACAGGCGGATGTGACACCCTTGTCCCATCTGTTTCAAAAGGGGCGTCGCCAGACGTTTCACTGGGTAGAGCCTTCGCAATTTGCGTTGGCGGATTTTGCCGAGCAGACCCGTGGCGAGCGGGTCTGGGTCGCGGAGCAGGGGGGCAGCCCCTGCGGTTTCATCGCCGTCTGGGCACCGGAGCGCTTCGTCCATCACCTCTATGTCTCCGCCGACTGGCATGGGCAGGGGATGGGACGAGCCCTGCTGGAGCGGGCGCTGGCCGAGCTGCCAAGGCCCGTCTCTCTCAAGGTGGCCGTCCATAACACCACGGCCATCGCCTTCTATCGCCGGCTCGGTTGGGAGCCGACCGAGGAGACGGGCCTGTGCGAGGTGACGGGCCCCTGGCGCAGGCTCTGCCTCTATTGAGGGGTTGCCTTGGGATGCAAACGAAAAGGGTTACCCGAGGGTTAATGCCAGTCAGTTAAGCCTGACTGGCATTGTTTTTATTGGCTTTTTTCACACTGTACTTCTGTGGTCTTGGCTTCACGCAGCGAGGGTAACTTCGCTCTCTTCGTGCCGGCAGCACAAACTGCCCCGCCTGCTTCTCCAGCTCC
>NZ_JBKISU010000051.1:0-13441 GCF_050266975.1 Aeromonas sobria
GGCAAGACTGTATGTGGTTGCGGGGGCTGGATTTGAACCAACGACCTTCGGGTTATGAGCCCGACGAGCTACCGAGCTGCTCCACCCCGCGTCCGAATTGTCCCGATCTGGCAGAGCAGTTGCCATCCCGGGTGCGCCTTCCTGTTCACGGCTGAACGGCAAGACTGTATGTGGTTGCGGGGGCTGGATTTGAACCAACGACCTTCGGGTTATGAGCCCGACGAGCTACCGAGCTGCTCCACCCCGCGTCCGAATTGTCCCGATCTGGCAGAGCAGTTGCCATCTTGGGTGCGCCTTGCTATTCACGGCTGAACAGCAAGACTGAATGTGGTTGCGGGGGCTGGATTTGAACCAACGACCTTCGGGTTATGAGCCCGACGAGCTACCGAGCTGCTCCACCCCGCGTCCGAATTGTGCCAACGAGACAGAGCAGTTGTCTGGTTGGGTACTGCCAGCATCAAGTTGCCATCGCCTTGCGATAATCATCTTGAATATCAGATGGTTGCGGGGGCCGGATTTGAACCGACGACCTTCGGGTTATGAGCCCGACGAGCTACCGGGCTGCTCCACCCCGCGTCTGAGGTCGCCAATAATAGGCGCCAGCGCAAATATTGCAAGCAAAAATCTTGATAAAGTTGAGTTTGTAGATTAATGCGGCGCTATCCGTCCCTTTTACCAGCAGGGCGATGGATTTTTATGCGATGAAACAATCCCTTGCCTTCTCTGCCCTGTCCATCCAGATGCAAGAAGGGCCCCACAGGGCCCTTCTTTGTACGCGATGAGGCTGCCGACTCACAGCACCAGTCGTTGCAGCGCGCCCGTGGCCGCGATCTCGGCGATCAGCAGGCCGCACAGGGTGACCGAGAGCACCACGGGCGCCGTCTCCTGTTGACGATAGAGGGGGCTGAACCAGAGCAGCAGGGCGGCGATCAGCAAACCGGCCTGGGTCAGGATCCAGGGCAGGAGATCTGCCAGCACGGCCTCACTTGGCGAGTGCACCAGTATCAAGGCGGCAAACCAGAGCAGGCTGGCCATGGCCGCCCCCAGTCCCGCCATAGGCAACAGGGTATTGAACGCCTGCAACCGATGGCGGGCGCGCAGCAACATCAAGTGGGCGAAGGCGGCGCCCAGCAGCACCATTTGCAGCAGGCCGCTCACCCAGCCGGTGCGCGTCAGCAAACTCACCCCATAGAGAGCCAGGGGCAAGGCCGGCAGCCAGAGCCAGTGGCCCGGGATGGCGCGTTTGCCCTCCAGCCGCGATTGCAGCAGGGAGACACCGATGCCGAGCACCAGGGCGGCGGCGCCGAGCCAGATCTGCCACTGGGGCGCCTTGGCCTCCACCGCCAGCATGACGGAAAGCCCGGTGATGACCCAGACCGAGAAGCTCTGCTGGGTGATGCGCGAGCGCTGACCCGGGCAAAGATCGCCACGCCAGAGCACCAGGGCCAGCCAGGCCAGGGCGCCGAGGGCCATCAGGCCGCTCAGGGGGTAGAGCCATAGGGGTAGTTGGGAAAACATGCACGCCTCCTGTGATAAAGGCGCCGAGTATACCCGCCCCGGGATCCAAACACCTAGCCCTGCCCCGGTGGCCGGCTCAGCCCTGCCCGCGCGCCTGGGCGACCACCCGCTTGAACATCTGGCGGATCACCAGGGGAATGTGCTCGCGCCCCAGCCGCTCCGCCTCCTCCACCACGGCCAGCGCCATGCCGGGCTTGCTGCGGTGATGGATAGCCTTGTTGATGATGCGACTGGCGCTCAGGGACGAGCGCCCCCCCACCCCGGCCTCGCGCCGGTACACGGCCTCGAAACCGTTGCGATAGAGGTAATGCTCGATGTCGGCGGCGGGCAGCTGGGTCAGCCGCTCCTGCTCGCGCTCCCCCTTGAGCAGGGAGCGGGCTGAGCTCGCGTACTTGGCGCCGGCCTCGTCGCCATCGGTGAGCAGATGCCACTCTATGCCAAAGTCCCGCGCCACCTTGATGAGGGGGGCATGACCGCACTGGGCGAACTCTATGATGCGCACCCCCTCGGCCCGCAGGCTGTAGCCGCAGATCTGGGCCAGCTCCGAGAGCAGCCAGATCTCCGTCTCCCCCTCCACCAGCAGCCAGCAGCGGGCGAACAGCGACATGGGGCGGTTGATGCGCACATGAAAGGCTATCTTGCGCAGATCCTCGCTGCTGTAACGCTCCCCGCCGAGCTGATGGCAGAGGATGTCCTGCTGGCGGCGCACCAGGCGACGCACCTGATTGAGGGGCAGGGAGGAAAGCAGATCCCCCGAGTTGGTGGTGAGCAGCTTCTGGCCCGGCAACTGCTCGAGCAGGCCCCAGGCCAGGGAGAGCATGGTGGGATGGAGCCGGCTCTCCGGATCCTCCAGTATCATGATGGGCCTGGCCCCCTGCTCCAGCTCCCGGTTGCCGCGGGCGTTGAGCAGGGCCCCGGCCATGCCGGCCATGGCCAGTTGCAGCGCCCGGTTGTCGGCGCCGCGCAGCAGGCTCTGCAGGTTGCCGGGATTGCGCAGCGTCATGGGCCGGTTGATGATCTCCCGCTGGCTGCGCGGCTTGTACTTGATGGGGGCCAGGGCCTTGAAGTAGTGATCCGTGAGCTGGCGCACGGCGCTGAGGGCTTCCTTGAGCTCCTCCTCGCCGATGCGCTGGGGCTCATCCCCCAGCTTGGTCATCAGCTCGTCGAGGCGATGCTCGCTCAGCTCCTGCCAGGGCACCGCCTCCTGACCGGTGCGGGCGCTGCGGGCATCCCGCAGCCGAAACACCGGGTTCATGGTGATGAGCAGGCCCACCAGGGGCTCGCTCGCCACCCCCTCCAGCACCTTGCCGATGCCGTCGAGAAAATCGTGACGGCTCTGCACAGTGCCATCCTCTTGCAGCTCGGCGCTGGCGCGGTAGTGGATGCGGTGAAACTTGTCCTTGTGGCCGATCCAGACCGGGGCCAGCCGGGCCAGGCGCTGGGAGCGCAGGCACATCTCCGGCCTGTGCTCGCTGAAGGTGAGCACCAGTTGCAGGCTGCTGGCGGGGGCCAGCTCGGGATCCTCCGGCCGGTGAAAATCATCGACGCCAAACTGATAGGGCTCCGCCTCCTGGCCCAGCAGGCACCAGAGCGCCCGCAGCAGGCTCGACTTGCCCCAGGCGTTCTCGCCGATGAGCACAGTGGTGTTGTCCAGGCTGAGGGAGAGGCGATTGATGCCGCGAAAGCCTTTTATCTCAATACGTTCCAGAAACATAGTGCCCCATGACAGCAGTAAACGACTGAGGTCATAGTGGCAAAATTGACGCCAACTTCCTATGGCGGGCGGGCAGATTTCAGCGGGAACTGTGAGGCACTGCGGGTTCGGGGGCACTGGGGACGGGGACAAACCAGCGGGGGGCGTTCCAGTGGCTGAACCAGAGGTGGCGGCTGCGGGCCTGACGTTTGCTTTGTTTCAAGGGAGCTCCTTGGCTTGGAGTGACGAGGTGAAATGCGCCCGTCGCGAGCGGGCGCATCCTCACTATCCCTGCCCATCATGACAGCCCGATGACAGCCGGCTGCGCCACTGTCCCGGGCTCAGCCCGAACTGGCCGCGAAAGCGGTTGCCAAGGTGCGCCGCCGACGAGAAGCCGCACTGGCTCGCCGCCTCTCCCAGGGTGGCCCCGGCCGCCAGCAGCGCCTTGGCCCGGCGCAGCCTCAGTCCCAGCAGGTAGCGGTGGGGGGAGGTGCCCAGGGTCTGGCTGAACATGCGGCTGAAGTGAAACTCGCTCAGGCTGGCCTCGGCCGCCAGCTCCCCCAGCAGCACAGGTTCGGCGAGGCGGGCGACCATGTAGTCATGGACTCGGCGGGCCACCGCCGGCGCCAGTCCCCCCTTGGGCAGCACCAGGGCGGGGGCCTCCCGGGTGTGGCGGGCGAAGGTGTGCAGCAGCAGGGCGTTGCACAGCTCCCCCAGGGCCAGCCGGTTGGCCTCCTCCTGCCAGTCGAGGCGGGCAAGCCGGTTGGCCAGGGTCATCAGCACGGCGTCGTCGATGAAGGTCTTGTCGTCGAGGGCGAGGTGGCGCCCCTCCCTGTCGCACCCCTCCTCGGCGATGCGCATCAGGTGAGCCGGGCTGAAGTAGAGGTGGAAGAAGCGAAACTCCTCGCGCACCAGCCACTCCGAACCGTGATGATCCGGCATCAGGCAGATCTTGCCCGCCCCGCCGTGGCCGCCGGGGCCGTCGAGGCGCTCGGTCTGCTCGCCCCCCTCCAGGTAGACGCTCAGGGTGTGGTGTCCTGGCCTGTGATAGCGGGTCTGATCGAAACAGTTGCGCCAGCTCGCCAGCCCGAGCCCGGGTTCGAGCCAGCGGCTCGCCTCCAGCCGCGCCCCCGTGCTTACCAGCGCCTCGAATACCCCTGCCGTCATCTCGCCTCCTCCATCTTGCCTCTCCCTTGCCGGGCGGCGATCCGCGCCGCCCTTATCCGGCAGACCCAGTGTCCGGCAGACCCAGTCTGCCCCCGGCCCGGGCCAGATGGCAGCAACCGCGCCGCCCCCAGGCAAAAAAACCGCAAGATCCTGTAACCCCGGGGGCGAGGGAGGCGGTCATGCTAGGACCATCGGGTGGCGAGTCGCTCCCGAGCACCCGCTTCTCTTTGTCGCTTCGAGGAACACATGATGAATCTGACGCTCTACCTCGCCACCGTGCTCATCTGGGGCAGCACCTGGATCGCCATCGCCTGGCAGCTCGGCCCCGTCCCTATCGAGGTCTCGGTGCTCTACCGCTTCGCCCTGGCGGCGCTGGCGCTGTTTGCCCTGCTCACGGTGAGCGGCAAGTTTCCCCGCCTGCCAAGGCAGGGCCAGGGCTATGCCGCCCTGCTGGGGGCCCTGCTCTTTTCCACCAACTTCCTCTGTTTCTATCATGCCACCCAATATATCCCGAGCGGCCTCTCGGCCGTGGTGTTCGCCTGCGCCAGCATCTTCAACGGCCTCAATCTCTGGCTGTTCGAGGGGCAAAAGCCGAGCCGCCAATGGTTGCACGGCTCCCTGATGGGGCTGGTCGGCACCCTGCTGCTGTTCTGGCCCTCCCTGGCCTCGAGCGAGCTGGGGGCCCAGGCCTGGAAGGGGCTCGCCTTGGCCTGCGCCGGTACCCTCTGCTTCTCCCTCGGCAACCTGGTCTCGGCCCGGGGCCAGCGCCGCGGCTTCACCGTGTTGCAGATGGTGCCCTGGGGCATGGTGTACGGGGTCGTGCTGCTGCTGGGTTGGGTGCAGCTGCTGGGGCAGGATCTGGTGTGGCCCCGAGACGGCCGCTACTGGGGCGCCCTCCTCTATCTGGCGCTGTTTGGTTCCGTCATCGCCTTCACCGCCTATCTGACCCTGGTGGGACGCATAGGGGCCAGCAAGGCGGCCTATGCCACCGTGCTCTTCCCCCTGGTGGCCCTGGGGCTCTCCACCCTGTTCGAGGGGTTTGTCTGGCAGCCCGTCTCCATGGTCGGCATGGCGGTCTGCCTGCTGGGCAACTTGGTGATCTTCGGCCTTCCCAAACGTCCTCGGCCACAAGCGGCCTAAGATCCTTGCCTCCCGCGCCGCGAGTCCCTAAGGTGGGGGCCACGGATCCGCGGGAGGCACCACATCATGTTACTGGAAGGGCTGGATACCCTGTTTCTGCTGGCGAGCGAGGGCACCATGGGCAAGGTGGCCAGCCGCCTCTATATCAGTCAGTCGGCGGTGAGCAAGCGCATCCATCAGCTGGAGCTGCGCCTTGGCAAGAAGCTGATCGAACCAGATGGGCGCCATACGAGGCTCACCCCCCAGGCCCACGAGTTGCTGGCGCGCCTCGGCCCCACCCTGGCCGAGATGAAGGGGCTGCTGGCGGACAGCCAGACCCTGACCGATGCCCATCCCCTGCCCATCGCCTGCTCGGAGACACTGCTGGCGGGCTATCTGGCCCCCTTCATGGCCGCCTATCTGCGCCAGGATCCCTACCTGCAGATCTCCACCCACCACACCCCGGTGATCCTGGCCCGGGTACGGGCCGGCGAGGCCCTGCTCGGCATCTGCGCCGGACGCCTGCCCCCGGGCCACGGCCTGTGCGCCGAGCTGCTGCGGGACGAACCCTTCTATCTGGTGGGGGATGAGACGCCGGCCGGGCCCGGGGCCAGCCTGCTCACCATGGATCTGGAGAACCCGGTCAACCGCTACCTGGTCGCGCCCCTGGCCGAACTCGGCCTGACGCCCCGCATGCAGCTCGACTCCTACCTGGCCCTGATCGAACTGGCCAAGGCGGGCATGGGGCCGGTGATGCTGCCCCAGGGGCTGCTGGCCCTGGTCGGCGAGCAGGGCCAGCGGGCCCGGCCCCTGCCCGGCATCAGCCGCCCGCTTCACCTTATCTATCGCCCCAGCAGCCTGAAACGGGAGCGGGCCACCAGGCTGGTTCAGGCCCTGCTGTATCACTTCGCCGCATTGGCGCCATGAGCCGCCCGCGCCACGCCATCCGTCGCCCCAGCAGCCTGAAGCGGGAGCGGGCCACCCGGCTGGTCCAGGCCCTGCTGTATCACTTCGCCGCATTGGCGCCATGAGCCAGCCCCTGAGCCGCCCGCGCCACGCCATCCGTCGCCCCAGCAGCCTGAAACGGGAACGGGCCACCCGGCTGGTTCAGGCCCTGCTGTATCACTTCGCCGCCCTGGCGCCATAAGCCAGCCCCTGAGCCGCTCCTGAGTCGGCTGCTGGCCGACCCAGGAGCGGGGACGGGTCGAGGGGCCGCGTCTCCCTCAGGGCAGCCAGGCAAACAGCTCGGGATACTGGCTCCACACCAGCTTGGCGGACATCAGCAGGGAGACGCTCACCAGCAGGGGCTTGATCAGCTTGACCCCCTTGGCCAGCACCAGCCGGGAGCCGACCCGGGCGCCGATGAACTGGCCCAGGGCCATGGCCAGGCCGACGCTCCACACCACCTTGCCGCCGAGGGCAAAGAACAGCAACGAGGCGATGTTGGAGGTGAAGTTCAGCAGCTTGGTGTGGGCCGTGGCCCGCGCCATGCCAAACCCGGCCAGGGCGACGAAGCCGATGGCGAAAAACGAACCCGTACCGGGGCCGAAGAAGCCGTCATAGAAACCGACCCCGCCCCCCACCAGCAGGGCGAAAGGCAAGGGAGAGAGCCTGCGCTGGCTCTCGGCATCGCTCACCCTGGGGGAGAAGTAGAAGTAGCAGGCGAACGCCATCAGCAGGAAGGGGAGCAGCCGCTCCAGGATGGCGGCGTCTATGGTCTGTACCGCCAGGGAGCCAAGCGCCGCGCCGATGAAGGTGCAGATCACCGCGGGCCAGATGATGGGCCACTCGATGAGCCCGCGACGGGCGTAGAACCAGGTGGCGGAGAAGGAGCCGAAACTGCTCTGCAACTTGTTGGTGCCGAGCACCAGGGCGGGGGGCATGCCGGTGGCCAGCAGGGCCGGCACCGTCAGCAGGCCGCCGCCACCGGCGATGGCGTCGATGAAACCGGCGATCAGGGCGACGCCGAACAGCAGGATCAGGGTGGTGAGCTCAAACTCCATTTATACCTCGGGCAGACAGGACAGTGCGGTGCCCCCGCCCCCGGAGGGGAAGGCAGGAGCCGGATGCGCCTATCCTAAGGGGGAGTCACTCATTCGCATAACGAAACAATGGCAGCCAATCAATTCCTGATTTTCATCATTCCCTTTTCTGCCATGGTCGGCCTAGCCATGGGTCACCCCGGCAGTCATCAGCCTGTCTGCGCCGACGGCTCCGCCTGGGTTGATTCCTCCTTTTCATCATTTCCCGCGCCACGGCAGAGGAAGGGGAGCAGCGCCCCTTGCAGGGCGGCCTCCTCCTCCCCCGGCCAACGGTTGACTCGCCCGGCCATGTAACGGCTGCTGAACAGGTTGAACCAGAGCTGCAACCCCAGGCCAGCCCGGGCCTCCCCCGCCACCTCCAGTACGCAGGCCGCCACCTCGGCGGTGCAGAGCTGATGCTCCCTGGGGGCCACCCGCATGCCGTAGGTGGAGAGGCTCTCGGGGCGCACCGCCAGCACCGGCAGGCCATCGAGATAAGGGCTCTTGTTGAACATCTTGCGCGCCTCGGGCCAGGTGCCATCCAGCAGGATGAAGAGGGGCTTCCGGCCACTGGCCGGGCTCACTCGCTCGGTCAGGCGCGCCGGCTCCTTCTCGCAGGCGGGGAACACCACATAGGGCTGCCAGGCGGGATCGGCCAGGAGCGCCAGCAACTCGGGATGGGGCTCGGTGCGGGACCAGAAATAGGCCCAGGTGTTGCGGGGCAGCACGTCGGCGATGAGGCGCCCGGTGTTGGAGGGCTTCATGGGTTCGCTGTCATACATCAGCAGGCAGAACCCCGCCTCGGCCTTGAGCTCGGGGCGCCAGTCACAGGCGCACCAGTCCCGACGCAGCTGGCAGGCCTCGCAGCGGGGCACGCTGCCGCCCCGGGCGAGGAAGGGGCGAGTGGAGACGCTCTTGCGCCACACCCGCAGGCGATTGACGGCGTGATCGGGGATTGGCTTCATGGGGACTCGGGACGGTTGGGCGCATTGGGGGCCGAGATTGTAGCGAGGGGGGCGCGAGGCGGCAAGGGCTCCCACCCGGAGTGCGCTCTCTATACTCAGGGACGCGGCCGCCCCCCAGCGGTCCCAGCACAGGAGCAGAAGATGACGGAACAACGCAATGAGGAGGCCAGGGCCCACGCCCTGGCCGAAGGATCCACCTTTACCTGGCACGAGCTCTACGTGGCCGACGGCGAGGCCGGCGTGCGCTTCTACGGCGAGGTGCTTGGCTGGGAGAGCCAGACCATGGAGATGGAAGGGGGCAGTTACCCCATGCTGGTGGCCAATGGCCGCCCCGTCGCCGGGGTGCAATCCACCCGGGGCAACCCCCAGATGGCGGACGTGCCGCCCCACTGGGCCATCTATGTCGCCGTGGATGACGTGGATGCCAGGCTGGCCAGGGTGACGGAGCACGGCGGCAGCATAGTGGTGCCCGCCATGGATATCCCCACCGTCGGGCGCATGGCGCTCATCGCCGACCCGCAGGGAGCGCACCTCTGGCTGTTCACTCCCTTTCCCGGGGAGTGCCAGCAAGCCTGAGGGCCGTGACGACAGCGCAAAACGACAGAGGGGCCCACAGGGCCCCTCGCTTGTTGATGTGCCGGATGGGCAAGCCTCAGACGGGGCGCAGGTTCTGCTCGAGGAAGGTCGCGAAGCTGTGACCGTGATGGGCCAGCAATTTCGGGAACATGGAGATAGAGGTCATGCCGGGGAAGGTATTGATCTCGTTGAGCAATATCTCTCCCTCTTCGGTCAGGAAGAAGTCGATGCGCGACAGATGGGTCAGTTTGAGCTGACGGAACGCCTTGAGGGAATAAGCCTGGATGGCGTCGGCCTGGGCCTGGGTCAGCCCTTCGGCACGCAGCGCAGTCTCGGTGTGGCTGGCCGCGCTGTATTTCTCCTCATAGGTGTAGAACTTGTCCTGGGGCACGCAGATCTCCCCGGGATAGGTGGCCACCAGCTCGTCTCCATACTGGTAGACCGCCACTTCCAGCTCGCGGGGCCTGACCGCCTTTTCGATCAATACCTGCTCGGAGTAACCGAAGGCATCCTTGATCCCCTGTACCAGCTCGGCCTCGTTGCTGGCGGCATAGCAGCCCACGGATGACCCTTGCGAGGCCGCCTTGATAAACACCTTGCCCCACTTGGCCAGTGCGGCTTTCGCATCGGCGAGCGCCTCATCCCCCTGCTCGGTCAAAAACAGATAGGGGGTGTTGGGGATGCCGATGGCACTGAGCCACAGCTTGGTGCTGATCTTGTTGAAGCAGATCTTGCTCGCCTCGGCATCGCAGCCGAGATAAGGCAGGCCCGCCAGCTCGAGGAAGGATTGCAGATCGCCGGTCTCACCCGGATAGCCGTGGATGCAGGGCACCACGTAATCGACCGGCCGGGCCACGCTGTCAAAGGAGAGCAGCTTGTCCAGCCCCAGCTTGCACTCGCGGCCGTCGGCACTGAGCCAGCGATCGGCAAACATCTCGACCCGGGTCACCTCGACCCCGGGCAGCAACCCGAGTTGTTGTTCGAGGAAATTGGCACTGCGCAGAGAGACTTCGTGCTCGGCGCCACCGCCGCCGCACAGCAGCAAGACATGCATCTTCTTCATTGATTGGGATCCCTTGGGAGAAGCGGCCCCGTCATCCTCGGTGGCGAACAGGAAACCAGCCACCGGACGTAAGCCAAGTGCGGCCAGTGTAGCAAGGGGGATCCCGCCTTGTCAGCTGATGGCAGGCCCCTTCCCCCACGGGGGCCCGAAAAAAGGGCCCCTGTGACAGATCTTTGCACAAGGGGCCTCAGCGCGGGGGATCGACCCGGCCCAGGCCGGTGCCATTGACCCGAAACCAGCCGGCGATGCTGTAACGCTCCTCCCGGGCAGGCAGCACCTCGTGGGGGAACTCCTCCGACAGAAACAGTACCAGGCGTCCCCCCAGCGGCGAGACATCCATCAGGTGCTGCTCGCCGTCGTCATAGACCCGCAGCAGGCCGCCGTCGGCGGGCTGCCAGCCCTGGTTGAGGTAGAACACAGAGGTGAGGCGACGGTTGGATCGCCCGGCGAAGGCATCCCTGTGGGTGGCGTAAAAGTCCCCGGGCAGGTAGCGGGCAAAATGGGCCTCATAGTCGAACAGCCCCAGCATCAGCAGGCGATTGGCGGCAACGCGCAGGGACTCCATGCGCGCCAGATAGTCCGCCACCGGGGCCCCCAGCTCGGCATCGAGCCAATGGATCTGATCCCGGCGAATGTCGGCATTGCCCTGATGCAGCCCCTCACGACCGATCCCGGCCGGTTGCCATGCCGCCGGCAGGCAGGCCCGCAGGGCCGTCACCTCATCGGGAGAGAGAAAATCATCCACTATCGCCCAGCCCCGGGCGTAGATGGCATCCATGACGGCATTGTGATCCAAGGCAGTGGCTCGAAAAGGGGTGGTGGCGCTTTTTATCTGCTTTCAGCAGGGCCCACAAACCGGATTGCAACTCGATACGAGCCCCAGCATCGATATTGCAGCGGCCTCCCCTTGCCCTGCCCTGCCGACTCGGCTAGCGTTGCCTCAAGGCCCTGCCGTTCATCGCCTGTCCCTTGTCACTCATCATCCATGACCCATCAAGAGCGAACCTCCATGACCCTGACCACACTGCACCTCACCCGCCTCGACGGCACCGAGTACCCCAACACCCTGCTGCAAGACAGGGTCATCCTGGTGGTCAACGTCGCCAGCCGCTGCGGCTTTACCCCCCAGTACACCGGCCTTGAGGCGCTTCATCGCGAGTTTGGTGAACAGGGACTGGTGATCCTGGGCTTCCCCTGCAACCAGTTTGGCGCCCAGGAGCCCGGGGATGCGGACGAGATCGCCCGCTTCTGCTCCCTGGACTACCCGGTCAGCTTCCCCATCATGGCCAAGTGCGAGGTCAACGGCCCCCAGGCCCACCCCCTCTACCGCTGGCTCAAGGCCGAGCAGCCGGGCTTGCTCGGCTCCGAAGCCATCAAGTGGAACTTCACCAAGTTTCTCATCAACCGTGAGGGAAAGGTGGTGGCCCGCTATGCCCCCCAGACCCGGCCCCAGGCCCTGGCCGCCGACATACAGGCCCTGCTCTGAGCCCCGCCTCTTCCCCTGCCCCGGCGCCTGTGGCCCCCTTGGGCGCCGGGCGCCGTGATGGCGGCTGCCCTTGGCCGTGATTTCTGCTATATTGTGCGCCCACACAGACCCGTGGCCCCAGGCCCAGGCCCTTTGTGTTTCTCGGTGGCTCATCTCACGGCGTCACCGTCATTGCCGTTTCTTCGGGGTGGATGGCGCACCGCGCCGATCGCACCCCTTGAGCCAAGGCTCAATGCCAGGAGTTTCTCTCGAACATGTCATTCAATGAACTGGGTCTGTCACCGCACATACTGCGGGCCGTCAAGGAGCTGGGTTACCAACAGCCCACCCCCATCCAGCAGCAAGCCATCCCGGCCATCCTGGCCGGTCAGGACGTGCTGGGCGGCGCCCAGACAGGCACAGGCAAAACGGCCGGTTTCACCCTGCCCATGTTGCACCGTCTGCTGGCCAACCATGGCCGTGGCGGCCGTCGCCAGGTGCGCGCCCTGGTGCTGACCCCGACCCGGGAGCTGGCCGCCCAGGTGGGCGAGAGCATCATCAAGTACGCCCACCACCTGCCGTTTCGCACCCTGATCGCCTACGGTGGCGTCAGCATCAAGCCCAACGTCGAGGCCATCAAGCTCGGGGTCGACATCCTGGTCGCCACCCCGGGCCGCCTGCTGGATCTCTTGACCCAGCGGGTACTGACCCTGACCGAGCTGGAAGTGCTGGTGCTGGATGAAGCGGATCGCATGCTCGACATGGGGTTCATCCACGACATTCGCCGCATCATGAAGGCGCTGCCGGACAGCCGCCAGACCCTGCTCTTCTCCGCCACCTTCTCAAATGACATCAAGGCGCTGGCGGACGATCTGCTCAGGGAGCCTACCCTGATCGAGGTGGACCCCAGCAACACCGCCGCCGATCAGGTGACCCAGCGCATCATCCAGGTCGATCGGGAACGCCGCCGCGAGCTGCTCTCCCACATGATCGGCCGTGGCAACTGGCAGCGGGTGCTGGTGTTCGTGCGCACCAAGCAGATCGCCGACCGCCTCGCCCAGCAGATGGAAAAAGATGGCCTCAATACCGTGGCCATCCACGGCGACAAGAGCCAGGGTGCCCGCAACCGGGCGCTGGCGGATTTTCGTGAGGGCAAGGTGCGGGTGCTGGTGGCGACCGACATCGCCGCTCGCGGCCTGGACATCGATCAGCTGCCCCACGTGATCAACTTCGAACTGCCCCAGCTGGCGGAGGATTACATCCACCGCATCGGCCGCACCGGCCGCGCCGGTCGTGGCGGCGAGGCCATCTCCCTGGTGAGCCAGGACGAGCTGGGCCAGCTCAAGGATATCGAAGCCCTGATCGGCCAATCCCTCACCGTGGAGATCCTGGACGGGTACGAGCCGAGCGGCAAGCCGAGCCGTCAGACCCTGCCCGGCAGCAAGCCGGTGCAAAACCCGCCCCGGGCCCGCGGCCATGCCAACGCCAAGCACAATGCCAAGTCGGCAAAAGGCAAGGCGGGGGCAGGCAAGTCCAGGGGGGACGGTGCCAAGAAAGCGGCGCCGGCGCGCCAGAAAGAGCGGGGCGGCGAAGATGCCGGTCTCACCCCCATGCGCCGGCTGCCCAAGGCCCAGCGGGACGACTATCAGGACAACTCCAACGAGGAGTGAGGCAGATAGCGGCCGACCCGACACAAAAAAACGCCCACGTCACACGAGTGAAGTGAGCCCCATTTATTGGACACATTAGTTGGCGGATGACATGGCCTGAGTTCGGTACTGTACCGGGCTCAGGCCGTTTAGTTTTGCTTTGATCCGCTCGTGGTTGTAGTAGTGGATGTATTCATCCACCGCC
>NZ_JBKISU010000052.1:0-11269 GCF_050266975.1 Aeromonas sobria
AGATCGGCGAGGCCGATAGCCTGGAAAAACTCGAAGCCCTGCTACCCTGGAACGTCCCGCTGGAGCCCATTGCAAAAAAAGTGGCGCAATACAACGAAGGCAAGTAGGTCGATTTAGCGGCGCTTACCAGTAGAGGACTGTCATTGCGCGCGGCAGCCAAGGAATGTGGTATCGACTTAAAGACCTCCTTTCGCTGGCGGCATCGCTTTATGCGCTACGCCCTCACCACTCGCGCCCCTCACTTGTCGGGGATTGTGGAAGCAGATGAAGTGTTTACCCCCGAATCATTCAAGGGGCGTCGCCATATGGAACGACCCGCGCGGCGGCATGGCGGTAAGGGCCATGGCCATGTGCCACTGGTGCCGGCATTGATAGCCCTGGACCGGTACGGGCGTGAGAGCGATGCGGTGCTGTTGGACAAGAGCGCCCGTGTAATCGAACCGGAACTCCACCCCCTGCTGACTCCTGGCTCCATTCTGTGCACGGATGGCAACCAGAGTTACATCAAGATAGCGGAGGTGCGTATTCCGGCGAAGTTGAACAGCCATTCCGGCCAACGTGAACACCCTGATCCTTAACGCGCTCACGTCACCCCGTTTCTAACTCGAGTGTTCAGATTGGGTCAATGGCTAATAACATCATGTCGATCAGCCAATAACATCATGCCGATCACCGTTTTTCTGCCCGCGTTTATAGCGTCTTTCTTTTACTCCGCCTGATCGGCTTCGGTCAAGTTGGCACCCTGTTTTCGCATCGATTCTCCCGTTAAGGTCACGCGCACTGCTCTGTGGATCAATCGGTCCAGGATTGCCTCGGCGAATGTTGCCTCTCCGATCATTCCGTACCACTTCTCCACCGGCAATTGGCTCGCCACTATCGTTGAGACTTTGCCGTAGCGGGTATCGATGATCTCCAGCAGGTTGCTGCGTTCGCTCGCGTCCAGCATCTCCATGCCCCAGTCATCCAGGATCAACATTCCTATGTGACTTACTTGCTCCAGCAGTTTCGGATAGCTGCCATCCGCTTGTGCCAGTCGCATCTCTTCGAGCAGGGTTTTCAGCCGGTAATACCGCACGCCCACTCCTTGCCGGATAAAGTAACGACCCAGAGCACACGCCAGGTAACTCTTGCCACAGCCTGCCGCGCCCGTCAGCAGCAGATTTTGTTGATGACTCAGCCAGTGTCCTTCCAGCAGTTGGCGGATCTGCGCTTGGCTCACGCCTCGACCCGCCCGATAGTCGAGCTGCTCCACCTGTCCGGCGAGCCGGAACCGGGCTTGCTTCTCCAAACGGTTGGTTTTCCTCTGCTCCCGTTGCACCAGCTCATGGCTCAGTAACAGTTGCAGCCGCTCTTCAAAACCCATATCCAGGTACAGCATGCTCTGGGCCTGCTGCTGGTTCAGGGCCTGTTTCATACCGCTCAAGTGCAGGCGGCTTAGTTGTTCATTGAGGTGTAATTGCACGGGCTTCTTGTATGCGTGTAATAAAGTTGGACACTAAATCATTCTACACGCCGCATTCTTAGACACCAAAAAACAGCTGCACAAAAATAAAGTAGGATACCAACTAACGAATTCAGCCAGAAACCGTTGGATGATGGAGTAATAAAGTGTGACACCAATTTAGCATAATCGGGAACGGTGGATCGCAAGATACGGCTGATGTAGAGAATCGATCCAACGCAATTTCATACCGTGCGAAATACCCAGAGGCTGCAAGTCGATCCCCGCCAAAGCTGGCGCGGTTAACAGCACACCTTGCTCGTCAAAACTTATGAGGAAGCGATCAAATAGCGCGTCGAGGTTGGCGCTCAGCAAAAAGCCATTGAACACATCCAACCGCTCTGCGTCCGTCCCGCATTCGGCCCAAGGCTTGGCGTGGCTCATACCCTGTACCTTAAGCCGCGAAAGCCGCAAGAATAGCGCATAAGCTGTTGTCTTGGCGTGATTTACTCTGCCTATCTCGGCGGCAGTTGGCAGCAATAAATGCCACTGCCCAGCCAAAATCAGCTTCTAATTGGCTGCCGTAACGCGTGGCCAGCGAACGCATGATGGGCGCCAGCCAATCCTTCGCCGATGACGCCATTTTCAGGAACGATAACGGCCCCGCTCCCGTCTGTTGCTGCGCCTGCTGGAGGACAAACCGCTTGACCACCAAGGCCAGCAGACTGGCCCAGATCAGCCCCGTCACCAAGGCCTCTTGGCGCGTCGCGAAGCGGTGCAGGTTGGTGTGGCTTTTCAGCTCCTTGAACAGCAGTTCGACCTGCCAGCGCAGCCGGTAGCACTGCATCACCTCGACCGCGGAAAACAGCTCGCGCGGCAGATTGGTCAGCCATGATAGATAGCGCTTTTCCCGAGCATGCCAGTAGCAGACCATCCGGCAATCGTTGCCTTCCCAAGTCACGTCCAGATCGAGCAGGTCACTGCGGCTCATCCGCCGCCGCAGTGCTTTGAAGCGGAGCCCCAGCAGCGGTTTGAGTCGCTTGCCGGTAGTGTTGTAGGCCTGCGTGATCGTCGGGTTCAGCCCTTTCGAGTAGCGCATCAGATAGAAACCGCCGTAACTCGCCACCTCGCTCATGTACTTGGCGCTGATGTAACCGGCATCGGCCAGCAGCAACGAGCCCGTCAGCGTCGCCGCCTCCGGCAGGAAGGTGCGCTCCGTCTGCGTATCGGCGGTGATCTCCAGCCGGAGCGGCTGTTGCTCTAACAGCGACAGGGTCAGATGGCATTCGACTGCCGCGCCACCGAAGCGGCCGGGAAAGGTCTTGGCAAGTCCGCGATGCACGGCAAAGGAAGAACCGTCGTGAATCAGCACCCGACGGAAGCGGTTGAGCTTCGATGCCACCTGGGGCTGAGGCTCCAGAAGCAAGGCCATCGCCCGCTGGGCAACCGCTGCCATCAGCGTTGCAAAGGCCACCTGCCGCAAGCGGTTATGAAACGGTTTGTAGGCAACGCCTTGTGCCGTATCAGAGTGGATCCCGTTGAAGGTGCGGTGGATGGCAGCAATCGAAGCCGTTTTACCATCGCCCAGTGAGGCCACCAGTGCCGATACCAGCGGCAGCGGGGTGATGTCGCGGCTACGGAGCATGAACTTGGACTCTCTGGCGATCTTGTTCAACCAGTCGGCATTGAACAGTTGTTTCAAGCGCCGAGTTGCACCGACAATGGCCATGGCTCTTCCTCTTGTGTTTGGCGACTTAACGAGATCACATGAAGAGCCACTTTTCCATCTATTTCATCATGTTCCGCTTAAGATCCTGTCTATGTGGCGTGGCTGGCGCGCAGCACCTCAGGTATAGCCACCCCCGTCACGGCACATGCTCCACCCCAGTAATCCAGCATTGCATCACGAAACTTATTTTGCCCAACGCGCTGGCGAACCATTCGTTCGACCTCAGTGCCAGCAATGCCTGCAGGCAGTTCCGCCAGTTCTGCGGCGACCGCTTGCTGGAAATCGTTCGCGGCCTGACTGGGCAGTGCACGAGAAAGACTTGCCGCCCGACGCAGTAATGCGGCCAGATTCGCCTCGGTGGCGACCTGAATTGACGTTCACCATGACGCTGCTCTTCTGGCGGTCGTCGTAGCCGTCCCATGTGGGGTCAGTTCACGAAACGGAAAAAATTGTACGCTAAGCCTTTGGCATCAATGATATCGACACCATTTTTTCCACAATTCATAAAGTTGCGCAGTAATTAGTCGACGACTGGCCCTTGCTAAATAATTTTCATTTCAGCATGAGTTGTGCTTTAAAAATTCAATTCTGCAACTACACTCATTGGGCGAACAGAGCGAGAAATCCGCCGTTAATTCCAATAGCGGGTACGCGAATGAATATCAGCTCTTAGGGGAATATTATGTTAAATTGTCTATTCACCGCTGAAGAACTAACCCCCCAATAACCCCTGCGCAAAATGCCCAGTAGCAAACGCCAGCCCCGCTGCGGCCGTACCCATGATCAAAGTCCGGAGTCCTGATCGCATTGCTGGTAAGCCATAGACGATACTTTTAAGCATTCCGATACCCAAGAAGACGACGCCTGCCAAACCAAGACTCGTCAGGAACTGAATCTGACTCTCCATACCCGGGATGGCATAAGGCAGTAAAGGTAAAGCACCAACCGACAAAAATGCGGCGAAGGTAGTCAACGCGGCTCGGCGTGGGCTGAGTCCGGCACCCGAGAGTCCGTACTCTTCTCGCAACATGGTTGCTACCCACACATCGGGATTACGACTGATAGCCTCCACTACTTGCTCCAGCAATTCGCCGTCGAATCCCTTCGCCTGAAACAGCTGGCGAATTTCCTCACGTTCACCTTCTGGCACAGCACGGATATGTTCACGTTCTGTGCGTTCAGCAAATTTGATCTGATTCAACTGCGCCTGGCCCGCTTCGTAATTACTTACCGCCATGCTGAAGCCGTCTGCAATCAGGTTTGCAAAGCCGAGTACCAACGCAACCTGTGGCGAGAAACCTGCGCCGAACGCACCCGATACAACCGCAAACGTTGTAACGCAGCCATCGATGCCGCCAAGCACAGCATCTGGTAGCGTCGAGGCCTTAACGGGACCAGCAAGCCGTGCACGAACGGCATTAGGCTGGTGCTCGCTGAGCAGTCTTTCATTTTCTGTGGATGGCATCTTTCAGCTTCCTGTTCAGGACGCGATTTGGTGCTTTGGGATTATAGGCTCAGTTCGACCTTGTCACTTTATCTGTCAATATACATCTTCAAGATAACGTCCCTGGCCTCTCAGAGTTTCAATATCGATGTGCAAGGGTTTGAGAATGTCTTCTATAACCTGCCGCACAGCCGCCGCCATATCCTGGCCACCACAGACCAGTATCTGCGCACCGGTGTTAACCATCTGTCGCACGGCTAATTCATCCTGTTTGAGCTTATCCTGCACGTAGGCGCGCTCGTCTGTTCTTGAGAAGGCTGTGTTCAGCCCGCTCAGTCGATGATCCTCAAGATAGCGCCCAAGCTCAGGTTGGTAGAGAAAATCTGACCTGGCATCGCGACCGCCCCAGTACAGATACATAGGGTTGCAACTGGTATTGTTTCTGATGAAACCGGTTAACGGACCAATCCCGGCACCTGCACCAACAAGAATCACTGGTCGGTTACCGGTAGCTGGCCGAAAGCCTGGATTGGGGCGGATGAAGCCATCGATACAATCACCCGGCTTGAGGTCATGCAAATAACCGGAGCAAAGACCGCCGGCCTGCTTACGGACGCATATCTCAACAATTTCGTCATTTGCCGAGGACGCGAGCGAGTAGAACCGCGGGGGTTGACCGTGTGGGGGAATAACCCCCAAAAGGTCTCCCGCCTCGAACGGTGGCAGCGCTTTAAATCTTCTTGGAGAAGCCGTTAGCCATCCGCCCTGCTCCGCCGGTTTGAACCGGAAGATACTGGTGGGCGCCTGAACCGCAATCCCGTAATCCGCCCTTTCTACCAGTTCCAGTTTGACCGTTGCTGGCTGCAATGCACAGTAGTTCAAGAAAAGCGGAGTACCGATAACCTCACCAACCCGGTTTCCCCACTCACTGAATTGCGAGGCAGAACACCGATCAATCAGTTCAATGGCGTGCAAACGGCTGACGCCTTTACCGGCGAGCGCAGCATCCACCGACAAGGCAAACTGACAGAAGTTCGGAAACTGCCGGTCACCAAAACCCAGTACCGTGTATCGCAGGTTCTTCTCAGCCCGGAATTCTTTGAGCCTGGCCATAAACTGCCGGGCCGATGCGGGTGCATCACCATCGCCGTATGTCGAAGTCAGCACGAACAGCCTGGAAGCCTGCGGATACTGCTTAGCCAGGGCATTCATCTCGCTGCAATGCACGCGGAAACCGGCCTTATTCAGGCTGCTATGGAGTTCCCGGGCAAATCCCCAGGTGGCATTACCTTCGGAGCCGACCAGAATAATTGTATCCGCCTGAGCGGCATCGGCGTTGTCAGGAAGCTGCCCTGAAGACCGGCGACGCTGCCACCAGATGGTTGCACCTGTTATCGAGAGAGCTGGCACAGTCAGTGCCGCAGCGCCAAGAATCAGGCCAAGCCACCATAGGCCTTCACCGGTGTGCAAACGTACAATCCAGTCCTGCAATACGCCGCTGTCAGAGCGCGGCTGGAACTGCAGCAACTCGCCCGTAGCCTGGTCCACGAATCCGGAGCCGCCGGCGGTTGACAGTGAATAGACATCCTGCGGATCACCGGGATAGGGAAACACCAGTTCCCGGAGTTCGCCAAGATCGAAATTGCCTAGGGCTTTTAAGGTGCCCACAGGCGATGGTTGCCCGCCCGAGACCTCAGCCGGAAACCTTGGCCCGGTGTCAGGCGCTTCAGCCAGCAAACCAAAGCGCTGTGCGGACATATAGCTGCCGGTCAGCGCGGATAACAGTAGGCCGAGCACGGCAAACCGGGCCAATTCGGCATGGATTCGTTTCCCGCCAGAGCCGGAAAGCGGTCTTAATATATTCTTCCAACCCCCGGTACGCCGGGCTATCAAAAATATTCCCGAAAGACACAGAAGCACCATCAAAACAGCCAATACGCCGGCCAGCGCTCTACCGGCATCATCCAGCATAAACGCACGATGCAGATCCTTGATCCAGCCAAAGAATGCGGAAGGTTCGTAGGGCGTGCCCTCACCTGTTACCGGATTCACCAGATCCGCACCGGCCTGGCCGTCACGGCTGTAATAGACAATGACCTTGCCAGAAGGCTCTCGCACGATCTGCTCAGTCCCGGGATAGTGAGCAACGACCCGGTCTGCCAGCTCGGCAATACTGACTTCACCGGAAGCCGGAATGACCGCTGACACTCTATCCAGCGTCGGAGCCAAAGCCAACACAGCTCCCGTGACCGAGAGAACGATCAGGAACACGCCTGCAAGCAAACCCGGTAAACTGTGGAACTTGCGCAACATAATAGCCGATGCTCCTGGTGAATTATTGAAGCTCGTAGGTCAGAGCGCGCACGTAACCACGTCCTGAAACCGGCTTTCCGGACCCTTCGGTGGTCAGGGGGGCTATCACATCGGCTCTGATATCGCGCATATCTTCAACAGCAGAGTCGACTCGAACCTCATAGCCGTTGTCGATCAGCGAATCATCGAGGTTCACAGTCACTTTCAGCGTGCGGCCACTGGTAACACTGGCGCCAGTCAAGCCGTCATACTCTGCAGGATCAAGCCCACTGCCCCGGGCCCAGCCTCCCAGGTGTTTGTAGTATTTAGATTTCTTCCCGGAAACCCAAAGGGTACCCTGATACTCTCCGGCGGCATCGGTAAGATACAGCGCCAGATAGGCTCCATCGCCGCCGTAATTCTGTAGTTCCGTAGTGAAGGTCACGTCACGGGCCTGGGCGAATACCGGTAAAGCCAAGGCGGCGAAAAGGCTGCAAGTGAGAACAAACGTTTTCATAAATGGTCTCCAAAAACCTGATGAACGTTAAAGGAACAGGGCAAATTCGCTCAGTTACTCAACGGTAACCGTGGGACGCCCCTTGACGATGCCGTTGCGTGGCGCCTGACTTTTGGGATTGTCCTGTCCATTTTTCCTGTTGCCGCGGTCCCTCTCCTCATCGTCACTGTCTTCACGCTCCCATTTCATCATGGTCAATGAAGCGGGCGCGAAAGAGGCTTCTGCCCTGATCCCATCGGCATCGAGGCCCCGGACTTCATAACAACCGTCGTCAACCTTTATTCGGTGAACTGTCCAGCCTTCGGCTTCCAGCTTTTCACGCAGATTTTCACGGGGCTGCCAACTCGCCACCGGATCATCGCAGTCGTCATCGGCCAGTGCGGTGCCGCTCAGAAGTAACAAAGACAGGCTCAGAATAATGGGTTTGGTCTTCATGGTGTCTCTCCTGCTGGTTGTGTTAAATCCACTCTAAGGCGCTAACCTGACAACGACCTGAACAAACGAGGCCATTTCAGCGGAACTGAAAAGCTTCTTTATGGAAGCGAGTCAGGCGGAAGGGTGCTGCCCGCAAGCCGTTTCTAATGGCTTCCCCCAGCCCTGCCGGGCCGCAGAACCAGACCTCTGCGCCTGCTGCCGAGCGTCCGTTGGTAGACAACGTCTCGGCAGACAACCTCTGCCCCTTGCTGCTGTCATGAATCTCGAGGTGTATTCCGGGAAAGCCATCGCAAAGCGCCCGAAGTCGATCCACCATGGGATCCTGGCCGGCGTTGCGCGTGCAGTAATGCAGATCGGCTTCAGGCACGGTGGCGTCGGTGGCGCTGCTTAGAGCTTCGAGCCAGGCCAGAAACGGCGTGATCCCGATGCCACCGGCTATCCAGATCTGGTGGGATTTGCGGTTGCGGCGATCGAAGTTAAAACAGCCGTAAGGGCCTTCTATATTTACAGTTTGCCCCACGCTGATTTTCTGGCTCAGATTGCGGGTAAAGTCTCCGAGGGATTTGATGAGGAAGGTAACAGTGCCATTTTCCCGATCCGCACTGGCGATGGTGAACGGGTGCGCACCCTCAATCCGGTCGAAGGTCACAAAGGCGAATTGCCCCGCACGGTGACCGGGCCATGCCGGCCCCATGTGGCAGGTAACTTCGGTGACGTCCCGGTCTGGTGTTTTGATCGCGGTGACCATGCCGCGAACCTGGCGACGACGACCAACTCTGCCGGTCAGAGATAGCCCGCTGGCGATGCTCCCGCCAAAGAGCAAAATGGCCATCAGTAGTCCGATTGGCTGCTGCCACCATTGCAGCGGAGTCAGCCACGCCGCGTGGAAAGCGAGCAACAGATAAAGCACCGGCATGCCGCGATGCAAATAACGCCAGTATTTGTAGGGAAACTTGCGCCACAAAGTGATCAACAGCATGGCGAACAGCAGATAGACGGCGAACTCCCCTACCTCTTCCGCAGCATCGCGCATGGTGTCGATGAACCCGGAATAATCCTGATCGTGCAGCCTGCCGGCCTTTCCGAAAATCGACTCTATAACATCGTCACCCATTTCAATCAGCCAATGAGCTGCCGCGAATACCACTGCCAGAATGCCCGCCCATTTGTGGGTGCGATAGATCTGATCCAACCCGCCCAGCGGTCTCTCCAACCAGGCTGGGCGCAGTGCCAGCATCATGGTCAGTGACATCAGAGCAATGGATAACAGCCCACTGAGCAGCAGGCTCTGGTCATAGACTGCCCAGGGAGAACCGGCCCCAGGACCTGCAAAGAGGTTCCAGGCCCATAGGCCCAAAACCAACACAACGAAAGGAAAAATCATCCGCATCATCACATCTCCTGCGATCGGTACCTGGAATATTCCCCCGAAGGCTAGCGCCCAAACCTGACAGCCAGCTGAAGGTCGGTGAAGAGAGATCGAAGCGTTATTGACCATTCAGGCTGTTGTCAGGTTCGAGCTGTAGTATCTTGATTTCAGGGCTGGGTCAGAGGTGAACAATGCGGGTTCTTTTGGTGGAGGATACGGCGGGATTGGGCGAGGCGGTCCGGGATCAGATTGCGGACGACGGCCACGCCGTGGACTGGGTGCAAACTCTGCGCTTTGCTGAGGCGAGTATCAGGACCACAGCCTACGACCTGATTCTGCTGGACCTGATGCTGCCCGACGGCCATGGCTTCGGCTTTTTGCGAACGATCCGGGCTACCGGAATAACAACACCGGTGATCATTCTGACCGCCAGGGATCAGGTGTCTGACCGGATTGAAGGATTGAATGCCGGTGCTGACGACTACCTGGTCAAACCCTTTGATCTTTCGGAGTTGTCGGCCCGCGTGGCCGCGGCGGCTCGCCGATATCGCGGCAATCCAAGCCCGATCATACAAGTGGGCGAGCTGATGATTGATCTTGGCGATCACCGCATCAGTCGCAACGGCCTGCCGGTAGAACTTACGGCACGGGAGTGGGCATTGTTTGAGGGCTTTATCCAGCGACCCGGAATGCTGTTATCGCGATCGCAACTGGAGGATCGTCTATACGCTTTCGGGGCCGAAATCGAAAGTAACACCATCGAAGTTTATGTCAGCCGTCTGCGTAAAAAGCTGGGGCGGGACGCTATCGTAACCGTCAGGGGAATGGGCTATCGCCTGGAAACACATGACCACTAGAACCAGCCTGCAAAAAACACTCGGTATCGGCCTGACACTCGGTGTCACCCTACTCTGGCTGTTGGGCGTGACCGCTTCGGGACTGGTGGCACAGCATGAAATGAACGAGGTCTTCGACAGTGCCCTGGAAGAAACCGCCCAGCGCATACTGCCACTGGCGGTCACCGACATCCTGAACCGTGAGAACGGCGCGGGCAATCAAAAGGCCCCAGCCCTGAAAGACCATGACGAATACCTGACCTATCTGGTACGGGACGAAGCTGGAAATATTCTGCTCCAGTCCCACGATGCCGACCCTGGCGTGTTTAGCAGGACCCCCGCGGAAGGGTTTTCAGATACTCTGACCCACCGGCTATATGGCGTATCTGCAGTCAGCAATACCATCTATCTTGAAGTGGCCGAACCCTTGGCGCACCGGCGTGAATCCGCTCTGGAGGCGGGATTAGCCTTACTGTTGCCTTTACTGGTGCTGATTCCGGTCAGCCTGTTGGGTGTCTGGTGGATTGTCCGGCTTTCCCTTCGTAAGGTGGTCGATTTTCAGCAAGACATTGAATCCCGCGGCGCGGGAGATCTGTCCCCTGTTGTAGAAGAGCAGTTACCCCGTGAATTTGAACCAATCGCCGGTGCCATCAACCGGCTGCTTGAGCGTTTGCATCGTGCTCTCGAATCAGAACGCAGCTTTACCGCCAACAGTGCCCATGAATTGCGAACTCCCCTGGCAACAGCGCTTGCCAAAGTGCAGCGACTGAAAACCAGAATGCCCGATGATTATCTCAAGAATGATGTTGCAGAAATTGAAGAAGCGTTACGCAGTCTCTCGGTGCTGTCCGGAAAACTGCTCGAGTTGGCAAAAGCAGAAGGTGGCGGTGCACTCTCACAAAGCCAGCAGGATCTTGTGCCCATCCTCGCGATGATTGCCCGGGATTTTGAGGCCCAGGCACCCGGGCGAGTTGTTTTATCCCTGCCGGAGCGCGAAGTGAACTCCTTTCTTGATCCCGATGCCTTCGCCATCCTGGTGCGTAACCTGATCGAGAATGCCCTTAAGCATGGTTCCCGTAGCGGTAATCCCCCCGAAAACCTGGGGTGCTCATAAGTAGAATTTTCTCGTATCTTGAACGCAGGAGGTTCTACATGAAAACATCACGCTTTAGCGATGCCCAAATCATCGCCATCCTCAAACAGGCC
>NZ_JBKISU010000053.1:0-10480 GCF_050266975.1 Aeromonas sobria
GAATACATCCACTACTACAACCACGAGCGGATCAAAGCAAAACTAAACGGCCTGAGCCCGGTACAGTACCGAACTCAGGCCATGTCATCCGCCAACTAATGTGTCCAATAAATGGGGTTCACTTCACTTAATGAAGGCGGCTGGTTCACGGCATGGGATTTGTTACCCCAACAAGGCGTGGGTAAGGATGAAGAGCCCTCCCGACAGCAGCATGGTCAACGGCAGGGTCAGCACCCAGGCCATCACTATGGTCTTGATGGTCTGGCTCTGCAGGCCGGAGCGATTGGCCACCATGGTGCCCGCCACCGCCGAGGAGAGAATATGGGTGGTGGAGACGGGCATCCCGGTCAGGCTGGCGATCCCTATCGAGGTCGCCGCCGTGATCTGGGCCGCGATCCCCTGGCTGTAGGTCATGCCGCTCGACCCTATCTTCTCGCCCACCGTGTGCACGATGCGCCGCCAGCCCACCATGGTGCCGCAGCCCAGGGCCAGAGCGATGGAAACGATGACCCAGGTCGGGGCATATTCGGCGGTCGAGGTCAGATCCTTGCGCCACTTGGCCAGATCGGTCAGCTCCTTGGCGGGCAGGGGCAGCTTGGCGGCCTTGCGGGCGGTGTCATCGACGCAGAGCAGCAGGCGACGCACCTCACGGCGCTCCTCCTGGCTCAGGCCATCATAGCTGCGCACCTTGCCCAGCCGATCGTCCAGGGTCGCCATCACGGAGAGAGCGGCCCCCGCCTCGCAGTGGCTCACGGGAGCATGGTTGACCAGAACCGGGCGCTGGAAGTCGACAAGCCCGATCAGCGCCCCCTGATTGCGCTGATAGATCTCGGTGATGCGCCTGTTGGCATCCTGGGTCCTGTCTATGTCGTAGGGACGACTGCCCATGTCGAGGGCAAAGTAGGCGGGAGCCATGCAGATCAGCACCAGCATCACCAGGCCGATGCCCTTCTGGCCATCGTTGGAGCCGTGCACGAAGCTCACCCCCATGGCGGAGGCCACCAGCGTCAGCCGTGCCCAGAAGGGCGGGTGTTTCTTGCCATCCACCAGCAACCTCTCCTCCGGGGTCTTGTGGATCTTGCTGCCCAGCCATATCCGTTTGAGGGCGAGCAGCAGACCGGCCGCGATGATGAACCCCAGGGTGGGCGAGACGATGAGCGAGAGCATGATGTCGATGGCCTTGCTCACATTGATCCCCTGGGTCAGGGGCTGATCGTTGATCCAGGCGTAGGCTCCGCCCACCCCCAGGATAGAGCCAATCAGGGTGTGGGAGCTGGAGGCCGGGATCCCGAGAAACCAGGTGCCCAGGTTCCAGACGATGGCCGAGAACAACAGGGAGAACACCATGATGAGGCCCTGGCTCGAGTCCATGCCCAGCAGCAAGTCGATGGGCAACAGATGAACGATGGCATAAGCCACCCCCAGGCCACCGAGCATGACCCCGGCAAAGTTGAACAAGCCTGAGGCCACCACCGCCATGTGGGCAGGCATGGCCTTGGTGTAGATCACGGTCGCCACCGCGTTGGCGGTATCGTGAAACCCATTGATGAACTCATACGCCAGCACGAAGAGCACTGCCAGCGTCAGACCGATGAACCACCACACACCCAAACCGTTAATCATTTCCAACATAAAGACGAACCTGTTGATGAGTTGCGGCGGATTATGCTCAGTTGGCCCGGGGGACAATAGCCATCACGGCAATATTTCAGTCATAAAAATAAAGGGTATTTTCCATAACCGGGCGCTATGCCAGGAGCCATGGGGCCCTCAACAACGCATTAATATAGGTGTTACATTGGCCGGCAGGAACAGGATCGACATCCTTCAATCAATTTCGGCGATAATGCCGACATCACGCGATAAAAAAGCAAAAAAAGACTATTTTATCGCAAAAAATATCGGCATGAAGGCACCTCGTCGCCTCCCCTTTTCGGCCAAGAGAGAGCCGCCCGCGCCAGGCAACGCTGACCAGGGCACGGCAAGGGGTCGGGTCAGCCAGGGGCCGGCGAGGACGCGCCATCTGGGCTTCCTGGGCCGGGCAAGGTCACTCGCCATGGCGGTGACAAAAAAGGCGCCACATGGGCGCCTCTGGCAACACGGCAGGGGATCAGTCTTCGCTGATGCGGCTCGCCACCGCCCCCTGCTGGCTCTTGTACTTGGCGTTCTCACGCTTGTTGTAGGGCCGGGCGGCGGGGCCCGAGAGCATCTCGAAGTTGAGTGCCCCTATCTTCATCTTGGGACGCAGCGCCAGCGGCAGCTTGCCGCCGTTGTAGAACTCCAGCACGATGCGGCCGGACCAGCCCGGATCGATCCGGTGCGCGGTCACGTGCACCATGAGACCGAGGCGCGCCAGGGAGGAGCGCCCATCGAGCCAACCGACGATGTCGGCGGGCAGGGTCACGGATTCATAGGTCACCGCCAGGGCGAGCTGGCCCGGGTGCAGATAGAAGGCCTCGCCATCGGGAATGTGGATCTCGTCGCTCATCACCCGATCGATGGCATCGGCCATCTCGCTGCCCGGGCCGCTCAGGTCGATATAGGGGGCCGTGTGGTCACGAAACACCCGAAACTCGTTGCCGAGCAGCACATCGACGCTGACCCCACTGATCCGCTCCACCCCGGGCCTGGGTTCGATGACTATCTTGCCTTCGTCCAGATGACGTTCGATATCGGTATCACAAAGACGCATTGCGCGACTCTCCTGACAAAAATGGCATGTAAAAAGAGCCGGGTCGTGACCCGGCTCCCTGGTGTATTCAGCCGACCAGCATGTGGCGGATACGCGCCTTGAGCATGTCGATGGCGATGCGGTTCTTGCCGCCTCTTGGCACGATCACGTCGGCATATTGCTTGGACGGGTCGATAAACTGCAAGAACATGGGGCGCACCGTCTTCTGGTACTGTTTGAGCACGGAATCCATGGTACGGCCCCGCTCCTGCACGTCACGCACCAGGCGACGCACCAGACAGATGTCCAGCGGGGTATCCATGAAGATGGAGGCATCCATCAGCTCACGCAGCCGGCTATCGGTCAGCAGCAGTATCCCTTCGAGGATGATCACCTTGCGGGGCGCGAAGTGACGGGTTTCGCTCATCCGGGTGTGTTCGGTGTAAGAGTACTGGGGTATCTCGACGCCACTCCCCTTGATCAACTGCACCAGATGCTCGACCAGCAGGCTGTGGTCCATGGCGCTGGGGTGGTCATAGTTGGTCTTGACCCGCTCTTCCATGGTCAGATGGGTCTGATCTTTGTAGTAACAATCTTCGGAGATCACCCCGATCTCACCCGCCCCCAGTTCGGCCACCAGCTCTTCATAGATGGTCTGGGCGATGAGGCTCTTGCCGGACGCGGACGCCCCTGCAATGGCGATGATCACACACGAGTGTTGAGTATCAGACATGACAAATACCTAAAAAAGAAGCGCTGCGGGAAAGGTTTAAACCGATCCATTATATGGAAAAGGGGGGGAGCTGCCCACCCCAAATCCCCGCCGAACCACCAACCGCCGATTATTCATCCACCGCCAGGGTAAACAGAGGGGTTGCAATCGGTTTTCCGCTGAAATAGAGGGCGGAGGCCACCCGTCTGGCCAGCTTCATGTAGATCTGTGCCAGCTCCCCTTCGGGGGCGAAGAAGACGGTCGGACAGCCATCGTCCAGGTGCTGGCGGATGTCGATGTGCAGAGGCAGCTGGCCCAGCAGCTCCAGGTGATACTGCTCCGCCATCTTCTGGCCCCCCCCCGTGCCAAACAGGGGCTCGTGATGCCCGCAGGCGCTGCACACGTGGTAGCTCATGTTCTCTATGATGCCGAGCACGGGCACATTGACCTTGTTGAACATGGCGATCCCCTTGCGGGCATCCGCCAGGGCCACGTCCTGAGGGGTGGTGACGATGAGGGCCCCCGAGGTCGGCACCTGCTGGGCCAGGGTGAGCTGGATATCCCCTGTGCCCGGCGGCATGTCCACCACCAGATAGTCCAGTTCGCCCCAGCGGGTCTCGTGCAGGATCTGCGCCAGCGCCTTGCTCGCCATGGGGCCGCGCCAGATGGTGGCATCCTGCTCGGCCACCAGATAGCCGATGCTGTTGCTCTTGAGGCCGCACGCCTCCACCGGCAGCATGGTCTTGCCATCATGGCTGCTGGGGCGCTCCTGGCGCGAACCCAGCATGGTGGGAATGGAGGGGCCATAGATGTCCGCATCCAGAATGGCGACCCGCGCCCCCTCCTTTTGCAGCGCCAGCGCCAGGTTGACCGCCGTGGTGGACTTGCCCACCCCGCCCTTGCCGGACGCCACCACCAGTATGTTGCGAATGCCCTGCACCGCATTGAGGTTCTGGGCGCGGGGCATGCTGGCCACCTCGATGTCGCACAGCCACTCTATCTGCTGCGCGCCGGTCAGGGTGCGCAGCCTGGCGTCAAACGCTTCCTTGATCTGTTCAAACCAGGAGAAGCCGGCAAAGGGGAGCACCAGCCTGATCTGCAATGTCTGCTCCTGCTCGCTGACGGCGCGCACGAATCCGGCATCCACCAGATCCTTGCCCCACCCCATGGGTTTAAATTCGGCAAGCAGCTGTTTAACTGAATCAATCACCATGAAATCCCCATTCGACTGTCTTTATGCTGAGGGTGGCCGGGGCGACCGATGCAAAAGGGCCGGCCCCGTGCCCATCCAGGGCCATAGACCTAGGCAGGCTGCCCCCAATTCGGGTAACATGCACCGCACTGTATCATCCCAACAGGCACATCAAGAACGTATTATGGCAACTGATCCCCGTACCATGCTGGTAACCTGCGCCCTCCCCTACGCCAATGGCTCCATTCACCTCGGCCACATGCTCGAACACATCCAGGCCGATATCTGGGTTCGTTATCAGCGAATGCGCGGCCATCAGGTGCATTTCATCTGTGCCGATGATGCCCATGGCACCCCCATCATGCTCAAGGCGCAGCAGATGGGCGTGACTCCGGAAGCCATGATCGCGGCCGTCTCCCAGGAGCATCAGACCGACTTTGCCGGTTTCAACATCAGCTTCGACAACTATCACTCCACCCACAGCGACGAGAACCGCGAGCTGGCGGAGCTCATCTATGGTCGTCTGAAGGAGGGTGGCTTCATCAAGGGCCGCACCATCACCCAGCTGTTCGATCCGGAAAAGTCCATGTTCCTGCCGGACAGATTCGTCAAGGGCACCTGCCCCAAGTGCAAGTCCCCCGAGCAATACGGTGACAACTGCGACAGCTGCGGCGCCACCTACAGCCCGACCGAATTGATCGATCCCAAATCCGCCGTGTCAGGCGCCACACCAGTGATGAAGGATTCCGAGCACTTCTTCTTCGATCTGCCCCAGTTCGAAGCCTGGCTCTCCGGCTGGGTGCGCAGCTCGGGCGCCATCCAGGAAGAGATGGCCAACAAGATGCAGGAGTGGTTCGAGTCTGGCCTGCAGCAGTGGGACATCACCCGCGACGCCCCCTACTTCGGTTTCGAAATTCCCGGGGCGCCGGGCAAGTACTTCTACGTCTGGCTCGATGCCCCCATCGGCTATATGGCGTCGTTCAAGAACCTGTGCAACAAGCGCGGCGACATCGACTTTGACAGCTACTGGCGCAAGGATTCCAGCGCCGAGCTCTATCACTTCATCGGCAAGGACATCGCCTACTTCCACTGCCTGTTCTGGCCCTCCATGCTGGAAGGGGCAGGTTTCCGCCAGCCGACCAAGGTCAACGTGCACGGCTATGTGACCGTCAACGGCGCCAAGATGTCCAAGTCCAAGGGCACCTTCATCAAGGCTTCCACCTACCTCAACCACCTGGATCCCGAGTGCCTGCGGTACTACTACGCCGCCAAGCTCAACAGCCGCATCGACGATCTGGACCTGAACCTGGATGACTTCGTGGCCCGGGTCAATGCCGACGTGGTCAACAAGCTGGTCAACCTGGCGTCTCGCAATGCCGGCTTCATCGCCAAGCGTTTCGACGGCAAGCTGGCCGCCACCTGCACCGAACCCGAACTCTACGCCGAATTTGCGAGCGCCCGCGCGTCCATCAGCGAAGCCTACGAGACCCGCGAGTTCAGCCGCGCCATCCGCGAGATCATGGCGCTCGCCGACAAGGCCAACCGTTACGTGGACGACAAGGCCCCCTGGGTACTGGCCAAAAAAGAAGGCATGGATGAGGAGCTGCAGGCGGTCTGCTCCGTCGGCATCAACCTGTTCCGGGTGTTGATGGCCTACCTCAAGCCCGTCATGCCCAAGCTGGCCGAGCGCGCCGAAGCCTTCCTGGGTGAGACCCTCAGCTGGGAAGGGGTGGCCCTGCCGCTGACCAACCACACCCTGGCCCCGTTCAAGGCCCTCTTCTCTCGCATCGAGCCGGCCCGGATCGAGGCCATGATCGAGGCGTCCAAGGAAGATCTGGCCAAGGAGCAGGCACCGAAAGTGACCGGTCCCCTGGCGGACGACCCCATCAGTGACACCATCAGCTATGAGGATTTCGCCAAGATTGACCTGAGGGTGGCGCTGATCAAGAAGGCCGAGGCGGTACCGGAAGCGGACAAGCTGCTCAAGCTGCAACTCGATCTCGGCGGCGAGACCCGCCAGGTGTTCGCCGGCATCAAGTCCGCCTACAACCCCGACGATCTGGAAGGCAAGCTGACCGTGATGGTGGCCAACCTGGCGCCGCGCAAGATGCGTTTTGGCATGTCAGAAGGCATGGTGCTGGCGGCGGGCCCGGGCGGCAAGGATCTCTGGATCCTGGAGCCCCAGGAAGGGGCCCAGCCTGGCATGCGGGTCAAGTGATCACGCCAGGGCAATAGCCATGAGATGACAAAGCGAGGGGCCAATGCCCCTCGCTTTTTTCATGCTTTCCCCACGGCTCCCCACCTGGCCACGAGCCTCTTGTGTTACTCGTCCCCCTTGAGCATCAGCAGGCTGAGCCCCACCAGCTCGCCGCGCTGGCAGGAGAGCCGCTGCAACTGCCAGCGCCCCTTCTTGCGCAGGGCCCGCAACAGGCGCTGCTGTTTGGGGGTGCTCTTCTCCCGGCGCAGCCGCTTGTACCACTGCCGACCATCCTGCAACTGGCCGAGCTGCTCCTGCCAGCGCCCGAGCAGGGCGAGCCACTCGGGATCCCCCGCCCCCATGGCCACCAGCAACTCGGTGCCATAACGTATCTGCTTGATCTCCAGCCTGACCCTGTGCCACTGACGCAACAGCTTGTCGTTGCTGAGCTTGCGGGATTTGGCGCTCTGCTCATCCTCTATCCGGTTGAGCAACAGGCTCAGACGCAGACCAAGCTGGAGCCGATACCAGGGCAGTGGATCGAAACCGGCCGGCACCTGCGCCACCCCGTCGAGCCACTCATCGAGGGAGACCGCCAGCATGGGCACCCTGGGCTGCGCCTCTGCCATCCCCTGGGGCAGCTTGCCAGCCTTGCTCCCCTCCTCGCGCCTGGCGCCGGCCCCCTTGTGGACGAACTGGCTGGCATAGACCTGCTCATCGCGCAGGGCGGAGAGGCGAGCCACCGCCTTGTGCAGGCGACGCTCCAGCCTGGGGTGGTGGATGAGCGGGCGCCAGAGCGCCAGCAGGGCATGAAGCCGGCGGGCCGCGATGCGGTAGCCATGCACCTGCTCCACGTCGGCCTGCTGGCGCAGGGCCAGGGTCGAGGCCCAGTAGTGGTTGATGAGGGTATGCGCCTGACCGAGCAGTCGCTCCCGCAAGGGATCGTCCATGGATCTCTCCTCTCCTTGCCAATGCAGGCCGCGTCGGCGACCGGGATGGCACATGTTTGCCGACAGGGGTGACCGTCAGTTGGTATGAAAGCCTGGCCGCACCTCTCCCTCATGGGGCTGACAAGAGATGTGGCTCACCTCGGCGGTGCGGGGGCCATGCTCGAGCCAGCCGAGCATCATCTGGACCTGCTCGGCCGGGCCACACAGCAGGACCTCCACCGAGCCATCCTCCAGGTTGTAGGCATGTCCCCTCAGCCCCAGTTGCAGGGCCCGCTCCTGGGTGAAATAGCGAAATCCCACCCCCTGAACCCGCCCAAACACCCGGACGGAAAACGCTTGCTCTCCCATTTATCACACCTTTCGCTTTAGCAATGAGACAGGAGGCCGATAGTGATGGCCGACACTCTCTGTTGTGCAGGATGCAAATACCATTATGAAAGAAGTTAAGTTTCGTTGGGTTGACCGCTATCTCATTCATCTCACCATCAGTGAAAAATTCCTCATCACTTTCTGGTGCCCACTCATCTTCATCGCCCTGCTCTCCTGGTATCTGCTCAGCCATGGCCATGACAGCCAGATGGAACTGCGCCTGGAGGCCCTCAAGAGCCGGGTCGAGACCACGGCGCAACTGGTGAGCCAGCAACCCAGCCTGAGCCTGCCGGCGGACTTGCGCCTTGGCGCGGCCACCGCACCTGGCCTGAGCGAGCAAGGGGGGATCTATCAGATCAGCGCCAGCGCCGGCCAGGCCGGTTACCTCACCGGAACCCTGGATGCCAGCCAGTTCTCCCCCTGGGATAACCAGGGCAGCACCCTCACCATCATAGTCCTGGTCGCCGCCCTGCTGGCGCTGGTGACCCACTATCTGATGACCTTCGTCTCCGGCGCCCTCTACTCCACCAACAAGGCGCTGCAGACCGTGGCCGATGGCGACCTGACCCATCGCCTCAACTTCTTTCCGGTGCGGGACGAGTTCTCGGTATTGGCGGGCAGCATAGACAGGTTCACCGACCGCCAGCACAAGATAGTGCAACTGGTGGAGGAGTCTGCCGAGGCACTGGGCCTGGCCGCCGACGAGTTTCGCGACCATGCCAGCGAGGGGGAATCCCTCGCCATGGCCCAGCGTCAGCACATGGACTCCCTGGCCGCCGCCATGGAGCAGATGTCCGCCGCCATTCGCGAAGTGGCCCGCAACGCCAACGACTCCCTGAGCCAGACCCGCCAGTCGAGCGAAGAGGCGGCCCAGGGGGCAGACAGGGTGGCGCGCACCATAGCGGCCATCACCACCCTCGCCACCGAGATTGGCAATGCCTCCGGCGCCGTGGAGCGGTTGACCCACAACGCCAATCGCATCAACGAGGTGATCGCCGTCATCAACGCCATCTCCCAGCAGACCAACCTGCTGGCCCTCAACGCCGCCATCGAGGCCGCCCGCGCCGGGGAGCAGGGTCGCGGCTTCGCGGTGGTGGCCGACGAGGTGCGCACCCTGGCCAGCCGCACCCAGCAGGCCACGGTGGAGATCCAGCAGATGATAGAGGAGCTGCAGGGGGGCACCAACGCCCTCAACGACATCATGGAGAAGACGGTCGAGCGGGCCGAGCACAGCCAGCGCCTCATCAGCGAGGTGGGGCTGGATATCGACAAACTCAGCCACCACAGCAGCGCCGTGCTGGAGATGAGCACCCAGATAGCCACCGCCTCCGAGCAGCAGAGCTCGGTGGCCGAGGAGATCAGCCGCAACCTGGATCAGGTGCGCAGCGAGGCGGGTCAGGTGGAAGAATCCGCCAGTGCCGCCGTGGCGGGTACCCAGGGGCTCAAGGGCACCGCCAGTGAACTGGCCCAGGCCCTGCGTGGTCTCAAGATATAAACTGGATTATTTGTTGTTACTCACTCGCCCTGACATCGGTTTATATCGTTTTAGCTGATGAAACCTACGACACACCCGCTCCATTCTATCGGGTGTGTTGTATTTCAGGTCGAATGAGACTCCGCTGTAAACTTGAATCAGTCTCACTGATGGCCCTTCTGGCTGCATCGGACCGCAAGGTCGCTTGGTGATCCCCAAGATACTCCGGGGACCAAGTCATCTTCAGCAAACTCAGTACTGCAACAGACTCAGTGCCAGGTTGGGACGACCATTGGCCTGACTCAATATGGTGGTACTCGCTTGTTGCAATATTTGGGTTCGAACCAAGCGTGCAGACTCAATTGCCATGTCGGCATCCCTGATCCGGGATCGAGCAGCGCTCAGGCTTTCATTGTTCACGCTCAAATTACGCCCCCTCGCCTCAAGTGAATTTGCCTGAGCCCCAATCTGGGAACGCTGCACACCGAGTTGCCTCATGCCTGCGTCCAGTGTCCTGATAGCACGACTGGCATTGCTCTCGTTTAACACATTTATGTTGTCCACCGTGTATTTCTGCTTATCTTGCAGGAAAAAACCAAGGGAACCCAAGGTGTTACCTTCCATATCAATATTCGAATATTGGGTACCCGATGAGATGAGCTCAAGTTGCCCAATATAAGTCGTGCTGCTCACATCCGTGAGCAAGGCTGAGAGTGACGGGTTGGCGGAGATAGGTGGAACTGGGGGGGCTGGAGGCGCTGGCTGGGGTGGCTGGGGTGGATGAGTAGTGTAGTGGTCAACTAAATCCGGACACACAGTTAAGCCGATTTTCGGCCTCTGCTGGCGGTATCCCATCATTATGTTGATGTGGACGCCGCCAGTTGTAGTAATCCATCAGGTAATAGCTGATATCCC
>NZ_JBKISU010000054.1:0-10335 GCF_050266975.1 Aeromonas sobria
TAAAATGAAAGAAACCAATGCGGTCTTGTTGATGGATAAATTTATCTACTACCTGAAGCAACACCGCTTATATACCCGCACACTTGGAATTATTTGAGTCTCTAAAAATGAGGGGATCTCTGAGACCCAATCCCAGTTTTGACAACTCAGTCCCCATCCACTTTCCTTAAACTGTGAAACCCGAGGAGAGCCGCCATGACCATCGCCCGTTCACGCCAGATCAGCCTCGCCGATACGCCTTACTACCATGTGGTCAGCCGCTGCGTCCGGCGCGCCTTTCTCTGCGGTCAGGATGAACACTCCGGCCAAAGCTACGAGCACAGGCGCCAATGGGTTGCCGACAAGCTGGGTCAGCTGTCGCAGGTCTTTGCCATCGGCATCTGCGCCTATGCGGTGATGAGCAACCACTATCATCTGGTACTCAAGGTGCAGGCCAACATTGTCCATGAGTGGAGTGAACGGGAGGTGGCAGAGCGCTGGTCCCGCCTGTTTCAGTGGCCCTTGCTGGTGCGGCGCTGGTATCAGGGAGAGGAACTGATAGCACCCGAGCTGGACGTTGTGCACCAGCTGATCGTCCAGTGGCGGGAGCGCCTTCATTCCATCAGCTGGCTGGTGCGCTTGCTGAACGAGTCGCTGGCCCGCCAGGCCAATCAGGAAGATGGCTGCAAGGGCCACTTCTGGGAGGGTCGCTTCAAAAGCCAGGCCCTGCTCACCGAGTCGGCACTGCTGGCCTGCATGGCTTATGTGGACCTCAACCCGGTTCGCGCGGGTATCGCTCACACCCCAGAGGAGAGTGACTACACCAGCATCCAACGGCGGATAGAAACGACGACAGAAGAGGTGACATCCTCCCCATGGCTGCTTCCTTTTTCAACCAAGGGGGAGTCAGAAGCACTGCCCTACGGTTTTACCGATTATCTTGCCCTGGTGGATTGGACTGGAAGGGCTATCAGAGCCGATAAACGAGGATACATTCCAGACTCTCTTGCCCCCATCTTGCAGCGACTCGGACTCGATGAATCACGATGGCTGAAACAGGTAGCCCTGTTTCGACGCCTGGGTATCAGAGCCGTAGGAGACAAGACTGGCTGCCAGCGATATGCCGAGCATTGCGGCCAGACGCGATGCTACCAGCCCCGAATATAACGATCATGTCGCTGATTTACCTCTGCTCACTTCGCCATAGATCCCAGGCGCCAGACCCTAACTTTCGCATGAGACCCAAAAACCCCAGGCCAAGGCACCAACCTGCCCTGCGCACCTGACCATCTGCCGATCTCGCTCTGATATCGACAGACCCATGAATGCGCCAATAACACTTCCAATTTGATGGGTGTCCCAAAACAAACCTAACTTTCGCATGAGACCCAAAAACCCCGGGCCAAGGCACCAACCCTCCCTGCACACCTGACCATCTGCCGATTTCGCTCTGATATCGACAGCCCCATCGATGCGCCAATAACACGTCCTATTTGATGGGTGTCCCAAAACAAACAATGCCGACCCTGGGGTCGGCATTGTGAGCAATCGAAACGGTAGCATCAGCGCCGGGCGTCTTCCTTCAACCATTGGGCAACCCGTTTGGCGAAGTAGGTGAGTATGCCGTCGGCACCGGCCCGCTTGAAGCAGAGCAGGGACTCCATGATGGTCTCCCGCTCCTTGAGCCAGCCATTCTGGATGGCAGCCATGTGCATGGCATACTCGCCGCTCACCTGGTAGGCGTAAGTGGGCACGCCGAATTGATCCTTGACCCGGCGGATCACGTCCAGGTAAGGCATGCCGGGTTTGACCATGACGCTGTCGGCCCCCTCCTGGATGTCCAGGGCCACCTCGTGCAGGGCCTCGTCACCGTTGGCCGGATCCATCTGATAGGTAGCCTTGTTGCTCTTGCCGAGGTTGGCGGCCGAGCCGACCGCATCGCGGAAGGGGCCGTAGTAGCAGGAGGCGTACTTGGCGGAGTAAGCCATGATCTGGGTGTGAACGAAGCCATGCTCCTCCAGTGCCACCCGAATGGCGCCGATGCGGCCATCCATCATGTCGGAGGGTGCCACCATGTCGGCCCCCGCCTCGGCATGGGAGAGCGCCTGCTTGACCAGGATCTCGGTGGTGATGTCGTTCATCACATAGCCTTCGTCATCTATGATGCCGTCCTGGCCATGGGTGGTGAAGGGATCCAGCGCCACGTCCGTGATGACCCCCAGCTCGGGGAAAGCCGCCTTGAGGGCGCGAGTGGCACGCTGGGCCAGGGCATCCGGGTTGTAAGCCTCCTCGGCCAGCAGGCTCTTCTTATCGACGGGCGTCACCGGGAACAGGGCCACGGCCGGCACTCCCAAGGCGACCAGCTCGGCGGCCTCGATCAGCAGCAGATCGATGGAGAGGCGGTCCACCCCCGGCATGGAGGCCACGGCTTCCCGCTGGCCCTCCCCTTCCAGCACGAATACCGGATAGATGAGATCGTCCACCGTGAGCAGGTTCTCACGCATCAGACGGCGGCTGAAATCCTGTTTACGCGCCCGGCGCAGGCGGCGGCCCGGGAAGGCGCCCGGAAGAGTTGTGGCCATGAGTCACTCCTGGATTGGCAGTTGGAAGAAAGCGGCGGAGGTGGCCCGGGTATGGGCCATCAAGGCCTCGGGCGTTTCCGCGCGGCAGGCCGCCACCACTTGGGCGATGTGCGGCAAGAAGGCGGGTTCGTTGCGTTTGGGGCGTGGCTTGAGATCCCGGGGCACCAGATAGGGCGCATCCGTCTCTATCATCAATCGACCGGCCGGGATGCGCGCCACCTGCTCGCGCAGCGGCTGACCCCGTCGCTCGTCACAGATCCAGCCGGTCACGCCTATGTGCAGCCCCAGGGCCAGGCACTCGTCCAGCTCATCATCGGATCCGGTGAAACAGTGCAACACGGCCCCCGGCAGCTTGGGGAGCCAGGGGCGCAGGATCTTGATGAAGCGGGCGTGGGCGTCGCGGCAATGGAGGAAGACCGGCATCCCCAACTCGGCCGCCAGGGCCATCTGGGCGTCGAACACGGCATCCTGCACCGGGCGGGGCGAAAAGTCGCGATTGTAGTCCAGACCGCATTCGCCGATAGCCACCACCTGGGGCAGGGCTGCCAGCTCGCGCAAGGCGGCCAAGGTCTGTTCGTCCACCGACTTGGCGTCATGGGGATGCACGCCGGCGGTGGAGAAGCAGTAGCCAGGCCAGCGGGCGGCCAGGGCGGCACTGTCGTGGCTGCCGGCCAGGTCGGTACCGGTCAGGATCAGGGCGTCCAACCCGGCGGCGCGGGCGCGCGCCACCAGTTCGGCTTGTTCCCCGGCAAATTGGGGGCTGGTGAGGTTGAGACCTATGTCTATCATGGGATCGCTAAAGGTGCAGATGAAAGCCAGCAAGGGCCACTACCATACTCCCCGTGCCGGGTCATGAAAAGGGTCGACCACGCAGGCGGGCTCTCCCACCCGCCCTGCGCGGATGACGGGGCCAAAAAAAGAGGGCCTCAGCCCTCCTCACTCTCTTCCTCCGCCAGCGGCTCCCTACGGGTATAAAAACGCGCGAAGAAGACACCGACCTCGAACAGCATCCACATGGGAATGGCGAGCAGGGTCTGGGAGAAGACATCCGGCGGGGTCAGCAGCATGCCGATGACGAAGACGGTCACCACCACGTAGGGGCGCTTGGCCTTGAGGCTGTCCGGGGTCGTGACGCCGGTCCAGCACAGCAGTATGGTCGCCACCGGGATCTCGAAGGCCACCCCGAACGCGAAGAAGAGGGTGAGCACGAAGTCCAGATAGTTGGCGATGTCGGTGGCGATGGTCACCCCCACCGGCGCCGTGCTGGTGAAGAAGCCGAACACCAGCGGGAACACCACATAGTAGGCGAACGCCATGCCGGCATAGAACAGCAGGGCGCTGGAGCAGACCAGCGGCATGATGAGCCGCCGCTCATGCTTGTACAGCCCGGGGGCGATGAAGGCCCAGGCCTGATAGAGCAGATAGGGGATGGCGATGAAGAAGGCGACCACTATGGTCAGCTTGATCGGCGTGAGGAAGGGGGTCGCCACATCGGTCGCTATCATGCTGGTGCCGGCGGGCAGCTGGCTGATCAGGGGCGCCGAGACGAACTTGTAGATATCGTTCGAGAAATAGACCAGGCAGACAAACACCAGCAGGATGGCGCCGAGGGCATGGAGCAACCGGGTCCTCAGCTCCACCAGGTGGGCAATCAGCGGCTGTTCGGTCTGGCTCATGACTTGACCTCCCCTTTGCGATCCGGCGAGGCTGCCGCTGCGGGCTCGGCCACGGGCTCATGTCGTTCGGCTCGTTCGGCGCCCTGCGCGCTGACGGGTTGCGATCTCTCCGGCAGGATGCGGTTCTCCGGCTCAGGGGCCACGTCAGGCTCATGGGTCGGAGCGTCCGGGGACGATGCCCTGGCGTAAGGGTGAGTGACGGAGTCAGCCGCCGCCTTCAGCTTCTCGATGGACTCCTGCAACTCCGGGCTCAGGTTCTGCATCTGCAATTGCTCTGCCTTCTTGAGATCGTTGTGCAGCTCCTGCAGCTTGAGCTCCTGGGCCAGCTCGGACTTGACCGCATTGGCCGTGCTGCGCACCGCCCGGATCCAGCCGCTGACGGTGCGGATGGCCACGGGCAACCGCTCCGGGCCCAGCACCAGCAGGCCGACGATGCCGACCAGCACCAGTTCCCAAAAACCGATATCGAACATGGCTTAGGCCTGATCTTTGTCTTTCTGCTTGGCGCTCTCGTCCTGCTTGGTCGATTCGCTGAGCTGCTTGGGATCGAAGTCCGCATCCTTGCCGGCCGGTTTGTCCTGGGGCTCGTCGGACATGGCCTTCTTGAAGCCCTTGACCGCGGCACCCAGATCGCCGCCGATGCCGCGCAGTTTCTTGGTTCCGAACAGCAACACCACTATGGCCGCGATGATCAACAACTGCCAAATACTGATTCCACCCATGATTCGTTCTCCGAAATTGCGCCAGCGGGCGCGGATTGTGATTAGTGTGAGCGGGCCTTGAGCCAACCGAGCAGCCAGCATAACCCAGTGCCGGCGAGGCTGATTTGTCCCCACTCAATATGTTGTTTTTGGGTCAGCAAGAATACACCCACCAACAGCAGGCTGGCTCCAACCCCTAAGAGGTAGCGAGCCTGCCCCTGGCGACGATTATGACGGCTAAATTGGACAAACAGATGATCGAATTGACGCTGCTGGCTGCGGGCCTGACGCAGGGTCTCGTAGACCAGTTCCGGCAGCTCGGGCAGCTTCTCGGCCCAGAAGGGGGCCTTGTCGCGAATGGCATTCCATACCGCCTTGGGGCCGACCTGCTCGCCCATCCAGTGTTCCAGGAAGGGCTTGGCGGTCTGCCACAGGTCGAGCTGGGGATAGAGCTGGCGCCCCAGCCCCTCGACATAGAGCAGGGTCTTTTGCAGCAGCACCAGCTGAGGCTGCACCTGCATGTCGAAACGGCGCGCCGTGTTGAACAGGTTGAGCAGCACATGGCCGAAGGAGATCTCGGACAGGGGCTTCTCGAAGATGGGCTCCAGCACGGTGCGGATGGCGAACTCGAACTCGTCCACCCGGGTGTCGGCAGGCACCCAGCCCGACTCCACATGCAGCTCGGCCACCTTGCGGTAATCCCGGTTGAAGAAGGCGAGGAAGTTCTCGGCCAGGTAGCGCTTGTCTTCCCGGTTAAGGGTGCCGACGATGCCGCAGTCGATGCCGATCCAGAGCGGGTCCTCCGGGTGCTCGCGGGCCACGAAGATGTTGCCCGGGTGCATGTCGGCGTGGAAGAAGCTGTCGCGAAACACCTGGGTGAAGAAGACTTCGACACCCCGTTCGGCCAGCAGCTTCATGTTGGTTCCGTTCGCTTCCAGAGCCTGGATGTCGGAGACGGGAATGCCGTAGATACGCTCCATCACCAGCACCTGCTCGCGACAGTGTGCCGAGTAGATCTCGGGCACGTAGAGGGCGTTGGAGCCGGTGAAGTTGCGGCGCAGCTGGATGGCGTTGGCGGCCTCGCGCATCAGGTTCAGCTCGTCGAGTATGGTCTTGCGATACTCTTCCACCACCTCCACCGGGCGCAACCGGGCGCTGGAGGGGATGAAGCGCGCCACCAGACGGGCCAGGGCCGTCATCAGCCGCAGATCCGCCTCTATGGTCTGCTCTATGTCCGGGCGGATCACCTTGATGACGATCTCGCGGCCGTTCTCCTTCAGCCGGGCGGTGTGCACCTGGGCGATGGAGGCGGACGCCAGCGGCGTCTCGTCGAAGTCGTCAAACAGGGTCTCGATGGGGCATCCCAGGCTCTGCTCTATCTGGCGGCGGGCCGCCTGACCACAGAAGGGCGGCACCCTGTCTTGCAGCAGGGCCAGCTCTTCGGCAATGTCCGGCGGCAGCAGATCCCGCCGGGTCGACAGCATCTGTCCGAACTTGATGAAGATGGGGCCGAGCGTCTCGAACGCGAGGCGGATACGCATGCCGCGGCTGCGCTGCGGCGCGCGATCCTTGAGCCAGAACAGGCTACGGCGGGCCAGGCGACCGGGCCAGGGCTGATATCTGGCCGGTACCAGCTCGTCTATGCCCTGCTCGAGCAGGATGGCGACGATGCGGTAGAGGCGTTTGAACTCCTTGGGGGTCATCAGGGGATCCGTTGTTCGAGTCGGGCGAGGCGCAGCTCGGTGGCCTTGAGGCGCTGGCTCAGGGCCTCCACATCGTCACAGAAGCTCGCCACTTCCAGCGGGCCTGGAGCGAGGCGCGCCTCTTCCGTCAGAAATTCGGCCAGCTGGCGCTGGCTGCGGCACAATTCGCGACCTATCGCCTCCCGCGCCTTGTGGGCACCGCGAAACAGGCTGTGGGCCAGCACGTCCCCGGTGTAACGGGAGAGCTGCTCCTCCCAGTCGATGTCGAGCTCCCCCAGCAGGGCACTGAACGCCTGCACCAGCTGGGGATCGCCGTGCAGATCCAGCTTCTCCTCGCGGATGTAGCGGGTCAGGGCAGAAGGATCCTTGAGCAGGCCGAGGGCGGTGAGGGAGAGGCTGAGCACGGCATCGGCCTCCCCTTCATACTGGGCCAGCACGTCGAGGCGACGCTCCGAGAACAGGAACCAGAGCGGTTTGAGCTCCCGCAGCTCCAGCTTGAGCACCTTGCCCCTGAGCTTGAACAGCCGCTCATGGCTGTGCCCGTCGAGGCGCAGCAGCTGATTGAAACTGGTTTCGATCACCGCCGTGACCATGGCATCCATCGGCATAATCGGCCCTTAGAACTTGTAACCGCGGTGCAGGGCGACCACACCCTGGGTGAGGTTGTAGTAATCCACCTGATCGAAGCCCGCCTCCAGCATCATGCCCTTGAGGGTTTCCTGATCCGGGTGCATGCGGATGGACTCCGCCAGATACTTGTAGCTTTCGCTGTCGTTAGCGACCACTTCACCCATTTTCGGCAGCAGTTTGAAGGAGTAGAGATCGTAGAACTTGGCGATCACCTCGCTCTGGGGCTTGGAGAACTCCAGCACCAGCAGGCGACCACCCGGCTTGAGCACCCGGAACATGGAGGCCAGCGCCTTCTGCTTGTCGGTGACGTTGCGCAGGCCAAAGCCGATGGTGATGACGTCGAAGTGATTGTCCGGGAAAGGCAGGGCCTCGGCATTGGCTTGCACGAAGGAGACATTGTTGGCCACCCCCAGGTTGCGCAGCTTGTCGCGGCCCACCTTGAGCATGGAGTCGTTGATGTCCGCCAGCACCACCTGACCCGTCTCGCCGACGATGCGGGAGAACTTGGCGGTGAGATCACCGGTACCGCCCGCCAGATCCAGCACCTTCTGGCCACGGCGCACGCCGGAACAGTCGATGGTGAAGCGTTTCCACAGGCGGTGAATGCCGAACGACATCAGATCGTTCATCAGATCGTACTTGGCTGCGACCGAATGGAAGACACCGGCCACCAGGGTTTCCTTCTCGTCGGCGGCAACGGTTTTAAAGCCAAAATGCGTAGTTGTAGTCGGTTCCGACATCCCTCAAACACCCATAGAACAAACAATGGCCGCCAGTTTACCAGAGCCGCCAGCGTCCGGACACCTTAAACCCGGCTGGCAACCAACTGCATGCCCAGCACCACCATCAGCAGGCAGAGGAACAGATTCAGGCCCATGTTGAGCACCGCCTTGAACCAGGCGCCATGCTGGGCCAGCACCACTGTATCCAGGGCGAAGGAGGAAAACGTGGTCAGGGCCCCCAGCAGACCCACCATCAGCAGTGGCTTCATGGGGTGTTCCATCACATGACCATTGCTGATGAGGGCGAAGGCAATCCCCATGATGAAGGAGCCGACAAGGTTGACGGTGAGGGTGCCGTAGGGGAAGTGGCGGCCCAGCAGCAGGGCCATCAGTTCGCCTATCCCAAAGCGCAGGCAGGCCCCGAGGGCGCCCCCCGCGGCCACATATAGCCAGGTCTGCATGGCAAGTCTCCAAGAGTGTCTGCCGACATTATGCAGAAGTTCCCCCGCCCATGACAGGGGGAAGTCAGGACGGGTTCAGCGTTGAAAATCGATCGGCTCGGGTCGCTCCAGCACAATCTCTGTTTGGGCGTGGTGAGTCTGGGCGACCACCTTGCCATGGCGGATCGAGTAGCGCACCGGCACCTGACGGCGCACCGCATCGAAGCCGCTCTCGGCCGGCAGTATGATCAGGTTGGCCGGTTTGCCCACCTCCAGGCCGTAGCGATCCTGTACATTCAGGGTGCGGGCACTGTGGCTGCTGATCAGTTTCAGGCTGTCATCGATCTGCGGGTAACCCATCAGCTGGCAGACATGCAGCCCCATATGCAGCACCTGCAACATGTTGCCTGTCCCCATGGGATACCAGGAATCGAACACGTCGTCGTGGCCGAAGCAGACGTTGATGCTCGCCTCCAGCATCTCCTTGACCCGGGTGATGCCGCGACGCTTGGGATAGGTATCAAATCGTCCCTGCAGGTGGATGTTCACCAGGGGATTGGCGACGAAGTTGATGTCCGCCATCTTGAGCAGACGGAACAGGCGAGAGGCATAAGCCCCGTTGTAGGAGTGCATGGCGGTGGTATGGCTGGCGGTCACCCTGTCACCCCAGCCCCGCTCCAGGGCCAGGGTGGCCAGGGTCTCGATGAAACGGGATTGTTCGTCGTCGATCTCGTCGCAATGCACGTCGATCAGGGCGCCATAGCGCTCGGCCAGCTCGAACGCATAATGCAGGCTCTCTACGCCGTACTCCCGGGTGAACTCGAAGTGCGGGATGGCACCCACGACGTCGGCACCGAGAGCCATCGCCTCTTCCATCAGCCCCTTGCCATTGGGATAAGAGAGGATCCCCTCCTGGGGTAAGGCCACGAGTTGCAGCTCGACCCAGGGTCTCATCTCTTCGCGCAGCTCCAGCATGGCTCTGAGGGCGACCAGCCCAGGGTCTGAGACATCCACATGGCTGCGCACGAACTGGATGCCATTGGCGATCTGCCACTTGAGAGTCTGCCTGGCCCGGGATTTGACATCCTCATGGGTCAGCAGCGCCTTGCGCTCCGCCCACCGCTCTATACCCTCAAACAGGGTACCAGACAGGTTCCAGCTCGGCTCACCCGCGGTCTGGGTGGTATCGAGATGGATGTGAGGTTCGATGAAGGGGGCCATGGCCAAGCCCCCTTCACCATCGAGTTGAGGCCCATCCAGCCCGACGCCGCCCGCCGGGGCTATGCTGGTGATGAGCCCATCCTGGCAGTGGATCTGCCACCTCCCCTCTTGTCCTGCCAGTCTCACATTGGTGATCAGCATTGCGACTCTCCCACTCTTGATTGCAACCCACTTTATTTGACAACAAGTTAGCTTGGATCAAGTGATGAGAGAAGCCTTTAGATGTGATTCATTCGAGAACTGTTAACATGGGGCACACAGACATCGTCAAGGAACAGAAGGGACAAGATGGACGAGAAGATGATAGAGATTGGCAGTATCGGCCTGTTCAACGAATACCTGCAAGGTCTGGGGGTCCGCAAGCCGCCCCTCGACACCATAGAGCAGCGTTGGGAATATCGACAGGAAGAGAAGTTGATGGCCATGGTCACCAGGACGCCCTCCGGCGAGGCCAGATTCTATCTGGATGCCAGGGCGATCTCGCTGAATTGATGGCTCGGTCATCAAAATGAACATGCAAAAAAGCCTCCCTTTTCAGGGAGGCTTTCGTCTTCATGGTGCTGATACCCAGAGTCGAACTGGGGACCTCATCCTTACCAAGGATGCGCTCTACCAACTGAGCCATATCAGCACACTAACCGGTAAAGACCGCACTGTGTGCGCTATCTAAATCTTCTGTCC
>NZ_JBKISU010000055.1:0-9872 GCF_050266975.1 Aeromonas sobria
CTGGTCTGACGGCGCTTACTGCTGAATTCACTGTCGGCGAAGGTAAGTTGATGACTCATGATGAACCCTGTTCCATGGCTCCAGATGACAAACATGATCTCATATCAGGGACTTGTTCGCACCTTCCCTAGGGGCTGTATCACGTAGCGTGTTCAACTGCCGTTCGAGCATGAGAAGTGGTTCGACTTTTTGGTGGATGCAACCGATCAGCACCATACCGAGCGAGCGGCAATGGCACATGAAGTTGAGCTGCATCAGGTACACTTCTGAATCTTCCTTCCCTTACCACATCGCTGACATAAAAAAGCGATGTCCCGCAGAGTTATCGACAAACGAGCTGGTACGGATGACAGAGAGGTGACCTTGCTGTCACCTCTCTGTATGGGTTCCTGTGTTGCCAGGGATTAAGATTTGGTGGCGGCCCGCACCACGGGCATCAGCCCCAGGTTGATATCTTCCAGATCCTTTTGCTCCAGTACACCGGCGGCCTGCTTGAGGGAGAGGATGCCGAGGATGTAGTTGTAGCGCGACTCGGAAAGTTTCTGTTTAGCCTCGTACAGCTTGCGGGTGGCACCCAGCACGTCGACGATGGTACGGGTGCCCACCTCGTAACCAGCCTCGGTTGCCTTCAAGGCACTGTCGGCAGAGATGACCGACTGGCTGTAGGCGCGCACCGAGCCGATGCTGGCGTTCACGTTGTTGTAGGAGGAACGCACCGTACTCTGCACCGTGCGGAAACTGCGCTCCAGCTGTTCGCTGGCGGCCACATAGTTGAACTGCGCCTGCTTGACTTGGGAGTCGATGGCACCGCCGGTGTAGAGCGGCATGTTGAAGTTCAGACCGATATTACCCTGGCTGTTGTTATTATCCCGGCCCTGGATCTCGTCCTTGTAGTCGTTGTAACCGGCGGTGACCCCGGCATTCAGGTCCACGGTCAGATCGTGCCCCGTCTTGGCCAGATCGATCTGTTCCTTGGCAATATCTTTGCCGATGCGGGCGTTATGCAGCTCCAAATTCTTATCCAGCGCCAGCGCCAGCCATTTGTCAGAGTTGAACGCGGTCTGCTGCGGGGTGAAGCGCTCGGTATTGAGTACGTCCAGCTGGCGGTGATCAATACCGGTCAACTCGCGCAGGCTCTCGTAGCTGTTGTCCAGGGTGTTTTCGGCATTTATCTCGTCTGCCAGCGCCTGGTCGCGCTCGGCCTCGGCCTCATGCACGTCCGTAATGGCGGTCAGACCCACGGCGAAACGCTGTTGAGTTTGTTCCAGCTGGCGCCCGACTGCCGCCTTGTTAGCGCTGACGAACTCCAGGACATCCATCGCATTGAGCACATCGAAATAGGCCTGAGCGGTGCGCAGCATCAGGTTCTGGATCTCGAGATTGTAGGCCACGTCGAACTGGGTGGCACTCTTCTCGGTCAGGTCAAGGTTGACCCAGTTGCTGCGACGGTAGACAGACTGATCCAGCGTGACGGAGCCCTGGGCATTGCTATTGGTCATCGTATCGTCAGATTGCTTCAAATAGCCCAAGCCAGCCCCCAGATTGATCTGTGGCAATAGCGCAGCACGTGATTCATTAATCTTTTCGAAGGCTTGATCCCGCGTCGCTTTGGATTCAAGCAGTTGAGTATCTTTGCTCTGCGCCTGTTGGTAAATATCGAGCAGGTTTTCGGCATGGGCGCCTGCGCTCACGCCCAGCATCACCATGACTGACAAGAGTGTTCTTTTCATAGATCGTTTTAAACCCAAAACTGTCCACTGGATGAAGGAGGTGGATTGCCACCAATTACACTTGATGTCAGCTAAATCACTCTGGCGGGAAGATTCCCCCCCGCCGTTTGAGTTTCTGTGAGTCAGCCTCGGCCCATCACTGCTTTTGCAGATGGGTCAGGGTCAGCTTGCTGCCCTGATCCTCGGCCTGAAAGCTCACAGCATCCCCAACCTTCATATCCTTGAGCTGGGCGGGGTCGGCCAAGTTGAACACCATGGTCATGGCGGGCATGTTGAGGGTGGTGTTTTCCTCGTGCTTGATCCCCACTTTTTGGTTGACCTCGTCGATGCGAGTGATGGTCCCTTTGGTCATCCCCATCTGGGTCATGTCACCCTCCATCTTGCCACTTTTCATCGCAGCCATATCGTGGCCTTCCATCGCAGCCATATCGTGGCCCTCCATCGCAGCCATATCGTGGCCTTCCATCGCAGCCATATCGTGGCCCTTCATCGCAGCCATATCGTGGCCCTTCATCGCAGCCATATCGTGGCCCTCATGAGCCTGGGCCAGACCGGTGGTAGCGAGGCCAAGCAGCAGGGTCATTGCCAATGTCTTGTGGTTCATAAAATATTCCTTCTCGTTAGTTCGGTTAATTCAGTTAATTCGGGTTGGTAGTGAAATCGGGTTATTCGGCGCGATCGTCAAGGGCCTTGTCCAGGCCACGGCGGCGCCACAGATAGAAGGCCGCAGGCAGCACCAGCAGGGTCAGCACCAGGGCGCTCACCATGCCGCCTATCATGGGTGCGGCGATGCGCTGCATTATCTCGGAGCCGGTACCGTGGCTCCACATGATGGGCAGCAGGCCGGCGATGATGGTGACTACAGTCATCATCTTGGGACGCAGGCGCAGGGCGGCGCCCTGGATGACGGCCCGGTGCAGCCCGGCCTGGTCAGGTTTGCCCTCTGCCAGCAGGTCATCCCAGGCGTGGTTGAGGTAGACCAGCATCAGTACGCCGGTCTCCACCGCCACCCCGGCCAGGGCGATGAATCCTACCCCCACCCCCACCGACATGTTGAAGTCGAGCAGCCAGACGGTCCAGATCCCCCCTACGACGGCGAGTGGCAGGGTGGTGAGGATCAGCAGCACCTCCTGAAAACGGCGAAACGCCAGATAGAGCAGCAGTACGATGATGGCGAAGGTGAGCGGTACCACGTAGGCGAGGCGCGCCTTGGCTCGCTCCATGTATTCGTACTGACCGGACCAGTTGAGGGCATAGCCTGCTGGCAGCACCAGTTGCTTCTCCACCTGGGCCTTGGCATCGGCCACGAAGGAGCCGATATCGCGGCCCCGGATATCCACGTAGATCCAGCCGTTGAGGCGGGAGTTCTCGCTGCGCAGCATGGGGGCCTCATCGCTGATGTAGACCTTGGCCACGTCCGCCAGGGCGATGCGCTCCCCCATGGGGGTCACCAGCGGCAGCAGTTCCAGGCTCGCCACCGAATTGCGGTAGCTCTGGGGGTAGCGCAAGTTGATGGGATAGCGCTCACGTCCCTCGATGGTCTGACCCACGTCCATGCCGCCGACCGCAGTCGCCAGCACCGCCTGCACATCGGCGATGTTGAGGCCGTAGCGGGCCGCCTTGAGCCGGTCGATGTCCACCTTGACGTAGCGGCCACCGGCCACCCGCTCGGCATAGACCGAGGCTGCCCCTTCCACCTTGCCGACGATCTGCTCCAACTGCTGGCCGATCTTCTGGATCACCTTGAGGTCCGGTCCCGCCACCTTGATGCCGACCGGGGTCTTGATGCCGGTCGCCAGCATGTCGATGCGGGTCTTGATGGGAGGCACCCAGGCGTTGGTGAGGCCGGGGAACTGGATGAGAGTGTTGAGCTCTTCTTTGAGCTTCTCCGGGGTCATGCCGGGGCGCCACTCCTCCTTCGGCTTGAGCTGGATGGTTGTCTCCATCATCACCAGATCGGCCGGATCGGTGGCGCTGTCGGCGCGGCCCGCCTTGCCGAACACACTCTTCACCTCGGGCACGGTGCGGATCAGCTTGTCGGTCTGTTGCAGGATCTCCCGCGCCTTGCCGACCGAAACGTTGGCCGCCGTGGTGGGCATGTACAATATGTCCCCTTCATCCAGCGGCGGTATGAACTCGGAGCCGAGGTAGCGCAGCGGCCAGAAGCCGACGATGGTCACCGCCAGTGCCAGCAGCAGGGTGGTTTTGGGGCGCGCCAACACGGCGTTGAGCAGTGGGATATAGCCCTGACTCAGCCAGCGGTTAAGGGGGTTGGCTTGCTCCGCCAGCACCTTGCCGCGGATAAAGTAGCCCATGATGACGGGAACGAGCGTGATGGAGAGCCCGGCCGCCGCCGCCATGGCATAGGTCTTGGTGAAGGCGAGCGGATGGAACATGCGTCCCTCCTGCGCCTCCAGTGCGAACACCGGCAGGAAGCTCATGGTGATGATGAGCAGAGAGAAGAAGATGGCGGGGCCCACCTCGATGCTCGCCTGGGCTATCACCTGCCAGCGGTTCTTGTCCGTCAGCTCGGTGCGCTCCATGTGCTTGTGGACGTTCTCTATCATCACGATGGCACCATCCACCATGGCGCCGATGGCGATGGCGATGCCACCGAGGGACATGATATTGGCGTTGATCCCCTGCATGTGCATGACGATGAAGGCCACCAGGATGGCGATGGGCAGGGTGATGACCACCACCAGCGACGAGCGCAGGTGGAACAGGAAGGCGAGGCAGACCAGCACCACCACGGCGAACTCTTCCAGCAGCTTGCCGGAGAGGTTGTCGATGGCGCGCTGGATCAGATCGGAGCGGTCGTAAACGGTGACCAGCTCCACCCCCTCCGGCAGGCTGCTCTTGAGCTGGGCCAGCCTGGCCTTGACCCCGTCGATGGTGCGCTGGGCATTCTCGCCATAACGCATGACGATGATGCCGCCTACCACCTCCCCTTCGCCGTTGAGCTCAGCGATACCGCGCCGCCCCTGAGGACCGGTGACCACATCGGCCACATCGCCGAGCAGCAGCGGGGCACCACGCACCAGGGTGCCGAGCGGGATCTGTTGCAAGTCCTTGACGCTCTTGAGGTAACCGTTGGAGCGCACCATGTATTCGGCTTCCGCCAACTCGATGACGGAGGCGCCGGTCTCCTGGTTGCCTTGCTCGATGGCGGTTTGGATAAGTGACAGTGGGATGCCGTAGGCGCGCAATTTATCGGGATCGACCCGCACCTGATACTGGCGCACCATGCCGCCCACGGTCGCCACCTCGGAGACCCCTTCCACCGTCTGCAACTCGTACTTGAGGAACCAGTTTTGCAGGGAGGTGAGCTCGCTCAGGTCATGCTTGCCGGTTTTGTCTACCAGCGCGTACTGGTAGACCCAGCCCACCCCGGTGGCATCGGGGCCGAGCTGGGGCCGGGCCGAAGGGGGCATGCTCGGGGCCACCTGACTCAGGTACTCCAGCACCCGGGCGCGGGCCCAGTAAAGATCCGTGTCGTCATCGAACAGCACATAGACGAAGGAGTCGCCGAAGAAGGAGTAGCCGCGCACCGTGGTGGCACCCGGCACCGCCAGCAGGGCGGTGGTGAGTGGGTAGGTGACCTGATCCTCCACCACCTGGGGCGCCTGGCCGGGGTAGGAGGTCTTGATGATCACCTGCACGTCGGAGAGATCCGGCAGGGCGTCCACCGGGGTCTGCTTGACCGACCAGAGCCCCCAGGCGGTCAGCATGACGGTCAGCAGCAGCACCATAAAGCGGTTGCCGATGGACCAGCGAATGATGGAAGGGATCATGGCTTGTCCCCCATCTGGTGCTGGCTATGGTCCATGCCTTCCATGCCTTCCATGCCTTTCATGTCTTTCATGTCATCCTTGGGCGCTGCCGGTTTCTCAGCATGCGTGGCCGCTTTTTCGACATGGATATTGATGATGCGATACTCATCTCCCTCCTGTTCCATCTGCAAATGCAGGGTCTGGCCCGGTGCGAGCTGGGTCATATCGACGCTATCTGCCACGCCAAAATCCATCTCCATGGCGGGCCATTGCCACTCGGGGATGGCCTGGTGGGCGACGCTCAGGGTGCGACTCTTGGGATCCACCGCCTGCACCTCACCTTGGGTCCACACCTGCATGGGGCGTACCGCCGTCATGCGCTGGAAGTCGGAGTCGATACTGGATTCCGAATCGAGCAGGAACTGGGCCGAGCTGGCAATGCTGTCGCCCGGCTCGACCCCATCCACGATGGCTATCTTGTCACCAAACTGGGGGCCCAGGGTGACCGCCACCGACTTGAAGCTGCCATCGCCCAGCGCCAGCACCAGCCGGTCCTGACTGCCGGTGCGGATCACCGCTTCACTCGGGACCAGCATGTGCGGCTCTCCCTTGCCGCTGCGAATGCTCACCTTGGCGAACATGTTGGGTTTCAAGAACTCATCAGTGTTGTCGAAGCGCAGCCTCACCTTGAGGGTGCGGGTGGCGGCATCCAGGGTGGGGTAGAGGTAATCCACCTTGCCCTGCCAGCGCCGGCCGGGGGCGTAATCCAGGGTCATGGTCACCGGATCGCCCACTTTCAACTGGCCAGCCTGGCGCTCGAACACTTCCGCGCTCACCCACACCTGCTGCAGGGTGCTGATATTGAACAGGGCGGCGGCGGGCTCCACATACTGGCCCTCGCGCACCTTGAGCTCGGAGACATAACCGCTGCTCGGGGCGTAGATGCTGATCGTTTCACGGACCTGACGGGTGCGCTTGAGGGCGGCTATCTGGTCCGCCGGTACTTGCAGGGACTTGAGCTTACCCTCGGCGGCGCGCAGCAGCAGCGGGTTGCTGGTGTTGAGCGCCAGCAGGTATTCGTGCTGGGCATTGACCAGATCCGGGGCGTAGAGCTCATAGATCAGGCTCCCCTTTGTCACTTTCTGCCCCTCGCTCTTGATGGCGAGGGTGCGGATCCAGCCTGCCATGCGGGCGTTAATGGCCTCCAGCCGGTCTTCGTCATAGCCGACATAGCCCACCGTCTCGATCTGATGGTGGATGGGCAAGCGCTCCACCTTGGCGAGCCGGACCCCCAGGTTTTGCTGGATCTCGGGGCTGATGGTGACGGTGCCGGGGGAGCCGGTTTTCTGCTCCTCATAGACGGGGATAAAGTCCATCCCCATGTTGTCCTTGGCCGGGGCGTCGCGCTTGTCGCGGGGATCCATGGGGTTGACCCAGTAGAGAGGGGCTTTTTCTGTGGCTTTTGTGGCACCGCTTCCGATGCCCTGTGTGGCCGCCCAGTAGCCGCCACCGGCGCCGAGGGTGAGCAGCAGCGCGGACAATAGCAGGGTCTTGCTCATGACAGGCCTCCGATACGGATGGAGTGGGTGGCAATGGCGCAGGACTGCGCGGCATCATTATGTGCGGTAGATGACATGGTACAGCTTCTCTTCTATCGGGTACCGCGCTGGAGACGGTGCCGCTGGCGAGCGCATCGGTTGAGTCGGGCGATCGCAGCAGGCAGGGTCGGGCGGCAGAGGGGCACGGCCACTGACAGGGTCAGCAGGCACGCGGCTATTCAGGCAAGGTCCAGCCTTGCCCTAAACTCGCAGGAGACGTGTTTTCTAGTGGCGCAGCACCGACAGCATCAGATGCCGTCGGGGCCAGGAGAGGGGATGGGTACCGCGTGTGCGCAGGAAGGGATCCCGCAGCCAGTTATCCAGCAAGATGCTCGCCGCACCCGGCAGGGGCAGCAGTAGCAGGGGGAGGACAAGCAGAGTCAGCAGTGTTACCAACTGCGACAGGCCAGCGCCGCCAGGCGAGGCAAGGCCGTCTTGCCCCGGGCATGCTTGGCTCGTGGCATTCTGTGGCGCGCCATCGTCGGGCGTGCTCATGGTCATGTTGTGGCAGGAAGACATCTGCATGCTGGAGTGGTCAGTTGCGTCAACCCCGATGCTCGCAGTGGCAAGCCCAGCGCCGAACAGACCGAGCCAGCTAACACAGAGGGTCAGATTGCAGACGAGCATCAGCGCCAGCAATAGCCGGGCGATCTGTTCTGTATGCAATCTTGCTGACAACATGGCCAACTCCTGATGACGAGTCCTTAACTCTAAACTATCCCTTTTGGGAAGGTCAAGACCGGAGCGCAAGCAGCGGAGGGATCTGTGATCCCCATTCCCATGATGGCTAAGCCAGACCAAAATGTTGTTTTTATTGTGCTTGCTGTAAAAAGGGGGCAGCCCTTTAACTGGACGGGGCAGGCTGATCCGCAGGCGAGTAGGCTCACCACCTACCGCCAAGGCAGGTCCAAATGGGGCGTGAACGAAGCAGAGGTACGAAGGCTTGACCCTTGCTCAGGATCGGGTTTAATGTATACCTCTTTTTGGCTAATGAGCCCTGTTATGATGCTGTCCCCCCGCCAATGCGCTCGCGCCCGTCGTTGGCTCCCGCTGTGGAGTCTGCTGCTGGTGTTGATGTCGTTTGGTAGCTGGGCGGCGACCGATCTCTGTAATCTTGACAGCCATTGCAGCCAAGCCGAGCGTACTTTGGAGAAGGCCATGCCCTGCGGCAGCTTTACTGCGGCGCTCGCCATGACTGTGCTGAACAGCGACGGCCTGACAGTTTCCATACTGGAACCGGACAGGCCGCTGTTTGTCACACCCTCCCCGTTTATGCCGGGTGCGCCGCCAGCGCGGCTGGAGCGTCCTCCCCGTCAGCCCGGTTAAGTCGAATCCCTGTTTTTTAGCATTCTTCTTATCCGAGGTTAGTCATGTATAAATCCCTGTTGCTGGCCCTGATGGCCGGTGTTGTCAGCTTTTCTGCCCTGGCCGCAGAGCAGATGACCGTTTACAAATCCCAATATTGTGGCTGCTGCAAAGCCTGGGTCAAACATCTGGAAGGTAACGGCTTTGAGGTCAAGGTCATCGAAACCGAGCAGCTCCAACCCATCAAAGAGAAGTACGGTATCACCCCCAAGCTGGCTTCCTGCCATACCGGGGTAGTGAACGGCTATGTGGTGGAGGGGCATGTCCCCGCCGTCGACGTGCACAAGCTGCTCCAAGAGAAACCGGCAATCCACGGCCTGACTGCTCCGGGTATGCCCCAGAGCGCACCAGGGATGGGTACTCCCGGCCAGCCCTATGAGGTGCTGAGCATCGATAATGAGGGCTCGACCAAGACTTGGTCGAGCTACCCCGGATAAGGCAACCTGACCATGAGCCGACACTACACCATCATGTGAGGCACACCTGAGCGAACCCGTGTAGCTCATGGTCAGACAAGGGGTCGCCATTTCGTGATGGCGGCCTGTTTTCGCTGTTTTGGGGCGAATGATAGGGTAATTCACCAATATTCAGAGGCATTCAAAAGTAGAGATCAGGTGGCCCGCATCAAGTACTGTTTGGCTGTGCAACCACCCGGCACTATTCCTGCACATCATCGATACAACGGGGTCTGTATGGGTATTTTTTCTTTGCGCTCTGATCTAATTCCGCCACTGTTTTTTTCTGTGAGATTAATCAGATGATAGAGTTTCTGCGCAGCATTGCTGCTCATCGGCTAGCCTGGGGTCTGCTAGCCGCCTCCGCCTTGCTCCTCGAGCTATGTGCCCTCTTCTTTCAGCATGTGTTGGGGTTACACCCCTGTGTCATGTGTATCTATGAGCGGATCGCCCTGCTGGGTGTGCTCTCTGCCGGTCTGCTCGGTATGGTTGCGCCGCAGCGCTGGTATCTGCGCTGGAGCGCCTTGCTGCTGTGGGGTTATAGCGCCTTCCGTGGCCTGCAACTGGCCTTGCAGCATGTGGACTATCAGATGAACCCCTCCCCATTCAACGTCTGTAGCCCCTATGCCAACTTCCCGAGCTGGGCACCGCTCGATCACTGGATACCCTGGCTGTTCTTCCCGGATGGCGACTGTAGCGAGATCAGTTGGCAGTTCCTCGGATTCTCCATGCCCCAATGGTTAGTGGTTATTTTTGCTGCCTATCTGCTGGTATTTGTAGTGGTGGCCATCGGCAATCTGGTCAAGGGCCGCTGTTGCAGCTAAGGAAGGTGCGAATAAGCGGGGAAATTCTTCTCGGCTGACTCAGTCATTTCATTTCTTCATGTTTGAGCCGATTTTTTCTCCCGTACATGCCTTGAATCAGCCTACTTAGACCGTTTCTTCGCCATTT
>NZ_JBKISU010000056.1:0-9418 GCF_050266975.1 Aeromonas sobria
TCGTGAAAGCCAGATACAAGGGGTTGCTGAAAAACGATAACCAACTGGCGATGTTATTCACGCTGGCCAACCTGTTTCGGGCGGACCAAATGATACGTCAGTGGGAGAGATCTCACTAAAAACTGGGGATAACGCCTTAAATGGCGAAGAAACGGTCTAAATAGGCTGATTCAAGGCATTTACGGGAGAAAAAATCGGCTCAAACTGAAAAAATGAAATGACTGAGTCAGCCGAGAAGAATTTCCCCGCTTATTCGCACCTTCCTTAGCGATCGTATAGCGCAAACTGTGGTTACTATGACGCTGGAACCTATCCTGGAACCTGTCTTTCATGTGGACTCGTACGGGTATCGGCGCGGGAAATCCCCGCATGATGCGCTTGCGATCACGCGAAAGCGGTGCTGGGAAAGGGACTGGGTGCTGGAGTATGACATCCGTGGCTTGTTTGATCATATTGATCATGAGCTATTGCTCAAGGCCCTTGACCACCATTGCTCTGAATCCTGGGTGCTGCTGTATGTGAGGCGCTGGCTAACGGCACCGATGCAGACGAAAGATGGTAAGCAGGAACGACGGAACGTTGGCACACCACAAGGTGGCCCGTTATCGCCAGTTCTGGCAAACCTGTTTCTGCATTATGCATTGGATCGTTGGCTGACCGTTCGTCATCCGGATATCCCATTCTGCCGATATGCAGATGACGGAATACTGCGTTGTCGAAGTGAGCGTGAGGCTCAGTATCTGCATTCCCAGCTAGATATGCGTGAGGTGGACCCAATAGCTATTCACAGAGATGCCCAACAAACGAGTATACTGGCCTGTGTTTGTCCAGGCTGCTCGGATAAATCACCATCAGCTCCTTGCTAAGGCCAGGCTCACTCACGGGAATAGCCACCAGACTTCCATTTTGGACCTCCTCCCGTACAGAACTTTCAAGCACCAACGATGCGCCAAGTCCGACCTTAACCGCTTGCTTGACGGCTTCGGTGCTACCCAGCTGCATAGATACCGTCGGAAATGGCCCATGCTCACCGAAGTAGGTCGCCAAAAGCCGGCCAGTGCCGGTGCCGGGTTCGCCGCCGATCAGAGCCATGTTAGACAGCGTATCGCGGTCGATATCGGTTCGACGGGCTAACGGGTGACCAGGCGGAACGATTAGAACAACGGGCTCGTTACGCCACGCCTGAGCATGGAATCCGGGTAGATCATGCCACCACTCCATAATCGCCACGTCCAGCTCACCGTCCGATAAATGCCGTGCAATAGTCGGATTGGAATCTATTACCACATCCACCTCGGGCCCTACGCCCAGCTCCTTGTAACGACGGATGTAGGGCTGGAGCATATAAATCCCAATATTGGAGCTCGCCCCAACGCGAAGTCGAGCCTCCATAATGGAAGATCTCGCCTGCTCCTCCAGCCGGAGCAGACTTCGGGCAAAAGGCAACAAGGTTAAGGCAGCCCGGGTTGGCTCACAGCCAGAGCGCCCCCTGTGGACCAATAAAACGCCAAGTTGGTTTTCGAGTTTTTGAAGGTGCTGGGACAGTGTGGGTTGTGCGATGTCCAACTGGCGGGCTGCGGCCTGAAACCCGTTGTGGTCCAGCACCGCCACGAAACTCTTCAGCCAGACAAGATTCAGCATGGGCCGCTCTCGCGGCCACTGGGATCATTGATCGCATCACCCGGCCGCTCACCCCGAAGCACTTGCAGAATGTTCCGAGCAGCGCGTTGCTCGATAGCCAGACGCACCTGGCTGACTGCCGATCCGATGTGAGCAGTAAACAGCGTGTTGGGGTGGGCCCTGAGCCCCTGGGCGATCTCCCTCGGACGATCTTCTCTCGCCCAATCTTCCATCTCAAACACATCAGCGGCGTACCCCCCCAACTGACCGGATTGAAGCGCTTGCAGAACACTACCCTCATCCACCACAGATCCACGGCAGGGATTGATAAGGAATGCGCCCGGTTTCATTCCTGTTAGCGTTTCGCGATTAATGGTGTGGAGGGTTTGCTCATTGAGCGCCAGTGCCAGGATCACAATATCTGACTGGGCCAGCAGCATCTTGAGGGGAGTATGGGACAAACCCAGTGCCTGCTCATGCTGCACGGGTAAACGTTCCGGCTGGGAATAGATTAAATCCGCTCCCCATCCGTTCAGGCGCTGCGCCACCGCTTGGCCGATGGCCCCCATACCCACAATACCAATCCGTGAGCCTTCGATCCCCTGCCCATAGAAGCGTGGTGTCCAGCCAGTAAATTCACCGGATCGAACGAAGTGGTCCGCCGCCTTGACTTGTCGGGTGAGACTGATCGTCAGCCCGACCGTTAGCTCTGCAGTAGGCACGGTTAGCAAATCCGGTACAAATGTCAGCCAAACCCCATGACGCGTGCAGGCATCCACATCAAAGTTGTCATAGCCTTTCAGGGCTGCACCAATCACCTTCAAGCGCGGACACCCCTGTAGGAACTCCACTCCAACTCGGTCTGGCATGAACGCCATCATCGCATCAGCGTCTGCAACGCGCGCAGCCACTTCCTCCTGGGGCAACGTGGCGCCGGATTGGTTGGTGACCAGCTCGCAATCTTGGGCAAGTTCATCCAGAACACTGTCATGGATCTTATGGGTTATCACAACCTTGGGTTTCATCGACGGTCCTTATTTGAATTTCTTACGAAGGCGGCCACTGAGACTGTCCACGACGGTGACCATCAACAAGATGACAATGAGAATGGCGCTGACTTCCTGATACTGCATGATTCTCAGCGAGCCCATCAATTCGAAGCCAATACCACCGGCACCCACCATGCCCATTACGGTCGAGGCACGGAAATTGTATTCCCAGCGATAAATGGACACGTCCGCGAATTGAGGAAGTACTTGTGGCAGCACGGCGTGATAGAGCACCTGCAAGCGAGTAGCGCCGGCAGCATCGGCCGCTTCCACTGGCGCCTCATCTACATGCTCAATCGCTTCGGCAAAAAACTTTCCAACCATGCCAATGGAGTGAAGACCGAGCGCCAGTACGCCAGGCAACGCCCCAAAACCAACAGCAGCCACGAAGATGATGCCCATGATCAGTTCCGGGACTGAACGCAAACCGTTTAAAAGGGTTCGAGTTACTTGGAACACCACCGGATGTGGAGAGGTGTTGCGCGCAGCCAGGAATGCCAGTGGCACAGACAAGGTTACTGCAATGGCAGTACCGGCAATGCTCATCGCAAGCGTGTCGATTAACGGCGACACCCAGCTGGCCACATTGGTGAAGTCAGGTGGAAGAGATTCGCCAATGAGTGTGCCTATGGCTGGCACGCCATTGGCAAGTGTATTGAAATTGAGCAGCCCTACGTGCCAACTTGCGACAAAAATGATGAGCAGCACTAACAGCGACTGTCCGAGTTTTTTCCGCCAGCCTTTCGCGTGCTCATCCAGCACGGAGGCCGACGGGGCCGGCGACAGAGTCGCCGGTTCCGTCGTTGTATAGTTCATGGGGCACTCCTCACATTTTTGCGAAATCAAGATTGAGCAGGCCACCCATAGCGCGGATGACATCGTAATCTTCGTCGGTAATTGCCGCGAATCCCTCAGCCTTCAGGTTGTCGAGAATCTCCGGGTCATCGATCTGCAGAAAGGCTTTCTGAATGTTGCTCTTCAGCTCAGGGGCCAGGTTCGAACGCATGGCCCAGGGGTATTGAGGAAAGTCACCGCTGTAGCCCAGCACTTTGACCTTGCTCCGATCAATCAAACCGCGGTCCATCACATGCTCGAAGATAACTTCGGACAACCCTCCGGCGTCGGCATTGCCATTGGCGACGTTAACCGCAACAGCGTCATGGCTACCGACGAAATGAGCCTCATAGTCCTTTCCGGCTTCGAGCTCTGCCTTCTCAAGGAGTACGGTCTTGGGGATCAGGTGGCTGGAAGTGGATGCGCGGTCACCGTAGGCCATTTTCTTGCCTTTGATATCCGCGAAGGAGCCAACGCCAGAGTCCGCATTGGCAATAATGATGGAGCGATAAGTCGGCTTCCCGTCTACCACCATGGCGGCAAAGGGTTCAATGTCACTCTTACTCTTGGCCATCACATAGGACAACGGACCAAAGTAAGCCAGGTCAATTCGGCCAAAACGCATGGCTTCGATCATGGAGGAGTAATCGGTGGTAACAATCAGTTCTACTTCCTTACCAAGAGTGGTTTCCAGGTAATCCTTCAAAGGTTGGTTTCGCTTGATCAGTTCTGACGCGTTCTCATCCGGCAGCAAGGCAACTTTCAAAAGATCAGGGTCTGTATCTGCGGCATGGGCTGACCAATGGATGCCGAGCATCATTATCAGAGCCAGCAAAGAGTGAATCATTGTCTTCATTGTGCTATCTCCAGTACGTCTGTCGTTATCGGGGTGGTCTTAGGTTTATGGATGGCTGGTTTGCCTTCCGCAGCTACCACGCTGGGTGAACGGTGGTAAATCTCGTCCAGGTGTTTCGATTTCAGGTTTTCAGGAGCATCGTCAAAAACGATATGAGCGTTCGAAAGGCCGATGATCCGGTCTGCAAAACGCTGGGCGTATTCCAATTGGTGCAAGGAAATAACCGCGGTGATTCCATCTTCCTGACAAATATCGCGCAGTAGGCCGAGTACCTTTTCAGAAGTGGCCGGATCCAGGCTGGCAACGGGCTCATCGGCAAGAATCATGGATGGTTGCTGCACCAATGCTCTGGCGATTCCAACCCGCTGCTGCTGGCCGCCGGACAACTGATCTACTCGGGAAAGCGCTTTGTCAGCCAGACCTACGCGGTCGAGGCATTGCAGAGCCAACTCCAGGTCCTGCCGGGGCAGGGGAAGCAGGCTTCGCCAAGTACCGTGATACGCAAGTCTGCCTGTCAGCACATTCTGTAACGCGGTGTATCGTTCGATCAGCTGGTGATGCTGGAACACCATGGCGGTGCGGCTGCGGTGCTGTCGCAGGATTCTACGGTTGGTCAGTTCACCAAACTCGCCAGACACAACCTTCCCGGTTGTGGGCTTAACCAGGTGATTCAGTGAACGAAGCAGAGTGGATTTACCCGCGCCTGAAAGTCCCAGTAGCACGGTGAATTCGCCCTTGTGAAAGTGAACGTTGGTGGGTTTGAGCGCGAGGACGTTTCCCGGGTAGGTTACGCCCATACTCTCGACTCGAAGCATCACATTGGTTGATTGAGTTGGCGCCACAGGATCACCTTTTGCAATAAATAAGCTCGCCGTATTGCGAGTTACAATTGAACGGTAAAGCTGAGAGATGACACTGTCGTGTCACTGACGTGACAGGTTGATGAAGTGCTTTTGGTTCGCAAGGATTTTCCGAAGGGCTCTGTGAAATACATGGAGCTCAGCCAAAGTGGAACCCGACATTCCGCACCCGCTTCATGAATAAATCTGCCGGTATCGAGGGCCGAGAACGTCGATGATGGTCTCCTGAACGGTGTTGATGTCGGTCACTTGGGCTGGTTCGCCCCCCAGGCTGTACTCGTGGATCCCGCCAAAGCACAGGAAGATCCAGCGGGCGGTTGGCTTCTGCGTCGGTTTCTTCTTCATGTCCGGCACGCTGCGGCCTTGGGCAACCAGCCCTTTGCGGATACGGTGCTCCAGCGCGGCGTAAATCATCAGGCTGCAGGTCATCACCATCAACAGGGCTTCAATGCGCTCCGGCTTTTTCAGATAGAGCGATGAGGTCAGGAACTCGGGGCTTTTGAGGAAACGAAAGCCGCGCTCAACCGTTTGCTGTGCCTTGTAGGTGGCCAGCAGTTCGGCCATGGTCAGGGTGCCGCTCAGGTCGTTGGTGGCCAGGATGAACACGCCCGTCTGGGCGTTGGCCTCCTCCACCCGTTCCAGGCAGGTAGCGGCCTGACCCTCGATGCGGTACTGATAGCTGTCGGGTTGCTGGCCGCTTTTGGGTCTGCCGGCGCTGGCGTAAACGGGCTCCGTCAGCACGTGGCCTTGCACAATCTCCAGTAGTTTCAGCCCGTTGGCAAAGCGCGCCAGCTCCGCTTCGGCATCGGCCTGACAGGCAAAGCGCCGCGCGCACAGTTTGGTGAACGCCTTGAGCTCGCGGGTGCTGTCGCCCAGCAGGTGCTTGGCCAGCGTTTTCTGCTCGGCATGGTTGGCCTTTTCGCTGCGCACCAGCAGCCAGCGCTGCGGCACATCCGCGTAGTCGGCATCCAGCCAGCGCCCCTGGTAGCCATCGCCCAGCGCGGTCAGCGGCGCCTCACCAATGGCTGCCACAGCATTCCGTGCTTCCGTCAGGGTGCGCGGCACGCGGGTGATGAACAGCTGGCGCTGATGATGCAACAGGTGCAGGGTCTCGGCGCAGTACAGCGCTGCATCACCGACCAGATAGCGGCTCTCCTGCGCGGACTTGAGGCTGCGCAGGTGGCGATTAACCGTCTCGCGAAAGGCGCTGTTATCGTTGCTGTTGCCACTGAGCGCTTGCAGGTACACCGGCAAGCCGGCCTGATTCTCACAGATCAGCTCCAGGATCACCTGATTGAGCTCTGGCCGATGGTCACGGCTGTATCCCCGCACCAGTTGCAGCCGGCCGGTCTGTTCGCCATCGGCGCAGTCATAGGCGCCATCGACGTGAAAGCTGGTGATATCAAGATGCACCGCCGTGGGCTTGAGCCCCAGCTTGGCGACCACTTGCTCGGCCATCACCTGATAAAGCGTCGACACATCGGCCGCAAACAGCGCATCCAGACAGCGCCCGAGCACATCATCATTAAGGTCATCGGCGCAGAGCCCGGGGCCGATCAATCGCTCGACCGGCTTGTTGGCGAAGAACTGCGGGAACATGCAGAGGTCTTAGCGTACGATTTTTTCCGTTTCGTGAGCTGACCCCTACCTGAACAAGAACTGGCAGATCTTCGGCGAAGCTCTTTACGAAGTTTATGGGAGTGACGTCTCAGATAGCCCGATATCCCAGAATGATTATGAAGCGGAGATTGGTGTTGGGTTCATTTATGTTTTTTGATGCGCCTTAATAGAATGATGGTACCAATTCAGCCGAAGGCGAAACTGGAAATGAATACAACGGCAAAGCAGGCCGTCAGCCTGCTTTGCGTCTGCGTGAAGATAGGAATTAGTGCCCCTGCCCTCCAGCAGCGCCATGCACGCCCTCTATATAGTGAATGTAATTGACGTAGTCAGCGACAAAGGCACGCCCCTTATCGACGCTTTGATCAGCCATGGCCCTTGCACGCTGAGCCTCATGATAACGCTCACGAATACCGTTCTCGATCTTGCGGGTTATATTTGCCACGAGGCGATCAATTTGCCCGTTTTCCAACGCCGCATCCGCCGCCATTAAACCCGGATCAATCTGTCCGGAAGGCTTGATGCCGGTAAAGGGTGCGCCTTCGGAGGCACGATGAACCTCAACGAGCGTCGAGAACAGATGCTGATCGGCAATGTTTTTCGCAGTTTCGCTTTGCCCGCGGACTTGGAGCACATCGGCGAATACCCTTTTGATTTCGGCCTCATCCTTTGCCGGCACCCATTTGAGCAAGGGCTTAACATTGCCTGACTCCAGTGCCGCACGGGCTTCGGTAATCACGGGACCGTCCAGAGCATCACAATGAGCTTGGGCGCTACCGGCAAACATCAGGCTGAAGATTGCTGCGGCCACTGCGGGAACAGCGGTTTTGCGTAATTTGGTTTTCATACATGACCTCTTCATATTGCGTTGAGCTTCACGAGCACCGGGTTTGGTGGCGCTTCGCAATCAGAGTACGGAAGGGAGGCCAAAGAATCGTTCGCAAGTACGAAACCGAACCGATGCCATGGTTTAGAAATAAAAACCTACAATTCAGCTGTTTAGAGGTTTCAGTATCGGGTGAGAGCGTACTCGAACGCCGGGTAGCCAGGTTCAGGATCGTGGCTAGGGTCGGATATCGCCCTGCAGGGCTCGTCGGCGATATTCACTGGGGGTAAATCCTGTCTCTTTCTTGAAAGCAGTGTTGAATACGGACTTCGAGTTGAAGCCAGAGTCATACATAGTTTGCAGAATATTTGCCTGATTGGCTGCATCGGCCAGGCGCGATTTCGCCTCGTCGATGCGATAGCGACTGACGAACTCAAAGAAATTGCAGCCAAAGCCTTGGTTAATGGCCCGTGAAACCTCTCTTGAAGGGGCGCCCAATTTCCGTGAAAGTTGTTCCAGGGTCAGGTTGGGGTGCAAGTGGGGCTTTTCCTGGTGCATTAACTGTTGGAGCCTGACCTTTAAAGTTTGATCAAACTGCGGCGTGGGCTCTTCTTCCAGCAAGGCGGCCTGGTCTGCTGCCAATCCAGAGAAAACAACGGGTTGGCGAAGAGAGTTTATCATCAGAAAATTGATGAAAATGAAGCCCGTTACAGCGCCAGCGCCGGCCACCCACTCGGTTCCGGGCACGCTTCTAAACACATGCGCTGTAAGGCAGTACATCATGCTCACGGTCCAAGCCACTGCATAGCCGATCAGAAGCGTCCGTAACCACGCAAGTTGTTTGTTTTCAATACTCGAGAAAATCTGTCGAATACCAAGGCCGAAACGGTTAATCGCACGAATAGTCGCGTACAGGTAGCCCAGAAAGACCGCGTGAATAGCGACTGCAAGAAGGGGAGAGGTAAGTACGCCCGGGTGGTCCCGTTCAAGCAGAATCTGAACTTTGGTCTCGCTTGGCTGTAAATAATATTCAATCAGAAAAATTGCGCCGACCACCCAGAAGAGCAACGTGTGCACGAGATGCTTCCCGCTTAACTGGAAATTCTGATACATCAGCGATTGCGCATATAGATAGAGCGTGCCGGCTTGTAGAAGTCCGATGAGTGTTCCGAGGTAGGCGAAGTTTGGGTACTGGAGCGCAAGCCCGCTGCCATAGAGGAAGATCTCTCCCAGCCCGGCGGCGAAGAACACCAGAGTGGCAACCAGGAGTCGGTTAGATATGAGCCCACTGTTGGATGGAAGTAGGAGAAAAACGGCAAGAGCCAGCGATTGAATGATGCTCGTCAGCAGCACAATGTCGGTGAGTGTCAGATACATGCCAGATTCAGCTCCGCTTCAAAACCATCCTGCCGTCCTGTTGCCGGCGATCTGAGATGCAGGGTCATGCCGGCACCTTTAGCAATCGCATCGGCAATCGCGAGGCCCAGGCCAGAACCTGCAGCGTCCGTTTTGGCGCGTGCAAACCGGTTTCTTAAAAGAGCGAGCTGTTCCGGTGGCACTCTTGCACCGCCATTGCAGACCCTTAAAACCCCATTATCGTTCAGGTTGATCTTCACCGGCTCGCTAGGTAATCCCCCCATTTTTAGGGGCATTCAAAAGTAGAGGTCATGCAGCCTTTGTCAGATGCTGCTTTGGGGTATAACCATCCAGCGCCATATTGGGCCGCTCATGGTTATAAACCCATAGCCATTGT
>NZ_JBKISU010000057.1:0-9367 GCF_050266975.1 Aeromonas sobria
GCTCGAACAATTGGTGAAGGCCGAACTGGCCAAGCGGACATGAGGAAACTACCCGTGGAGCTGCGTCCATACAGTCAGCGCATCGGTACCCTCCTGGGGGTGCAGGGCACACCGGCGACGCTTATCGGCAACCAGCTGGTGCCGGGCGCGCTTCCCTATGAGCAGCTCGAACAGCTTGTGAAAACTGAACTGGCGAAACAGGGGTAACCAATGACAGAAACACTCACCCCCAGATCCCGCTGGCGACGCTGGGGCAAGGAGGCGCTCTGGCTGCTGCTGTTTGCCCTGATCATCTCGACTGTGCTGGATCTGTGGCGCAGCCCGGCGCTGCCAGAAGACAGCCCGCTGCCTGTGCTGATCCTGCAAGATGGCACCCAGGCCGACCTGCAGGCCATGAGCCGGGAGCGGCCACTGCTGGTCTACTACTGGGCCAGCTGGTGCGCCGTCTGCCGCTTCACGACCCCGGCGGTGGAGCAGCTCTGGCAAGACGGCGGTAACGTGCTGACGGTGGCGCTGCGCTCCGGCGACGACGCCAGACTGCAACAGGGTATGGCCAGGAAGGAACTGACCTTCCCCACCCACAACGATGAGCGAGGGGCGCTTGCCGCCCGCTGGCAGGTGAGCGTCACCCCCAGCTTCCTCATCATCAAGGAGGGCAAGGTGGTGAGCAGCACCACGGGCTGGAGCAGTCCCTGGGGCTTGCAGCTGCGGCTGCTGTGGGCCCGCTGGCTGGCTTGAGCCCCCTCACCATAAACAGAGCCCGGTATGACGACCGGGCTCTTTTTTATCTGTAGGCTGGCTACCTCCTATTGCGCGGGCGCCATAGCGCCCTGCCCGAGCCGCCCCCTGGCGCTGGCTCGCTCGGCCTCGTCGAGCACGCCGTCGCCATTCTTGTCCAGGCGGGCGAAGAGGGTCTCATGGCGTTCCATGAACTGCGCCTTGGTCAGATCTTGCTTCGGCCTCATGTTGGCCATTCGCCCCGGCATGGCCTTGCCCGATTGCTGCATCGCCTCTTGCATCCTGACCATGGCCGCCTCCCTCTCGATGACCGACAGGGTGCCGTCGCCATTGCTGTCCTGTTCGGTGAAGCGATGCTCGGCTCTTTCCATGAACTGGGCCTGAGTGATATCCCCCTTGATGAACATCAAAGGCTCATCGAGGTACTCGTCGGCGGCGATGGCGACACCGCCCAGCAATATCAGCGGCAGAAGATAACGTTTGAACATGATGGTCTATTCCTTTTGATGGGCCCGGTCTTGCCGAGTCCGGATGAAGATCGCCCTGGCAGGCCCCTTGTCCCATGCTCGCCCGGCGACGTGGCGCCGGGACCAATGAAGTGTCATTCATCGCGGGTACCCTCTGTCAGTCTAGCCCCCATGCCGGATGTCCACGTCTGAGTGCGACAGGCCGCGCCCATCGAACCCGGATCCGGCCCGGCCGTGCCTCGGGCGGCGCATCGCCTCCTATTCATGGCAGCGCCGGACGATTTCCGTTAAAATGACGGGTTTTTTGCCGTGCCTGGTCCTCGCTCCATCATCAGGCGCCGGCACAGTGACTCTGATGATGTGATGCAGGATCTGCCATGAACAACTACTTTCGGGTGCTGGGCGTCAAGTCCAACGCCAGCGAAAACGACATCAAGAAAGCGTATCGACGGCTCTCCAACCAGTACCACCCCGACAAGCTGCTCGGGGCGAGCGAGGAAGAGAGAGAGCAGGCGGCCACCAGGCTGCACCAGATAAAGCAAGCTTATGAAGTGCTCTCCGATCCCAGGAAGAGAGCCGCTTTCATCAAGGATTTCAACAACGTCATCGTGACCGATCCCGCTTCTGCCATGCAGGAGATGTGGGACCAATACTACCCCTGAGGCGCTATGCAAAAGAGATGGGACCAGGCGCGGATCAAAGCGCTGATGAGTGACGCCAGCGAGAACATCGGATCCTACCGGGATCAGGACGACCCCAAGGCGCTCGAGCAGTTCACCGGCAAGATGAAGACACTGCTGCTGGCGGACATGAGCATGCTCGAATTCATGCCCGAATACCTGCCGCTGGCCCTCTATGGCCGGGTGCAGTTCCCGCCCAAGACGAAGGCCGAGTGGAACAAATGGCTCGCCAGCGGCGTACAACCCTCATGGGACGAGTTCAAGGTGTCGGTGGCGTTCAACAATGCCGATCTTCCGCTGGTGAAAGCGGTGCGGGCCCAGAGCGAAGAGACGCTCATCGAGGCTTGCGCCGTCCTGTTCCAGCTGGACAACCCGCTGCCGCGCGGCGGCCGCCGTGCCGATGACGACGTTGATCTGCAGGGCGACGAGGATGAAGACGGGGAGGATGCCGACGCCGACTACAACGGTGATGGTGACGACGACGATCAGGACATGTACGACGAAGTACGTTTCTAATTGGGGCAATGCATGAACAACAGTCTGATAGAAATGACCGCCATCGAGATCAAAGAGCTGGCCGTGGTCGAGCCCAAGCAGGCGAGCGAGAAATTCGAGCTGGCCGCCATGACGATGTCCGACGAACAGCTGGCCGAAGTCATTGAAAATATTGATATCGTCACCCTGACCCAGATCAACGGCCAGCACGACATCTCCTTCCCGTCCATCCTCAGTGAGCTGATGACCCCGGAGCGGATCCGCGACATCGTCTGCCAGCAGCCCCTCTACTGGGAAGAGGCCATCAAGAACAACGCCGACGAACTGCAGCAGCACACCTTCGACTTCCTCAACTACCTGATCCGCACCCAGGAGAGCGAAGCCAAACAGGCCGAGATCCTGGAGTGCATCGCCGAGGATCCCGCCGGCCTCTTCTACCTCTCCATCCCCTTCATCGAGTTCTATCGCGGTGATCGCTTCGAGGAAGACGAGGGTTACCACGATCCCCTCCACGCCGAGGAAGAAGACCTGGAAGAGGCCCTCGCCTACAGCGATCGCCAGCTGAGCGAGAATGCCCACGACTATGCCCTCGACGATCCCCGCAGCCTGCTGATGCTGATCCGTGAACAGGCTCCCGAGGTGGAGAAAGCCATCAAGGCGCTGCTGCGCAGCGAAAACAGCACCTGGGACGGCATCATCAACAAGTTTGCCACCGAGCTGGTGATGCAGGCCAAAGAGAAGAACAAGGTCGAAGAAGACGAATATGGCGACGTCGACGACATGTTCAGCTTTCTGGATTAAGGAGCCCAGCCATGCAGTTAGTCATTCGCGATGCCAACCAGGGCCCCTTCCTCACCCAGGTGCTGCGCTTTGGCGCCGAGCGTGAACTCCTGAGCCCCCAGCAGCTCGCCGCCATCAAGGGCAAGGCGGTGCTGATGAGCCTGAAATTCGCCGACAAGTATTACAACAAGTACAAGATGCACCTGCTCGAGCAAGCCGCCCACGACGTCATCGGCGTGGTGAGCCTGGGGTTGCTGGCGCTCTCCGGGCGCGATCCGGCCAAGGCGCTGGCCCTGCTGCAGGCCCCGGAAGGGCCCATCAAGCCGTTCCAGAAGGGCTGGTCCATGCTGATCGCCGTCAGCCCGAAGCAGACCGGCAACAGCCTCTATGGCGAGGTGGATGCCCGCCTGCTGGACAAGATCTCGAGCCCCCCCGACATCGAGGAGTGGCAAGGGTGGCAGGAGTACGAGAAGGCCCTGGCCGAGCATAACAAGAGCCGCCTGATGGGCCTGCTGGAGAGCCACTTCTTCGCCTGCGAGAGCGATCACCCCACCATGGAGGACAAGCTGGCCGAGGCCCTGCTCTACCGCATCCTCTGCGGTCAGGGCAGCGGCGCCGCCCCCCTCAAGGTGAAGCAGGATCTCAAGCGCCGGCTGCGGGAAACTGTGCTGCAGGAGGCCTGGTATGACACCGACTATCTGGCCACCCAGTTGGCCCTGATGCTCGGCGAGCTGCCCGCCGACATGGCCGAGGCCCTGCGCCAGGAGCTGAGCCCGGGCTTCGTGCCCAACCTGCTGCACACCCTGGGCTTTGTGCGCCAGTACCAGCAGCTGCAACGGGAGAACGCCTCGCCGGAGAAGCTCGACAACATGGAGATGCGCGCAGGCCTCAGGCACCCCCTGCTCGGCTGGCCCCTCTACCACGACTTCTAGGGCGGGTGTGCGCCCTCATGCCGTCCTTACCCAACGCCCGGCTTGCCGGGCGTTGTCATCTGTGCCGCTGGCAGCAGGCAGTCCTTGTCACCCTATGATGCCGGGGCCCGCCTTGCCACGCCGTCCCCGGCATCATCGGGCAATGGTCCACATGGCGCTGCCCATTCCCGTCTCGCGAAAATCGATCACCACCGGATAGTCGCTGCCACAACCCGTCACCGTCCAGCGCTCCTGCCAGTAGCGGCTGCCCGGCTCCCCCTTGGGGAGCTGCAGCACCACGGGCACGAAACGCTCCGGCGCCTCACAGCCCTTGGTGGCCACCCAGCCCGCCACTCCGACCATGGCATCCTGGATCAGCTGCTGGTTGGCCAGGGTGCCTTCCTGCACAGGTTCGTTCGGGCTGGCCTCTGCCTGCCATATCAGGGTACAGAGCAACAAGGGGGCATATGGTTTCATCGTGTCTCCGGAGGTCCATGGAAAAAAGATTCAATCGGGAATCACATCATCACCCGAAACGGCACCAGACAACAGCGGGAATGCTGCCAGCAGACACAGGCACAAAGGCAACAACGGGGCTTTCATGCCGAAGCTACCCCCTAAGCGTCATTGGCTCACCTTTTGTAAGGGATATAATGGCTCCCTCATACCGACCGCAGGGGAACTCCGTGAGCAGAAAACCCGACAGGATCACCGCGATGCAGCAGATCATCGACGCCGTGAAACAAGAATTCCCGCTCTATCAACCGGATACCTTCAAGTGCGGGCCCGACAACACCTGCATCGGTTGCCCCAAGAAGCTGATGGAGCTGGTGGATACGGATCTCTGCTACTGGCAATACCAGATCGACCGCGGCATCGCCCCCAGCTTCGACGAGCTCAACCGCTTCGGCAAGATGTGCAAGAACATCCGCCGGGCCCTGGTGCGCAACGGCCGCATTCCCGCCTGATGCGCTGTGCTTGCATCTGACAAGGTGTGACCGACAGGCCCGAAACGGGCACAAGCGAGGAGGAGAGGAAAATGACCCAGGAGCGGATCCAGACCCGATATCAGCTGGCAGGCCCCTTTGCCACTCAGGCCGAGTTGGAGCAGGCCATCGCCCGGGCAATAGAGCACCACAAGCAGGACTTCTTTCCCCTGCTGGAGCGGCTGGTGGACGAGGGCAATCCCGCGGTCAACCTCAGCCAGGAGCACCCGCCGCAGGTGCTGGCCATCGAGCTTGACCAGAGTGGTGCCCAGGGGCAGACCCGGCTCAGCTACGAGTCCAACTTCTTCGAGTGCTGCCTCATCGTCGACCAATATGAGCAGCACCAGATCAGCCTGGCCTTTCGCCTGGAAGGGGATGAACTTGTCTTCGACCTTGAGCTGCCCATCACCTGGAATTTCAATAATTAATACTTCGGCGGTGCGACTCACCTTGTGTTTTGCGCCCTGCCGGCCCTTGAGTACTGATAAGGACATTGGATGCATATTCACCAGGCAACCTCCGCTGATATCGAAGATCTCACCGTCTTGTTTGATGCCTATCGCCAATTTTATGGGCAGGCTCCATCGCCCATGGCTGCAGCCGCCTTCCTTGCCGAACGTCTTGCCAACCGCGAGTCTGTTATCTTTCTGGCTCGCAGCGAGACGGGCGAGGCGATTGGTTTTATTCAGCTCTACCCCGCCTTCTCATCCGTTGCGATGAAGCGGATGTGGTATCTCAACGATCTGTTTGTCGCAGCCTCGGCCCGCCAGCAAGGCATCGCGAGAGCCTTGCTAAAACGGGTGGCGACCTTTGCCAGGGAGACGGACGCACTGACGGTCAAGCTGGCTACCGCCGCATCCAATCTGCCCGCAAAAGCCCTCTACGAATCACAGGGATATCAAAAAGTTGTCGCCTTTGATCACTACACCCAACGGGTTGAGTCGTGCCGACAGAAGCATCTCCCATCGCTTGCTTATGACGGCGGGCATGTCACAACCATCACGCAGGGAGAAAAATACTGAGGCGCCCACCTTTGGGCAGCATCGGAAGGCAATAGGCAACACAGGGATACAACAAGAAAGGAACCTGCCGGCTCCTTTCTCAATTATCCCCACATAGTAAAAGACGAGACCGTCACCTTTCCTTTGTCCCGTCAAGTGAGATAGTAACGCCACGACCTGCTCGGCTCTGTATAACCGACCCGGATGCAGAAGGGGGCAAGCTCGTGATTGGCCTGCTCCAGGCTGAGGGTCTGGTGGGCATCCTGCTGGCACCACTGCACGAACTCGTCGCTGTTGAAGCTGTAGTGATCCCCGTGAAAGGCCCCGTGGGCCTCGATTAGCCCTATGGCTTTCTCCGTTTCCATGTTTGGCCTCCTGGCACTGTGTTGTTCCCTTCAAGATTAGCGAGCCGAGGCAACTTGCGGGGCCTCATCGGCCATTTCCTTGACCTGCGGCAATAGGCAAAGGGGGATAAAAGGGTTGCCAGCAGGGCAGTGAAAACAAGCTTCGAGAACGTCTGATCCCATTCCGAAAAATCCGCCTACCGCCTTTACAGCCATACGTAGGGTGCAATAAGCGCAGCGCATTGCACCGACAATACAGGGGTAATAAATAGCGGTGCAATTCACGTTGTTCATTGCACCCTACTTGCTGATTACGCTGCGCGAATCAACTGGTGCACAATGGCCGTATTTCCCGCCCGAGGGCCCGAGTCGCTGCCGCCAGCAAGGCCGGAACCATCCCCGTCACAGGCAACACCCGAGAGGAGCAGACCATGACCCAGGAAAGGATACAGACCCGCTACAGGCTGGCAGGCCCCCTTGCCAGCCGCGCCGAGCTGGAGCAGGCCATCGCCCTGGCCATCGAGGGTCACAAGCCAGACTTCTTCCCCCTGCTGGAGCGGCTGGTGGACGTGGGGGACAGCCGGGTCAAGCTCAGCCAGAAAGACCCGTTGCGGGTGCTGGCGGTCGAACTCGATGAGGCTCGCACCGGCGGCAGCGCCCGCCTCAACTACGAATCCAACTTCGCCGAGAGCTGCCGGCTTATCGATGAATACGACCAGCACCAGACCAGCCTGGCCTTTCGCCTCGACGGGGATCAGCTGATATTCGATCTTGAGCTGCCCATCGAGTGGAATTTCGATCACTAAGATGCGGCGGTGCAATTCACCTTGTTGATTCCACACCAGAGCTATTTCCCCTCACCCTCTCCTCATGGGAGGGGGTGCAAAAGGATATCACCAACCACATTGCAACAACCGGTTGGCGCAAGACGTCTGGTGACGCTGTACTAATCAAACCTGCGGCTCTGGGTCGATGAGGAATGAGGCAAGCAACAGTGACGATGCCGGAACTTATACTGGATCAACCCCAAATAGGGGGGCGATAAAAAACCATTAAAATCAACAACTTGAGATTATAATAATAAATGTAAACCAGCATCTGAAATGGCACAATTATTATTGCGATATGACAATTGCCAGTTGAGGATATCTTTATGAGCTCTCGATCCCAGACAAAGAATGCTGTCGATGATGTCATCCCTCTTGGTTATGACTCCCGCCGTTATCCCCGCTTCGTACTGTCCGGCGGGGGCTATGTCACCATGTGTAATTTAGACAACTACTGGTTTGATGCCTTGAGACCGGCCTTGAGAATGAATCTTCGTGATATCAGTATTCGGGGGGCAGGGATCATGGGGAAAGCGCAACTGAAACCAGGAGACAGATTAATCATCCCCACACACCAAGGATACTTGATGCGTGCCAAGGTCGTTCGCTCTTCACCTGACCCCCTATTTCCAACGCTATTCAGAACCGGGCTGGTGTGGGAAAAGTTCCCCCCTGTAAAGATCTTTTTACAGTGGGAGATCTATATCTCTCCCCCTCAGTTACCCCACTTTCAGGAGCAGGCCGCCATGCTGAGCAACTTATCTAACACATTGTTTAAATGACGTATTTCCAATACTGGGACAAAACTGCAAAACTGGGACACCCACCTTTTTGGACAAGTCGTAACCAAATCAACCCAGCCCTTTGTCATGACCCATCAATCAACAGTGGGAGGCAGAAACGGCAAAACACCGCTCTGAGGCCGAGCAAAGGTAGACGCCAGCAACAGGCTAACCGACCCGTAGCAAGCGAAGATGATGGTTGCGAGGGGATCTGAGGGTTATCTATTCACTGGGCTGATAACAGCGCCGCTGGCCACAATGCCGTGCAAACATCTGGCGATGTTGATGATCCCCCACCGCCCTGATACCTCGCCGCCGAAACAGCGTCACCTGTCGCAACCACCGGGTTTCATCCAGACCGAGCCGCGCCAGAATGGGTGCAAGATGAGATGGAATATATCCCCGCTTGTTTAATCTGATAGCTCGCCCCGTCCAATCTACCAACATCAGATAATCGGTAAAGGTATGGGGTAAGCAGACAAGTTTCTCTTCATTGTGAAAATTGTCAAACGGCAGCAGTAGAGGGGATGAGGATTCAGAAGAGGGCTTGTCATCAAGGCGCTGCTTGATACTGGTGTAATCGCTCTGCTCGGGCCGCTCGGCAATCGCCGCCCGGATCGGATTGAGGTCAACGTAAGCCATGCAAGCCAACAGGGCCGATTCGGTGAGCAGGGCCTGGCTCTTGAAACGCCCTTCCCAGAAATGTCCCTTGCAGCCATCTTCCTGATTGGCTTGGCGAGCCAGGCTTTCATTGAGCAGTCGAATCAGCCAGCTGATGGAGTGAAGCCGCTCTCGCCATAGCCCTAGCAACTGTTGCACCACTATCAGCTCCGGTTCAATCAGTGCTTCCCCCTGATACCAGCGCCGTACCAATAGCGGCCACTGAAATAGAGCAGCCCAACGCTCGGCCACCTCCCTTTCACTCCAGTTGGCGGCAGTATCGGGCTCAACCTTGAGCACCAGGTGGTAATGGTTGCTCATCACTGCATAGGCGCAGATGCCGATGGCAAACAGCCTCGACAGCTGGCCCAGCTTGTCGACCACCCACTGGCGCCGATGTTCGTAGCTCTGACCTGAATGGGTGTCTTCACCACACAAGAAAGCCCGCCGCACACAGCGACTGACCACGTGGTAGTAAGGCGTATCCTGCAAACTGATTTGACGTGAACGGGCAATGGTCATGGCGCATCCCTCGACAGTGACGCCTCAAGCCAAGTACAGGGTTACGCGGTAATCCCCCCGAAAACCTGGGGTGCTCATAAGTAGAATTTTCTCGTATCTTGAACGCAGGAGGTTCTACATGAAAACATCACGCTTTAGCGATGCCCAAATCATCGCCATCCTCAAACAGGCCGA
>NZ_JBKISU010000058.1:0-9203 GCF_050266975.1 Aeromonas sobria
AACTCAAACAGGCTGTAGCCTTTCTGGAATTGGATTTTGCTTTTGGCCATGATCTCGCACCTCGATAACTGTACGTAAGATCAGTATAGTTCGTGGTAACTGACTGCTAATCATGGGTAATCAGGTTATCTTTTAAAAATGCAGCTCTTCTATCCGACACGGTTTTCCGTATAAATAGCCTTGATAGGTGTGACACCCCATACTCTGCAATAACGCGCGCTGGGCTTCTGTTTCAACACCCTCAGCTATGACTTGCAGTTCCATTGAGTCGGCTAATGTTATAACTGCCTGAGCGATGGCCCTATCATTACTGCTATTGATAATATCTCTAACAAACCCTTGGTCAATTTTCAACTGATTTATAGGCAATTGTTTTAAGTAGGATAAGGATGAATAGCCTGTACCAAAATCATCGATTGAAAAAGTCACGCCGTGCTGCTGCAACTCTTTCATCTTAGCTTTAACATCAGGAATGTTATTTACGAGCAACGTTTCCGTAATTTCCAGCTTTAGCAACTGTGGATTTGCACCTGAGGTTTTCAATGCATTTAAAACAGTCTGAACAAAATTATCTTTGCTAAATTGAACTACGCTTATGTTAACCGCAATGCTTAGGTGTTGTTTTTCGGATTCTAAAGACCATTTTGCCAGAGTGGCGCAAGCTTTCTCTAGCACCCATTTGCTAATGGGCACAATCAGACCTGTTTCCTCCGCTAATGGGATAAATTGCAGTGGTGACACCATTCCTTTTTCTGGGTGTATCCAGCGTAATAGCACTTCAACACCAATACACTGCTCCAAGTGATTGACCTGTTTTTGATAGAAAAGTACAAATTGCTGGCTTTGTATTGCAGAGTATAAGTCGCTAATAATTGCTGCTCTTGAGCTTACTGCAACTTGCATTTGCGGGTCAAAAAACTGCACACCATTTCGACCAGCATATTTAGCCTTGTACATAGCCATATCAGCTTGCTTTAACAAATCTACTTTTGACAGATTTTCACTGTTAAAAAGTGTTACACCAATGCTTGCCGAACTATTGTAAGTTAGACCGTCAAGATTATATTCCCTTGTTAAATTACTCACGATTTTTTGTGCAAGTCTCTCAGCCTGGTTCGCTGCTAATGTTGGTTCATGACTTAAATCTGATGCAATAATAATAAACTCATCGCCGCCTAAACGCGCTACGGTATCACCTTGTCTCACTGAGTTGACAAGACGCTCAGCGACCTGGCACAACAGCAAATCACCTTTATTATGACCAGCACTATCATTAAGGTTTTTAAAGTTATCTAAATCAAGAAAAAATAATGCTGAGAAGTTCCTTGTACGAACGCTATGATTTATAGCTCCCGTCAATCTGTCCGACAACAGACGTCGATTAGGTAGCAATGTTAATGGGTCATAAAATGCTAACTTGTGAATTTCATTTTCACGTTGTTTACGCTCAGTGATATCCCTGACAACACCGATAAAGTTAACTTCACCAGCCATTTGAACTTCAACTATACCAAGCTCGATTGGAAACATAGAACCATCTTTGCGCAAGGCCTCAAGCTCACGAATACGCCCAGTAATGTCACTGACACCGCGTTCTATATAATTTGATAAGTAGCTATCGTGATGCTCTCGATGAGGTGACCCCATCAACATGCTAATATTTTTGCCAAGCGTTTCATCTTCCGTATAGCCGAAGATTTCCTGTGCGGCTTGGTTAAATGTCAGAATTTTACCACGACCATCAATAGTAATAATGCCCTCAAGCAACCTTTCAACAACAGCTTCCATCTGCCTTGACTTATCACTAAGCGCTTTTTCTGCAATTATTTGGTCATTGATATCAAAGTGTGTACCCAATAACCATAGAGCTTTGCCATCATATGTCCTTGAAGAAATACGCCCTCTGGTGTTTATCCATATCCATTCACCATTTTTTTGTTTCATACGAAGATTGGCTTCATATATGGGTATTAGGCCTAACACGTGCTTTTCAAGAATAGTTGCACAATAAGCCAGGTCATCAGGATGCGTTAACCTCTCCCACGTGCTTCTGTTTGCAGGTAATAACTCAGAAAGTGTGTAACCCAGTAATGCGGCCCATTTATCATTGATAATCAACTCGCCTGTTTGAATATTAAAATGCCATGTGCCTATATTGTTAGCGTCTATTACGGCCTTAAGTAAATTCTGACTGTTCCTTATGAGCTCTTCATCCTGTTTCTCTTTTGTAATATCTGTTTCAATTGCAATATAGCCGCTCAAACTACCACTTTCACTAAACAGCGGGTTACAAGCTATTCTCACCCAGTAGGAATTTTGCGCTTTTGAATAATTTACAACATCAACATTAAAGCCGTTCTGTTGAGCAAGCGCATCTCTCATTATTGCAACAGTGGCAGGATCAGTGTCGGGCCCTTGTAATAACTCCCCAGGCTTTTTACCCTGCATTTCTTCAATGCCATATCCTGTAAGAAAGGAGAAGGCTTCATTAATCCATATAACTCGACCTTTGACATCAGTTATTACCACACCATTAGTTGTCTGCCTTGCAACTTCAGAAAGGCGTCTTATTTCTGACTGCGCTTCAACTTGTGCCGTGGTATTGCGTATGACGACCAATACCTCATTATCATCAATCTTTTTATATCGCGCTTCGAACGATTGATTTGACTTTTCAAACGTGTAGTTATGATGAATCACATCGTTGTTACAAAAGGCTTGCTTGAGGCACTCTACGAGTTGATGACCTAGCTCATTGGGTAGTATCTCATGAACGGTACGCCCCAAAATCGCTTGTTGAGGTTTAAGTAAGTCAGGATGCTCTTTGCAAACCAAAAAACGAAAGTTTCGGTCAATAACAAATACCATATCAGGCAGTGTTGCCAGTATTGAGGTTTTTCTTGCCATGCCTTTTAAAAACCGCTCTTGAAGTCGAGCGTGATATTCTTTGGCAATTTCATACTCAACCATGTCTGCAAATTCGCGCAGTTCTTGCTGCTCTTTTACTGAAAAGTCTCTGGCCACGGAGTCAATGAGACATAGACTGCCGATGGGTTGCCCACTTGTCTCTCGCAGCGGTGCACCCGCATAAAAACGAATATGCGGCGCGTGGGTTACTAAAGGATTTGACGAAAAGCGCTCATCTTTTGTTGCATCTGAAACAATTAAAATATCCTCATGCAATATCGCATGGCCACAAAATGAGATATCACGGCCTGTTTCACAAGCGTCAAGACCCACTTTAGATTTAAACCATTGCCGGTCACTATCCACCAAAGAGATAAGGCATATTGGCACTTTAAATACAGACGCTGCTAATCTTGTAATGCGGTCAAAGCGCTTCTCTGCTGGCGTATCCAGCAAATTAGTTCGCTGTAATGCAAGTAAACGAGCAGCTTCATCAACAGGGAGTTCAGGTGCTTTCAAAACGTTACTCCAATAATTTGCTGCTTAATCGATTATTATCAATTGTACTGCAAGAATACACTGTACCACTACATGAGCCTTCTTCTCGCTGATTTTCTCCAGTGTCTCACGCTGACAATGCAACGCATCGAGTGTGACAACGGCTCCTTTTAGCTCAAGAATGTCCAGCATATCTTTGACGGTTTCGATTTCCCCCTTCTTGTTAGGGGTTGCTTTCTGGCTTAACACCAGCCCATTTTCGGTATCGTAAGCCGTGACCAACTGAAGCGCATCCTTGGCATTTCCCCGAAAGGAGCCGCGTAACACCTTGCCATCAAAGGCAATGATGGGTTTGCCCTGATGAGTGCGCTGTTCATTGACCCAGCACAGCAACGCTTCAAGCAAGGTATCGATGACAATGCAGCGCAGAATGCGGGCAACCGTGTGACGCCGCGGGATGCCGTTGGCAAAGGGGCGATGCTCGTGCTGACGGAGCCAATCGATCTTTGAATCGCCATAGGTTTCGATGTCATTCCAGCCCTCGGCACCACTCATGATGGCACTGATGACAAGGAACATGACATCAACCAGGTTATGTTTACGATTGATCTCAGAGCGAGTTTCTTCGACAAGGGTAAGGTGTTCAATCAACGTCATAGCGCGTGCCTCCTGCATGGAGACGCGATTAGATCACAGACGATCTGCCTGTTCAAATTTCATTAACAAAGTGCGATCCCGCCCTGATGGCCCAACCAGTCGTAACGCACAGTGCGGTTAAATCGCTCTATGTAGGCATTCTGCTGCGGGTTGCCTGGCTGGATATACCTCAGCGCAATCCTCTTCTGCTGCGCCCATTGCTTGAGCTCTTCGCTGATGTATTCCGGACCATTATCACAGCGGATTGCGGCTGGTTTGCCCCGCCACTCGATGACCTGCTCCAGCACCCGTTTGACTCGCGAGGCAGGCAAGGAAAAATCCACCTCGATGCACAGTGCTTCGCGATTGAAGTCATCGATCACATTAAACAACCGCACCGAACGACCATCGCTGAGCTGGTCATGCATAAAGTCCATCGACCAACAGTGATTCGGTTGGTCAGGGACTGCCAACGGCTCCGGCTTGGCCCGCACTAGCCGCTTCTTGGGTTTTATCCGCAGATTGAGCTCTAGCGCCCGATAGATACGGTAGACCCGCTTGTGGTTCCATCCAGCCAAAGCCTTTGACGTTACGCAGGTACAGGAAGCACAGTCCGAAACCCCAGTTGCGCTGGTTGGCGGTGAGGCGCAGCAGCCAGTCGGCAATCTCCTGGTTTTCATCAGCCAGCACGGGCTGATAACGGTAGCAACCCTCGCTCACCTTGAACACCTGGCAAGCCAGACGGATAGAAATGGCGTAATGAGCCACAGCCTTGGTCGCCATCTCCCTGCGGGCAGATGGCGTCACCACTTTTTTGCCATCGCCTCGGAGATGATCTCAGCCTTTAGGCGCTCCTCGGCATACATCTTCTTAAGGCGACGATTTTCCTCTTCCAGCTCTTTGAGGCGCGCCATGAGAGAGGCATCCATGCCACCGAATTTGGAGCGCCACTTGTAGAAGGTGGCGGAGCTGATGCCATGCTCACGGCAGAGCTCAGGGACGGGTGAACCAGACTCGGCCTGCTTGAGGATGGCGATGATCTGTGCATCGCTAAAGCGTGATGTTTTCATGTAGAACCTCCTGCGTTCAAGATACGAGAAAATTCTACTTATGAGCACCTCAGTTTTTCGGGGGGATTACCCTGATAACTCATGGTGATACTGCTTCTACTTTGGCGAGCTGAAGCGTACCACCGTCAGCAGTTGACTACCTCTCACCGCTTAACCATGAGTGTCGCACTTATTATCTGAATTCCCGGGCAGCTGCCTTGAAAAAATGCCTGAGGGTGGTAGAAATACCCGCTATCAGATCAAAATTTCTCTGTAACCGTTTTCGCCATCCTTACCGATAAAATCAATTTAAAAATGACCATTTATTACGGTCAAAAAATGAGTGATCACGCCACTGACATAGCTATCATCAAAACTAAAATTACGAACCTAGAAATTTACTCAAAAATAACTTTTCAAAAATCAATAATAATTTCATTGGAAGGGTTGATATCATTTTTATAATTTGCAATAATTAAAACAAGATTATTGATTTAGACTTTTCCTTGTAGCTTAACATCAATATTTATGACAGATTACACTTAAATTATTATGTTCTTGATAATTTTCCTTACCAGCTATATTTAGGTGGCTACTTATCTGGTCTTATTGTTCACAGATAGGCACAAAAACACTAATAACAACTATAAGAAGGTGTTTATGATAAAAAGGCAAAAATGGGGTAGACCCCCAAAAATAGACTCAGACAAACGCACCCTGCGAGTTCGAGTTTCGTTTACAGCGGACGAATATCAGAAATTACAGGCACGATGCCATGCATCCGGGGTAGCTAAAATTAGCGAACTCGTTCGCGCAATTGCACTCAACGAGAAACACATAGACTCGGAACCAACTATCCGTCATGTAGAATTGATCCATTGGTTAGCTCAGCTAAATAGGCTGGCGGCAGATATCAACGAATTCATTTTGGAGTGTAGACTCCATTTACATTCTGATGAAGTCAAAAATAATCACTCCAAAAATGTTTTGATCCTCCAGAAAATCCAATCCGTCTATAAATTACTGATAAATATTTCAGGCGTAGCACATGCGGAGGGCAAACATGATCGGTGAGGTTTTTGATCTGACGCCAGGTTTTTCTGGGAGACTAAATTATATATTCAGGAATTCTCCATTCAAAAATCCTAACAACAAAAAGAAAGACCATAAAAAACAGACCCCAACACAGATAAATTATCTTGGCGGAAATGTATTCAGCTACCCAGAGTTGGCGCTCACTGAAAGCGGTAAAAATTATAATGTCAGTGGGCTGCTCACAGAACTAGAGCAGCAGGCGAATTTGTATTTGGGTTCTGGAGAAATGAAATGTGCGCATTATTCAATTTCGTTACCTGCTGGTGATAGCCTCAGCCCATATCACTGGTTCATGTCAGCTCGAATTTTCATGGATCGGATGGGATATGGAAATGACACGAAATGGACCTCTGTAATACACAATGACGCTCATTGCCAACATATCCATATCGTTGCATGTCGCGTAAAACTAGATCGCACTCTAGTCAATACCTACAACGATTATGACCGTTGCATACAGGCGGTGCGAGATATAGAAAAAATTCTTGGCCTCGTTGAACAAAAAAATCCCGATGAAAACTGGGGAATTGAATATTCTATCACAGACATGAAAACCGGCATTGGTAGAGGAACATTGTCAGCCCAGCAAGATCCAAAAAATCTTATAAGATCTGTTTTAGATAGAGTGTTTGAATGTAGACCGAGCACCATCTCAGGACTCGTAAAAAAATTGCGGGGCTATAATGTGATGGTTGCCGTGCGTAGAAAAAATGGTGTCCCAACAGGCATTATGTACAGTGTTGATGGACTGATATGGATTTCAGGAACGCATGTTAAACGCCGCCGTGCGGCCTGGGGCAGGCTACTAGAACAGGGTATTACATACTCACCAACTAGAGATGATAAAATTTTAGAGTTACGTACTCACAATTTAGAGGAACAAAAAATAATAACTGAACTTCAAAAATACAATAAAATTTCACCAGAGCCAAATTTACATTTAAAACAAACCATCCCTATAGCATCAAAGGTTAGTTTAAATGAAAGAAAACATAACCAAAAATCACTAACATCTAAATGTGACACTTATATAGAAAATTTCATAGCATTGGTTCGCTGTACTCAAAAGCAATATAAGAAAATTATAGGTAGGGTTAAGTCATACATATACAGGGATAAACGATTTAACGCTCATAGCCTGCTACAACTGAATTTTTCATGTGAATGGAAAGAAAAACCTTCCGATTCAGTGATTGAGGAGTTCTTAACCGCGATAACGGCTGCATTAAAACGTATATTCAAGAATGGTTTTGAGTCAGTTAATCACGGATTGGAACCAAATCTACCCGATGGGTACGTTATGGATGCAGAGACACAGGCGCCAAACATCGTTGTGATTACATCATCCAATCAGGAGAAGTTAGTCACGTCAATTCACAACGCTAACAAATGGATTGATGATTGGACTGGAAGAACCATCCCAAATGGCATTGAGTTATTAAAGATAAAATAATAAAAACAATAAATTATGAGGTTAGTTATATGGCAATAGCAAGATTGAATTCAAATTTAAAAACAATCACATTCAGTACAACAATCAGCATTCAAGAAAATTTAGAACTCAAGGACGGAACCATTAGGTCAATATATAAATCCAAACATGAGCACCTTGGCACTGTTGATATAAACTCTGATTACTCACTCATTTCAAGTCTAACACAGGATGAAGTGATAAAATTTACCGAATGGGCTAGACAGCAACAAAATGACGTTAAAAATTCCTATCTCGCGAATCATGCCAGAGGGTTTTTGGGTGGTTATCCCGTTATAAAAAGATCAGTTTCCGATGATGAAAAATATCGCGATGAATTTGGGTTTATTCAAAATAGACGTATAGGTGAGTTCATAGGTGTTATTGCTGATCCGATAAAAATAAACCACCTCCCCTCGACATCAGAAAATGGTAATTCATTAAATTTCCACCTTATACGTAAGGATGGGACACTGGTCGACATGCTAAGTCCGTTGTGTGATGAAATTATCAGATCTCACAAAAAAACAAAATTAAACATTGAGGAAGCTAAAAATATTTTCCAGGGATTGAAACCCATTACCTACCTGATAACTGAGGTTATTGGATTTAAACAATCCGACCTAGAAAAAAAACTACCTCCTGGTTACAGAGCAAAAACTGTATCATTGTTAAAAAATAAAACTAACGGTAAGTTTGGATAGTAAATACCGATAACAGGTCTGTCTAAAAACTAAAAAATGATGAACAACGGATTGTATGTACGCAGGCATATTAAAATAATAGTATTTTATTATACTGGCATCCTGCCGTTGACTAACGGCAATTTAAAAAATTCTACACTGTGGGCATAGCGTCAAAACTTGCCCACTATTCAGCTGACAGACGGCGATTGTTAGCTGCCCTCATTCATCAGAGGGACACTGATCGCGCCCCTCTGACAATACGCTCCATCAAGCTTGTGTCAGTTCATACCGACAGTTACGACCTCATGGGCCAAATGTTGCACCAGGTGTGGGTCATGACTTACCAGTAACAAGGACAAACCGTCACGTTCGACGCATTGTTTGAGCAGTGAAATCACCTGTTGCTGGCTGATCGGATCGAGCCGCGATATGGCCTCATCGGCAAACTGATTGAGCAGCATGGCCCTAGCCAATGCCAGACGTTGTAGTTCGCCACCCGATACCTGCTCTGGGGTGTACAGATCTAGTTATCACCTGACACCGGCCTCAAACCGGTGTCTTGTTTACGCTACTTTAGTGCGCACTTCCTTTGGCTTCAATTCCAGAGCCTATTCAACGTGCTGTAGGGGGTTATCCTTGCACACCTTTCCCTGTTGGTCAGCCTGCTCCTATGCATCCTCTAAAGCCCAATGAGCTCGCCTGGGGAGTGGTCATATCTCTAAATCCGATTTAACGTAAGCGCCCTTGAATCGGCATCTTTTTTTCCCAAAATCAGCTCGTCACACTTGAAATCCATTACCTCTTCGCTGGATTTTCACTATGACCACTCAAGAACGTGCTGATTTTTGGCAGCAGCAGATC
>NZ_JBKISU010000059.1:0-8907 GCF_050266975.1 Aeromonas sobria
TGAATACATCCACTACTACAACCACGAGCGGATCAAAGCAAAACTAAATGGCCTGAGCCCGGTACAGTACCGAACTCAGGCCATGTCATCCGCCAACTAATGTGTCCAATAAATGGGGTTCACTTCAAACCAACGGCGGTTTGATGGCATACATATTGTGTTGGGCGCCCATCACAGCGCCAGAGGCTCAGAGCCAGGGGGCCGCCGTGGGGCCATGGCCCAGACCCAGCTTCCAGACCCGGCCAAAATGCTTGTAGTGCCCGGCGGCCACACCGGCCTTCTCCCCCATGCCGTGGTAGAGATCCAGGTGACCGCGTTTGACGGCGCCACCGGTATCCAGGGCGATGAGCAGGCGCAGCTGATGCTTGCCGGTCCAGTTGCCCGCCTGATCCAGCAGGGGCACTTCCGCCAGTATGGGGGTGCCCATGGGCAGCAGGGTGCGATCGGCGGCGACCGAGGCCATGGCGAGCAGGGGAATGCCGGCCGAGCCGATCACGTCGTTGGTGGGACGGCGCTCGAAGAAGACATAGGAGGGGTTCTGCTCCACCAGCTCCTTGACGTTCTCCTCCGGCTGGGCATTGGCCCACTCCTTGATGGCCTTGAGGGACATCTTCTCCTTGGCCACCTCCCCTCTGTCGATCAGTACCCGGCCTATGCTGACGTAACCGTGACCGTTCTTGCCGCTGTAGCCCAGGTATTGCAGGCGATCATCGTCCCCGTAGTGGACGAAACCCGACCCCTGCACGTCCATCAGGAAGTTGTCGATGAGGGACTTGCTGTACCCCAGCTCCAGGCCGCGATTGGCCAGGGCGCCCCGGTGGATCTGGGCGCGGGAGGGGCAGCGGCCGCCGCAGTTGGGCATGGCGTAGAGGGGGTACTTGAATTCGCGATCCGGGCGGTGGCGCACCTCCAGCACTGGGGAGTAGTAGCCGGTGAACAGTATGTTGCCCATGCGATCGGCTCCCCCCATCTGGGCCAGGCTGATGCCATATTGCCCGATGCGGGCGGGATCTCCCCCCTGGGCGACCCAGCGCGACAGCTGACGGTAGAGCTCGCCATAACGAGTCGCCATCCGGGTCGAACGCTGGGTCACCAGCTGGCTCTGGGCCTGGAAGCGGCTGAAATCACGGGATGCCTGGCTGTTGACCTGGGTGACGTGCACCAGATCGCTGGGCAGGGTGCCATCGAGATACTGCTTGCCCAGGTTCTCCACCGGGGCACAGTTGAGAAAACAGGCCTCGTCGACGGCCTTTGGCTTGGGGAGAGGGGCCGGCTGCGGCTCGCCGGCACAACCGGCCAGGCCCAGTACGGTTGCGGCCAACCAGTATGCGTGTCTGTTCATAAGTCCTCATTTAACACCGAGTGCCAGATCCGGCGTGGAAGATGCCAAATTTACCCGTGGAAAGCAAACGACCCGGGCCCTGAGCCAGACTATTTTTCCAATCCTTATCATCTGGGTTATAACAGGGTAACAAGGCATGAGGATCCGGGCATGGAACAGCTGGAAATCTTTCCCCTGCAGAGCCCCTGTATCGGGGTCTGTCAGTTGAACAACAAGGGCTATTGCAAGGGGTGCTTTCGCAGCCGGGACGAGCGTTTCAACTGGCTCGCCATGACCCCGGGCCAGCAGCAGGAGGTGATGCGGCTGTGCCGGGGTCGCAAGGCCCGGGTGCTGGCGGCCAAGCGCAAGGCCGAGGAGGCCGCCGCGTCCCAGGTGCAGCAGGGTTGGGACTTCTAAGCCCCCTCCCCCCAATGAACAAAGGCGACCCCAGGGTCGTCTTTGTCGTTGCTTGCGCCGGCGTCACCTCCGCCGGCTGGCTCAGGCCGTGGCCAGCTTGGCCGGCGCCTCGGCGCGCTTGAGCATGGCGTAGCTCACCCCGGTCAGCAGTGAACCTGCGGCGATGGCCACTATGTACATCCACACATGGCTGATGGCATTGGGGATGAAGAGCACGAACAGGCCGCCGTGGGGCGCCACCAGTTCACAACCAAACAGCATGGAGAGGGCACCGGTCAGGGCCCCGCCCACCATGCAGGCCGGGATGACCCGCACCGGATCCTTGGCGGCGAACGGGATGGCCCCCTCGGAGATGAAGCACAGACCCAGCACGAAGGAGGCCTTGCCCGCTTCCTGCTCCGTCTTGATGAACTTCTTGCCCGCCAGGAAGGTGGCGATGCCCATGCCCAGCGCCGGGACCATGCCGGCCGCCATCACGGCCGCCATGGGAGCATAGGCCTTGGAGGCCAGCAGGCCGACCCCGAAGGCATAGGCCGCCTTGTTGACCGGGCCGCCCATGTCGAAGCACATCATGGCGCCGATGATGACCCCCAGCAGCACGGCGTTGGCCGAGCCCATGTTGTTGAGGAATTCGGTCATGGCATTCATGATGCCGGCCACGGGGCCACCCACCACGTAGATCATCACCAGGCCGGTGAACAGGCTCGCCACCAGGGGAATGATGAGGATGGGCTTGAGCGCCTCCAGGGTCACCGGCAGGCGCACCTTGTCACTCAGGAACTTGGCGCTGTAACCGGCCAGGAAGCCGGCGACGATGCCGCCAAGGAAACCGGCCCCGAGGGAGCTGGCCAGCATGCCGCCAATCATGCCGGGCGCCAGGCCAGGACGGTCGGCGATGGAGTAGGCGATGTAGCCGGCCAGCACCGGGATCATCAGGGCGAAGGCGGAGCCGCCGCCAATCTGCATCAGGGCCGCGGCCAGGCTGCCCTCCTCCTTGAAGGCCTCGATGCCGAAGATGAAGGAGATGGCGATGATGAGGCCACCGGCCACCACCATGGGCAGCATGAAGGAGACCCCGGTCAGCAGGTGCTTGTAGGGACCGGCCTTCTCCTCTTTCTTGATGGCCGCGCCGCCGCTGTGGCGATAGGGCTGGGCCTGCTGCCATGCCTTGTCCAGCTCTGCCTTGGTCTTCTTCAGGGCCGCGCCCGTGCTGGTGTGGTAGAGGGGCTTGCCATCGAAGCGGGCCATGTCCACCTCGATGTCGGTGGCCAGGAACACCAGATCGGCGGCGGCGATCTCGTCGGCGGTCAGGGCGTTTTGGGCGCCGACCGAGCCCTGGGTCTCGACCCGGATCTCGTAGCCGAGCTGCTTGGCGGTATTCTCCAGCGCCTCGGCGGACATGAAGGTGTGGGCCACCCCGGTCGGGCAGGCGGTGACCGCCACGATGCGCTTGCGCGCGCCGCTCGTTGCCGGCGCCTGGGCGCTCGCCTCGTGACGATAGGGGCTGGCGCCTGCCGCGGCGGCGCTTAGCACGGCGGCGGGATCTTGCAGCGCCGCGTCCATCTCGGCGCGGTAGAGCCGCTTGCCGTCATAGGCGGCGAGATCCACCGGGGCGCTGGCCACCACGATGACCAGCTCGGCCTCGGCAATCTGGGCCGCCGTCGGCGCGGTGCGCGCCGCTATGGTGGAATGAATGTCGCCGATCAGCGTCCAACCGGCCTGTTCGGCCTGCTGGGTGAGCCGCTTGGCGACAAGAAAACTGGTGGCGATGCCCGCCGGGCAGGCCGTTACCAAGATAGCTTTCATTGGGCATCTCCTGTGGATGTGTGTGATGTCATGTCCTTGCGATCGGCCTGATGGGCACCCTGGGGCGCCTCGGCATCCAGCCGCGTCATAGTCACTCGTTCGGCAATGGGATCCAGTGCCGCCGGGTCGGCGAAGCCGACCGCCACCTGGCTCACCGCCAGGGCGGAGGCGGCGGTGGCCAGGCGCAGGGTCTGCGCCATGGGCCAGCCCAGGCTGAGGCCGTGCGCCAGCCCGGCCACCAGGGAATCCCCGGCACCGACCGTGCTCACCACCGTCATGCGCGGCGGTGTGGCCTGCCAGATCTCCTCTTCCCCAAACCAGACAACCCCTTCTGCGCCATTGGAGATCACCACCTGGCTCACTCCCTGGGCCTGCAGGGCGCGGGCGCACTCGGCCTGCTCCTCGAGGGTGCGGATGGGGCGACCCGCCCACTGGCTGAGTTCTTCGAGATTGGGCTTGATCAGGGTGGGGCCCGCCGCAATACCGACTCCGAGGGCCGCGCCGCTGCAATCGAAGATCACCTGCTTGCCACGCGCCTTGAGGCCGGTGATGAGCCGGGCCACCAGGGCGGTATCCACCCCCTTGGGCAGGCTGCCCGCCAGCACGAACCACTGCCCCTGCCCGGCCAGCGTTTCGATGACTTCATCGAGGGCCAGGATGGCGTCCTGGGCGATGGCGAGCCCCGGCAGGTTGAGATCCGTGACCCGGCCGGAGCGCTCCGACACCTTGACGTTGATGCGGGTGCTGCCGGGGACCCGCACGAAGCAGTCCTCCAGCCCCTTCTGGGCAAACAGGTCGACGAAGGCCTGCTGGTTCTCCTCGCCGAGCCAGCCGGTCAGGCTCACTTCCCGGCCCAGATCCTTCAACACCATGGCGACATTGATCCCCTTGCCCGCGGGGCGCAGGGAGGCCTCTCCCACCAGGTTCACCTCGCCGGGGTGGAGCTCATCCAGGGCGGCGGTGAGATCGAGCGCCGGGTTGAGGGTAATGGTGACGAGTTTCATCAGTGCGCCCCCTCGCCCAACCCGGCGGCAATGGCTTCGCCGATGCCGCGCAGGGCCGCCTCGGCGTCCGCCCCTTCGGCGCGAAATTCGAGTCTGTGGCCGCACTTGACCCCCAGACCGATCACCTTCATCAGGCTCTTGGCGGAGACGGCCTCCCCGTTGCCATCCAGGTTGGCGACCCGGATATCGGCCTCATACTCCTTGGCCACCTTGACCAGCATGGCGCCGGGACGAGCATGCAGACCGTGGGGGTTGATGATGGTGAAGGTGTCGGCCAGCCCCTTGGCCGGTCCGTTTTGCAGCAGGGCCAGCCCCTCGCCGCCCGCCAGGGCATCGAGTTGGCCGGCGCCCGCCAGGGCCGCCAGGTTGTCGAGCTGGGAGAGATGGGATTCATCCTTGCCGCACAGCAGCAGCAAGGCCTTGACCGCCTGCTCGCCCTCCCCGAGGGGACGGGTCGGGGTCGCCAGCACCCAGCCGCTCTGCTGCGCCCTGGCGCTGGCCAGCCAGATCCCCTGGCCCAGCGCCGACGGGCCACGCGCCATCAGGGCGCTCACCATGTCGGCGCCACCCCAACCGGCGGACTTGGCGCGGGCGGCCGCCCCCAGCAGCAGCTGATCCAGGTCGTCGGCGGGGAAATCGGCGAGACTCAGGAACTGCACCTCGGCCGGGGCGCTCGCTCCGGTCAGTATGTCGATGATGGTGGCGGCATCCCTGGCCTCCTTGAGGGACTGGGCGGCCTGCTCATCTCCCAGGACCTGAGTGAGCTGGCGCAAGATCCCCAAGTGCTCGTCAGACTTGGCGGCGATGCCGATGGCCACATAGGCTACCTGGCCGTCGTCCCACTCGATCCCTTGCGGGAACTGGGCCACCATGACGCCGGTGTGCTTCACCAGATGACGGGTGTCCGTGGTGCCATGGGGAATGGCGATGCCGCTGCCAAGGTAGGTGGCGTGCTGGGCCTCACGGGCCAGCATGCCCTCCACATAGCCCGCCTCCACCAGACCGGCCGCGGTCAACTGCCCGGCCAGCAGGGCGATGGCTTCTCCCTTGCTGGTAGCGACCTGGTTCAACAGGATCTGCTCTTGCGCCAACTTCAACATACTCTCTCTCCATCCGCTTGAGGCGGCCCGCTCGGCCCCCTGGATTGCGCTCAATGATAATGGGTGGTGATGATTGCCCGGGCGTGCTGCCCTGCCCGCTTCACAATAGACCTGGTTGTATCCTTTTGTGGGATTTATCAACCATTTGTCTCTGCTTGCTGACAAGCTGAATCGTTTCACTTACACTCAGACTGAATCGTTTCAGCTATTTGATCAAGTCCCCGCACTCCCCTTGCATCGATGATATGATCCGGCGCACACTTTTTGCGTCACGACCGCATGAGGAGGGTGGGATATTGCACTCTTTGCGCGCCAAACAAGACAGGGCCAACAAGATGAAACTGGATGAAATCGCCGCCCTCGCCGGTGTCTCGCGCACCACGGCCAGTTATGTGATCAACGGCAAGGCCGACCAATATCGCATCAGTCAAGCGACCCGCGACAAGGTGATGGCGGTGGTCGAGGCCCACAACTATCGTCCCGACAGCCGCGCCGCCTCCCTGCGCGGCGGCCAGACCCGCACCCTGGGTTTCATTCTGCCGGATCTGGAGAACGCCAGTTATGCCAAGCTGGCCAAGCGGCTGGAGCAGGGGGCCCGCGCCCAGGGCTACCAGCTGCTCATCGTCTGCTCGGAAGATGAGCCCCAGACGGAAAAGGTTCTGTGCGACATGCTGATCAGCCGCCATGTGGATGCCCTGCTGGTAGCCAGCTGCCTGCCCCCGGGGGATCCCTGGTATCAGGAGAAACAGGCCGCCGGCACCCAGGTGATCGCCATCGACCGGACCATGGCCCCCGACCGCTTCATCAGCGTCGCCAGCGAGAACCGCAAGGCGTGCGAGGCGCTCACCGCCTCCCTGCTGCGCCCGGGGTTGGCCCACATCGCCCTGATCAGCGCCCTGCCGGCCCTCACCATCAGCCAGGAGCGCCGTCAGGGGTTTCTGCAGGCCCTGAGCGCAAGCGAGGCCAAGCCGCACCTGTGCGAGGGGGAGCACTTCTCCCGCGCCGAGGGCTACCGCCTGATTGGCGAGCTGCATCGCCGCCTCGGCACCCTGCCCCAGGCCCTGATCACCACCTCCTACATCATGATGGAAGGGGTGCTCGACTACCTGCTGGAGCAAGAAGCCGACATGAGCCGCCTCGCCATGGCCACCTTCGGCGATGACCGCCTGCTCGATTTTCTCCCCTTTGGCATCAACTCCCTGCCCCAGCGCCACGACGCCCTGGCCACTCTGGCCCTGGAGCTCGCCTTTGCCGCCATCCATGGCGACTATCAGTGCGGCCTGCACTACATAGGCCGCAGCCTCAAGACCCGCCGCTGATCTCCCGCCCGCCCCTGCTCCAGGCAGGGCGCGGGCTCGCCGCCAGCCCCACCACGCTGCCGCCGAGTTTTTCACCAGTCCGTCGCCACACTGTCACCATTTGTTTCCAGGTATTGCGCAAAAAAATGGTAGATCCCGCTATCACAGGCTTGTTTCCCCTATTTTGATCCGTTAGCTTGGCAACTCACTTTTACAAACGACAGGTTTTGAGTACAGATGCGTCTGCTGCGATATTGCTAGCCTCCGGACGGACCCGGAGGCGCCCCATCCCGTTTAGCCACTGCCGCCCGTGCGGCCCCCTCATCATCAATATCGGATTGGACCCATGAATACCAAGACCCTCGGCGCGACCCTGCTCATCGCAGGCACCACCATAGGGGCAGGCATGTTGGCCTTGCCGCTCGCCTCCTCCTCCCTCGGCGGCCCCGCCACCCTGGCGCTGATGCTGGGGCTCTGGGCCCTGATGGCCTTCACCGCCATGTTGCAGGTGGAAGCCAGCCTCACCACCGGCAAGTGGTACCTGCACCAGCTCGCCGATCAGCTGCTCGGCCCCTGGGGCAAGGGCATCGCCTCCTTCTGCATCCTGATGCTGTTCTACTCCCTGGCCTCCGCCTACATCAGCGGCGGCAGCAGCCTGCTGGCCCAGGCCCTGGCGGATGCGGGCCTGCCCCTGGGCCAAGAGCAGGCGGCCTGGATCTTCACCCTGCTGTTTGGCGGCATGGTCTGCGTCGGCACCAGGCAAGTGGATTACCTCAACCGGCTGATGTTCGCCGTGAAGCTGCTGATCATGGTGGCGGTGCTGGCGCTGCTCTTGCCCCGCGCCCAGGGGCAGCACCTGCTCTCCCTGCCGCTCGGCCAGGGCCTGCTGCTGGCGGGCCTGCCGGTCATCTTCACCTCGTTCGGCTTTCACGGCTCCATCCCGAGCGTGATGCTCTATCTGGGGGATTGTCCCAGGCGGCTGCGCCGGGTGTTCGTGTGGGGCTCGGCCCTGCCCCTCATCCTCTATGTGCTCTGGCAGGTGGCGATCCTGGGCCTGCTGGGTCAAGAGTCCCTGATCCAGAGCGGCGGCGCCCTGGACAACCTGCTGGCCAGCGTCGGCGCTCTGGTGAACTGGCCCGCCTTCAATCAGGCGATGCACCTCTTTGCGGATCTGGCGCTGGCCACCTCCTTCCTCGGGGTGACCCTGGGGCTGTTTGACTTCATGGCCAAGGTGACCCGGCGCAAGGACAACTGGCAGGGCCGCAGCCAGACCGGGCTCATCACCTTCGTGCCCCCCCTGCTGTTTGCCCTCTACTTCCCGCAAGGCTTCATCATGGCCCTGGGTTACGCCGCCATCGCCCTGGCCATACTGGCGGTGCTGCTGCCGGTGGCCCTGGTGTGGCAGAGCCGCAAGCAGGCCGAGGATCACCACTACCGCGCACCGGGCGGCGTGGTCGCCCTCGGTCTGGCCGGCGCCATGGGGGTGCTGATCGTCGGGGTACAGGTGAGCGTCAGCCTGGGGCTCTTGCCCGCGCTCTGATCCCTGTCCGCCATGGAAGGCCTCAAACAGCACAGCCCCGCCAGCGTCAGTTGGTGGGGCTTTTTGATGACGAGCATTGCCCGGCGGGTCCTGACCAACGATCGCCTGCGGGAAGAGGCGGGAGAACTGGTACGAGTGCCTAAAGAGGATTGGCTGATAGGCCTTCGCCTGGGAGCAGCAGCGCGGCGGTGCGGACGGCATTCACTACCGCTCGGTGCGCCACGGCGGCCACGACTGCCATGTGCTCTACCCCCCCCCCCGACTCATCACCAAGATCCATCAGACCCGTCATCTGGCTCAGAGATCCCCTCATTTTTAGAGACTCAAATAATTCCAAGTGTGCGGGTATATAAGCGGTGTTGCTTCAGGTAGTAGATAAATTTATCCATCAACAAGACCGCATTGGTTTCTTTCATTTTAG
>NZ_JBKISU010000060.1:0-8265 GCF_050266975.1 Aeromonas sobria
AAAATGAAGTTTTTGGTCAACTCTCGTTCCATCCAAGTAAATACCTGATAAACCAGCAAAATTGCGTGGGCTGGCTTATCGGCAGGTTTCAGATGGGCATTTAACTAAACGCGACATTATGCGCAGTCAATTTATGCCAGTCGCTAGGGGTCGCAAACACAACCAGCGCAAGGGCTACAGCTGTGCCAGCTCCTTTTGTGTACTTCGCCAGGATGTCGTACCAAGCCCGTTTCAGCTCGGGATCTTCCTCTCTGACGGCTGCCAGACTTATCAGCACTTCTTGGACGTCTAAACCGATCTCCTCGGCAATCTTTTTTGCAGTGGCATCAGTGAGTTGCGCCTTTCCTTTTGTAAACCGCGATATGTGAGACTGTGTAAATCCCAGGTCTGCGGCGACTTCTTGAAACTGGGTGTACTTTTTGGCTCTCATGTAAGCCTCAATCAGCGTTTTTGAGTTCACTTTGCTTAACTCCTCAGTTTATCAATGGGCCTATCATAACCATTTTGGCCACAAAAAAGCCCGTTGAAACTTATTAGCGAAATTGATCAAATGCACTTGCCAACAAATTCAAGTGATTGATCTATGACCTACTTTAGCCCACAAAACACCGATTCACCTGCGCTCACTGAGCGCAAGGTCTATTGGCAGGATGAGCCAACTGGCGACATTTCCGCTTGTGTGGCGGGTCAGGTCGAGATGTTCCGCGACCTGCACGAGATGCGGGTTTATCTGGCCATGACGTACCCGGATACCGCCTTTGAGCTGGTCGAGGTCACTGAGGATACATGGCAAGGCTTCTATGATCAGGGGGTCTTTTTCGATGACTGGTCATAGCTGCCCGATGCCGATAAATGGGGTTATCGGCAACAAAACCCTGATCGATTATCTGTCCTTCACTTGGTCGCCGGACGAACTGCGCCAAATGACTGACTTGGCCAAGCAAGGCGCGTTGCTCAAGGCCATCCCGCGCTTCGATACCCAGGTGCTCGGGCTCAAGGCCGCTTTCTCCCAGGCGGACGCTGACCTGCGTTATCTGTGGAAGCGCCCCGCGACGTTCGCTCCCCTCTCCCACTTCGAGAAGGAAACCCAGCGGCTGCGTGATAAGGTCTATCTCCTGCCCCAGGTTGAGGTGGCCCCGGTGGTCACCCCTTCCATGACCCAGATGATGGAGGCGGCCCTGCACTCCGGTTACACCGCTCGCGCCGATATCCGCAATGAGCTGAAATCGGTCTGCGCTCACCTGCTCAAGTTCTCCGAGTTTGAGGTGGTGGCCGATGCTAAATACTGGCATGCCTATAACGACATCATTGATAGCTACGGCGTTCAGTTCCTGGACGCCCTCTGCTGCGCCGAGCTGGATTTGTGGCTGCATGAGCTCAATCACCGTATCGGGGTGCCCATCCCCTCCCCTCGCTTCAGCAAACGGGATCGCCGCTCCGGCCTGCACGGTTACGCGCACTCTGCTGATCTGTTGTGTGATGGCCTCCCCTGTGGCCTGCTCGCCTGGGGCGCGGCAAACCATGGTTGCATGGTCAGCTTCTCCGGTGTGGGTTGTGCCGCCCTGGATTTCCAGGCGCTGCATGATGTTATCTCTCACATACCTGGGGTGCGCATCACACGGGTGGATCTGGCCTTGGATGATTACAGCGGCGAGCATGTCAGTTACCAGGGTGCCATCGCTGGCGCTGAGGCTGGCGAGTTCCATCCCCAGCGGGGTCGGGCGCCGTCCTGGATGAAGATAGAATCGGGCGAGTTCGTCATTGCCGAGGTCGCCAAGGGCATCGCCAAGCGGTTTGGCATGGTGCCTAGCAAGGGGTGCAGCCTGTACGTGGGCAGCCGCACAAATGGCAAGTGCTGCCGGATATACGAGAAGGGCAAACAAATGCAATCAGCCGAACACCCAAATTGGGTGCGTGCTGAGGGCGAATTACACAATAAAGATCGTGTTATTCCGTTGGACGTTCTGGTAAACCCAGACCCCTATTTTGCGGGAATGTATCCTCAGTTTGCTAAATGGCTGGCAGTTGTCCAGGAGCAGGATATAGCACCTGTTCGTGTGATCACGTTTAAAAACAAGTTCAAAACGTCTAGGGATAATGCCGTTTTTAATATGTCCAGAATGGCGGGTCGCCTTGTCAATTGGTTAGCAAGCGTCGAGGGGTTATCCCCTGAGAAGATTGTTAACCAATTAACAGCGCACTTAGGGAAGGATGATGTTCCCGCACGGTTATTGATGCCACTCCCTCCAGACCTGGATGGGCTGCCATTATTTTCGACCTAATCAAGGTTCTTCAACGAGGTAATATCTATGTCTATTCTGTCCGGTGTCCTGGTCACTCGCGTGACTCACGGTTATGGCGTCTCCCGTAAATCCGGCTCGCCTGTCCCTTATGACTTTGCCCAGGTCGAATATCTGGCCCCGGCAAATAACGTCAATAAGCCCGAGTGTAATATCACCTCCTGGGGCTATGAGGTTCGCCAATTGGCCTTGCGTAATGATGCCGTCACCATTAAGGATCTTTCTGATTGCCCGAAATTGGTGGCCGTTGATCTCGTCCTGGAGGCCGACCCCAGCAATCCGACCCGTAACGTGGTCGTGGCATACCAAGCCAGCAAAAAGCCTCTCTAACCTCTCTGCGCTCAAGGAGGAGGAGCGAGGGCGCGCAGCGACCGACGACGGGAGCGCGAAAATATGCTCTGTTTAGAAATAACCGTTGAGGGATATATCAAACTCTCTCAACCGGATAGCTGTCAATATGTGCTCCTGACTGTCCAGGAGCATTCTAAATTAACGAATATATCTAACTGGTTTCAGTTTGATATTGCAGATGTGTCAATGGCCTTTGGCGCTGGATTAGCCATTTGGGTTATTGGTATTAAATTGGGCGCTCTTGCTCGATTAATCGTAGGTGCAAAAAGAGGATAATGTAATGAAGAAAATTAACGGGTTGTTTCGTAACGGCTGCATCGCTGCGGTAGGTGCTATTTCTGCCGGCTCTGCCTTTGCTGAGGGTTCCATGGCTGATGGGGCTGCGGCGGCTCTGGATGCGGCGCAATCTGATGTGGCGACTACCGGTCCCAAGGTTCTGGCGGTGGTTGCTGCCGTTGTTGGCGTAGGGATCCTGATTAATCTCATTCGCAAAGCCTAAGCCATGTCCCTTTTGATTGGGACACTATGGTTTTTGTTCTTTGTCGAGGGCTATCGATCATCGTTCTCGATATGACATAAGGCGGCTTCGGTCGCCTTTTTATTTGGGGGTCGTGTGAGAGTCCTTTATTTGTTTTTCCTGCTGCCGTTGAGTGCGTTTGCGAGCTGTCCGGCTGGCATCAGTCTTTCCAATCTTCCGATGGGGACGGTGTTGCCTTATTGTGTGAAATGGGAGTCATCCACACTGGGGGGGTGTTCTGTGGATTGCCAGGATGTATGTGTCGAGCTTCCAGCTAATGGCACCATTGGGCCAATGCAGACAACGGGTGAAGAATGTAAATTAGCTGGCGGTGGCGATACTGGCGGTGGCGATACTGGCGGTGGCGATTCACCTTATTATTATCCTTTTAAAAACCAAGCTAGCCCAGTTCGTACGGGGGGTGAATATCAAGAGTTTACTACTTCGGCGATTCATCAGCTTGATTCTGATTTGCGTTGGGCCGCGATTAAAATGTATGGGCAGGGTGAGCGGACAATAATCACGCTTAAGGATTTTGGTGCCGGTTTGATGGAGGTGAGTGACGCTTTAGCCGTTTCAAAAAATACAAATGGAGAAATGGCAAAGACTAATCACGATATTTTGGATTCTGTTGTCAGGAGTGGTAATACATTACAGCGATTAGCTAATTGTGTGGTTAATCCGCTTGCTAATGACTGTGGTCATTTGGCTGGCTCGGGGGGTGGTAGTGGTTCTGGGGACTTTTCTTTTCTTCAGCCTATGATGGCTCAAGGTTTATCGTATATGAGCGATAGTAAGGGGAAACTTTCTTCTCTTGATGCTTCTTCTTTGGCTTCTAATCGTTCATTTTCGGATATATCTGGCACTCTTAAATCTATATACAGCTCTAACTCTTCTCAGCTTGGTAATATGCTTGATAGTCTTGCTAATATTAATGGTACGACTAAGCAGGCTTTATCTAAGGGTTGGGGTGGTTCTTCAGGCGGTGAAGGTTTGCAATTAGATTACTCGAAAATGCCTGGTTCGAGTGGTAACCCATCAATAGTTAAGGGGGCTGAATATCGCTCATTTTGCCAGGTGGAAAACTGTTATTTCGATGTGGCTAGATTGGATGGTGAATATAAGGATAAACAAACAGAGCTTACGGATAAATATGATGAAATTGGCAAGGATGTAAAGGATATTTTCGATTTTACCTTGTCCGGTTCGGCAGGCGTTTTAGAATGTTTTGACTTATTCAGTTATGGCGGCACTGAATATCAAGTTTGTCCTCCATCTGGCGAATATTGGAAAACATTAGCCTCTATCATGATGTTTATTTTCTGCATCATTGGATTAATGATAATTTTCAGGCGGTAATATGGAATGGTTAACTGAGTTCTTCAGCGGCTTTTTCTCTGATATATATTTTATGTTTGTTCAGTTCGCAGCCTGGATTGTTGTCAAAATGGCTATATCCTGGGTTGAATTTAAAATATTCATCCTTACGTTTTCCTGGGATGTTGCCAGGGCAATCCTTATAAATATTCAGTTTAGTGATCTTGTATCAAGTTCTTTTAATGCGCTACCTGCTAATGTCAGGGGGATTTTGTTATATCTTCATTTTGACAAGGGGTTCTCGATTTTAACTCAAGCGTTTGTTACTCGATTCATGCTTAATATGATGGGGTGGTAAATGTCTATCAAGATTCATCATGGTGCGCCGGGGTCTTATAAATCCAGTGGAGCTATTTATACAGACGTTATCCCCGCCATCAAGGAGGGCCGCTACATCATCACCAACGTGCGTGGGTTCACTGCTGCGCGTTGCCGAGAGGTGTTGGGCCGGGATGTGCCTGAAGGGTTTGATGTGCTCTATGTCGAAACCGAATCCCAGGATGGTCGAGACCGCTTGGCGCGTTTCTATCACTGGGCACCTAAAGGGGCATTCTTCCTGGTAGATGAGGTGCAACGGATATTTCCGCCATCCTGGCGCCAGACCGATTTGGATAGGCTCGATTACCCTGGTGGCACCGTGGCCGCCCAGGCAGACGGCAGGCCGGAAACAATCGATGTGGCATTTGATATGCACCGTCATCATAACTGGGACTTTGTATTAACAACCCCGAACATCAAAAAGGTTCATCAGGTGATCAGGGCTGCGGCTGAAACTGCGATTCGCCATACTAATATGGGTTTATTAGGCATTGGTGGCCGTTATAAAACCGTCCTTCATCTGGCGGATAATTCCGGCGCTAGTATGAGTGACGTTCTCCAGGCAAAACCATTTAATAAGGTGCCCAAGCATGTTTTCAAACTTTATGACTCGACTGCAACCGGTAAGGTCTCAGATACAATCGCGGGTAGTTCGGTTTTTCGAGATCCTAAAATTTTATTTTTTCTGGTGTTTCTTGGATTTTGTATCTTCTTTGGTTTCATCAAGCCTGATTATATTGATGCGCCTGCTAAAGCCCCTGCGCCTGCTTCTGCCGGTGTTTCGGTTACTGGGGAAGTGGGTGGTTCGCCCGTTGCTAGCGTACGTCCTAGTAGCTCTCCTGTTGCGTCTCCTGGTGGGGTTCTTTCTGTAGGGCCATTTGCTGGCTACCGCCTGATCATCAACTGCCATGTCTTGACCAAGAATGAGCGAGACGTCTACAACGTCGAATATTGCTTTGCCCTGCGCAAGGGCGACGACGAGCAAGCCATCTATGCCGAGGAGTGGCCGCAATACTTCGTGGACCTGAAGCCTATGACGGCCTGTCACGCTGTTATCCAGTACCAGGGGCAACCTGTGGACGTGTATTGCGATCCTGATGGGGATGCACTGCGTAAGCGGGTCAATGCTGCCCTCTTCGCTGGCGGTGATACACAAAAACAGTCATCTGATGACCGGTCATAACAAAATGGTGACCGGGTATAAAAATGGCAACTGCGATATGGTATTTCTTATGTTAAATAGCGAGGTTTATCAACGCTCTTAGCTGCTCTTGCCCTCCTCACCTCAAGCCTGACCGCCGATCCCCAGGGGCGTCAGCCCCTATAAGCCGCCCTCTGCTGCCGATTTAGCCTCTAAACGCCTCTCGGCGGAACACGCCCATCTGACCCAGGGGCTGGATCACCCCCTTCCCTGCAAAGCCGGCTCTTGAGGCTCTCAGTGCACTGAGGGAGGCAAACGCCGCAGCGCCCGCCGTGGCCTCCATACCCCCCGTGTAGTAATACGGGGGGAATTCAACTCAAATGCCTAACCTTATCTGCACTTTCCTTCTCATGTGTTTCTACTTGTTCAGTGAGCCATGATGAAGCGTCATCCATCCTTAAGAACGATTTCACTGCATGCAGTTTTAGTGATGGGATTAGGTGTAGAGATATTTGATAGAGCGTTGGGGATGAGATGATGTGAGCCTGAGCGACGACAGAAGTGTGTATTAAATACTCGTGAAACTGCTCCGCTTTTTCTAGTGCTTCAACAGTGCCGCCGGTGTAAAGCCTAGCGTCTATCAGTAGGCCGATTGGTTCATTATGATGTTGCTTGATGGAGGATTTCATGGCACGAATCCATGCTTCCATACCCTCCATATTGAATGTGCCGCTGAGCTCGCACTTGAGTACGTGATTAGATACTGGTTCTATCCTGTAGTTTCCATGTTGCAGCGTATATTGCATACGACCTCCCCATGTAAAATTTATTCTTATTACCATAATGTTCCCATGCTGCTACTTTGTAAACACTTAACAAAACAATAACAACATTGTGGTTTTGTCCTTATGTGGTAATAAGGGGGCTTCCGCCCCCTCCCCTGTCTAGTTGATGCCTAGCTTCTTCCTCCAGTAGAAGGCTTCCCTCTGCTTCTCTGACAGTTCCGCCTGGATGATGGCCAGCGCCTCGATCCTCCTTCTATCGAACATCACACCATTAGGTGCGATCAGGCAGTCATTCTTCATACGCCAGCCTTCCCAGGCCTTGAAAATCGTGGGCAGCTCCCGCCCGGATGCCATACGCATAAGCCGTTTATAGACAGGTGGGATCTCTTTGCCCTTATCCCAATATGTGACCTGCCTCACAGAAACGAAACATAGATTTGCCGTCTCCTCTTCCGATAAACCGCATTCAAACCAACGAAAAATGAAGTTTTTGGTCAACTCTCGTTCCATCCAAGTAAATACCTGATAAACCAGCAAAATTGCGTGGGCTGGCTTATCGGCAGGTTTCAGATGGGCATTTAACTAAACGCGACATTATGCGCAGTGTTGGATTTGAACGTTTGGGAGGTTTTTACGATGAACGAGAAAAAACGACCGACTCTCGATGAACTGCTCAAGGAGCTTGATGGCCCCCTTTATGACATCGACTGGAAATCCGGTGATGTGCAACCCGAGTTGTTAGCAGACGTCGACCCCGATGAGATCGGTTGGGATTGGGATGTCACCGATGGGAAATAGCGCCCCGGTTCGGGATTGGCGGCGGTTGGATGAACTGACCGCCGGTGTCGACCTGCTGGCACAGCTGCGGCGTCACCGGTTTCGACGGTTGGATATGATTGTGCCTGACGGCTACCAGTTGCTGTGGTTCGACATGTTCCCGCAGGCCGGTGCGCTGGCGCTGGTACACCAGGATCACCTGTTTTGGGTCTGCAGCTGGCAGTTGGCCGACCGGGTGGCGGTTATCCACGACTTTCGGGCGTTCTGGTACACCCATCAACAGGAGCTAGCCCATTTGCCGCTGGAGGCGATTTGCTGGCTATCCGGTCGTTACCTGGTGAAATGGACTGCGCCCAGTGGCGGACACTTCTGGCGACGCTGTTTATGTGAGGCCCGAGCTCGGGGCCTGTCGGTGAACGCTGGTGCCATCGGCCAGCCCTAAAAATTGCTCACCGGGTTGGATGGCTCTGTTAGCCATGGTCTATCGGGGCGACCTCGCGGCGTGCCGCATGCAGCACGTCGGACATTTCCCCTGGGCTGATCCGCCGCACCACATCGGCCGGACTGGCACTGCCTAGCTGTGATCTCTCTGTAGGTTGTTCACTCGGGGCATTCCCGCAGAATTGGAGGCGCCAACCAAACCAATCATCCGAGGTGCCCGAGTGAACAACCATAAAAATGCCCGATTAACCCTCTTTG
>NZ_JBKISU010000061.1:0-7354 GCF_050266975.1 Aeromonas sobria
GATGTGGTTGAGGATTAGTTCGTGGTTAAACATGGGGATAGTCTGTTGGGTATTAGCTGGTCAAGGATGGCGATCATACCTCAGAAGCCGCGCCACGCCTCGCTCATATGAGGGGATGGTTAAGGTTGCCGCCCCATGATGGCGAGGCATTAAATAAGGGATTTCTGATACAAGCGGGGCGGTAAATATATTGACGCAACGGGGAGGGTAATTGTTCATTTGACTACTTTTCGCTTTAGTCAATGCAGAGTAAGATGCCTGCTCAATAAAAATAAGAATTAGGAGTTCGGGTGTGAAAACATTAGTAAGCGAGAGGGTATCGCCATATATAAGTCAATTATATGAGTGTGGTATTAATGATTCTGACATTAAGCTGGTCGTAGACAAATTTCGTTATGATCTCGGTGGCAGTTCAACCCTGCTTTTATTGCGTGATGATGACAAGAGCGACGGGATCAAGCTGTTTGCCAGCGGCTTGAGCGAGGCGCAGCAGCATTTTTATCTGCAGCATCATCGTCAGGATGTCTGGTTCAATCACTACCTGGACAAGGGGTGCCAGGGGGTGGTCAGCGCCTATGAGATCTCCGACAACGCCGGGCTGCTCGCCAGTTTCGGTGCCCAGTTCGCCCTGGGGGGCGTGTGCCGGGTCAAGGACCATGGCCTGAGCTCCCTGTGCGGTTATCGCAGTGGTGCCCAGAGCGACTTCACCGTGCAAGAGCGGCACCTGGTGGCGGACATGTATGCCGGTTTCGCCGCCTGGAGTCAGCATTATTGGAATCTGCTGGCCCTGGAGACCCAGAATTATCAGCTGCAACAATTGGTGCGCAATCACAATAAGCCCAGCGCCATCATAGATGACAAGGGTTATATCCATTATTCCAATACGGCGTTTAACCGCATCACGGATGAGAATGTGGAATTGCGTACCCTGGCCGGATTGTTTTCCTTGCAGAGCAAGGATCAGCAGCGTCAATTTAAAGAGATGCTCGCCGGTTTCGCCTATCTGCTGCCGGGAGCCAGTGCCTATCTTTGTGTACCCCGTCAGGCCAATCTCAGGCCCTTGTTGATCCAGTGCACCCTGATGAGCGGGCTGACGCGATACGAACGTTTCGTGGAGCTGGTGCTGCGCGACCCCGAGCACGCCTTCAATCCCGATATTGAAGCCCTGGCCAGCCTCTATCCCCTCACCATTGGCGAGAAGGAGCTGCTGATGCTGATGAGCAAGGGGTACAGCAGCAACGACATCGCCGAGTTGCGCGGTGTCAAGGTGGAAACCGTGCGCTCCACCCTCAAGGGGGTGTTCAAGAAGACCGATTGCCACAGTCAGAGCGAATTGCTGCTCTTGCTGCAATCCATCTCCTGAGGCGGGCGAGCTATGCTTGAAACGAGGACGCCAGCATAAGGCGGCTGAACCAGGTTCCTTAGGGGGTTCAAGATGAAAGCATTAATTGCCAAGGACTATATGCAGGTGAGGCCCATCACCTTCAAGGCGGAGATGATGGTGCAGTCTGCCGTGGCCAAGTTCGTCAACAGCAATCAACTGGGCGGGCCCGTCATCGACGCCAACGGTCGCCTCATCGGTTGGGTGTCGGAGCAGGACTGCATCGCCGTCATGCTCAAGGAGGCCTATCACTGCGAGCAGGTGGCCCAGGTCAAGGACGTGATGCGCCAGGACGTGCTGACGGTGAGCCCGCAGACCAGCATCCTGGAGCTGGCCGAGATGATGCTCGGACAAAAGCCCAAGATGTATCCCGTGCTGGAGGCGGGGCGTCTGGTGGGGGTCATCAGTCGCCACGACGTGATGAAGGCCATCCATAACCAGCTCGATACCTGCTTCATTCCCCAGGCTCACGCCTGAGTGTCCCGAAATGGCAGGGGGCCCCCTGCCTTTCTCCCGTTTTTTGGTGACAGCGTTAATACTTGCACCGCCCCCGCTCGCTCTTTAGGATCGCTCCCAGCTTATCGATATGGCCCCTCTGGGCACTTATTTAAGGAAATGCCTACCTTGTCTCTCTCTATCGAGGCGCTGCGCCGCCGTCTCTCTGCCTGCATGAATCTCGACGCCCGTCGCCTCTCCAGTCGCCTGCACGGGGTCAAGAAATTGCCTGAGGGCAAACAGACCGCCATGCTGGAGACCATAGCAGCCGATCTGGTGGTGGCCGAATCGCGCTATCAATCCCGCCTGGCCGGCGTGCCCAGGGTCACTTACCCGGACAACCTGCCGGTCAGCCAGAAGCAGGCGGAGATCGCAAAGGCGATCAGTGAACACCAGGTGGTGATCATCGCCGGGGAAACCGGCTCGGGCAAGACCACCCAGATCCCCAAGATTTGTCTCTCGCTCGGGCGCGGGGTCAAGGGCTATATAGGCCACACCCAGCCGCGGCGCCTCGCGGCCCGCACGGTAGCGGCCCGTATTGCGGAAGAGATGGCGTCCGAGCTCGGCCAGTACGTGGGCTACAAGGTGCGCTTTACCGATCAGGTGAGCGAGCAGACCCACATCAAGCTGATGACAGACGGTATCCTGCTGGCGGAGATCCAGCACGACCGCATGCTGACCCAGTACGACACCATCATCATCGATGAGGCCCACGAGCGCAGCCTCAACATCGACTTCATCCTGGGCTATCTCAAGCAGCTGCTGCCAAGGCGCCCGGATCTCAAGGTGATCATCACCTCGGCCACCATCGACCCCCAGCGCTTCTCCCGCCATTTCAACCAGGCGCCCATCATCGAAGTCTCAGGCCGCACCTACCCGGTGGAGATGCGCTATCGCCCGCTGTTTGCTGATAAAAAAAGCGGCGACAAGAGTGAGGGGCTGGAGGAGCGCGACGAGCTGCAGGGGATCTTCGATGCGGTGGAAGAGCTGGCCCGGGAGGGGCTGGGGGATATTCTCATCTTCATGAACGGTGAGCGGGAAATTCGCGACACCGCCGATGCCCTGCGCAAGCTCAACCTGCGGGACACCGAGGTGCTGCCGCTCTACGCCCGCCTCTCCAACGCCGAGCAGAACAAGGTGTTCCAGCAACACGCCGGGCGGCGCATCGTGCTGGCCACCAACGTGGCGGAGACCTCGCTGACGGTGCCGGGCATTCGCTACGTCATCGATCCGGGCACCGCCCGCATCAGCCGCTACTCCTGGCGCACCAAGGTGCAGCGCCTGCCCATAGAGCCTGTCTCCCAGGCCAGCGCCAACCAGCGCAAGGGGCGTTGCGGCCGGGTGGCGGACGGTATCTGTATCCGCCTCTACTCGGAGGAGGATTTCAACAACCGCCCCGCATTTACCGATCCCGAGATCCTGCGCACCAACCTGGCCTCCGTCATCTTGCAGATGCTGGCGCTCGGCCTTGGCAACATGGAAGCCTTCCCCTTCGTCGAGCCGCCCGAATCTCGCCATATCAAGGATGGCCTGACCCTGCTCAAAGAACTGGAAGCGGTCAAAGAGCTGCCCGGTACCCGGGAGCAGGAACCGAAATTGCAGCTGACCGAAACCGGTCGCCAGCTGTCGCGTATTCCGCTCGATCCGCGGCTCGCCAAGATGGTGATCACGGCGGCGCAAACCGGCTGTCTGAGCGAGGTGATGGTGATCACTGCCGGCCTCAGCATCCAGGATCCCCGCGAGCGGCCTATGGAGAAGAAGCAGGCCGCCGACGAGCAGCACAGACGCTTCGAGGACAAAGATTCCGATTTCTTCGCCTTCGTCAATCTGTGGAATTACCTCAAAGAGCAGCAGGATCTCCTCGGCAGCAACCCCTTCCGCCGCATGTGCCAGAAGGAGTTTCTCTCCTATTTGCGGGTGCGCGAGTGGCAGGATATCCACTTCCAGCTGCGCCAGACGGTGAAAGAGCTGGGCTTCAAGGCCAACCATGAACCCGCGGACTTCAAGACGGTGCACTGCGCCCTGCTGACGGGGCTGCTCAGCCATATCGGCAACAAGGATCTGGAGAAGCCCGAATTCCTCGGCGCCCGCAACGGCCGTTTCCACCTGTTCCCGGCCTCGGGTCTGTTCAAGAAGCCGCCCAAGTGGGTGATGGCCGCAGAATTGGTGGAGACCTCCCGCCTCTACGCCCGCATCAACGCCAAGATCGAGCCGGAATGGGTGGAGCCGCTGGCGGCGCACCTCATCAAGCTGCACCACAGCGACCCCCACTGGTCGAAGAAAAACGGCGCCGTCATGGCCAAGGAGAAGGTAACCCTCTACGGCCTGACCCTGGTCAACGAGCGCACCATCAACTTCAGCCGCCTCGATCCGGCGCTGTGCCGCGAGCTCTTTATCCGCCGCGCCCTGGTGGAGGGGGATTTCGAGACTCGCCACCGTTTCTTTGGCGATAACCGCAAGCTCTTGGCCGAGGTGGAGGCGCTGGAGCACAAGTCCCGTCGGCGCGATATCCTGGTGGATGACGAGGACTTGTTCCGCTTCTACGATGCCCGCCTGCCGGAGGAGGTGATCTCCGCTCGCCATTTCGACAAGTGGTGGAAGGAGGCGCAAAAGCAGGATCCCGAGCTGCTCAACTTCGAGAAAGAGATGCTGATGAAGGGGGACGCGGCCCACATCAGCGATCTCGACTACCCCAACTTCTGGCAGCAGGGGCGCCTCAAGCTGAAATTGACCTACCAGTTCGAGCCCGGGGAGGCCGCCGATGGCGTCACCCTGCATATTCCGTTGCCGCTGCTCAACCAGGTGGAGGTGAAGGGGTTCGAATGGCTGATCCCCGGGCTGTGTCACGAGCTCTTGGTCGCCCTCATCAAGTCGATGCCCAAGCCCATGCGCAAGAACTTCGTGCCGGCCCCGAACTACGCCGATGCGCTGCTCGCCACCCTCAATCCCGAGCAGGGGCCGCTGCTGGACGAGATGGAGCGCCAGCTGCGCCGCATGACCGGGGTCACAGTGCCCCGGGAAGCCTGGGATTGGGCATCGGTGCCCGATCACCTGAAACTCACCTTCCGGGTGGTGGATGACAAGCACAAGCCCATCGCGGAAGGCAAGGATTTGGAGGCGCTGAAGGAATCCCTGCGTGGGCGTGTGCAGGAGACCCTCTCCCAGGTGGCGGACGACGACATAGAGCAGTCTGGCCTCACCCTGTGGAGCTTTGGCGAGCTGCCCCAGGAGTACAGCCAGAAGCGCAGCGGCTTCGAGGTGAAGGCCTATCCGACCCTGGTGGATCAGAAAGACTCGGTCGCCATCCAGCTGGTGGAGAGCCCGGTGGCCCAGCAGCAGCTGATGTGGGCGGGCCAGCGCCGACTGGTGCTGCTCAACGTGCCGTCCCCCATCAAGTATCTGCAGGAGAAGCTACCCAACAAGGCCAAGCTGGGGCTCTACTTCAATCCCTTCGGCAAGGTGGCCGAGCTGATTGACGACTGCATCGCCTGTGGCTGTGACAAGCTCATGGAGCAGCACGGCGGCCTGGCCTGGGACGAGGCCGGGTTCGAGTCGCTCAAGGAGTTTGTCCGCGCCGAGCTCAACGACGCCGTGGTGGAGGTGGCCAAACAGGTAGAAGCCGTGCTGACCCTCTCCCATGAGATTAAAAAGCGGCTCAAGGGCAAGATGCAGCTCGACACCGCCTTTGCCATGTCGGACATCCAGTTGCAGCTGGGCAACCTCATCCACAAGGGGTTCGTGACCGAAACCGGCTGGCAGAGGCTGCCTGATTTGCTGCGCTACCTGCGGGCCATCGAGCGGCGCCTGGAGAAGCTGGCCATCGATCCCAACCGGGATCGGGCCTACATGCTCAAGGTGCAGAGCGTGGAGTCTGAGTACAAGGCGCTGCTTGCCAAGATCCCCAAATCCCAGCCGATCCCCCCCGAGGTGGCCAATATCCGCTGGATGATTGAAGAGCTGCGGGTCTCCTTCTTCGCCCAGCAGCTGGGGACGCCGTATCCCATCTCCGATAAACGGGTGCAGAGCGCCATCGCCCAGTGCTAAGCTGCTATCTATCTGTTTTCTGAGCCATAGTGTGATGAAGAACGTGGCGAGAAGAGTGTGGCGATAAGAGCCAGGGAAGCGCAGGAAGGGAGGCCATCACATGCTGGGGATCTGGTTGGGGATGGCTCTGGTCAACATCAGTGGGTATCAGCCCATTGCCGAGCAGACCTGGGTCAGTCTGAATCCGGAATACTATCCGCTGCGCCGCGAGCCGCCCGCCATCTTCGCGGCCTGGCACGGCAACCAGTATCCCCCCCTGGCCCGTCGCCAGCATAAGGGGCACTGGCAGATCCTGTTTCCGGCGCGCCTGGTCCCCCCCTTCGATCTGTTCGAGGGGGAGGCCCGGCTCTCCCGCGCCTATCTGGCCAGGCTGGAGCGCATCGACGAGATGGCCTATGGGGTCGCCAGCGTGCAATGGGCGCCCAAGGCCGACGGTGAAGCGCAAGTTGGTCCCAGCCAGCCGGTGGCCGTGTTGCCCGAGTTCAACCTGCCCCATCAATATGGGCTGCTGTCGCCGGTTGCCGGCGTCCATGGCTGGCGCCCAGCCATGAGGCTGCCCCCGGCAGCCCCGGTCGCCGAGCCGCCCGTGGCACTCGGCGCAGGGGAGAGGAGCGGGGCGCCCCGGGAGGGGATCTGCCACAGGGTGGCCCCCGGCGAGACCTTGTGGCGCATCGCCGCCACCCTGGCCCAGGGTCAGGGAGGGGATACCTACAGCCATGTACTGGCCTTGTATGAAGCCAATCGTCAACGGCTGGGCCCCAGGCCCCAGGTCAAGACGGGGGATGCCCTGCTCTGCCCGCCGCCCCGGCTGCTGGCCCGGTATCAGGCGCTCAGCCCGGGGGAGCGGCATGAGTTGTTCAATCGGCTCGATGGCAGCCTGTAACCCGCTTGTCTCTGCCCGGCCAGCCATGCTACTATCCGCGCTCGTTTTGCGAGGTGCTGACCGGTCGCAGTCAGCACCATAAATTCATCTATATGAGATAACTACTATGTCTTTCGTATTCCAAGCTGAAGTCCGTTCTGACCTGGGGAAAGGTGCGAGCCGCCGCCTGCGTCACGCTGACCAAGTTCCTGCCATCATCTACGGTGCCGGCAAAGAAGCTCAATCCATCACTGTTGACCACAGCAAATTCATCATCGCCCAAGCCAAGCCGGAGTTCTACGAGTCCGTGCTGACCCTGGTCATCAACGGTGAAGAAGTCAACGTAAAAGTGAAGGCTATCCAGCGTCACCCGGTTAAGCCGAAGCTGGTTCACCTGGACTTCGTTCGCGTCTAATCGCGGACCATCCGGTTGAAAAAAGCCACTCCTTGTGAAGTGAACCCCATTTATTGGACACATTAGTTGGCGGATGACATGGCCTGAGTTCGGTACTGTACCGGGCTCAGGCCGTTTAGTTTTGCTTTGATCCGCTCGTGGTTGTAGTAGTGGATGT
>NZ_JBKISU010000062.1:0-6939 GCF_050266975.1 Aeromonas sobria
CACCGTCATGACCGTTGAGATAGTGAAGAACGACCTGACGTTTGAAGTCGGTCGAGTATTTTTGCTTTCCCATAGAAACGAAGAACCCCTACTCGTTGGGTGTCCAACTTTCGGGGTTCACTTCACTTGGAGTGGCTTTTTGCTGTCTGGCATTCGGTGAATGGGGGCAGACAGAGAGGGCGATCAGGGATCGCCCTCTCCGTTTGCCCGTCGCCCCCCGTCGTTACCAGATGGGCTGGGTCAGATAAGGGTTGCTCGCCTTCTCGCGTCCCAGGGTGGAGCTGGGGCCGTGGCCCGGGATGAAGACGATGTCGTCTCCGAGCGGCAGCAGGGTCTCGGTGATCGACTTGATCAGGGTGGCATGGTCGCCGCGAGGAAAATCGGTGCGGCCTATGCTGCCGGCGAACAACACGTCCCCCACCCAGGCGAGTCCGGCCTCATGGCTGACCAGCACCACATGCCCCGGGGTGTGGCCCGGGCAGAAATAGACATCCAGCTCGCACTGGCCCAGCTGCACCTTGTCACCCTGGGCAAGCCAGCCATCCGGGGCGAAGGCGGGGGTGTGGGGGAAGCCGAACATCTGGCTCTGCTGGGGCAGCATGTCGAGCCAGAAGGCGTCCTCCTTATGGGGGCCCGTGATGGGGACACCGGTTCGTTCCCGCAGCTCGGCCGCGGCCCCCACGTGATCCAGATGGCCGTGGGTCAGCAGGATATGGGTCAGGGTCAGCCTCCGCTCGGCGATGGCGGCCAGCAGCCTGTCCGCCTCGCCACCGGGGTCGATCAGCGCCGCCTGGCGGGTCTCGTCACACCAGATGAGGGAGCAGTTCTGGGCGAAAGGGGTGACCGGGATCACCTCGAATTTCAACATAGGGAGTCCTCTTGATTGACGGGGCCGCTCAGCCGGCCTGCTGCGCCGTGTGTTGCTCGGCGAAGTAGTCGAGACAGGCTTGCTTGTCGCCCCGAAACACGATGCGCTCGCGCTTGTTGCCCAGCTGATAGAGATACATGGGATCGTAGTAGCGGGTCAGCAGCAGGCGGATCCAGGCCAGATGCAGCTCGGTCGAACCGTTTAGAGCCTGCTCCTTGAGCGCGGCCTGCATCAGGGCATCCAGCTCGCGGTGGGCTTGATCCCCGAGGCGGCGCTTGAGCCGGGCCAGGGCGTCGGTGAGGTAGGCGGCAAACAGCGGCCAGCCCGCCTCGCTGCCGAACATGGCCTGATAGCGCAGCCAGAGATCATGCACATAGTCTGCGCGGATCTGCTCGGCACGGTCGTGCTGGGACACCTCCACCACCACCAGGGGGGCCTGGCCCATGGTCTCGTAGAGGGAGAGGGGCAGGCAGCAGCGACCGATGAGGCGACTCTCGTCCTCCACCACGAAGGCCTGTTCGCCCCGGTGGCGGCGTTTTAGCAGCTCGATGGCCAGGCTGTTTTCGAAGTTGATGTTGCTGGGCTGGCCGCCGGGCAGCTGGCCGAACGACGAGCCCCTGTGGTGGGCATGCCCTTCCAGATCCACCGCTTGGGCAATGTGGCCCAGCATATGGGTCTTGCCGGAGCCGGTCATGCCGGTCAGCACGCTCCAGCGGCACTGGGCGCTGGCCTGGTCCTGGGTGTCGATGAGAAAGCGGCGCAGCTCCTTGTAGCCGCCGGCCACCCGGGGTCGGGTGACCCCGGCCTCATGGAGCCACTGCTGCACGGTTTGCGAGCGCAGGCCGCCGCGAAAGCAGTAGAGCAGGGCATCGGGCTGCTGGCGCAACTGCGCCAGCCAGCCTTCGAGCCGGGCGGCGCGCACGGCGCCCCCCACCAGTTGGTGGCCGAGCTCAATGGCCGCCGCCTGGCCCCGCTGCTTGTAGCAGGTACCCACCCGGGCACGTTCTTCATCCGTCATCAGCGGCAGGCTGGTGGCGGTGGGAAAGGCCCCTTCCTTGAATTCGATGGGTGCTCGCAGATCGATGAGGGGCACATCTTCGAGGAAGATGCTGGCAAGATCCGTGGCGAGCGGCAAGTCACTCATTGGACGACCTCGATGAAACGGTTGCCCTCGAGGGGCAGGAGCTCGCCGATGGGGGAGAGCGAGAGCCCGGCGTCGCGGGCGATGGCAAGCAGCTCGGCTTCGCTCTCCTTGCCGACGGCCACCAGCAGGCCGCCGCTGGTCTGGGGGTCGCACAGTATGTTGCGGGTGCGGTCATCCATGGCATCGAGCTGCTGACCGGTCAGTTTGGCGCCGTAGGAGTCGAAGTTGCGCAGGGTGCCGCCCGGCACGCAGCCCTCTGACAGGTAGTGATCCACCTCGTCCAGCAGCGGCAGCGCCTGGAAGTCGAGGCGGGCACGCACCTTGGAGCCTTCGCACATCTCCAGCAGGTGGCCGGCGAGGCCAAAACCGGTCACGTCCGTCATGGCGTGCACACCGGGCAGGGCCGCAAACTGCTGGCCAATCTTGTTGAGGGTGCACATGGCGTCGGGGGCCAGCTGCTCGTGCTCGGGCTTGAGCTTGCCCTTCTTCTGGGCCGTGGTGAGGATGCCGATGCCCAGGGGCTTGGTGAGATAGAGCAGGTCACCCACCTTGGCTGTGTCATTCTGCTTGATGGCACCCAGCGGCACTATGCCGGTCACCGCCAGGCCGAAGATGGGCTCGGGGGCATCGATGCTGTGGCCACCGGCCAGCGAGATGCCCGCCTCGTGACACACCTGACGACCGCCATCGATCACCTGCTGGGCCACTTCGGCGGGCAGGGTATTGATGGGCCAGCCGAGGATGGCGATGGCGACGATGGGCTTGCCGCCCATGGCGTAGATGTCACTGATGGCGTTGGTGGCGGCGATGCGGCCGAAGGTAAACGGGTCGTCGACGATGGGCATGAAGAAGTCGGTGGTGGAGACGATGCCCTGACCGTTGCCGATGTCCACCACGGCGGCGTCATCCTTGCTGCTGTTGCCGACCACCAGGGTCGGGTCGTCAAAGCCGGGGATCTGGCTCTTCAAAATGGTGTCGAGCACCTTGGGGGAGATTTTGCAGCCGCAGCCCGCGCCGTGGCTGTACTGGGTCAGACGAATGGAAGACATGATTACCCCTTGCTTGTGCAAACAGTGCAGCGGCTCTGTGGAGCCAGCTTGGTCAATGGCGGCGATCTGTCGCCTGGACAGGCAGACAAGATACCGCAAAAACGGGTGGCCTCACCCGCCAACGCAGGCAGGGATGTCAGGCAGTCATGGGAGGGCTGCCAAGCAGGACGGGGAGGGCGAGCTGCGCTGCCGCGAGCCCCGTCAAGGGCCACAGGACGGGGCATTATGCCACAAAGGTGATAGGGGGTTCGAACAGGAATTCACACCCATGGCAGGGAACTGACCGACCCGGGGGAGGCCCTGTGCCCTTGTGTGGCACCGCCAGCCATGGGCCATGGCCCGCCGGAGGCGCAAGCGGCAGGGGCTCGGCGAGGGAGTGATCGGCGAAGCGCCAGGTCCCTTATGCCCCCATGCTCAGTCAAGATCGGGGGGCGGTGCGGGGATCTAGACTAGGGATATCGCCCATCTGATCACAAGGAGCCCACCCGATGAAACTCTATGCCCATCCCTTTTCGTCCTACAGCCAGAAGGTGCTGATCGCCCTCTATCAGAATGAGATCTCGTTCGACTACCTCAACCTGGAGGCGGCGGCGGTGAAGGCGGAGCTGGCCAGCCTCTGGCCCCTCAAACGCTTCCCCGTGCTGGTGGAGCAGGGGCGAGTCCTGTTTGAGAGCAGCACCATCATCGAATATCTCCAATGTGCCCATCCCGGCCCCCGTTGTCTGGTGCCTGCGGGGGAGGCGGGGATCGAGGTTCACATGCTCGATCGCCTGTTCGACAACTATGTGATGACGCCCATGCAGAAGGTGGTCCACGACAGGATGCGCCCGGCGGGGGCGCACGACAGCTACGGGGTCGCCCAGGCCCGGGAGCTGCTGGACAAGATCTATCCCTGGCTGGACCAGCGTCTCGCCGGACGCACCTGGGGGGCGGGAGAGGCGTTCACCCTGGCCGATTGCGCCGCCGCCCCCGCGCTCTTCTATGCCGACTGGGTGCACGAGATCCCGTCCGCCCTCACGGGGCTGCGGGCCTATCGCGCCCGTCTGCTGGCGCATCCCGCCGTCGTGCGGGTGGTGGATGAGGCGCGCCCCTACCGCCACTACTTCCCCCTGGGGGCGCCGGCCCGTGATTGAGGGCGCAGCCGGGAGAGCTAGGGGGAAGAGGGTCAGGCCGCGCACCATAAGTAACAGGCCCGCAAAGCGGGCCTGGGTGATCAGCATGGCAGAGCCCGATCAGCGGGCGCGCACCACCAGCCCCTTCAAGTAGAAGCCTTCCGGATAGGCGGTGCCGATGGGGTGATCGGAGGCCTGGGACAAGAGCTCCAGGATCTGGGCATCGCGGCCGGCGTCCAGCGCCGCATCGGCCACTATCTTCTGGAACAGGCTCTGCTCCATCAGGCCGGAGCAGGAGTAGGTGAGCAGCACGCCACCCGGCGCCAGCAGCTGGAACGCCAGCATGTTGATGTCCTTGTAGCCGCGGCAGGCCCCCAGCAGCTGGGCCTTGCTCTCGGCAAACTTGGGCGGATCCAGCACGATGACATCGAACTTCTCGCCCTTCTCCCGGTATTCCCGCAGCAGCTTGAACACGTCGTGGCGCACGAACTGGGTGGTGCTGGTATCCAGACCATTGAGCTCGGCGTTCTGGCGGGCGATGTCCAGGGCATTCTGGGAGAGATCGACGTTGACCACCTCACGGGCGCCGCCCTTGAGGGCATAGACGCCAAAGCCGCCGGTGTAGCAGAAGCAGTTGAGCACCCGCTTGCCTTCTGTGTACTTGGCGGCGGCCTGGCGGTTGTCCCGCTGATCCAGATAGAAGCCAGTCTTGTGGCCGTTGCGGATGTCCACCAGGATCTTGACGCCGCCGTTCTCCTCGATCACCACAGGCTCGCTTGGGGTCTCGCCATGGATGACGCCGGTGCGCTCTTTGAGCCCCTCCTTCTTGCGCACCGCCACGTCGGAGCGCTCATAGATGCTGCACTCGGGGTAGAGGGTGCGCAGGGCCTGGGTGATGAGGTCGCGCTGGAACTCGGCGCCGGCAGACAGAATTTGGCACACCAGGAAGTTGGCGTAACGGTCTATGGTCAGGCCCGGCAGGCCGTCGGACTCGGCGGCGCACAGGCGATAGCCGGTGAGACCCTGACGCTTGATCAGGGGATCCCGTGACTCCTGGGCATACTTGAGGCGGCGGATAAAGAAGTCGAGATCGATGGTCTCGTCCTTGTCGAAGGTCCAGACCCGGGCACGGATCTGGGAGCTGCCGGACCAGGCGCCGCGGGCGAGCCACTTGCCATCGTTTGAGTAGATCTCGACGGTATCGCCATCGATGGGGTGGCCCTGCACCTTGTCGATCCCCTTGGAGAAGATCCAGGGGTGACGGCGCAGCAGGGATTTTTCGCGGCCTTTGACGAGATAGATGGAAGCGCTCATGGGAGTTGCCAGATGGTCGAAAGAAAAGGGGCCACATTCTATGTGCAACGGCCTTGCTAAGCCAGAGTTTGCTTGCAGGGTTAACGATCGGGTGTTGCAGGTGGTCAATAGCCAAGAGCATGCGTGAGGAATCTTTCAAGGCGCCAGCAAGGGTGGTAATGCCAGTCATGAGTCCCTTTCATCTCGCCTCAGAGTGTCATGTGCTTGGGAGCGCTGGCTTTTTTAACATTTTTCATCTTGTCAGTCAGTTTTTCATAAAGATTCATATGGTGATGTCGATAGTAATTGAAGACCAAATTGAATCTTATCTTCTACGGTGGGCATATCATGTCACTCTCTGTTCGTACCAATGTTTCTGCGATGACGGCACAGCGCAATCTCAATGGTGTATCGGGTACTTTTGACTCTGTATTCAAGCGTTTATCCTCGGGTCTGCGTATCAACAGTGCAGCGGATGATGCGGCGGGACTTCAGATCAGCAATCGTCTGACAAGCGAAATCAATGGCACCAATGGGGCTATTCGCAATGTCAACGATGCCATCTCCGTCATCAATGTGGCCGATGGGGCGATGGATGAATCGATGAATCTCATGCAGCGTATGCGGACACTTGCTCTGCAAGCTGGCAGTGGCATCAACTCGGCGGATGACCGCGCCGCACTCAATGCTGAATTTCAGCAGATGCGCCTGGAAATGGATCGCATCGCGACCAAAACGACCTTTGCCGGACAGAGTCTATTGGCCGGGACATATAAAGGGATATTTTCCATCGGGGCTTATGCTGGCCAAAACATGGTCATCACGGATATGAATGCGCAGACCAAAAATCTGGGCGAAGTGGTCTGGCAGTCCCGCAGCCCAGTCAGCAGCAAACCCGGCGCTCACAGCATTGATGGTTTACAACTTGGGGCACAACCTATCACGCTCAATGGCGTGACGTTTGACAAGAACTATTCAACGCAGGAAGCCTTTGTCTCCGACATCAATAGCACCAGCTTTCCCAATAATCAGGGCCCGGTAGAGGCTGTGCAGCATCCATTTTCGGTAAGGTCGTCAATCGATCTGTCCACTCTTCCTTCCTATATCGATATCGAAGGACAGACAGTGGATTTGACAACTGGCATCGATATGACGGGCTGGGATCCTGTGAACCCGACGTCGGAGAACAGTTGGTTGATGGCGGAGGTCGTCCATCGGATCAACATGGCGGCACAATCTGCCGGTCTTGGTTTCTCCGTCAGTGGTTCATATAACAACAATCCTGCCAACAATCAGCTCACCATCAATAGCTCTCAGGGAAAGAGTCTTACCCTGGCAAATGGCACTATGTAGTGGTCTAATCATCCCGGACACCATTTTAGGTGGTACAGTCGCCACCCAGACCTGAGGTGTTCAATGACCAGATTACGTCGCTCATTTACTGCTGAATTCAAACTGGAAGCCGCATCCTTG
>NZ_JBKISU010000063.1:0-6039 GCF_050266975.1 Aeromonas sobria
ACGATAACCAACTGGCGATGTTATTCACGCTGGCCAACCTGTTTCGGGCGGACCAAATGATACGTCAGTGGGAGAGATCTCACTAAAAACTGGGAATAACGCCTTAAATGGCGAAGAAACGGTCTAAATAGGCTGATTCAAGGCATTTACGGGAGAAAAAACGGCTCAAACATGAAGAAATGAAATGACTGAGTCAGCCGAGAAGAATTTCCCCGCTTATTCGCACCTTCCATAGGCCAGGGTAAACGGATTTTGTCTGTGATCGGCGGCCTGGGCAGTGGCGGCAAAGCCTGCCAGCGCCGTCAGCACCATGGCACTGCCGTATCTATAAAAAAGCGCGGATTACTCCGCGCATAAAAACTTAGTGTTAAGACATCTTGGCTATGTTGGATAGTCCTCCTCTACTTGGCTGGTGTAATAAATAATAGAGCAGGGTGGGAAATACCCTACTATTATATGAGTTTTATTTGTCCGTAAAAAAGGGGTATATGAATGGAGACCGTGCCAGCCTAACTAAATTCTGGCTGCGACAATACGGCCAATCACACTTGGATCAAGTTCAAAGCCATCATCCATAGCCCACCTGACAAAACTACTACCTTCCATCAGGCTTAAAATCTGAAAAGCTATCTGCCGTGAATTTCCATCAGGAGAAAACTCACCGCTGGAGATGCCCATAGTTATTATTTTTTCAAGCCATTGCAATTGAATGTCAAAATACTTACGAGTTAGTGCTTGTAATTTTTCAGGCAATGCCGCCATTTCTGCTGCAAGTGCACCACATAAAGGTAACATTCCATCAGCCATTGCGGCTCTGAACAAAGAGGCGAATGCACATAGCCGACCAAATGCATTTGGAAAATCGTGTTCAATTCTATCGAAATCGAGAACGGAGCGCTCAATATAAGACTCGATAATTACCACACCAAGGTCTTCTTTCTTAGGGAAATGGTGATGTATACTTGCTTTTCTTATCCCTACTACTTTTTCTAGGTCAGCATAACTAAATGCTGCATAGCCTCTGGAACGCAACATATACTCAGCAGATTTAATTAATGATTCTCTTGTATCAATAGACATATGGTGTACTACCTGCGTGAGGACATGGAGAGAGCATGCTATAACATCACGGATTAGAGGTAAATCTCGACGTAGCAAACTGCATGCTCTCTTCATTGCATTACTTCTCTGCAATGACCAGTTTGGGTACCATGCGAATGGCTCGTGAGAAGTTGGCATAGTTAGGCGATGTTTGAAGCACGGCGTTGTGGATCTCTTCTAACTGCGCATCAGTTCCATCAGAGTCGATGTAAACACTATATTGCACCTCGTCATAACCTGGATTGACAGCTTCATCCAATCCCAGGAAGCCGCGCAGGTCAAGCTCTCCTGTTGTGTCAATTTTCAGCGAGTTGATAGTGACCCCTTTGGTTGCCGCTATGGCAACGTAGCCAACCGTCATGCAGGCATTGAGGGCAGCCATCAGTAGTTCCTGGGGATTGGGAGCTGTATTGGTTCCCAATATTTCCGTTGGCTCATCTGCTGCGATATGGAAATTACGCTCATAGTTCTTACCACGCAGTTCATAGGATTTTATCGTAGACACAGAGCGTGTTTGACCGGCCCAACGAGTTTCCACATTGAAGCGCGCTTTCGATATGCTGGGATCTTGACTTACACCCTCAGCGAATTGCTGGAATTCGGTCATGTCAATGCCATTAACGATGTTTTTCATAATAATATTCCTGTATGTGACTTCCCCTATTATTCGATTAACAAAATAATCGGGAACATTAATTTCAGTAGTTAGTGTATAGTGACTCTATGAGCTCATACTCCATCGTAGGCGTCTAAAGTTCGGGCCGAGTAGACATATGCTGCACCAGCATTTAGAGCGATTGCAGTTCCCAAAGCAGCTGCAACCTCTTCTTTCGTTGCGCCAACTTTTTTGGCCGCCGCAGCATGAGCTGCGATACAACCATCGCATCGAGTGGTTACCGCAACGGCTAATGCAATGAGTTCATGAGTTTTCGGATCCAGTACATTACCAGCCCTTGTTGCGGCTTCCAGGTTATGAAATGCATGAGCCACAGGTTGATTTGCTTTGGCAAGATTACCCACGCTCTTGATAAGATCGGACAGTCTATTGCTCCATTCATTGATCATTTTTTGTACCTTTTTAGTTTGTTGAATTTTATTTTCCAAGCTTACGTGCAGCCATGACACCACCATCAACATCCCAGATCGCCCCGGTCACCCAAGATGCCTTATCTGAGAGAAGAAATATAATAGTCTCCGCAACATCACGTGGAGTGCCATTTCGGCCTAGTGGATGGAAATTACTGAAATCCTGTAGGGCACTATTTAGTTCTTCACTCGGAATGAAGCGTTCAAAAATACGAGTTTCCACAATGGCTGGGCTGACTGCATTTACACGAATGCCGTATCTTGCCAGTTCAGCAGCAGCATGCCGAGTCATCGTATCCAACCCGGTTTTCGCCATTGAATAGGCAGAGGCCGTAACAGTTTCAATCGCTTGGCGGGCAGCAACGGCTGTTACATTGACGATCGAACCGGTTTTATTCTGAGCTATGAGTGACGCTGCAATCTGCTGCGTAATAAAGAAGAATGCGCGGTTTAGATCGAGAAAATTGTTATAGTCATCGAGAGTATGTTCCAAGAATCCCTTGGGGTAATAAATTCCTGCGGAATTTACCAACATATCGATATCTTTGTGCTCAAGCGCTAACTGGCTAATCAGATACTGCACACTGTCAAAATTTGATAAGTTTGCAGTTAACGCAAAGACTTTTTCGTCACCGCTTACAGTAGCAAGTTGTTTACGTGCTTCCTCAGCTTTCTCTGCCCGGCTTCCGACAATAACTACAGTTCCGCCTTGCTCGGCGACTATTAGCGCTGTTTCAAACCCTATGCCGCTTGTGCCGCCAATAACCAAGATCTTCTGACCTTCAAATTGTCTATTCTGCATAGTCTCACCTGCTGAGAATTTAGGATTAAACCAACCTACCAACTAGTAGGTTAAGGTTATGTGTGTCTGTTCTTCTTGTCAAGTTTCTGCTGGTTTTTATTGTTATCGACCCATGTTGACTGGCATACCATGCCTATGCAGCCGTTCTTTTCTACCGTTTTTAGTCACACCCCCCCTGGTTCAGAGCCTCGGAGTGTGGCGTCCTTCACCTCTGTCAGTGCGTGATGGTAATGTTCTGACGATTTCCCCCCGACGATGCGTTTGATCAGCTGTCCATCTTTGAACATCAGCACTGAGGGTAACCCCCAGATTTCATAGCGGGTGGTCAAAACAGGAGACTGATCAATGTTCACACTCCCAACAATCACAGAGTGTTCCAGCTGCTCAGCAAACTCATTAAAGAGCGCTTCACTATCGCGGCAAGGTGGGCACCAGGACGCAAAAAAGCGCACAACAGCCAACCCCTTGGTGCGCTCAATTTGGTGGAAGTTATTTTCGTTGCAGATGAACAACTCATGCATTTTTCGGTACCTCATTTGTGGGTTTTGGCATCAAGCGCATCTCATATAGAGCAGGCAGACATTCCTCCTGCACAGGAAGATGAACTCAATTAAGGCTCATTGATGGGCGTTGAAAAAATTGCAACAACACCATTGCCTACCTAGTGGTAGGTTGATAAACTGTCACAGTATCATCTTCCTTGCAACAGCGGCAACAAACTAGATAGTTGCATGCCTCCTGCTGGCGAGAATCTAACTAGTGGCCGCAGGGCTTGAGTGATATGCCTGGTTTGTCAGGCCATCCTGATATTTTTTATTTAACCTTTAGTGAGGTATTCGATGAGTAAGTTATTCACTCCCTACAATATGGCGAGTATCCATTTAAAAAACCGTGTTGTAATGGCTCCAATGACTCGAACCAGGACACTTAATGATGTTGCTGATGAGCTGGTTGCTCTTTATTACGCCCAACGGGCATCTGCTGGCCTTCTGATCACGGAAGGTCTTCCTGTGTCTGAAGAGGGCCGCGGCTATTTGTATACACCAGGCTTGTATAATGAGGCACAGATGCAAGGCTGGCGGAAGGTTACTGATGCTGTCCATGCGAAAGGTGGTCGTATTTTTGCGCAGCTCTGGCATGTAGGTCGCATGTCGCATGTATCTCTGCTGCCTGGTAATCAGGCTCCTGTCTCGTCAGGAACAATACCTGCGACCAATACAACCGTGTTTGCATTTACGGAGTCTGGCGAGCCGGGCGCGGTTACCCCCAGTGAGCCGCGAGCACTGGAGACGGAAGAGGTCGGTCGCATTACAGAGGATTTTGTGAAATCTGCGCTGCTGGCAATAGAGGCTGGTTTTGATGGTGTCGAAGTCATGGCGGCCAATGGATTTATCTTTGATCAATTCTTAAGTAGCCAACTGAACACCAGAACAGATCGATACGGTGGAACTGTTGAAAACCGTCAGCGTTTCCTGATGGAAACTATCGATGCTATCTCAATGGCTATTGGTGAGGACAAAGTGGCAGTTCGCCTTTCACCATTCGGCCGTATTTACGACCTAGCACCGTATGATAATGAAGAGGAAACTTGGGCCAGCATCGCGTCAGCCCTCGGTCAACGTAAACTTGCTTATGTACATTTGTACTATCAACCGAACTACAATGCGGCCCCGAAAGAGGCTGATAGCTTCAAGAGTTCATTCCGCAACGTTTTTGACGGTACGATTATCGCTGCCGGCGGCTTCAATCGAAGCATTGCCGAAGAAGCGTTGGAAAAAGGTGAAGTGGATCTGGTGGCTTTTGGTGTTCCCTACATTGCCAACCCTGATTTGGTTGAGCGCATGCAAAATGATTGGCCACTGGCGGAAAGCGATCGTACAACCTATTACGGCATCAGTAGCTCTCCAGAGAAGGGATATACTGATTATCCAGCTTATCAACTAGAATAAACCAACGGCTATATAGCCTGGATAATATCCTATGTTACCGGGCTTTAATTTATATCATCCCAATCAATATTTAGTTAAATTTTTTGAGGTAGTTATGAATATACTCTCCCCACAAATAACCATTGATATTTGGTCCGATTTTGTCTGTCCATGGTGCTGGATAGCAAAGAAACGGTTCGAAAAAGCATTAGACGTTTTTGAAAATAAGGATAATGTGTTGATTCGCCACCACAGCTATCGTATAGCAAGTGAATTTGCGCCAGCACCTTTTAAGGCTGCAATGTATAAAAAATTTGGTACAGAACAAGGTGCCGAACTAATGATGAAGCAGATAAAAATTGCTGGTGAGTCAGAAGGGCTTTTGTATAACTTTGACACAATGCTGTTTGGTGATACCAAGGATGCACATGCCATGGTAAAGATGGCCGATCAGGTAGGTTTAGGAGAAAAACTAGCTGAGCGATTGTTCATGGCAAGCATCACTGAAGGGCGATCTATTTTTGACCATAAGGAGTTGGTTGCAATCTCCACAGAAGTGGGTGTTAGCCCTACAGATGCCGAAAATGCGCTCAATAGTAGAACACTGAGGGACGCCATCATTTCAGATGAAAACAACGCTCGCGCCATTGGTGCAAGCGGCGTACCGCTTTTCTTGCTCAACAACAGGTATTCTCTCAGTGGCGCCCAGCCTGCAAGTAGCTTTCTGGGCGTATTACAGCAGGCATGGGCTGACAAGCAGAATGAAGTAGTGATAACTAAAGGCCAAAGTTGCGAAGTGGGTGGGTGTAGTATCTAAAGAATGAATGGAAGATGAGTGTTGTAGAAGATCTGTGATCTGTAGTGAAGTCTGGTCTGCAAGGTCACAGTCATTTTTACTAGGCTGTATTCTCAAAATGCTGATTTTCTGTCCGCTATTAGTTCCCGTAAGTAACGAAGGCAGAAAGCCGTTTGATAAAAGCTGCACAACTTCTTCAGAGCCTGTAAATCCAATTGTGTAACCGCCCACGAATAAGTAACTTTTTCAAAAGGATACCTTCGTGGGTAAGCAAATGGACCAAGACAAACTCAAAGCACTGGCCGCTGAGCTGGCAAAAGACATCA
>NZ_JBKISU010000064.1:0-3936 GCF_050266975.1 Aeromonas sobria
TCGGCCTGTTTGAGGATGGCGATGATTTGGGCATCGCTAAAGCGTGATGTTTTCATGTAGAACCTCCTGCGTTCAAGATACGAGAAAATTCTACTTATGAGCACCCCAGGTTTTCGGGGGGATTACCCTGGCAGTGGAGAAGATCAAAACTCATTGTTCGATACCGCAAAAAGAAAGTTGTATGAAGATGAGTTAATCACAGGCAATCGATGTCGCGTAATGCTATAAGAGATTGTTTTTATCTGTTGAAAATAAATAAGTGCAGTAATGCTCTCACCAAGATTCCTAATAATATCCCTGGCATTGCATATTTAAATAGTCGTACAAAACGATAACTCAAACCCAAGAATATACCTACACCTGGCAAGTCGAATGTATTAACCAGAAATCCGGCGGAGGTATTTACCTGCGTAGCGGACATATTGCCTTGTTGAATCAAATCTGTCGCAACACCTAAATAAGCAGTCCCTCCACCTAGGTATTTTTCCAGAGTGGGCATAACAAACATGGAAGATATATCGACGGCGTTCAACAGAGGCAATAATGTATGCTCTAGAGCTGTAACGGCTCCAGCGACTTTGAGAATGCCGACAATAGTAATTGACAAAGTTAGCATTGGAATAGCACCTACAGCTAATCGAATTGAGTCAATGCCGGCATCATTAATCACCTTTATTAAACTACTATGGGACGAATTGTCATTTGATTCTTGGTCTGAAGAATGGCTGTCTTTATCTGATAAATTTTGCCCTGAGAAATACCAAGTCAATGAAGATGCACATAATCCACCGATGATAGAAATGACAATTACCGCCATCCAGTTGAGGCCTAAAGGGATCATTGGATAGAGAATATTGCCTTGCGCCATTGCTAATAGCATCGCCAAGGTTGCGGCTAAGTGCCGGTCTGATACACCTCTACTTTGCATAATAGACAACGTAGCAAGTGGAGCCGCGAAACTGATAAAGTTCATCTGAAGTAAGGCGAAGGTGCTCATTCCCATTAAGCCAAATGGCTTAAAAATTGGAGTCAGCTTCTTAACGATGATATCCATTACCCCCTTTTTTCCAGTACTTTCATGATACACAGCATGACTATCATGACAGGGAGAAGCGTATAGAGCGCGATATCAACAGAGAACCGACCTGAAGACAAAATAATTTCAATGAATGACATGCTGGATTCCTGAAAGATACCTTTAGCCTTAAAGTAGAGGTCTATTAAAGTTGTGTATTTATTTAATTGAGAAGATGGCATCTACTTGAAGAATCATATTAAAAGGCAGTGAATTCGCACCCATAACAGAGCGGGTGTGATAGCCCCTCTCGCCTAAAACTTCGACCAGTAAGTCAGAACAACCGTTTACAACTTTGGCATGGTCAATGAAGCTATCGCTGGCATTGACCATACCAAATAATTTAACGACCGAATCAATACGTGATAAATAACCTAATGCATCTTTAGCAACGGCTAGTATTTGTAACCCCACATTACGCCCAGCCAAATAACCTTCCTGTACGGTAAGATCGTTACCCAAAGTTCCTGTTATAAATTGCCCATTTTCACTTCTTGGTCCTTGCCCAGATAGATAAAGCATATTTCCAACTAAACGAGCAGGTTGATATTGACCTGCCGGTTTAGGAGCTGAGGGTAAAATAATATTAAGTGATTCAAGTTTTTTCTCTGGTGATATTGGCATACCAGTCTTCTCAATCAGTAGTGAATATTATTTGATCAGCTAAGCAATCGTGCACTGCCTAACACTTTGATCCCAGAGCCAATTTGAGGTGAGATCTCAGCGGTTAAGCATGAAGGCATACCCATATCTTCCCCTTGATAAATCACGATAGATCCCTGATGTGGCCAAGTGATATCTCGGAGATATCCAGAAAGTGCTGCTGCCGCCGCTCCAGTTGCAGGGTCTTCAAATACTCCTCCTACAGGAAACGGATTTCGTGAGTGGAATAGTTGATTCTGCTCAGCGTAAATCAGGTTGAATGTCACCAACTTTTCTCGAAGAGATAAATGACGACCGTCTTCTTGGTTATACTGCATCGCTTGCAATGTTTGTCTGTCTTTTAAGGCAAGGATCAAGTGATCTCCACCGCCATGAGCTATCGCAGGCGGAATTCGTAGATCAAGGTTCGCCTCACTGAGGCCAAATAAAGCGAGGGCTTCAGCGAGTAATTCCTTACTAATTGGGCGGCTATGAGTAGGTGGAGAGATAAATGAAGCCCCCCAGTCCTGCTCAGAGAAGTAGCCTTCGACGCTGATTTGCGCGTGATTGAGTGTTAAGTGAAAGGTTCCAGGCCCAAAATCTCGCGCAAGAGCGGAGCCGAGCGCAATGGTTGCATGACCGCAAAAGTCTACTTCTACTTCTGGTGAAAAATACCGAACTCGCCAACCTGTATCGTTAGGTGCTGCAAATACTGTTTCTGAATAACCAATATCTGCTGCCAATGTTTGCATCGTTTTGGTGTCAGGCATCAATTCACATAGAACAACGCCAGCGGGATTTCCCCCTTCTGAACCGTTTGAGAATGCAGCGATGCGCTGAATATTCATAATGTTTTTCTCCGAAAATAAGGAATTACAAAGATATGACAATATATCAACGGTTAAGCGGTTCAAAGGAGGCCACTAAGTCTATTTCAACCAAAGCATCTTCAAGAGCCAGTTGTGAGATAACGGTTGAACGAGTAGGAAAATGATCACCAAATGCGCGGGAAAACGCGGCATCAAATTTCTGAAAATTATTGCGTTCGGTAATCCATACACCGGCTTTTACGACGTTTTCTGGCCCCAACTTATATTCAGCCAAAACCTTAAACTGATGAGCAAGAATTAAAGCTGTCTGCTCTTCAATATCCCCTTGGATTTTTCCGTTGCTATCAAACGCAAGTTGACCAGATAAGAAAAGTAGCGAGCCTGTTTTTATTGCTGGTGAAAGGTGTGGCATTTTGAAATCTCCTGTATTTTCTGCTGGAGATGATTGTGTCAACATGCACGGTGGGAGGCAATATCTTAAATTTGCACAATACTCATGCATTATTTGCACGAATCAGGCTTAAAAGTAGCACTAACTATTTCCATGGTACTGGCTGAAATAGCTGTGAAATCCATTCACCAAATGCGTCCGTTCGAGCTGATACATAGTGACGCGACGCTCGAACCAGATAGATGCCGCCATCACTATCAAAATGCCATTGCGGCATCAGTTGTACTAAGGTCCCTGTATGTATGTCTTGAGCAACAAGCCATTCTCCGGCACCAAGTATTCCAATGCCAGCCCGTGCTGCTTCTAGCATGGCGATACTATCGTTAGTGACTAAGGTTCCGTTGGTACGAACCATAGCTAGTTGCCGTCCATCGGAAAGGCGCCAAATTGGGTAGGAGTGAAGACTCGGGTTACCGATACAGTTGTGCTCAAGTAGTTGGTCTGGCTCTATAGGCGTTCCATGCTGTTGCAAATATTTAGGTGACGCAACGAGAATTCGTTTATGACTGGTCAGCTTACGTGCAACGAGACGACTGTCGGTCAGATGCCCAATTCGAATGGCAGCATCAAAGCCACCTTCAATAAGATCGACATAATTATCACTATAGCTAATATCTAGCTCTAGATTGGGATACATCACCATGAATTCCGGAATTTTCGGTGCTAACCACAAACGTCCCATAGTGGCTGGAAAAGCCAGTTTTAGTCTTCCACTTAGATTATTCGCATTTTCAGTCGCTTCTTCCTGCGCTTCCTCTATAAGGTCAGTCGCTACCCTATATTTATCAGCCAGACGTTTGCCTGTATCAGTTAGGGAAGGTGCGAACAAGTCCCTGATATGAGATCATGTTTGTCATCTGGAGCCATGGAACAGGGTTCATCATGAGTCATCAACTTACCTTCGCCGACAGTGAATTCAGCAGTAAGCGCCGTCAGAC
>NZ_JBKISU010000065.1:0-3884 GCF_050266975.1 Aeromonas sobria
TAAAATGAAAGAAACCAATGCGGTCTTGTTGATGGATAAATTTATCTACTACCTGAAGCAACACCGCTTATATACCCGCACACTTGGAATTATTTGAGTCTCTAAAAATGAGGGGATCTCTGAGGGCGGCAACCCCTCTTCCTCCCCTTTCACGTTATTGCTTCCCAATGGCGTCCCAGCCACTTCCGCCTCTGGCGGGCTCGCCTCGCGCCAGGACGCGCGCCACTGATGCCGGCCAGCAGGGGGCAAGGGGTGAGCCGCAGATAAAATAGACAAGGGTAAAATAGTGGCTTTCAGTGAGGTTAGTGCTGGCTGAACCGCGAAAATCGGTGTCGATGACAAGATTTGTCGGGTTCGGCCCCGCTTTTTGCCCAGTAAAACTGCAAAAACGCAAAAGGCGTCATTCAAAACCTATCTGTAAACAGATCGCAAACCAATCTCAAGATATTGATTTTAAATGATTTAAATTAATTAGCACTCGAACGACCTACTTGACAAAGCCAGCCAGCTCGCATTTCACTCACCAGCATTGAAAAATGCAGCGTTGATGCTCCATCACCAAAAAACACGCCATTTAATACAAGAATGCCATTGTTTTAATCTCCTCGTATGGTATCTTGTATCCATCAGCCGTCAGCCAGGGAGAAAAAGTATGACTGAGTTCTTAGTTACAGCCGTCTTCACCGTGTTTTTCACTCTGGTCGCAGTTTCTCTGCCTTCACTGTCCCAGTTTTGAGCCATGAGGGGCGCGTGTCGCCCCACTGACTGACCAGACAACGACTGTTTTATCGACACCAACTGCGACTTTCTCGCCGTTGGTGTTTTTGTTTGTGGTTTCTCCCCCATTTACCCACTCTTTCTCTCTCTTTTGCGGGGCCGCCCCCGTCAAGCGCCCCATCACACCGGGCTCACGGCTTGACGCAGCCTCCCCCAGATCCACAATAGGTCCTCCTCTTGTCCCCCTAGGGAGCCCTCATCTGCACCGCCCCCTCATTCAGCTTCGATGAAGCCGTGCTGGCCCGGGGCGTCGACCTGCTGGAGCGGGTTATCCAGCACGGACTGGCCCTGCCCTCATCACAACGGTGCCCGAATCTGATCCCGTGGGCGGACCGGCCCGCGCCAGGCCCAAAAAAACAGGCAGCCCGAAGGCTGCCTGCTTGCTCAGTGGTGGTCACGCCCGGGCGCGACCGACTTACCCCAGCACTATCTCGGCCAGGTGGCGGAAGTGGCGGATCTCATGGGTCGGCGCGCACTCCCCCTCCTGGCCATGGGGGTTATACCAGCAGGTCGCCAGCCCCACGGCGGCCGCACCGGCAATATCCGTCTTGGGGTTGTCCCCCACCATCAGCACCCGGGCAGGATCCGGGCACCCCATCAGGGCCAGGCTCTGCTCGAAGATGGCGGCAGACGGCTTGGTGACCCTGACCTCGTCCGAGATGATCAGCGGCTCGAACCAGTCGTGCCAGCCCAGCTTGTTCAGGCGACCGCGCTGGGGCAGGCTGAAGCCATTGGTGATGATCCCCATGCTCACCCTCTCCTTCAGGCTCAGCAGGGTCTCTACCACCCCCTCCAGCGGCTGGCTCAGGGCAATGATCCGGGTGAGAAAGGTGTCATTCATGGCCAGGGGATTGACCCCGGCGGGGGTGAAGGGGGAGAAACGGGTCTGTTGCAGCTGCTCGGCATCGATCTCGCCACTGTTGTACTGCACCCAGAGCCTGTGATTGAGGGCCTGATACGCCTGCATCCGCTCCTCACTGGCCACTATGCCGTGCAGTTGCAGGGTCTGCTCCAGGGCGCGGCCCACCGGGAAATCAACCAGGGTCTCATCGAGGTCAAACAGGACCCAGTCATAGCGTGGCGTCTTCATATCACTCCTTTACTGCATGGAAAACCCGAGGCGGCCCCGCCCGTGTCGCAGGCGGGGCGCCATTATCGGTCAGGGGGGCGACGGGATCCAGTCAGGCATCCAGCTCGCCGGCCTGCCAACGAGCCAGCAGATGCAGGGTGAAACGTACCCCGAAGCCCGTCACCTCGCTGCCCACCACCCCATTGCCCCCCTTGTTGCGATAGCCGGACAAGTCCAGATGCAACCAGGGAATAGTGGCGGGCACGAAGCGACCGAGGAAGCGGGTCGCGTCTATGTGATCCGGCGAGGCCCCGGGGGCACACTGCAGCAGATCCGCCCACTCGCTCGTCAGGTTGTCGTCATAGTCCTCGTCATGGGGGAAGGGCCAGACCCGCTCCCCGCTCTCCTGCCCCAGGGCGATGAGGGGGAGCAGCCAGGCAGGCTGATTGGTGAAGGCGCCGCTGTAACCGCTGCCCAGCGCCCGCTTGCAGGCCCCGGTCAGGGTGGCGTAATCGACGATGAGGGATGGTTGATCCCGGGCAGCCAGGGCCAGGGCATCCGCCAGCACCATGCGTCCCTCGGCGTCCGTGTCCACCACCTCTATGGTGGTGCCGTTGCAGGCGGTGACCACCTCCCCGGGGCGATAGGCCCTGGGGCCTATGTGGTTCTCGGCGATGGCGAGCCAGCAGTGAACCCGGACAGGCAGGCGGGCGCGGCTGATGGCAAGCAGGGTGCCCAGGGCCACCGCACTGCCTCCCATGTCCAGGTGCATGCCATACATGGAGCCCCCCACCTTGAGGTTGTAGCCACCCGAGTCATGGCAGATCCCCTTGCCCACCAAGGCCAGGGTGCGCTCGGCGCCGGCGGGTTCATAGCTCAGCTTGACGATGGCGCCCTGGCCATCCTCGGATCCCCGGCTCACCGCGAGAAACGCCCCGGCCCCCAGCGCCTGCAATGCGGCCTCATCATACTCCTGACACTGCCACCCCTCTTGCCGGGCCAGCGCACGCACCCGCTGGCGATAACCAGGGGCATCGAGCACGGAGGCGGGTAAGACGCCGAGATGACGAGCCAGGGCATTGCCCTCGGCCTCGGCGCACAAGCGCGTCACATCCAGGGGAAAGGCGGGCGAGCTGAGGATCCGATCATAGGCGCACACCGCTTTGGCCTCGCGTTTTTGGCTCGGCAGGCTGACATTGGCGGCCAGCAGGCTGGCCAGCAGCGCCTCGCCGAGGCGGGCCGTCTCGTCGCCGTCGAACCCTTCCAGATACAGGGCCAGCTCGCGGCTCTGGTATGACGCCAGGGGGGCAATCCACTGCCGGATCCGGCGATAGCGCCCATGGCCTTCGCCCAGGGCATCGCTGAATACCAGCAGCAGCAGCCCCTGCTCATCGGGCGATCCGATGATCGGGCACAGACAAGGCCCTTCCTGTCCCAAAGCTGACTGCAGGGCCGCCGGGGCCAGCTCGGGTCGCGCGAGCAGGGTTGCCTTTAGATTCTGATGGCAGATCAACAACTTGAGGGGGGCATTCAGCCCCATGAACTGATCAAGATCCCGGGGAGCATTCTCTATCCTGGGGGCCTGGTAGCAAAAATCGAGCATGATGGGGCAGCCTCATCCATGAATACACAGCGAAGAAAACAGGAAGGCGAGATGATACTACCGAGGGAAAGGGATCGCCATGACGCCCTGCCATAGGGGTTGGCTTTGATGCGCCCGACCATGGGGCAAGTCGCCGCAGGTCCTGGGCAATGGGGGTCGGCATCGGCGGCCATGTTCAGAGAGAGAAAACAGGATAACGAGGGGAAATAAAAAGTGGTTGCGGGGGCTGGATTTGAACCAACGACCTTCGGGTTATGAGCCCGACGAGCTACCGAGCTGCTCCACCCCGCGTCCGAATTGTCCCGTTCTGGCAGAGCAGTTGCCATCCCGGGTGCGCCTTCCTGTTCACGGATGAACGGCAAGACTGTATGTGGTTGCGGGGGCTGGATTTGAACCAACGACCTTCGGGTTATGAGCCCGACGAGCTACCGAGCT
>NZ_JBKISU010000066.1:0-2565 GCF_050266975.1 Aeromonas sobria
CTGACGGCGCTTACTGCTGAATTCACTGTCGGCGAAGGTAAGTTGATGACTCATGATGAACCCTGTTCCATGGCTCCAGATGACAAACATGATCTCATATCAGGGACTTGTTCGCACCTTCCCTAACAATGGAGCCTTCACCACCAGTATCATGTAATGAATAGCTTATTTGTCATTGCTCACGCCACCAAAGAAAAACGAGATCACGCTGTTGCGCTCGTTCAGGAGTGCGCCGATCACCACGCCAATGAGGTTGGAGATCAGCGCGACCAGTTCGGCCCTATCGCCAAGCAAATAGAGGGCTCCAAAGTTGGCCACAACCAAGGTGATGATCAGCAGCAGGCTGCGATTCATGATGCCGGTGGCAATCAGGTCGGCAGTGCCAGACTGTTTGGCATAGGTCTCCCGCGCATGTTGGCGTCCTTAGAGGCTTACCAGGTCGCTGGCTTGAGGAATTCGAGGCAGAACTCGTGACCGATGGCACTGCCGTTGATGATTGCATCGTCATCACCTCTCAGGAAAAGATACAAAATATCGCGCATTGAAATCTAATATTGCAGGTTAAAAAATGCACATGTCACTTCTTCCTCTTTCCTGCTCATCAGGTATAATCCGCCATCTTTTTTTGCATTAGTGACCAGCGATCCTCTATGACCGTCAACCGTTTTGACCCTAGCTCAGACAGCCTGACACCTGCAACTACGCGGGTTCAGCCATCGGACGACCACACTGTCCAACAAGCGACTTCCAGCATTATTAGGTCTCACCACCCAAGGATTGGTTTTGTGAGCTTGGGATGCCCTAAAAACCTGGTCGATTCCGAGCGCATCCTGACCCAGCTGCGTACCGAAGGGTACGACGTGGTGCCCAGCTATGACGATGCGGAGCTGGTGGTAGTCAACACCTGCGGCTTCATCGACAGCGCAGTGCAGGAGTCGCTGGAAGCCATCGGCGAGGCCCTGGCCGAAAACGGCAAGGTGATCGTCACCGGCTGCCTCGGTGCCAAAGAGAACCAGATCCGCGAGATCCACCCCAAGGTGCTCGAGATCACCGGCCCCCACGCCTATGAAGAGGTGCTGGGCCACGTCCACAAATACGTGGAAAAACCCACCCACAACCCCTTCACCAGCCTGGTGCCGGCCCAGGGTGTCAAGCTGACCCCGCGCCACTACGCCTATCTCAAGATTTCCGAAGGCTGCAACCACCGCTGCACCTTCTGCATCATCCCCTCCATGCGCGGGGATCTGGTGAGCCGCCCCATCGGCGAGGTGCTGGCCGAGGCCAAGCGTCTGAAAGAGGCCGGCGTGAAGGAGATCCTGGTGATCTCCCAGGACACCTCCGCCTACGGCGTCGACGTCAAGCACCGCACCGGTTTCTACGACGGCATGCCGGTCAAGACCAGCATGGTGGCCCTGTGCGAGGAGCTGGCCAAGCTCGACATCTGGGTGCGCCTGCACTACGTCTACCCCTACCCCCACGTGGATGACGTCATCCCGCTGATGCGCGACGGCAAGGTACTGCCTTACCTCGACATCCCGCTGCAGCACGCCAGTCCGCGCATCCTGAAATTGATGAAGCGCCCCGGCACCGTCGAGCGCACCCTGGAGCGGATCCAGAAGTGGCGCGAGATCTGCCCCGAGATCACCCTGCGCTCCACCTTCATCGTCGGCTTCCCCGGCGAGACCGAAGAAGAGTTCCAGATGCTGCTGGACTTCATCGACAAGGCTGAACTGGACAGGGTCGGCTGCTTCAAATACAGCCCGGTCGAAGGCGCCAAGGCCAACGAGCTGCCGGATCCTGTGCCGGAAGACGTCCAGGAAGAGCGCTTCGTGCGCTTCATGGAGCTGCAGCAGCAGGTCTCCATCCGCAAGCTGGCCCGCAAGGTCGGCCAGGAGATGACGGTGATGATCGACGAGGTGGACGAAGAGGGCGCCACCGGCCGATCCTTCGCCGACGCCCCCGAGATCGACGGCCTTGTCTACCTGAACGGCGAGACCGGCCTCAAACCCGGCGACATGGTCAAGGTCCGCATCGACGAGGCGGACGAGTACGATCTCTGGGCCAGCCTGGTCGGCTGAGTCCGCCCCTACTGACCCCCTGCCCGGCAGGGGGCAGCAAAAAAGCCAGCCCGTGAAAACGGGCTGGCTTTTTCAATGCGCATCAATTGACCTCAAGGGCGCTGCATTCGCGAGGGGAGACAGGCTCAGCCCCACTGTCGACGGCGTGAGCGCGTCGCCATCATTTTCCCTTGGTGATCTTGTCCAGATAGCCCATGGCAAAGGCTGACAGGACGAAGGTGACATGAATAAGCAGATACCATTTTATTTTGTCATTCGGGATGTTCTCGGTATTCATGAACACCTTCAGCAGATGAATGGATGAGATGGCAACAATCGAGGCAGCCACCTTGTTCTTGAGGGAACCTGCATCCAGTTTTCCGTAAGCGCCCTTGAATCGGCATCTTTTTTTCCCAAAATCAGCTCGTCACACTTGAAATCCATTACCTCTTCGCTGGATTTTCACTATGACCACTCAAGAACGTGCTGATTTTTGGCAGCAGCAGAT
>NZ_JBKISU010000067.1:0-2438 GCF_050266975.1 Aeromonas sobria
GTAAGCGCCCTTGAATCGGCATCTTTTTTTCCCAAAATCAGCTCGTCACACTTGAAATCCATTACCTCTTCGCTGGATTTTCACTATGACCACTCAAGAACGTGCTGATTTTTGGCAGCAGCAGATCACTGCCTGGCTTGACTCCGGCCTCTCCGGCCACGCCTTTTGCAAAAGCCAGGCACTGGTCTATCACCAGTTTGCTTACTGGCGTAAAAAGCTCGAACAGCCTGTAGACTCGGACTCTCTTCCTGGCTTTGTCAGAGTAGCCATGCCTGCTCCTGTCGGGACCGAAGTCGGCTTGACGCTCACCTTACCCAACGGGATCACTCTCTCCGGGTTACATCCGGGCAATATCGATTTGCTCGGCGCTATCATGAGGCAGTTGTAATGCGCCCTCGTTACTTGCGTCCGGCACTGACCATGCCGCAGATCTACCTCTATCGGGCTCCTATCGATTTTCGTAAACAGGCCCACGGCCTGGCGGCGCTGGTCGAGCAGCAACTGGGGCACAACCCGTTCACCGGTGCCCTCTATGCCTTTACCAATCGCCGCCGCAACAAGATCAAGTGTCTGATGTGGGAGGACAACGGCTTTGTGCTCTATTACAAGGCGCTGGCCGAGGAGAAATTCAAGTGGCCATCGTCTGCCGATGAGCTACTCTCCCTCTCTTCCGAGCAGATAAACTGGTTGCTCGATGGCTACGATATCTCCTTGATGCAGGGCCATAAAACACTGCATTATGAGGCGCTTTAATACCGCCAACCTCGTGCTTTACCGCCTTGTTTTTGTTATAATTTCCCCATGAAAATGACGCTGAAAAACCTCACCCCATCACCTGATCTCAGTGGCCTTAGCGCCGCTGAGTTGTTGGCGGTTATTGCGGGTTTTCAGCAACAGTTGGCGTTAAAAGAAGAGGCTATCCAGCGGCGTGACGCCCATATCCTGTTACTCGAAGAGCTGCTGCGTCTGCGCAGGATCCAGCGCTTTGCCGCCAGCAGCGAGAAACTCCATCAGCTCCAGCTCTTTGATGAGGCAGAGCTGGAAGCGGACATGGACGCCCTGCTGGCCCAGTTACCCGATGACCTGCCGCAAACTGCCGAAGCAAAGGCCAAGCCGCGTCAACGTGGCTTCTCCGCCTCACTGCTGCGCGAGCGCATCGAACTCACCCTCAGCGATGAGCAGAAAGCCGGGGCCAGCAAGGTGTTCTTTACCAAGGTCAAAGAGGAGTTGCAGTTCATTCCGGCTCAACTCAAGGTGCTGGAGATCTGGCAAGAAAAGGCGGTGTTCGAGCGTGATGGCGAAGAGGTGATCCTCGCGGCCAACCGCCCCGTACACCCGCTGGGCAAATGTATCGCCACGCCGTCATTGCTGAGCTACATCATTACCTCTAAGTATGCCGATGGCCTGCCACTGTACCGTCTGGAGCAGATGTTCAAGCGCCTAGGGCAGGAGGTGAGCCGCACCAGCATGGCCCACTGGATCATCCGGCTGGATGAGGTGTTCCAGCCATTGATGAACCTGCTGCGCGAGGAGCAGAACCACGCGACGTACCTGCAAGCCGACGAGACGCGGATCCAGGTGCTCAAAGAAGAGGGAAAAACTGCGCAATCGGACAAATGGATGTGGGTGACCCGCGGTGGTCCGCCGGGCCGCTCCTCTGTGCTATTTGCCTACGATCCGTCGCGCGCCGGAAGCGTTCCTGTGCGTCTGCTGGAGGGCTTTAGTGGCATACTGCAGGCCGATGGTTATTCCGGCTATAGCCAGGTGTGCAAAGAGAGCGGCCTGACACGGATTGGCTGCTGGGATCATGCTCGGCGCAAATTCATCGAAGCGACCCGAGCTGCACCTAAGGGTAAAGACAAAGGTAAGAGCAAAGCCAGTACTGGCCTGGCCGATGTAGCATTGGGGTACATAGGTAAACTCTATGCCATCGAGCGGGAGCAGAAGGAGCGCAGTGATGCCGAGCGTTATCAGGCACGGCAGACACGTAGCATGCCCCTGTTGGCGGAGCTCAAAACCTGGCTGGACAATAACGTCGGCAAGGTGATGAAAGGCTCGCTGACTCGACAGGCGATGGAATACACGCTGGGGCAATGGCCCCATCTGGTGGGTTACTGCGTGCGGGGAGATCTGCACATCAGCAATATCCTGGCGGAGAACGCAATCCGCCCGTTCGCCGTGGGGCGCAAGGCCTGGTTGTTCGCCGACAGCGCGCAAGGCGCCAAGGCCAGCGCGACCTGCTACTCGTTGCTGGAGACAGCCAAAGCCAATGACCTGGAGCCATCAGCGTATATCAACTATGTGCTGGCGCAGATCGGCGAGGCCGATAGCCTGGAAAAACTCGAAGCCCTGCTACCCTGGAACGTCCCGCTGGAGCCCATTGCAAAAAAAGTGGCGCAATACAACGAAGGCAAGTAGGTCGATTTAGCGGCGCTTAC
>NZ_JBKISU010000068.1:0-1942 GCF_050266975.1 Aeromonas sobria
GATATCAGCTATTACCTGATGGATTACTACAACTGGCGGCGTCCACATCAACATAATGATGGGATACCGCCAGCAGAGGCCGAAAATCGGCTTAACTGTGTGTCCGGATTTAGTTGACCACTACAATCAGACCTTCGTTGACCACTTGGAGTGTGGTGATGGGCAGGCCGACCGTCAGGGTTTTGAAGCCCGTATTTGCGGCAATGGCCGGTGAAGCAATAAGACTGACGGCACAGAACAGTGCAGAGAGCAGCAATGTTTTATGGGTCAAGGTGACTCCTTATGTAGATAGTTGGTTGATGTGGGGTGAATCGCCACCAGCGATCTAGACACTTCCCAGCCATAACGGCTTGCGATTCACTCTCGGTTTGCTAGCAATAATGTCAATTACGCCTTGGCCTGACGCCACTTAGTTAGCCATCGATACTGTTCGGGATGAATGCGTAACAGCTCTGCGATAACTGCTTCACGTTTATCGGCTGTCATCCGGGTAAGAAGCGACCTGACATCTGACATAATACTGTCACGACCAGCGCCTCTGGCTTCCGCCTTGCAATACCACTCATGTCCCTCACTAATGTTGCCAAGCTCGATACAGACTGCGCCAAGTAGTGTGCAGGGGCGAAAGTTGTTGGGTTGAAGGCGGTGAGCTTCAGCACCCATGTTCAATGCGGCAGCATGTTCGCCATGGTCACGCATCGCGCCACCATGCGTGGTGAGAATGGCGGATTTCAGCTTGGGCTGACCCTGCCTCTTGGCTGGGATGGCACTCAGCAGCGCAATCGCCTCATTCGATGCTGCGCATTTACGCAAGTGTCCGCTGGCATTGACTGCACTCCATGGGTTCTTGCTGTTGCGGTACTCCGCTAGCCAGTGATCAGCTTCGAGTCGGTTGTAGCTATGCAGAATCTCCTTTGTCTCGTACTCACGGCCATTGCTCTTGAGCCAGATGGTTTCAGTCTCCAGTAGCCGTGTACCTGCATCCAGCTTGAGAAGGATTGCCATGAGCTGTTTGAGGTGATGTGATTCGACATATCCAGTTACACCATACTTCTCCCTGAGTGCTTGGTTCTTCATCCGTGCGATGTACTTGGGGTCACTCTCACGCTGAATCCGCTCAGTCTCAAGTCGCACACTGCGGGCTTTCTGCTCGGCTTTAAAACGTTCTTCATCTGCGGCCTTCTGAGCGGCGATCTCGCGTTGTTTCTGTTGCGCAAGCTCGTTTCGTTGCTCCTGTTCCGCTTTCCCTTTTTGGTCGAACTGCTCTTGGGAGAGTTCGCCGGTCAAGAAGCACAGCAAGGCATTCAACCCCCTGTTCAAGAGAAATTGTCTGTTTGCTGCTGATATCGTCGCGCCTTGTCCGGCAGCGACAAGGAGGCTGTGCAACCTGGCTCCGCCCGTGATCGCACTGGTGATATCATCCACCCAGAATTGTCTGGCCAGTTCATGCGGGGGGAGGGACACAGAATTCTGGCCATCGGCCAGACCATTTTTGATCCGAAATTGCTGCAGGTAATCCCAAGTGGGATTTTGACTGGTCTTCTCTATATTAGCTTTGTCGTCTCGCGGAGCAGCCAAGGGCTTTGTGATTGAGGGTTGGTAGCGATGCACAATCTTTCGTCCCTTATAGTAAAGAGATTTAGAACGGCGCTGCTCCTGTTCTACCGCAGATTGGCGTCTGAACTCGGGGAGAGTCATATCGCCGTTGATAAAGCCCCTCAAGGCGTTGAGATCGTAGCTGGCTAGAATGTCGTAGCGGGGCGAAGTCAGAGGCTCATTCCTGAATATGGCTACGAGCAAACTATGGAGGTTATCGGGTAATCCCCCCGAAAACCTGGGGTGCTCATAAGTAGAATTTTCTCGTATCTTGAACGCAGGAGGTTCTACATGAAAACATCACGCTTTAGCGATGCCCAAATCATCGCCATCCTCAAACAGGCCG
>NZ_JBKISU010000069.1:0-1788 GCF_050266975.1 Aeromonas sobria
TGCTTCCGGTTTAATCATCGTTTTGACCTCAAGAGCATGTTGGTTGAATTGGGGCATGCAGTCGTGGCAAGCCCTCCGATGCCATATCGGCTCTTGAAGCTGGCTGAGGGTCATGGGTAATCAGGAAATGGAATAAACAGACTTGATTTTGATAAGTGATTGAAAGTAAACTGTTTTTTAATTATTTCCCTGCCGAGATATTCGTTGCATCTGTCCCTTGAATGTCGCTAGAATCTGGTTTATTCAAACCACGCAGAGGTCCGTTCCCGTTTCATGAGTTTACTTATAGCATTCGCTGTATTGTCTATTGGTGTTTCCTTTCTATGTTCCATCCTGGAGGCAGCCCTCCTCTCGATTACCCCCAGTTATATAGCTCAACTGAAGCTGTCCAATCCCAGGCTTTATGAGCGCATGCGCCTGCTGAAAGACAAGATAGATCAGCCATTGGCTGCGATTTTGACCCTTAATACGGTTGCTCATACCGTTGGTGCCACAGGTGTCGGCGCGCAGGTGACCATCGTTTTTGGGGATGGTTATCTGGGGATGGCATCTGCTGTGATGACAGTGTTGATCCTCGTGCTATCAGAGATAATGCCAAAATCCATTGGTGCTCGCCATTGGCGTGCATTGGCGCCGATATTGCCTGGATTGTTGAATGGCATGATGTTCTTGCTCAAGCCGTTTATTTGGATTTCCGATCAGGTGATGAAATTGTTCGGTGCCCATACCCCGGAACATGATATACGGCAGGAGATCAAGGCACTTGCGATGCTTGGTCGTGAGATGAACAAGCTCGATGAGGATGAGCAGCGCACGATTGCCAATATTCTGGATCTTCATGAAACCAGTGTGCGAGATATTATGACGCCCCGTACCGTGTGCCAGATTGTCAGCCCGGATATGACGGTGGCTGATTTTGCCAATCATGCGCATGCCAATCGTTTTTCTCGCTACCCTGTCATTGATAAGGATGAAAATCCATTAGGATTGGTATTTCGCTATGACGTGATCAACGCGGACCATACAGAGACGGTATCCAGCCTTGTCAAGCCGGTTACCATAGTGACGGACAAGGTGAATGTTGAAAGTGTCATGAGCCAGTTCATGCAAGAGAGGCAGCATATGTTTCTCGTGTATGACGAGTACGGTACCTGGCTGGGCTTGGTGACGATGGAAGATGTTATCGAGACCATCATTGGCAAACCCATCATGGATGAGACGGATGAAATTCCCAATATGAGGCGCTTTGCCAAGCGTCGTTGGCAACACAGAATGAAGCATATCAACGAGGATTAATGGGCATTGACTTCCCCATGAGATCTCACCCATTTGTACCATCAGACAGGTTATCGATATTTATTTATGGAACGTATTTTTGAAAAGCTGATGTATTCCTCACGCTGGATCATGGCCCCCATCTATCTCGGCCTGAGCCTGATCCTGCTGGCATTGGGCATCAAATTTTTCCAGGAGATACTGCATGTCCTGCCCAATATTCTGGCGATCCGTGAGGTTGACCTGGTGCTGGTCACCCTGTCGCTGATCGACATCGCCTTGGTGGGCGGACTCATCGTCATGGTCATGTTTTCGGGTTATGAAAACTTTGTCTCCCGCCTGGATGTGGGGGAGAGCGAGGACAAGCTGGGCTGGCTCGGAAAACTGTAAGCGCCGCTAAATCGACCTACTTGCCTTCGTTGTATTGCGCCACTTTTTTTGCAATGGGCTCCAGCGGGACGTTCCAGGGTAGCAGGGCTTCGAGTTTTTCCAGGCTATCGGCCTCGCCGATCT
>NZ_JBKISU010000070.1:0-1758 GCF_050266975.1 Aeromonas sobria
ACAGCAAGGCCGCCATGCCGGAGCAGCTGTCCCCGGGTTTGACGTTTTAATCGTTCATGGAGATATCGATGAAGAAGAGATGGCTCAATGCCGATGACTACTGTGTCATATATCCGGTCGCCTCGGTGGAAGACAGCAAGGCCGCCATGCCGGATCAGCTGTCCCCCGGTCTGACCTTCTAATCGAGACTGAGGTGATTGATGCAGCAGGAGAGGGCCAACGCCGCAGGCTGCATCATCTCCCCGGTCGCCTCGATCAAAGCGCGGGCGGAGCCGCCCTCCTCTGATCCGCACGGCTGATAACAACAACGAAAGGGCACCAGACGGGTGCCCTTGTCTGTACCCGCGAGCAAAGGAAAGAGAGATGCAAAAGGATATCGAAACCCTGTTCGGTCATCTGTGGGATAACTACATTCAAGTCACCCCGAGTGCCCTCAAGGTCCACCAACTGCTGGGGGGCGGTGAGCCCATCGTCAACGACCACGTGGCATTTCGCACCTTCAACCTGCCCCAGGTGGGTCTTGAGACGCTGGCTGCCCACTTTCGGGCGCTCGGCTACGAGGAGAAGGACGAGTATGTGTTCAAGGCGAAGAAGCTCTACGCCAAGCACTTCGAGCATGCCGATCCGGACGCGCCCAAGGTGTTCATCAGCGAGTTGAAGGTGGAGGAGCTCTCGGATGCTGCCCAGGCCATCATCCACAAGTTGGTTGCCCAGGTGCCGACCCACCTGACCGATACCAGCGCCTTCCTCTATGCGGGCGCGCCCTGGCAGGTTTCCGGCAGCGATTACCAGACCCTGCTCGCCGAGAGCGAGTATGCGGCCTGGATGGCGGCCTGGGGTTATCGTGCCAACCATTTCACCGTCAGCATCAACCGCCTGGCCGGCTATGACACCATACAGTCGGTCAATGAGGCCCTGAAGGCGGCTGGCTTCGTGCTCAATACCGCCGGCGGCGAGGTGAAGGGGGATCCCCAGGTGATGCTGGAGCAATCCTCCACCATGGCGGACAAGGCAAATGTGCCCTTCAGCGATGGCGTGGCGCAGATCCCGAGCTGCTTCTACGAGTTTGCCCTGCGCTATCCCCAGGCTGACGGCAGCCTCTACCCGGGTTTTGTCGAGGCCTCCGCCGACAAGATCTTCGAATCCACCAACGCCATGTAAGGGGTGTTGGTGGCAGGCAGGCACCGCATGGGGCCTGCCTGCTGTTTTTACGTTGTACCAACACTCCTTTTACCCCGCCTTGACCCTCATCCCCTGGATTCTTCGCTAGCATGAATCGCCCGATCTGCCGGGTCATCACAGCCCTTCGCGGCAGATGTCACACATTGCACGGAGTCATGCCATGAAGATTGTTTTGCCCCTGTTGTTATCCCTCGTTGCCTGCACCGCCATGGCGGCCGATCAGGACAGTCGCACCCCGCCCAAGCCTCCTCGCGAGATGTCGGCCGAGATGAAGGCGGCCTTGGACAGCTGCAGGGAGAGTGGCAAACCGGGGGATACCGCGTTTGAGAGCTGCATGGCCGAGCAGGGTTTTGCCCGGCCGGAGAGACCAATCCAAGGCAGGGAGGATCGGGAAGAAGAGGAGGATGTGACGGCAGACTAGGGTAGCCCAGCTCCCATTCGGGTTGGGAGAGCCTGTAAATGATTCTGTGTAACTGCCCACTCCATTACAGGTGACCGTTCAGGCGATCACCGAACTCGATAATAAAGCGATTTAGAGCAAGCTTCCAATTCTGGATCGGCATGGTCCATTTCTTG
>NZ_JBKISU010000071.1:0-1742 GCF_050266975.1 Aeromonas sobria
ATGAGTGGTAGGGGAGCGTTCTGTAAGTCTGCGAAGGTGTATCGAGAGGTATGCTGGAGATATCAGAAGTGCGAATGCTGACGTAAGTAACGATAAAGGGGGTGAAAAGCCTCCTCGCCGGAAGACCAAGGGTTCCTGTCCAACGTTAATCGGGGCAGGGTGAGTCGACCCCTAAGGTGAGGCCGAAAGGCGTAATCGATGGGAAGCAGGTTAATATTCCTGCACGACTTGTAATTGCGATGGGGGGACGGAGAAGGCTAGGTGGGCCAGGCGACGGTTGTCCTGGTGAAAGTGCGTAGGTGGTGTTTCTAGGCAAATCCGGAGACACAACACTGAGACACGAGACGAAGCCACTACGGTGGTGAAGCCATTGATGCCCTGCTTCCAGGAAAAGCCTCTAAGCTTCAGATTACAAGTCATCGTACCCCAAACCGACACAGGTGGTCGGGTAGAGAATACCAAGGCGCTTGAGAGAACTCGGGTGAAGGAACTAGGCAAAATAGAACCGTAACTTCGGGAGAAGGTTCGCTCTTGACAGTGAAGTCCCTTGCGGATGGAGCAGTTGGGAGTCGCAGTGACCAGATGGCTGGGACTGTTTATCAAAAACACAGCACTCTGCAAACACGAAAGTGGACGTATAGGGTGTGACACCTGCCCGGTGCCGGAAGGTTAATTGATGGGGTTAGCGCAAGCGAAGCTCTTGATCGAAGCCCCGGTAAACGGCGGCCGTAACTATAACGGTCCTAAGGTAGCGAAATTCCTTGTCGGGTAAGTTCCGACCTGCACGAATGGTGTAACCATGGCCATGCTGTCTCCACCCGAGACTCAGTGAAATCGAATTCGCCGTGAAGATGCGGTGTACCCGCGGCTAGACGGAAAGACCCCGTGAACCTTTACTACAGCTTGGCACTGAACATTGAACCTACATGTGTAGGATAGGTGGGAGGCTTTGAAGCGATGACGCCAGTTGTCGTGGAGCCGACCTTGAAATACCACCCTTGTATGTTTGATGTTCTAACGCAGGCCCATTATCTGGGTCGCGGACAGTGCCTGGTGGGTAGTTTGACTGGGGCGGTCTCCTCCCAAAGAGTAACGGAGGAGCACGAAGGTTGGCTAATCCTGGTCGGACATCAGGAGGTTAGTGCAATGGCATAAGCCAGCTTAACTGCGAGACGGACAGGTCGAGCAGGTACGAAAGTAGGTCATAGTGATCCGGTGGTTCTGAATGGAAGGGCCATCGCTCAACGGATAAAAGGTACTCCGGGGATAACAGGCTGATACCGCCCAAGAGTTCATATCGACGGCGGTGTTTGGCACCTCGATGTCGGCTCATCACATCCTGGGGCTGAAGTCGGTCCCAAGGGTATGGCTGTTCGCCATTTAAAGTGGTACGCGAGCTGGGTTCAGAACGTCGTGAGACAGTTCGGTCCCTATCTGCCGTGGGCGTTGGATGATTGAAGGGAGTTGCTCCTAGTACGAGAGGACCGGAGTGAACGAACCTCTGGTGTTCGGGTTGTCACGCCAGTGGCACTGCCCGGTAGCTAAGTTCGGAATCGATAACCGCTGAAAGCATCTAAGCGGGAAGCGAGCCCTGAGATGAGTCATCCCTGACCCCTTGAGGGTCCTAAAGGGCCGTTGGAGACCACAACGTTGATAGGTGGGGTGTGTAAGCGCGGCGACGTGTTGAGCTAACCCATACTAATTACCCGTGAGGCTTAACCATACAACACCCAAGAAGTGTT
>NZ_JBKISU010000072.1:0-1610 GCF_050266975.1 Aeromonas sobria
ACCAAGGATGCGGCTTCCAGTTTGAATTCAGCAGTAAATGAGCGACGTAATCTGGTCATTGAACACCTCAGGTCTGGGTGGCGACTGTACCACCTAAAATGGTGTCCGGGATGATTAGACCACTACAAATGAAGGCAGACCCCCTCATGCGCTACTTTGTTGACGCTCGTAACGAGCTGGAGAAACAAGGCAAGTTGAGCGTTGCAACCAGCGCCCATCTCAAATCATTCTCCACTAGTGATATCCAGAAGTTCGGTCGACCTCCTATTGGGGCCACTTCTTTTTTTATTGGTGATCACCTCGGAGGCACGGGCTGGGAGGTAGAGCTAGCTGATGGAACAAAGGAAAAATACTATGTGGATCTGCCGTCGTCGCTCGGGGAAGTAAAGCAACATTTCACAAATTTCCCAGTTGCCAAAGCTCCAGAGCTTGCGAACCACAGCGTTGAAGAGTTGTGCACGATGTATATCGACAAGCTTCAAGAACTTGTGACCCAAGCGAAATCACATTTCCTTGCCGAACCAGAACAACCAAAACCTGCTCAACGGAGCAGGTCACATCTGAGGGTTGTTAAATGAGTGTGCATCAGAAAAAATGCCTAACTCGGCGTTCAACAGGGACGTCCATGCTCTGCATGGCCGCCCGTTAACTTTGACGTTAGATGCACCACAAGGAGTCCCAATGTCAGAAGACAGTCCCCCCAATGAGCTCAAAACCCAAGCAATCGACTACGTCGCCTCTGGTGCTAAGGCGGCCCTGGGCATTGTCCCCTTTGCTGGCTCTCTTCTTGCTGAGGTTGCGGGTGCAATCATTTCGAATCAGAGAATTGATCGCATAGCAGACTTCGCACTCAAGCTACAGGTCAGGATTGAGCAGTTGGAAGAGACTAGAGTGCGCTCTGAGTTAGATGATGAGGAATTCACGGATCTGCTTGAAGAGTCTTTGCGGCAGGCTTCTCGCGCCATCAGTGAGGAACGTCGAGGGTTTCTTGCCTCACTAGTAACAAGTAGTTTGACATCGGACGCCGTTAAACACGCCGAATCTAAGCACTTGATGCGTATTCTTGGTGAGCTCAATGACACCGAGGTTCTCTGGCTTCGTTTCTTCCACGTACCCGTAATAGATGGTGATAAAGAGTTTCGCAAACTTCATGCTGGAGTATTCAAGCCTGTGACAGCAGTTATTGGCTCAAGCCAAGAGGAACGGGATGACCATGCGCTGCAGCAAAGTTACAAAGATCACCTCGTTCGTCTTGGGCTTGTATCAGAGCGAATAAAGAAGAATCGTGAAGGAACGCCAGAGTACGACAAGTTCACTGGAAAACCTGCTGTGAGCTACCGTGAAGCAAGTCCGCTTGGTCGGCTGCTACTTAGAAGTATCGGCATGATTGCCGACGAGTAAAAAGCACATCTAACTAGTGGTTCAAACCGTTCGCTTCGCTCACTGGGACCGGCTAAAGCCGGCCCCTTAACCAAACGTTATGCGGGAATTCAGATAATAAGTGCGACACTCATGGATGAATGGCGAGAGGTGGCCAACTGCTGATTGGTGGTACCCTTCTGCTCGCCAAAGTAAAAGCAGTATCACCATGAGCTATCAGCAGTTGACCG
>NZ_JBKISU010000074.1:0-1382 GCF_050266975.1 Aeromonas sobria
TATGACTCGTCAGAGCAACGGGCAGAACACCTGCAACCGTGGCTGCATGAGTACAACTGGCATCGTCCTCATGCCAGTCTGGGCTACCAGCCCCCCATCAGTCGTCTTCAATCCGTGAACAACCTGGCGGGTTTACACAGCTAGCGGCGCTTTCATCCTGGGCATCCAAGGATCTCAAGAAGGTCGCCTCTACTTGGCTATGACTATCTCGGCCTGCTGATCATCCCGACCATAGCCATATCGTCTGCTGAAATAACCATCAGCAGGATTCAATAATATTTGATGATCTATAACCAGTGTTAAGTTCCTCTTGAAACCAAAAATGCCCCTCTTTCCACTTGTGAGAGATCGTCTATACCCCCTGTAGGATTCGGCTACTTCATGCCGTACGCCAAGCCGCGCATCGAGCGGTCCTGTTTCAACGGAAACAAACTAAAGTACTGATTCACATCGATAAAATAGATAAAGCGCCATTTCATATAATCGTTTTCGCAATCTGACGCGCACCTCACCCTCTTGTTAGCCTGCCTGGTTCCCTTATTATCTATCTCACAAGGACGGCGCGGGCATCTACGGATGCATGCCCAGAAGAATAAGGGACTAGTCAAAGGACACCTCGGGATGAGGTTGGATGACCAGGAGGTCATCCACCAGGACGACAAGGATCACCACAGGACGTGGTTATGGACACCTCCAGGACGGAGAGACATAACCCGGATGGTTATAGGTCTGGACGACTTGGAAACGCCACTGGATGTGGCTAGGACGAGCTTCAGGATGAAGATGAGGTAGTCGGGATGACTATCTGTCAGGATGACGCAAGGACACCACCGGATGTGGTAACGGACACCTCCAGGACGGAGAGAGTGCGGCAATCAGGATCGGTTGCCTGGTCAGGAAGACTCAAGGACACCTCGAAGGATCGAGAAGAGGAAATCCAACGGATTTGGATACAGTCAGGGAATGTAGGGAGCATTTGCAGTTCATGGACTGGACGACACGACTTAAGGGGACGGCTGAGCCGTCCCCTTTTCTTGAGCCTGTAAATGATTCTGTGTAACTGCCCACGCCATTACAGGTGACCGTTCAGGCGATCTCCGAACTCGATAATAAAGCGATTCAGGGCAGGCTTCCAATTCTGGATCGGCATGGTCCATTTCTTGGAGGCCTGCTGTATCGCAAGGTACGCCACTTTTAGCGCCGACTCATCGGTTGGGAAGAGCTTCCTTTGCTTGATCGCTTTGCGCAGCACGCGGTTCAACGACTCAATGGCATTGGTGGTGTAAATCACCTTCCGGATGGCGGGGGGATAATCGAACAGCGTGATCAGATTATCCCAGTTACCCTGCCAGGAGCGCGCTATTTGCGGGTACTGGCTATCC
>NZ_JBKISU010000075.1:0-1307 GCF_050266975.1 Aeromonas sobria
CAAGAAATGGACCATGCCGATCCAGAATTGGAAGCTTGCTCTAAATCGCTTTATTATCGAGTTCGGTGATCGCCTGAACGGTCACCTGTAATGGAGTGGGCAGTTACACAGAATCATTTACAGGCTCATCAAGTGCCCGTTCTATAGCGATCTGTGCCGTTACTAAGGCTTTACCTGTTAGTAGTTTCTCCACCTTGTTTAAGGCTCCTTTATACATAACCTCAAGGGTCTCTTCTGATTTAGCTCGTTTGAAACGAATTACCAGGTCATCATACTCAAATGACAGCACACTTATCTCTTCGAGAGAAGCTACTTTGCCATTAGTGTTTTTGTGTATTTTCATGAGTATATAGTCTTATGTTTAGATATAATTTACAACCTACATACAGCCTTCGAGTTAAACATTAATTACATCCTGATGTTTGCATTTCGCCCGACTCATTAGTAGTTGATTCAGATGAGGTAGTATATGTTATTATGTCCTACATGCAATAATCATATTTAAATTTTAAAGTATGCACTGAGCAGTTTAATTTGTTTATGGAATAATGCCATGTTTAATTTGGCCGATAAGATCCATAACAGCCTCAACTCCAGGAGGGGTGCTCAACATTAGTATGGGACTCTCATCACCCAAGGCTCTGGAAGGCGACTTAAGCCACTGAATTGCAGTTGAAACATCTCCATCAAAAAGCTGCAAAGCCGCATCCAATGTCCTTATGAATACGTATAGTCTTATGCTTTGCTCTGATGATAAAACGTTCTTGCGCTGTATTTTTCCCTTGGTAAAGGTGACGTTAGCTAATTGGCAAATCGTGATTTCATCGATCTGCGTCATGATGGATAGTTTTTTTACGATCTCATATGAGAATCCAGCTAGAGTCTCTTTGTGTGCATCAACAGGCTGCTTAGGCAATGACAATGTGGCCAGAAGGCCATCTGGCTTTCCAACTAAATTCTTGGGGGGGTTGTATGAGGTTCCGACATTCATAGCTGCCTCGTGTGTATCACAAAATTCATATTATATAGACAGTGGATTACCACCCTATTCTAGGCACACTTCCTGTTCAGGTTGTTTAAGCGACTTCCCCATCAGGTAATGTGCAACATTGAGCGTAGATGGCAACATTGCCGCTATCCTATACGAAATATCAACCTAGCGAAGATTTTCCGTTGATATGCTTAACCATCCCCTCATATGAGCGAGGCGTGGCGCGGCTTCTGAGGTATGATCGCCATCCTTGACCAGCTAATACCCAACAGACTATCCCCATGTTTAACCACGAACTAATCCTCAACCACATCGA
>NZ_JBKISU010000076.1:0-1263 GCF_050266975.1 Aeromonas sobria
TGTCACCGGCCTGGGCCTCGCCCGGCAGGGTCACTGCCACGTTTACCTGGCCGCTGATCTCGGTGCGGTCGATGGTGCCGTCGTTGTCGCTGTCTTCGGTGATGACCACGGTCGGCGCCGCGGTGGCGGTGGTGTCGCCCATCACCGCGCTGTCGCTGCCTTCCGGCGAGACGTTGCCTGCCGCATCCACCAGGGTGGCGGTCACGGTCAGCGCCGCGCCATCGGCTGGACGGTCAAACTCGTAGCCCACCTTGCCCGCCGTGATGTCGGCGTCGGTCAACAGGCGGTCGGCCTGGCCGCTCACCTTGAGGGCGTCACCGGCCTGGGCCTCGCCCGGCAGGGTCACCGCCACGTTTACCTTGCCGCTGATCTCGGTGTTGCTGATGGTGCCGTCGTTGTCGGTGTCTTCGGTGATGACCACGGTCGGCGCACCGGTCTCGGTGGTGTCGCCCATCACCGCGCTGTCGCTACCTTCCGGCGAGACATTGCCCGCCGCGTCCACCAGGGTGGCGGTCACGGTCAGCGCCTCGCCGTCGGCCGGACGGTCAAACTCGTAGTCCACCTTGCCGGCAAGGATATCGGCCTCGCTCAACAGGCGGTCGGCCTGGCCGCTCACCTTGAGGGTGTCACCGGCCTGGGCCTCGCCCGGCAGGGTCACTGCCACGTTTACCTGGCCGCTGATCTCGGTGCGGTCGATGGTGCCGTCGTTGTCGCTGTCTTCGGTGATGACCACGGTCGGCGCCGCGGTGGCAGTGGTGTCGCCCATGGTGGCGCTGTCGCTACCTTCCGGCGAGACATTGCCCGCCGCATCCACCAGGGTGGCGGTCACGGTCAGCGCCTCGCCGTCGGCCGGACGGTCAAACTCGTAGCCCACCTTGCCAGCAAGGATATCGGCATCGCTCAGCACCCGGTCGGCCTGGCCGCTCACCTTGAGGGTGTCACCGGCCTGGGCCTCGCCCGGCAGGGTCACTGCCACGTTTACCTGGCCGCTGATCTCGGTGCGGTCGATGGTGCCGTCGTCGTTCTTGTCTTCGGTGATGACCACGGTCGGCGCCGCGGTGGCAGTGGTGTCGCCCATCACCGCGCTGTCGCGGCCCGGCTGGGATTCGTTGCCTGCCGCATCCACGATGGTCGCCGTCACGGTCAGCGCCTCGCCGTCGGCCGGACGGTCAAACTCGTAGTCCACCTTGCCAGCAAGGATGTCGGCCTCGCTCAACAGGCGGTCGGCCTGGCCGCTCACCTTGAGGGTATCACCGGCCTGGG
>NZ_JBKISU010000077.1:0-1198 GCF_050266975.1 Aeromonas sobria
GGTAATCCCCCCGAAAACCTGGGGTGCTCATAAGTAGAATTTTCTCGTATCTTGAACGCAGGAGGTTCTACATGAAAACATCACGCTTTAGCGATGCCCAAATCATCGCCATCCTCAAACAGGCCGAGTCTGGCTCACCCGTCCCTGAACTCTGCCGCGAGCATGGCATCAGTTCCGCGACCTTTTACAAGTGGCGCACCAAATTCGGTGGCATGGATGCCTCTCTCATGGCTCGCCTCAAAGAGCTGGAGGAGGAAAACCGCCGCCTCAAGAAGATGTATGCCGAGGAGCGCCTCAAAGCCGAGATTATCGCCGAGGCCATAGCAAAAAAGTGGTGACGCCATCTGCCCGCAGGGAGATGGCTACCAAAGCCGTGTCACTCTTTGCCATTTCTATCCGGCTAGCCTGCAACATCTTCAAGGTCAGCGAAGGCTGTTATCGCTATCAACCCATGCTCGCCGATGAAAACCAGCTTATTGCGGATTGGTTGCTGCGTATCACCAACAGCCAGCGGAACTGGGGCTTTGGCCTCTGCTTCCTCTACCTGCGTAACGTCAAAGGGTTTGCTTGGAACCACAAGCGGGTCTACCGGATCTATCGGGAGCTTGAACTGAACTTGCGCATCAAGCCCAAGAAGCGACTGGTACGTGAAAAGCCGCAGGCTCTGGCCGTACCTGCCCAGCCTAACCACTGCTGGTCGATGGATTTTATGCACGATCAACTGAGCGATGGTCGGTCAGTGCGACTGTTTAATGTGATCGATGATTTTAACCGCGAGGCGCTGTGCATTGAGGTCGATTTTTCATTGCCCGCTTCACGGGTCAAGCGCGCACTGGAGCAGGTGATTGAGTGGCGTGGCAAACCGGCGATGATCCGGTGCGATAATGGACCAGAATATATCAGCGAAGTGCTCAAGGCGTGGGCGGCGAAACAGGAGATCACCTTGGGGTATATCCAACCAAGCAATCCTCAGCAGAACGCGTACATAGAGCGGTTTAACAGAACGGTACGTTACGATTGGTTGGCTCATCATCTGTTTGGCACACTGGAGGAGCTCCAAGAGTTTGCAACACAATGGCTATGGGTTTATAACCATGAGCGGCCCAATATGGCGCTGGATGGTTATACCCCAAAGCAGCATCTGACAAAGGCTGCATGACCTCTACTTTTGAATGCCCCTAAAAATGGGGGGATTACC
>NZ_JBKISU010000078.1:0-1093 GCF_050266975.1 Aeromonas sobria
CGATGTGGTTGAGGATTAGTTCGTGGTTAAACATGGGGATAGTCTGTTGGGTATTAGCTGGTCAAGGATGGCGATCATACCTCAGAAGCCGCGCCACGCCTCGCTCATATGAGGGGATGGTTAAGGCAACAGGCAATTCCAGCTTATATTAGTACATTAGAGTGGATTTCTAGTTTAATCGAACCAGAGCTAACATGGGTTATACATAATGACCCTAGCGTTTTACCTCCAGCCATTTCGAGAAAACTTAAAGGCTTATCTGCAAAAATTAATGAAATAGAGGTGGATCAAGATAAGCTCACCAAGCAAATTCAAATAATTAATGATGCGACAGAAACAGCAGAATCACTTCCTGCTGATTTACAAGATTTAAAAGAAGCCCGAAAAAAAGTCGAATCTATTGGTTCTGAAGCGATTAAAACAGCAACTAAAATATCAACCGCTAAAGAAAATGTTGATAATCTGCTTAGCGCTATTAAATCCAATAAAGAAGAGTCCGATAAGTTGGTTGAAAACTGCGAAGACTCCTATCGTATTACGACCAGTAAGGGCCTTGCTGGTGCTTTCGACCAAAGGGCGAGTCAACTTGCTAAATCCATGTGGGTATGGGTTGTGGGTTTGTTGGGTGCGCTTGTATCTGCTTGGGTTATCGGTTCTGGCAGAGTGGAAGCTTTAACTTCCGCTTTATCTGTTCCAGATCCAAAATTTGGCCTTGTATTTGGTCATATATTTTTGTCAATTGTAAGTCTAGGTGCGCCATTATGGTTCGCATGGTTATCTACTAAACAAATAGGTCAAAGATTTAAGTTGGCCGAAGATTATGGTTATAAAGCTTCTGTTGCAAAAGCATATGAAGGTTACAGAAAAGAAGCAGCGAGGATAGATGAAGATCTTGAAGCCAGACTATTTGAATCTGCTTTATCAAGAGTAGAAGAAGCACCTTTACGACTCGTTGAAGATGGCGGTCACCTTAACCATCCCCTCATATGAGCGAGGCGTGGCGCGGCTTCTGAGGTATGATCGCCATCCTTGACCAGCTAATACCCAACAGACTATCCCCATGTTTAACCACGAACTAATCCTCAACCACATC
>NZ_JBKISU010000079.1:0-1033 GCF_050266975.1 Aeromonas sobria
AACCTGATTACCCATGATTAGCAGTCAGTTACCACGAACTATACTGATCTTACGTACAGTTATCGAGGTGCGAGATCATGGCCAAAAGCAAAATCCAATTCCAGAAAGGCTACAGCCTGTTTGAGTTTCTCAAGGACTATGGCACTGAGGCTCAGTGCGAAAACGCGCTGTTCACTTGGCGTTTTCCTAACGGCTTTGTCTGCCCTGAATGTGCCAACAAGACCTGTTGTCGCCTGAGAAGGCGGCCACGTGTGTGGCAATGCAATCACTGCCGTCACCAGATGTCATTGACTGGAAACACGATTTTCGCAAACACCAAGCTCCCACTGACCAAGTGGTTTCTGGCAATGCACCTGTTGTCACAAACCAAAACAGGCTTGTCAGCGATGGAGCTAAAGCGCCAGTTGGGCGTCAAATATGACACCGCCTGGATGCTCAAGCACAAGCTGCTGCAAGCGATGAAGGAGTCTGACGACAAGCATCCCATCAGCGGTATCATTCAACTCGATGATGTCTACTGGGGTGGCGAGCGCCGTGGTGGCAAACGGGGTCGGGGCGCGGCAGGCAAGACGCCGTTTGTGGCAGCAGTGGCCCTGAACAAGGAAGGACATCCAATCAAGATGCGGATGACGGTGGTCGATGGTTTCAAAACCAAGTCCGTTGCTGATTGGGCAAAACGGCATATTGCCAGTGGTAGCGCGGTGATATCCGATGGATTGGCCTGTTTCAAAGCGGTCAAGGAGGCCAATTGTGAGCACCTGGGTGTTGTCACCGGGGGCAACCTGGACTGGCTGGATCATCCGGCATTCAACTGGGTAAACACGATGATAGGAAATGTGAAAAACTCGCTGCGGGGCAGTTGCCATACGCTCGGAGCGAAGCATTTACCAAGGCATCTTGCGGAATACTGCTTCCGGTTTAATCATCGTTTTGACCTCAAGAGCATGTTGGTTGAATTGGGGCATGCAGTCGTGGCAAGCCCTCCGATGCCATATCGGCTCTTGAAGCTGGCTGAGGGTCATGGGTAATCAGG
>NZ_JBKISU010000080.1:0-1009 GCF_050266975.1 Aeromonas sobria
AACTCAAACAGGCTGTAGCCTTTCTGGAATTGGATTTTGCTTTTGGCCATGATCTCGCACCTCGATAACTGTACGTAAGATCAGTATAGTTCGTGGTAACTGACTGCTAATCATGGGTAATCAGGTTTTCAAATAACGAACCATTGGGGGGCGGTAGCTGTAAGCGCTATAGCTGCATGGATAATAGCAAAAAACACATCCTGATTACCATCGCTCCTCAACCACCGTCATCTTCATGCTGATAGAATGCCCCATCCTTGATGAGTGTTACCGCCGCAAAGATGGCGTCTTGCCCGGGTAATACCCCCCCCCCACCATCTGGCAACCTTCAAGGCTGGCTATCCCCATTTGCTATGCATGAAATCCCACTTCGTTTGTTCATATGAGATTCAAGATAGTCGACACACCCGGCCTAGTGAATTGATTCGATCCGATTCATGCCCACGGGCACACTGACCGGCAATCGGTCGTCTAAAACGGCTCTGGTGATTCGTGTTCTGGCGCGCATCGTCATCATCACATTGCCAGTAAAAAGAGAAGGGGAAGCAACATAATGGTTGCTTCCCCAATCGCCTTATTACACCAACCAGATATTGCTATATCAATCAGTCGGTTATCACTGCATGGCTCGGCGCATCCTGGGTGACTTGCGCTATCTCGGTCTTGGGGTTATTCAACCGGCCTTGGAGCTGTGGTATGTCCTCGGGCTTCAACAGCGCCCCCAGCTCTAACCCTGGACACTCTTGCAGGATCACCCGCATCAGGCGGACGGTGCGCGTCGTCACCGGTACACACTGCCCGACCAGTTTGGCGCGTTTGGCGGACTTGCAGTCATCCACGCTGGTTGGGCAGCCATTGATGGTCAGCCATTCGGCCAGCTCATCGTACCCTCAGAGATCCCCTCATTTTTAGAGACTCAAATAATTCCAAGTGTGCGGGTATATAAGCGGTGTTGCTTCAGGTAGTAGATAAATTTATCCATCAACAAGACCGCATTGGTTTCTTTCAT
>NZ_JBKISU010000081.1:0-986 GCF_050266975.1 Aeromonas sobria
AGGACCATTCCACTAACTTCCAAGAAACTTAAGGGCTAATCCCCGTTCGCTCGCCGCTACTGAGGGAATCTCGGTTGATTTCTTTTCCTCGGGGTACTTAGATGTTTCAGTTCTCCCGGTTCGCCTCTATTACCTATGTATTCAGTAATAGATACCCAGCTTATGCTGGGTGGGTTTCCCCATTCGGAAATCTGTGAGTAATAGCGTCTCTTACCGACTTCTCACAGCTTATCGCAGGTTAGTACGTCCTTCATCGCCTCTGACTGCCAAGGCATCCACCATGTACGCTTAGTCACTTAACCATACAACCCCAAGAAGTGTCGTTGAACGACTCAGCTTGTTGCTGTACAACTTTCTTCCCGAAGGAAGGTGACCAAAATAAATTTTGGTTTTCGCCAAGAAGTTTCCAAAGCACTTGTAACAAATGTTTGAGAACTACTTTTTAAATCAGCTTTCCAGATTGTTAAAGAGCATGTTTGCAACGGCTCAAGGCCGAAGAAAACAGACATAAACACGACTGCTTATGTCTGCATTCTTGTTAGCAAAAGAGAAGTGGCGTCCCCTAGGGGATTCGAACCCCTGTTACCGCCGTGAAAGGGCGGTGTCCTAGGCCTCTAGACGAAGGGGACAAAACGTCCGCTTTCGATACTTCGTATCGAAGACGTTTTGTAAAGGCGACGCCGAGCCTGCGAGGCTCGCGGCCTTTAGCGCTGTTCGTTGTTATTGCTAACTGCGAATTGGGTAACGACTTGCGTCATCATTCACCCCCAATCCAACGAACAAACTTCTCTCGTTTGGCGTTAGCCAAACAAGCACTGACGCGTCATCTCTGGCGCATCAGGTCTTTGCTCTAACTACTTTGAATCAAGGCAATCTGTGTGAACACTCAACAACACGACATCTTAAGGTAAGGAGGTGATCCAACCCCAGGTTCCCCTAGGGTTACCTTGTTACGACTTCACCCCAGTCATGAATCACACCGTGGT
>NZ_JBKISU010000082.1:0-983 GCF_050266975.1 Aeromonas sobria
ATGAATCCGCGGCTTCGGTGCCTGGTTTGAGCCCCGTTACATCTTCCGCGCAGGCCGACTCGACTAGTGAGCTATTACGCTTTCTTTAAATGATGGCTGCTTCTAAGCCAACATCCTAGCTGTCTGAGCCTTCCCACATCGTTTCCCACTTAACCAGAACTTTGGGACCTTAGCCGGCGGTCTGGGTTGTTTCCCTCTTCACGACGGACGTTAGCACCCGCCGTGTGTCTCCCGGATAGTACTTACTGGTATTCGGAGTTTGCATGGAGTTGGTAAGTCGGGATGACCCCCTAGTCCAAACAGTGCTCTACCCCCAGTAGTATTCGTCCGAGGCGCTACCTAAATAGCTTTCGGGGAGAACCAGCTATCTCCGAGTTTGATTGGCCTTTCACCCCCAGCCACAGGTCATCCCCTAACTTTGCAACGTTAGTGGGTTCGGTCCTCCAGTTGATGTTACTCAACCTTCAACCTGCCCATGGCTAGATCACCCGGTTTCGGGTCTACACCTTGCAACTAGACGCCCAGTTAAGACTCGGTTTCCCTACGGCTCCCCTATACGGTTAACCTCGCTACAAAATGTAAGTCGCTGACCCATTATACAAAAGGTACGCAGTCACCCCGAAGGGCTCCCACTGCTTGTACGTACACGGTTTCAGGTTCTATTTCACTCCCCTCACAGGGGTTCTTTTCGCCTTTCCCTCACGGTACTGGTTCACTATCGGTCAGTCAGGAGTATTTAGCCTTGGAGGATGGTCCCCCCATATTCAGACAGGATGTCACGTGTCCCGCCCTACTCGATTTCACTTCAAGGTCGTTTTCATGTACGGGGCTATCACCCTGTATCGCTGGCCTTTCCAGGACCATTCCACTAACTTCCAAGAAACTTAAGGGCTAATCCCCGTTCGCTCGCCGCTACTGAGGGAATCTCGGTTGATTTCTTTTCCTCGGGGTACTTAGATGTTTCAGTTCTCCCGGTTCGCCTC
>NZ_JBKISU010000083.1:0-931 GCF_050266975.1 Aeromonas sobria
CGATGTGGTTGAGGATTAGTTCGTGGTTAAACATGGGGATAGTCTGTTGGGTATTAGCTGGTCAAGGATGGCGATCATACCTCAGAAGCCGCGCCACGCCTCGCTCATATGAGGGGATGGTTAAGGGATTGGGTGGGTGTCCCGGCTTTTTTTCCAGCTTTTTCCTTGATTGAATTGTTTTTATTTGGTTGAAATTATAGCGATCACCCCCAATGTTCATCTTTGCCATACGGCACCAATCCGGAGGGTAAATGGACTTCATTCATTCAAGAGAATTTTTGCATCAAGGTGATGTGGTCGTAGTTGATTGCTCGCACCAGAGCAACATCATGCTTACTGATGATCGTCATTTTCAAAACTACCGTCGTGGTGGCCAGTTTGAGTATTTCGGTGGTCATTACAAGACTTTCCCAGCGCGAATTACGGTTCCACGAACTGGTCACTGGAATGTCACGATAGATCTTGGTGGCGGGTCTGCAAATATCCGTTACTCCATCAATGTTATTAAGGGATGACTGATGCTAAAAATCACCTATGAGATTAACGGACGAAAAACAACCCCCGGTGGTCTCAAGAATGCTCTCGAAGCTGCTGTTCTGTCTGGTATTGAACAGAGTATCAAGAGATCGGTTGGATCTGTCAGGTGCCGTGAGCATGGGCAGTCTCCCACAATCCTCGTTAAAGGCCGGTCTCTGGATAATCTGTCCATTAATGTGAGTGGGTGCTGTGATGCGTTGATCGAAGAGGTAAAGAAGAAACTTTGAATGGGCGGGATGGAGCTAGTAGCTCCATCCATATCGAATGCGCTAATTCAACTTCGAAGTGCGACACTCGCCTATGCCGCCTGACGGTACTCTTCGAATACCTTGACAGGCTGCCTGAATCCGAGACATTTCCGAGGTCGTAGGTTGAGCCACTGCTCCGCTCTCCT
>NZ_JBKISU010000084.1:0-866 GCF_050266975.1 Aeromonas sobria
ACTGCTTCCGGTTTAATCATCGTTTTGACCTCAAGAGCATGTTGGTTGAATTGGGGCATGCAGTCGTGGCAAGCCCTCCGATGCCATATCGGCTCTTGAAGCTGGCTGAGGGTCATGGGTAATCAGGTTTGAAAAAGTAAGCTTCGATACTTCTCTCTATTTCTGGCATCCCAAAAATACAACCATGCTACATAAGCATTTTCAAGAACTGATGAATACTCAAGCAAACTATCAACCCTTTGAAATATTAGATACTGCTTAATAGACTTAATTATTCTCTTTTTTGTTAATTTATTCGGGTCTTTACAGCTATAAATGATAAGACTCTTACTTTCCAAAATTTTGTCATCGTTTTTAGCTGGCATGAGGAAAATATCAAAACTTCCTATTGCTGATGTTGTTATCGACAAGGCTGCTCCAACTTCCTTTTTTCTGTCGAAGTTAGTTGTTCTCTCATCCTTGGTAATGACCATATTCCCTGTAAACCTGAGAGGATGGCTCACTTGTACGCAGTCGTAACCAATATATCTTTTGTCTGAAAAATCACTATTAAGGTCGTTATCTATATAAAACTCTCTGCCATTAACATTAAATCCAGAAAAAGCTTCACGGAATATCACTTCAATTTCTTTCTTCTTGATATTCCAATTGATCGTAGCGTAACGACGAAGCCTCTCAGCTTTCTCCCGCTTTATTTTTTCTCTCTCGATAACTGACTTCACACTTCCCCCTTAGGTACATCGCTAATTCAACTTCGAAGTGCGACACTCGCCTATGCCGCCTGACGGTACTCTTCGAATACCTTGACAGGCTGCCTGAATCCGAGACATTTCCGAGGTCGTAGGTTGAGCCACTGCTCCGCTCTC
>NZ_JBKISU010000085.1:0-838 GCF_050266975.1 Aeromonas sobria
CCATCACTCTGGTCTGCTGCGCTTTCGATGTTCCAACATCCTGTTTTTACGACTATCTGGCCCGCAAGCGGACGATTAACCGTGAGCGGATGCAGCAACGCAGCGAGTTGCGCCGTTTGTTCAAAGAAAGCCGCAACTCAGCGGGCAGCCGCGCCTTGATGTCGATGATGCGAGAGCTGGGGCATCAGATTGGCCGATTCAAAGTGCGCAGTCTGATGAAGGAAGCCGGTCTGGTATCCAGGCAACCGGGCGCTCATCGCTATCAGGTCGCCCGCTCTGAGCGACCGGATATTCCCAATCTGCTGGCCCGTGAATTTGATGTCCAGCAACCCAATCAGGTGTGGTGTGGCGATATCACCTATGTCTGGGCCGCGGGTCGTTGGTATTACCTGGCCGCAGTGCTCGACCTGCATACCCGGCGGGTCGTGGGCTGGGCGATGTCTGACAAGCCTGATGCAGAGCTGGCCATCAAAGCACTGGAGATGGCCTATCAGCAGCGGGGTTGCCCATCAGGCGTGCTGTTTCACTCCGACCAGGGCAGCCAATATGGCAGCCGTGCGTTTCGGCAACGGCTGTGGCGCTATCGTATGACCCAGAGCATGAGCCGGCGTGGCAACTGCTGGGATAACGCACCGATGGAGCGGTTGTTCAGGAGCCTGAAGACAGAGTGGCTCCCGACAACGGGATATATGAACCTACGGGAGGCGAAGCGGGATATCAGCTATTACCTGATGGATTACTACAACTGGCGGCGTCCACATCAACATAATGATGGGATACCGCCAGCAGAGGCCGAAAATCGGCTTAACTGTGTGTCCGGATTTAGTTGACCACTACA
>NZ_JBKISU010000086.1:0-834 GCF_050266975.1 Aeromonas sobria
CCATGGTGGCGCTGTCGCGGCCCGGCTGGGATTCGTTGCCTGCCGCATCCACGATGGTCGCCGTCACGGTCAGCGCCTCGCCGTCGGCCGGACGGTCAAACTCGTAGTCCACCTTGCCAGCAAGGATATCGGCCTCGCTCAGTACCCGGTCAGGCTGGCCGCTCACCTTGAGGGCGTCACCGGCCTGGGCCTCGCCCGGCAGGGTCACCGCCACGTTTACCTTGCCGCTGATCTCGCTGCGGTCGATGGTGCCGTCGTTGTTCACGTCTTCGGTGATGACCACGGTCGGCGCCGCGGTGGCAGTGGTGTCGCCCATCACCGCGCTGTCGCTGCCTTCCGGCGAGACGTTGCCCGCCGCATCCACCAGGGTGGCGGTCACGGTCAGCGCCTCGCCGTCGGCCGGACGGTCAAACTCGTAGTCCACCTTGCCAGCAAGGATGTCGGCCTCGCTCAACAGGCGGTCGGCCTGGCCGCTCACCTTGAGGGTGTCACCGGCCTGGGCCTCGCCCGGCAGGGTCACCGCCACGTTCACGGGGCCCGCTATTTCGGTGCGGTCGATGGTGCCGTCGTTGTCGCTGTCTTCGGTGATGACCACGGTCGGCGCCGCGGTGGCAGTGGTGTCGCCCATCACCGCGCTGTCGCTGCCTTCCGGCGAGACGTTGCCCGCCGCGTCGACGATAGTGGCGGTCACGGTCAGCGCCTCGCCGTCGGCCGGACGGTCAAACTCGTAGCCCACCTTGCCAGCAAGGATATCGGCATCGGTCAACAGGCGGTCGGCCTGGCCGCTCACCTTGAGGGTGTCACCGGCCTGGGCCTCGCCCGGCAGGGTCACTG
>NZ_JBKISU010000087.1:0-807 GCF_050266975.1 Aeromonas sobria
GCAGAAGATTTAGCGAAAGCTAACCGAATGCGGAGCGGTAGTTCAGTCGGTTAGAATACCGGCCTGTCACGCCGGGGGTCGCGGGTTCGAGTCCCGTCCGCTCCGCCACTAATTTGAAAGGCCTTCCTTAACGGGAAGGCCTTTTTGCTTTTGCTCATTCGCGAAAGGACGAGAAAACAAGGGACAACAGACAGGGCTGCGACCTGGCACTGGCAACTCGGCCCCTGCCTGTTGTCCCTTGAGCTGGACTGCGTCCTCCCATCCGCTTCGCCGCTGCTTGAAAGCCCTGACCATCTGGTCGGGGCTTTGTTTTAGTAACATAGTGGAAGGATATCGAAGGCGATAAACAGCGTTGTATTCCGCCATGTTACACCCCTTTATCCGCAGACTGTTTCCCCCTACCGATGTTTTGAACAGGTCATAGGGAGGGCATTTGCTGCGTGAGCGGCCACCATCAGGACGAAGAGTACCCTCTCACCGAGAGGCTGTGCTGGCGATTGGGAGGGATGCCTTGGTGGGCAGAGGCTTGACCTGGTCAGGCCAATATCCTTGACGAGTCAGGTCAAGGTCTGATGGCCAGACACTCATATAAACACAGTGTCCAATGTCCCGCTGTGAGTGGAGCCAACGGCCAGTGATGTGGCTGTGAGCAAGGGAGGGAGTATGCGCAGATAAGAAAAGGAGCCTGTAAATCCAATTGTGTAACCGCCCACGAATAAGTAACTTTTTCAAAAGGATACCTTCGTGGGTAAGCAAATGGACCAAGACACACTCAAAGCTCTGGCTGCTGAGCTGGCCAAAGACATC
>NZ_JBKISU010000088.1:0-782 GCF_050266975.1 Aeromonas sobria
TGTGTTAGGCCTGCCGCCAGCGTTCAATCTGAGCCATGATCAAACTCTTCAATTTAAGTTTGGTTTGCGTTCATTCGTTACCGGAGTAGCGAACTTCAGCGGCTCAATGAATTGCTGAAATAAACTGCTCGACTTCTTATTGCTAAGAAATCGTCTTGGTCACTTCATCAGACATTGAAAATCAACAAAATTGTTTGATGTTCGATGCTGTGAGTGCCCACACAGATTGCTTGATTCAAATTGTTAAAGAGCGACACAGCTTTTTGCTGCTGCGGGAGTGGCATTCTACTCAACCGCCTTCTCGAGTCAAGCCTTATTTTAAAAGGCTTTTCGAGGTTATCGACGAGGTTGTTTGCGTTGCCGCTTGAACTGTCGATGGAGGCGCATTATAGGGAGCTGAAATTTTCTGGCAAGCCCTAGATCGCAATAAAACAGCAAAAATCGGCACTTTTTTAGTTATTCATAGCCAACCACAGCTTTTATACAAACTTACCCACAGACAGTACCTCAACCAAGGCTAAATCGGCACTTTCCTATAAGTAGAACAGGCCCCAGTGTTGATTGGGGGTATCTCGGTACCAGGTAAATCGAACGTCTCCTCTAAGATAAGAAATACCTATATAAGGAACGATTATAAGGAACGATGCGATACGACTGAGGCAGTTGAGGCAGTTGAGGCAGTTGAGGCAGTTGAGGCAGTTGAGGCAGTTGAGGCAGTTGAGGCAGTTGAGGCAGTTGAGGCAGTTGAGGCAGTTGAGGCAGTTGAGGCAGTTGAGGCAGTT
>NZ_JBKISU010000089.1:0-777 GCF_050266975.1 Aeromonas sobria
CGGGAATTCAGATAATAAGTGCGACACTCATGGATGAATGGCGAGAGGTGGCCAACTGCTGATTGGTGGTACCCTTCTGCTCGCCAAAGTAAAAGCAGTATCACCATGAGCTATCAGCAGTTGACCGAGGGGCAACGATACCAGTTATCGGTGCTTCGCGCACAGGGGATGTCCATCCTTGCCACCGCACGCGCCATTGGCGTTCATCGCTCCACCCTCTACCGGGAGCTGCGTCGTAACGCTGGGCCGCAGGGCTACCAGCCAGACAATGCGCATCAGCACGCCACCCACCGACGGGCCAGTGCGGCCAAATCTCGGCTATCTGCCGATGTCATCCAGTTTGTCGAGCTGACACTCGCCTGGTGGTGGAGCCCGGAGCAGATAAGCGCGGTGGGCAAGCAGATAGGCCTCATGGTGAGTCACGAGTGGATATACCGCCATGTGGCCGCCGACAAAGCCCGGGGTGGCCAGTTGTACCGCCATCTGCGCCAGGGCCACAAGCGCTACCGCAAGGGGGCGAGCAGCCTGCGTTCTCCCATCAAGGAAGCCCGCTCTATTGATGAACGGCCGGCTATCGTCGATAGCCGGGAGCGGCTCGGTGATTGGGAGGCGGACACGGTGCTGGGCAAGCAAGGCACAGGTGCACTGGTCACCCTGGTGGAGCGCAAGAGCCGGCTCTATCTGGTCAAGCGGGTCGCGAGCAAACAGGCTGGGGTGGTGCGGGATGCGATAATCGAGATGTTAACGCCCTACATCGAGCAGGTGCATACCATCACC
>NZ_JBKISU010000090.1:0-651 GCF_050266975.1 Aeromonas sobria
GATGTGGTTGAGGATTAGTTCGTGGTTAAACATGGGGATAGTCTGTTGGGTATTAGCTGGTCAAGGATGGCGATCATACCTCAGAAGCCGCGCCACGCCTCGCTCATATGAGGGGATGGTTAAGCTCAGGGATGCAAGATGCGATATCAAAACTCGATCTATAAAAAAAATGGTCAAATGTTTCTCCATGAGTTTTCAACCAAAAGCTGTAGAAAAATCGGAGCGAGATCAGGTCATTTCTCTGCGTACTAAATCTCGTCTTAGACAACTGATTGAGCAGGTAGATCGTTCCAAACAACACAGGCAGAGTTGTTACATCATCGACCAGCACTGTGACATGTTGCCGATCACGCCTGATGTGGTAGTTGGTGTATGTCATCAGTTGCTCAGATCCAAAGTCGCTTTTAATGAAGTTAAGTTAAGTAGCAAAACTCAAAATCTGCAAGTGCTCTAGGATGTAGCTAAGTGATTGATCTGATCCAACTCATGAACTTATCTTAAGTTCAGTATATTTAACATAATATACATTATGCGCAGTCAATTTATGCCAGTCGCTAGGGGTCGCAAACACAACCAGCGCAAGGGCTACAGCTGTGCCAGCTCCTTTTGTGTACTTCGCCAGGATGTCGTACCAAGCCCGTTTCAGCTCGG
>NZ_JBKISU010000091.1:0-640 GCF_050266975.1 Aeromonas sobria
GCATGCAGCATTGGTACAACCTGAGCGATGGCGCGATGGAAGATGCTCTGTACGAAATCGCCTCCATGCGTCTGTTTGCCCGGTTATCCCTGGATAGCGCCTTGCCGGACCGCACCACCATCATGAACTTCCGCCACCTGCTGGAGCAGCATCAACTGGCCCGCCAATTGTTCAAGACCATCAATCGCTGGCTGGCCGAAGCAGGCGTCATGATGACTCAAGGCACCTTGGTCGATGCCACCATCATTGAGGCTCCCAGCTCGACCAAGAACAAAGAGCAGCAACGCGATCCGGAGATGCATCAGACCAAGAAAGGCAATCAGTGGCACTTTGGCATGAAGGCCCACATTGGTGTCGATGCCAAGAGTGGCCTGACCCACAGCCTAGTCACCACCGCGGCCAACGAGCATGACCTCAATCAGCTGGGTAATCTGCTGCATGGAGAGGAGCAATTTGTCTCAGCCGATGCTGGCTACCAAGGAGCGCCCCAGCGTGAGGAGCTGGCCGAGGTGGATGTGGACTGGCTGATCGCCGAGCGCCCCGGCAAGGTAAGAACCTTGAAACAGCATCCACGCAAGAACAAAACGGCCATCAACATCGAATACATGAAAGCCAGCATCCGGGCCAAGGTGGAGCACCC
>NZ_JBKISU010000092.1:0-599 GCF_050266975.1 Aeromonas sobria
TGAAGTCGTAACAAGGTAACCCTAGGGGAACCTGGGGTTGGATCACCTCCTTACCTTAAGATGTCGTGTTGTTGAGTGTTCACACAGATTGCCTTGATTCAAAGTAGTTAGAGCAAAGACCTGATGCAGCGATGCATCGGTTCTGATTCAACTTCGGTTGAATGAGAGAAGCCCGTTCGTTGGGTTGGGATGTGAATAGCGACGCAAGTCGTTACCCGACTCAGAGTTAGCAATAACAACGAACAGCGCTAAAGGCCGCTAGCCTCGCAGGCTCGGCGTCGCCTTTACGAAAATCATTGCGAAGTAACCTTCGCAAAGCATGATTTTCGTCCCCTTCGTCTAGAGGCCTAGGACACCGCCCTTTCACGGCGGTAACAGGGGTTCGAATCCCCTAGGGGACGCCACTTCTCTTCGCAGCTCAAGAATACAGACATAAGCAGTCATGTTTATGTCTGTTTTCTTCGGTCACTGACCGTTGCAAACATGCTCTTTAACAATCTGGAAAGCTGATTTAAAAAGTAGTTCTCAAACATTTGTTACAAGTGCTTTGGAAACTTCTTGGCGAAAACCAAAATTTATTTTGGTCACCTTCCTTCGGG
>NZ_JBKISU010000093.1:0-548 GCF_050266975.1 Aeromonas sobria
AGGAGGTACTGCACTGGATGCAGGAAAATAATGCCTCTTCTCGCAAGGCGGCCGCAGCATTCAAGATCGCCGCGGCCTGCACCGTCAGTCGGTGGGCGCGGCTTTATCGTGAAGGCGGTATCATGGCTCTTCGTGACAAACGCAGAGAACGCGCCATGACTTCAGGGAAGACGCCACCCGGCAAACAGCTCACCGCCCCCTATCCCATCTTCAACAGTGCCCAGGAAGAGCTCGAATACCTGCGGGCGGAGAACGCCTATCTAAAAAAGCTGCATGCCTTGGCTCGGGAAAAGCCGCAGAGAAAGCAAAAATAGTTTCCGAGCTAAGGCAGGACCATCAGCTGGCAACGCTGCTGCATCTCGCCGGGTTGCCACGCAGCACCTTCTACTGGCAGGTGAAATCGGGTACCCGCACAGTGACTTATGAGCATGAAGCGCAACGGGTCAAGGCGCTGTTTCATCACCACAAGGGACGCTATGGTTATCGGCGGATCACCCTGGCGCTGCGCAATGAGGGATGCCCTCTCAACCATAAAACCGTGCGTAAAC
>NZ_JBKISU010000094.1:0-531 GCF_050266975.1 Aeromonas sobria
CCTAGCTCTTGCTCCAGGCGTTCGAACAGCTCCATGTAACCAAAGCCGCGGTCAGCTACTACCGTCACGAAGATACCCTCTGGCAACGTCTGCTTGAGCTTGGTGAGCAGCTCTTTCTCATGGGCATTGCGTTGCCCTTTGAGCAACGATTTCCGATGGGTTTTCCACAGCAGCGGAGTACTGCGACCGTGGTTGGTTTGCAGGCTGATAACCAAGGTACTGTGATCATCGGCATCGAATTCGGTCCAGTCCATGGAGACTACGATCTCGGTACGTTCACCGACCACATAGGGCACCCAATCGTCAAAGAGGCTCCAGACATTGAGCTTGGTGTTAGTGAGCAGGCGATCCACCTGTTTAACCGCATGTTTACGTTCGAGACCGTTGGCCAAGGAGAGGCCACTACCGATGGCGTGGATGGCCAGTGAACCTGACTCGATAACCCCGAGGGTAGCATTGGCGAGGGAAAGAACACGCTTGGCATGCATGTCCTGTCCAAATATATCGTCGATGTGGTTGAGGATTAGTTCG
>NZ_JBKISU010000095.1:0-521 GCF_050266975.1 Aeromonas sobria
ACCACGGTGTGATTCATGACTGGGGTGAAGTCGTAACAAGGTAACCCTAGGGGAACCTGGGGTTGGATCACCTCCTTACCTTAAGATGTCGTGTTGTTGAGTGTTCACACAGATTGCCTTGATTCAAGTTTAGAGACAGTACACGAAGTGGGTCTGTAGCTCAGGTGGTTAGAGCGCACCCCTGATAAGGGTGAGGTCGGTGGTTCGAGTCCACTCAGACCCACCACTTCGATTACGGGGCTATAGCTCAGCTGGGAGAGCGCCTGCTTTGCACGCAGGAGGTCTGCGGTTCGATCCCGCATAGCTCCACCATACTTGTACTGAATTTTGCGAGAAGCAAAAGCCATGAATTGGACAAATGTTCAGTATATGTCTTTGACTTCTTTATGAAGTTTGCTCTTTAACAATCTGGAAAGCTGATTTAAAAAGTAGTTCTCAAACATTTGTTACAAGTGCTTTGGAAACTTCTTGGCGAAAACCAAAATTTATTTTGGTCACCTTCCTTCGGGAAGAAAGTTGTA
>NZ_JBKISU010000096.1:0-504 GCF_050266975.1 Aeromonas sobria
CTGGTCTGACGGCGCTTACTGCTGAATTCACTGTCGGCGAAGGTAAGTTGATGACTCATGATGAACCCTGTTCCATGGCTCCAGATGACAAACATGATCTCATATCAGGGACTTGTTCGCACCTTCCTTAGAGTATTAGCTGTTGCTGTATAACGTAGCTTGCGTTTACTTGACCGTAGGATCCCCTATTTATGATGAAAATAAACAGCCAACATATTGATGAAATTGCAGCCCTGCTAGCCGTGGCTGCTAACGGAACTTTTGCCGCGGCTGGAAAAGCAATTGGACGACATCCCACCATTATTTCTAAACGTATTGCGTCATTAGAGACCCGCCTGGGTGTTCGTCTGGTTGAACGCACGACACGCCAAGTTCACCTAAGGAAGGTGCGAATAAGCGGGGAAATTCTTCTCGGCTGACTCAGTCATTTCATTTTTTCAGTTTGAGCCGATTTTTTCTCCCGTAAATGCCTTGAATCAGCCTATTTAGACCGTTTCTTCGCCA
>NZ_JBKISU010000097.1:0-487 GCF_050266975.1 Aeromonas sobria
GGACTGGTCTTGAGCTGCACCAGCGCATCCTGGCGCCCCAGCTTGCGCACCACCTCGTATTGGGTGCCCTTCTTGAGCGGCAGCAGCCAGTGCCGCTCACTGCCGGTGGTGTGCCAGGCGTGGAGCAGGCCAAGGGAGTAAAAGCCTTTGTCGAACAGGGTCAGCGAGTGGTCCGGTGTGCGCTCGATGAGCTGCTCGGCCAGCACCATCTCGTTGACGGCACAACTCTCCATCACGGCCTGAACCAGCAGATGGCTGGTCAGCTCCATCTGACAGAGCATGCGCACCTGGGGATAGGCGGTCTCGCCATGCTGGGTGCCGGGCTTGGCAAAGGCGGCGGCATTGTCCGAGGTATCGGGCGTGCGCCACATCACGCCATCGACGGCGAGCAGTTGCAGCCCGGCCCAACCGGGGTGATTGGCCTGCTGGTGCCAACCTGTGGCAGTCTCGTGAAACAGCCGCTCAATGCTCTTGTGGCCAAGCTTTT
>NZ_JBKISU010000098.1:0-485 GCF_050266975.1 Aeromonas sobria
ATCTGCTGCTGCCAAAAATCAGCACGTTCTTGAGTGGTCATAGTGAAAATCCAGCGAAGAGGTAATGGATTTCAAGTGTGACGAGCTGATTTTGGGAAAAAAAGATGCCGATTCAAGGGCGCTTACGCTGGATCCGCTCTATCCCATCGTCTATCTGGACTGCATTGTGCTGAAGATCCGCGCGAACCAGCGGGTGATCAACAAGTCGCTCTATCTGGCACTGGGCATCAATATGGAAGGGCACAAGGAGCTGTTGGGCCTGTGGCTGGCCGAGACCGAAGGGGCAAAGTTCTGGCTGTCGGTCCTGACCGAGCTGAAGAACCGCGGCCTGGAAGACATCCTGATCGCGTGTGTGGATGGTCTCAAGGGCTTCCCTGATGCCATTGCCGTGGAGTATCCCCAGACCAAGGTGCAACTGTGTATCGTCCACATGGTCCGCAACTCGTTGCGCTACGTCTCCTGGAAGGACTACAAGGCGGTGACGG
>NZ_JBKISU010000099.1:0-480 GCF_050266975.1 Aeromonas sobria
ACAATGGCTATGGGTTTATAACCATGAGCGGCCCAATATGGCGCTGGATGGTTATACCCCAAAGCAGCATCTGACAAAGGCTGCATGACCTCTACTTTTGAATGCCCCTAAAAATGGGGGGATTACCCCAGAAATTGCCTACCATTCACCATTTCCTGTTCAGCAAGCAATCAGGAAGACGTGTTCTGGTATTTCAGTTTTATATGGGAATGCCAGTACCTGAAATGGTGCTCTCATTGAATTGGATTCATTATTTTTACGCGTCAATAGATATTACAACCATTAGAGAAAGTCAGACAATTCTCAGCTTAAATTCTTCACGGTTTTGTTGCGCAAACTTGGAATGGGGCATAAACCTTAACCATCCCCTCATATGAGCGAGGCGTGGCGCGGCTTCTGAGGTATGATCGCCATCCTTGACCAGCTAATACCCAACAGACTATCCCCATGTTTAACCACGAACTAATCCTCAACCACATC
>NZ_JBKISU010000100.1:0-477 GCF_050266975.1 Aeromonas sobria
CGGTCAACTGCTGATAGCTCATGGTGATACTGCTTTTACTTTGGCGAGCAGAAGGGTACCACCAATCAGCAGTTGGCCACCTCTCGCCATTCATCCATGAGTGTCGCACTTATTATCTGAATTCCCGGTTCGTGGTTAAACATGGGGATAGTCTGTTGGGTATTAGCTGGTCAAGGATGGCGATCATACCTCAGAAGCCGCGCCACGCCTCGCTCATATGAGGGGATGGTTAAGGTTGGTAGACCGAATAGTAATAATCACCCGTAGCTGGTCGTCCTAAGAATCCCTCGCCCGCCTTGGGTTTGCCGCGAAAATCTTCATCAATGTCACTGCGCCAGTCGTAGCGTATCTGTAGTGGTCTAATCATCCCGGACACCATTTTAGGTGGTACAGTCGCCACCCAGACCTGAGGTGTTCAATGACCAGATTACGTCGCTCATTTACTGCTGAATTCAAACTGGAAGCCGCATCCTTGGT
>NZ_JBKISU010000101.1:0-471 GCF_050266975.1 Aeromonas sobria
CCCTTGTGGTGATGAAACAGCGCCTTGACCCGTTGCGCTTCATGCTCATAGGTCACTGTGCGGGTACCCGATTTCACCTGCCAGTAGAAGGTGCTGCGTGGCAACCCGGCGAGATGCAGCAGCGTTGCCAGCTGATGGTCCTGCCTTAGCTCGGAAACTATTTTTGCTTTCTCTGCTGCTTTTCCCGGGCCAAGGCATGCAGCTTTTTTAGATAGGCGTTCTCCGCCCGCAGGTATTCGAGCTCTTCCTGGGCACTGTTGAAGATGGGATAGGGGGCGGTGAGCGGTTTGCCGGGTGGCGTCTTCCCTGAAGTCATGGCGCGTTCTCTGCGTTTGTCACGAAGGGCCATGATACCGCCTTCACGATAAAGCCGCGCCCACCGACTGACGGTGCAGGCCGCGGCGATCTTGAATGCTGCGGCCGCCTTGCGAGAAGAGGCATTATTTTCCTGCATCCAGTGCAGTACCTCCT
>NZ_JBKISU010000102.1:0-471 GCF_050266975.1 Aeromonas sobria
TGGCTGCTGAGCTGGCCAAAGACATCAAGTCTGAAAAAGATCTCGGCACCCTCACCCAACAGCTGATCAAGCTCACTGTTGAGACCGCGCTCAATGCCGAAATGGACGAGCATCTGGGCTACGAGAAGCACGCCCCACAAGGCCGTGGCACCGGCAATAATCGCAATGGCTATTCCACCAAACGCCTCAAAGGGCAGCACGGAGAGGTCACCATCCAGGCGCCTCGTGACCGTAACGCGTCCTTCGTGCCTCAGTTTGTCCGCAAGGGCCAGTCCCGCCTGACCCAGATGGACGACCAGATCCTCGCCCTCTACGCCAGGGGCTTGAGCACCCGGGATATCGTGGACGCGTTCAAAGAGATGTATGACGCCGACATCTCGGCGGCGCTGGTATCGAAGGTGACCGAACGCGTCATCGAGCAGGTCCACGAATGGCAAAACCGGCCGCTGGATCCGCTCTATCCCATCGTCT
>NZ_JBKISU010000103.1:0-453 GCF_050266975.1 Aeromonas sobria
AAGACATCAAATCTGAAAAAGATCTCGGCACCCTCACCCAACAGCTGATCAAGCTCACCGTCGAGACCGCGCTCAATGCCGAGATGGACGAGCATCTGGGCTACCAGAAACACGCCCCACAAGGCCGCGGGACCGGCAACAATCGCAATGGCTATTCCACCAAGCGCCTAAAAGGACAGCACGGAGAGGTCACCATCCAGGCGCCTCGTGACCGCAACAGCTCCTTCGAGCCTCAGTTTGTCCGCAAGGGCCAGTCCCGCCTGACCCAGATGGACGACCAGATCCTCGCCCTCTACGCCAGGGGCTTGAGCACCCGGGATATCGTTGACGCGTTCAAAGAGATGTATGACGCCGACATCTCGGCGGCGCTGGTATCGAAGGTGACCGAACGCGTCATCGAGCAGGTCCACGAATGGCAAAACCGGCCGCTGGATCCGCTCTATCCCATCGTCT
>NZ_JBKISU010000104.1:0-452 GCF_050266975.1 Aeromonas sobria
AGCTAGGCTTTGCTTATCTCATTAGATTTAAAGGAAATGTTTTGGTTGGTTACCCTGGTGTAGAGCAGGTTCCAGCTCGGGACTGGCTAACGCCGACCGGGCGCACCCGAACCCTCAAAGCGGTGGAGCTAACTGGGCAGCGACAGCCTGTCGAACGGGTCTATTGTTGTCATAAGAGTGGCATGAAAGACGCGTGGTTTCTGGCCAGTAACCGGACCGACCTGAGCGCCGCCAAGGCGTTGCAACTATACGGCCAGCGCTGGGGTATCGAGACCAGTTTTCGTGATATCAAAGATTACAAATTCGGCATGGGTATGGGAGATGTGCACATCAGTAATCCGGTCCGGCGCGACCGACTGTTTTTATTCAGTGCCCTGGCCATCGTCTTGCTGACGCTGCTGGGTAAGGCTGGAGACAGTGTCGGTCTAGAGAGAACGATCAAGGTCAATACC
>NZ_JBKISU010000105.1:0-452 GCF_050266975.1 Aeromonas sobria
GGTCTCAAGGGCTTCCCTGATGCCATTGCCGTGGAGTATCCCCAGACCAAGGTGCAACTGTGTATCGTCCACATGGTCCGCAACTCGTTGCGCTACGTCTCCTGGAAGGACTACAAGGCGGTGACGGCTGAACTGAAGCAGATCTACCAGTCTGCGACGGAACGTGAAGCTCAACAGGCACTCGCGACCTTCGGCGAGCGCTGGGATAGCCAGTACCCGCAGATAGCGCGCTCGTGGCAGAATAACTGGGACAATCTGATCACGCTGTTTGATTATCCCTCCGCCATCCGGAAGGTGATCTACACCACCAATGCGATCGAGTCACTGAACAGCGTGCTGCGCAAAGCGACCAAGCAAAGGAAGCTCTTCCCGACCGACGACTCTGCGCTAAAAGTGGCGTTTCTCGCGATACAGCAGGCCTCCAAGAAATGGACCATGCCGATCCAGAATTG
>NZ_JBKISU010000106.1:0-436 GCF_050266975.1 Aeromonas sobria
TCGTAACAAGGTAACCCTAGGGGAACCTGGGGTTGGATCACCTCCTTACCTTAAGATGTCGTGTTGTTGAGTGTTCACACAGATTGCCTTGATTCAAAGTAGTTAGAGCAAAGACCTGATGCGCCAGTGATGACGTGTCAGTGCTTGTTTGGTGAAAGCCAAACGAGAGAAGCCCGTTCGTTGGGTTGGGATGTGAATAGCGGCGCAAGTTGCTACCCAAGCCAGAGTTAGCGATAACAACGAACAGCGCTAAAGGCCGTTGGTCTGCAGGTGTCGGCAAATAATGTCGCTCGCTTCGCAGGCTCAGCATCGCCTTTACAAAACGTCTTCGATACGAAGTATCGAAAGCGGACGTTTTGTCCCCTTCGTCTAGAGGCCTAGGACACCGCCCTTTCACGGCGGTAACAGGGGTTCGAATCCCCTAGGGGACGCCACT
>NZ_JBKISU010000107.1:0-415 GCF_050266975.1 Aeromonas sobria
AGTCCCAACCGACGACACAGCTTCCGGAAGCGTTTCGACCGATAACAGGCGCCATTATCAGTGAGTAGCCGACTGAATCGAATACCGAGCCGGGCGTAGTAGCGCAGCGCCTGTAACAGCGCCAGACAGGCACTGTATCTCGTTTCATCAGGATGCAGGGAGCTGAACGCCACGCGGGAGTGGTCATCAATCGCCACATGAGCATACTCCCATCCCGCACCGGGGGAATCCTGGCGGCGGTCACCGGTGACACGATGGCCGGGACGACGGAAACGTCCCAGCTTTTTGATGTCCAAATGCAGCAAATCACCCGGTTTTTCATATTCATAGCGTTGTACCGGAGCAGCAGGCTCCAGGTTAGCCAGTCGATTAAGTCCCCTTCGTTGCAGGATACGGGCGACTGAACTGTGCCCCA
>NZ_JBKISU010000108.1:0-411 GCF_050266975.1 Aeromonas sobria
TAATTGAAGCCTGGCAGTGTCCTACTCTCGCATGGCGAATGCCACACTACCATCGGCGCTACCGCGTTTCACTTCTGAGTTCGGCATGGGATCAGGTGGTTCCACGGCGCTATGGCCGCCAGGCAAATTCTTCATCGATTTGTCCGGAACAAATCGAAACCGCCGTAGGCGGGCCCGAAGGGTGAGGTTCAGGACGAACCGAATAATCTGAGAAAGCTGACGTGAATAACGACTTCGCTTGTTTGCTTTGTCACTATCACTGAATTTGTAAGTAGTTCGTTCACTTGCTACAAGGCCAGAAACACTTCTTGGGTGTTGTATGGTTAAGCCTCACGGGTAATTAGTATGGGTTAGCTCAACACGTCGCCGCGCTTACACACCCCACCTATCAACGTTGTGGTCTCCAACGGC
>NZ_JBKISU010000109.1:0-403 GCF_050266975.1 Aeromonas sobria
CACCTCAGTAAGCGGCAGAAGATTTAGCGAAAGCTAACCGAATGCGGAGCGGTAGTTCAGTCGGTTAGAATACCGGCCTGTCACGCCGGGGGTCGCGGGTTCGAGTCCCGTCCGCTCCGCCACTAATAGAAGCCCTTAAGCTGTTGCAGCTTAAGGGTTTTTTGCTTTTCTGCTCATCTATCCTCTGGCACCCCGTCTTGTGACCGTGACCAAACTGTGACCATGTCGTGACCAAATCTCAAATTTGACCGGAGGTCATTTCCGAGCCAGTCTTCTGTAAGCGCCCTTGAATCGGCATCTTTTTTTCCCAAAATCAGCTCGTCACACTTGAAATCCATTACCTCTTCGCTGGATTTTCACTATGACCACTCAAGAACGTGCTGATTTTTGGCAGCAGCAGATC
>NZ_JBKISU010000110.1:0-402 GCF_050266975.1 Aeromonas sobria
GCCAGATTAACTCGCTAACAACTTAGGGCAAGTCCCTTTAATATTCAATCAACGCTTAGGCAGGAAGGCAAAGCGGCCAAATAAACCGTTATTCCTGGCTGTGACATCGTAAATCACCCTGTCAGACGTCAGCGAAAGAACAACATAATATTTGAATGGTCTCTCGCAAGGATGCATTGGCCCAGGCCGAATGGCCTATCAATGACATGACAACTCAAGAGAGAAACGAACATGAAAAACGTAATCAAGATGCTGGCCGTCGCAGGCCTGATGACCGCCGGGGTTGCCCAGGCTTCCGTACCCGCCGACTTCAATGCCGCCCCAGGTGTGCTGTTCGTGAACTGGCAGGCCAGCGCCGCCATCGATGGCAAGGCCAACCCCATGCTGGAGGTGCGCGATGAG
>NZ_JBKISU010000111.1:0-388 GCF_050266975.1 Aeromonas sobria
GGAAGGTGCGAACAAGTCCCTGATATGAGATCATGTTTGTCATCTGGAGCCATGGAACAGGGTTCATCATGAGTCATCAACTTACCTTCGCCGACAGTGAATTCAGCAGTAAGCGCCGTCAGACCAGAAAAGAGATTTTCTTGTCCCGCATGGAGCAGATTCTGCCATGGCAAAACATGGTGGAAGTCATCGAGCCGTTTTACCCCAAGGCTGGTAATGGCCGGCGACCTTATCCGCTGGAAACCATGCTACGCATTCACTGCATGCAGCATTGGTACAACCTGAGCGATGGCGCGATGGAAGATGCTCTGTACGAAATCGCCTCCATGCGTCTGTTTGCCCGGTTATCCCTGGATAGCGCCTTGCCGGACCGCACCACCATCATGAA
>NZ_JBKISU010000112.1:0-386 GCF_050266975.1 Aeromonas sobria
ACCTTGGTCTGGGGATACTCCACGGCAATGGCATCAGGGAAGCCCTTGAGACCGTCCACACACGCAATCAGGATGTCTTCCAGACCGCGGTTCTTCAGCTCGGTCAGGACCGACAGCCAGAACTTTGCCCCTTCGGTCTCGGCCAGCCACAGGCCTAACAGCTCCTTGTGCCCCTCCATATTGATGCCCAGTGCCAGATAGAGCGACTTGTTGATCACCCGCTGGTTCGCGCGGATCTTCAGCACAATGCAGTCCAGATAGACGATGGGATAGAGCGGATCCAGCGGCCGGTTTTGCCATTCGTGGACCTGCTCGATGACGCGTTCGGTCACCTTCGATACCAGCGCCGCCGAGATGTCGGCGTCATACATCTCTTTGAACGCGTC
>NZ_JBKISU010000113.1:0-386 GCF_050266975.1 Aeromonas sobria
ACCCTGCCGGGCGAGGCCCAGGCCGGTGACACCCTCAAGGTGAGCGGCCAGGCCGACCGCCTGTTGACCGATGCCGATATCCTTGCTGGCAAGGTGGGCTACGAGTTTGACCGTCCGGCCGACGGCGCGGCGCTGACCGTGACGGCGACCATCGTCGACGCGGCAGGCAACGTCTCGCCGGAAGGCAGCGACAGCGCGGTGATGGGCGACACCACTGCCACCGCGGCGCCGACCGTGGTCATCACCGAAGACAGCGACAACGACGGCACCATCGACCGCAGCGAGATCAGCGGCCAGGTAAACGTGGCAGTGACCCTGCCGGGCGAGGCCCAGGCCGGTGACACCCTCAAGGTGAGCGGCCAGGCCGACCGCCTGTTGACCGATGC
>NZ_JBKISU010000114.1:0-381 GCF_050266975.1 Aeromonas sobria
CAAAGTTCTGGCTGTCGGTCCTGACCGAGCTGAAGAACCGCGGTCTGGAAGACATCCTGATTGCGTGTGTGGACGGTCTCAAGGGCTTCCCTGATGCCATTGCCGTGGAGTATCCCCAGACCAAGGTCCAACTGTGCATCGTCCACATGGTCCGCAACTCGCTGCGCTATGTCTCCTGGAAGGACTACAAGGCGGTGACGGCGGATCTGAAGCAGATCTACCACTCAGCGACAGAACGTGAAGCTCAGCAGGCACTGGCGGCCTTCGGCGAGCGCTGGGATAGCCAGTACCCGCAAATAGCGCGCTCCTGGCAGGGTAACTGGGATAATCTGATCACGCTGTTCGATTATCCCCCCGCCATCCGGAAGGTGATTTACACCA
>NZ_JBKISU010000115.1:0-380 GCF_050266975.1 Aeromonas sobria
GCTGACCGTGACCGCCACCCTGGTGGATGCGGCGGGCAACGTCTCGCCGGAAGGTAGCGACAGCGCGGTGATGGGCGACACCACTGCCACCGCGGCGCCGACCGTGGTCATCACCGAAGACAAGAACGACGACGGCACCATCGACCGCAGCGAAATAGCGGGCCCCGTGAACGTGGCAGTGACCCTGCCGGGCGAGGCCCAGGCCGGTGACGCCCTCAAGGTGAGCGGCCAGCCTGACCGGGTGCTGAGCGATGCCGACATCCTTGCTGGCAAGGTGGACTACGAGTTTGACCGTCCGGCCGACGGCGAGGCGCTGACCGTGACGGCGACCATCGTGGATGCGGCAGGCAACGAATCCCAGCCGGGCCGCGACAGCGCCA
>NZ_JBKISU010000116.1:0-379 GCF_050266975.1 Aeromonas sobria
CTCGCCGTGTATCCCTTCAGGCTCGCCGCCATCTTCACCATCTGGCTACGCAGCAGGTTATAGGCCAGCAGCACGCCCCACAGCTCTTGCCGTATCCCCGCCGCCTTCTTGCTGCGCAGGGTCAGTCTGTGCTGCTGCAGGCTGTGTTTCATCTCCCGATACCCCAGTTCGATTTCCCAGCGATGGCTGTAAAGCTCGACAATCTCGGCCCCCGGAAAGCGCATCGGGTCAACCATCGAGGTCAGCACTTGCCGCTCTTTGCCGTTGATGCTGCGGGTCAGCAAGCGAGCTTCCACCGTGTCCGGCAGTTGCGGCCACTTTTTGCGTGCCTGTGGACTGGTCTTGAGCTGCACCAGCGCATCCTGGCGCCCCAGCTTGC
>NZ_JBKISU010000117.1:0-376 GCF_050266975.1 Aeromonas sobria
CTCGCCGTGTATCCCTTCAGGCTCGCCGCCATCTTCACCATCTGGCTACGCAGCAGGTTATAGGCCAGCAGCACACCCCACAGCTCTTGCCGTATCCCCGTCGCCTTCTTGCTGCGCAGGGTCAGTCTGTGCTGCTGCAGGCTGTGTTTCATCTCCCGATACCCCAGCTCGATTTCCCAGCGATGGCCATACAGCTCCACGATGTCAGCCCCCGGGAAGCGCATCGGGTCGACCATCGAGGTCAGCACTTGCCGCTCCTTGCCGTTGATAGTGCGCGTCAGCAAGCGGGCTTCTATTGCCTCTGGCAACTGCGGCCACTTCTTCCTCGCCTGCGGACTGGTCTTGAGCTGCACCAGCGCATCCTGGCGCCCCAGCT
>NZ_JBKISU010000118.1:0-354 GCF_050266975.1 Aeromonas sobria
GGCAAAAGTAGCAAGCTACTTTCCCGCTGCCGCTCGACTTGCATGTGTTAGGCCTGCCGCCAGCGTTCAATCTGAGCCATGATCAAACTCTTCAATTTAAGTTTGGTTGCGTCGTTACCGGAGTAACGACATTCAGCGGCTCAATGAATTGCTGAAATAAACTGTGACAACCGAAGTTGTCTTGGTCACTTCACCAGACATTGAAAATCAACAAAATTGTTTGATGTTCGATGCTGTGAGTGCCCACACAGATTGCTTGATTCAAATTGTTAAAGAGCGTCACGCTTATCGCGTTGAGGAGGCGCATCTTACGCTCCTCACTTCGAAAGTCAAGCGGTTGTTTTCGCTTTTCTT
>NZ_JBKISU010000119.1:0-327 GCF_050266975.1 Aeromonas sobria
CTGGCAGTGTCCTACTCTCGCATGGCGAATGCCACACTACCATCGGCGCTACCGCGTTTCACTTCTGAGTTCGGCATGGGATCAGGTGGTTCCACGGCGCTATGGCCGCCAGGCAAAAAACTTCATCCGGAAAGCTGACGTGAATAACGACTTCGCTTGTTTGCTTTGTCGTTATCACTGAATTTGAGTAGTTCTTCGATTTGCTACAAGGCCAGAAACACTTCTTGGGTGTTGTATGGTTAAGCCTCACGGGTAATTAGTATGGGTTAGCTCAACACGTCGCCGCGCTTACACACCCCACCTATCAACGTTGTGGTCTCCAACGGC
>NZ_JBKISU010000120.1:0-319 GCF_050266975.1 Aeromonas sobria
GTCACGGTCAGCGCCTCGCCGTCGGCCGGACGGTCAAACTCGTAGTCCACCTTGCCAGCAAGGATGTCGGCCTCGCTCAACAGGCGGTCGGCCTGGCCGCTCACCTTGAGGGTATCACCGGCCTGGGCCTCGCCCGGCAGGGTCACTGCCACGTTCACGGGGCCCGCTATTTCGGTGCGGTCGATGGTGCCATCGTTGTCGCTGTCTTCGGTGATGACCACGGTCGGCGCCGCGGTGGCAGTGGTGTCGCCCATCACCGCGCTGTCGCTACCTTCCGGCGAGACGTTGCCCGCCGCATCCACCAGGGTGGCGGTCACGG
>NZ_JBKISU010000121.1:0-318 GCF_050266975.1 Aeromonas sobria
ACGTGCAGGGGGCCGATGGTGCGGCGGTGACCGCGGCCAACCTGACCGGCACCTACGGCAGCCTGGTGCTCAATGCCAATGGCACCTACACCTACACCCTGGCACCGCTGGATCCGCAATTCGTGGCGCTGCCGGGGGGCAGCACGGGCAGCGAAGTGTTCACCTACACCCTGACCGACGCGGACGGCGACGTGAGCACGGCGACCCTGACCCTGAGCATTCGGAACGACGATGACGAGGTGACCATCACCAACCTGATCCCGCAAGGGGCGGGGGGCGATGCCATCGTCTACGAAGATGACCTGCTGGCAGACCGGG
>NZ_JBKISU010000122.1:0-318 GCF_050266975.1 Aeromonas sobria
CCCGGTCTGCCAGCAGGTCATCTTCGTAGACGATGGCATCGCCCCCCGCCCCTTGCGGGATCAGGTTGGTGATGGTCACCTCGTCATCGTCGTTCTTGATGGCCAGGGTCAGGGTCGCCGTGCTCACGTCCCCATCCGCGTCGGTCAGGGTGTAGGTGAACACTTCGCTGCCCGTGCTGCCCCCCGGCAGTGCCACGAATTGCGGATCCAGCGGTGCCAGGGTGTAGGTGTAGGTGCCATTGGCATTGAGCACCAGGCTGCCGTAGGTGCCGGTCAGGTTGGCCGCGGTCACCGCCGCACCATCGGCCCCCTGCACGT
>NZ_JBKISU010000123.1:0-315 GCF_050266975.1 Aeromonas sobria
TTTCGCGCTCGAGCCGGTTGATGCGGGCTTCCAGCTCCTGGATTTTCTGCTGCTCCGGGGTCAGCGCTTTGCCGATTGGGGTGGTGCCGGTTCGTTCGGATTGAAGCTGCTGAACCCATCGACGAAGCACGGTTTCACCGACATCCAGTGAACGGCTGGCTTCGGGGACAGAATATCCCTGGTCGAGCACCAAGGATGCGGCTTCCAGTTTGAATTCAGCAGTAAATGAGCGACGTAATCTGGTCATTGAACACCTCAGGTCTGGGTGGCGACTGTACCACCTAAAATGGTGTCCGGGATGATTAGACCACTACA
>NZ_JBKISU010000124.1:0-314 GCF_050266975.1 Aeromonas sobria
GGGGTCAGTACCCGAACCGCTTACAAGTGGCTCAATCGATATCGTCAGGAGGGGCCTGATGGCTTGCACAATCGCTCTTCTCGCCCCGCATCCTGCCCCCATGCCATCGATGACCAGCGGCAACAGAAGATTATCGAGCTGCGCAAGCAGCGACAGACCTATCGGCACATCAGCCAATCCTTGGGGATGGGGCACAGTTCAGTCGCCCGTATCCTGCAACGAAGGGGACTTAATCGACTGGCTAACCTGGAGCCTGCTGCTCCGGTACAACGCTATGAATATGAAAAACCGGGTGATTTGCTGCATTTGGACAT
>NZ_JBKISU010000125.1:0-300 GCF_050266975.1 Aeromonas sobria
TGACGCCTGCTTCGGCCAGCCAGCGATTGATGGTCTTGAACAATTGGCGGGCCAGTTGATGCTGCTCCAGCAGGTGGCGGAAATTCATGATGGTGGTGCGGTCCGGCAAGGCGCTATCCAGGGATAATCGGGCAAACAGACGCATGGAGGCGATTTCGTACAGAGCATCTTCGATCGCGCCATCGCTCAGGTTGTACCAATGCTGCATGCAGTGAATGCGTAGCATGGTTTCCAGCGGATAAGGTCGCCGGCCATTACCAGCCTTGGGGTAAAACGGCTCGATGACTTCCACCATGTTTT
>NZ_JBKISU010000126.1:0-299 GCF_050266975.1 Aeromonas sobria
GCGGGGTCGGACAATCCCAAGGACGCGACCACGGTCACCGGCAGCTTCAACATCAGCGCGCCGGACGGGGTACAGACCCTGAGCGTGGGGGGCATCAGCCTGGTGAGTGGTGGCGTGGTGGCCAGCTTGCCGCAGAGCGTGACCACTCCGCTGGGCAACACCCTGACCATCACCGGTTACGACGCGGGCACCGGGCTGGTGAGCTACAGCTACAGCTTGCTGGACAACGAAGCGCATCCCACTGCTGACGGCAACAACAGCCTGTTTGAAAACTTTGCGGTGAGCCTGATAGACAGCGA
>NZ_JBKISU010000127.1:0-299 GCF_050266975.1 Aeromonas sobria
CTTCCTGTTCACGGATGAACGGCAAGACTGTATGTGGTTGCGGGGGCTGGATTTGAACCAACGACCTTCGGGTTATGAGCCCGACGAGCTACCGAGCTGCTCCACCCCGCGTCCGAATTGTCCCGATATGGCAGAGCAGTTGCCATCCCGGGTGCGCCTTCCTGTTCACGGATGAACGGCAAGACTGTATGTGGTTGCGGGGGCTGGATTTGAACCAACGACCTTCGGGTTATGAGCCCGACGAGCTACCGAGCTGCTCCACCCCGCGTCCGAATTGTCCCGATCTGGCAGAGCAGTTG
>NZ_JBKISU010000128.1:0-296 GCF_050266975.1 Aeromonas sobria
AGGACCATTCCACTAACTTCCAAGAAACTTAAGGGCTAATCCCCGTTCGCTCGCCGCTACTGAGGGAATCTCGGTTGATTTCTTTTCCTCGGGGTACTTAGATGTTTCAGTTCTCCCGGTTCGCCTCGTTGCACTATGTATTCATGCAACGATACCTAGCTTATGCTAAGTGGGTTTCCCCATTCGGAAATCTGTGAGTAATAGCGTCTCTTACCGACTTCTCACAGCTTATCGCAGGTTAGTACGTCCTTCATCGCCTCTGACTGCCAAGGCATCCACCATGTACGCTTAGTCAC
>NZ_JBKISU010000129.1:0-291 GCF_050266975.1 Aeromonas sobria
CCGCGGTGGCAGTGGTGTCGCCCATCACCGCGCTGTCGCTACCTTCCGGCGAGACATTGCCCGCCGCATCCACCAGGGTGGCGGTCACGGTCAGCGCCGCGCCATCGGCCGGACGGTCAAACTCGTAACCCACCTTGCCAGCAAGGATATCGGCGTCGGTCAGCACCCGGTCGGCCTGGCCGCTCACCTTGAGGGTGTCACCGGCCTGGGCCTCGCCCGGCAGGGTCACTGCCACGTTTACCTGGCCGCTGATCTCGGTGCGGTCGATGGTGCCGTCGTCGTCGGTGTCTT
>NZ_JBKISU010000130.1:0-287 GCF_050266975.1 Aeromonas sobria
GACTACGAGTTTGACCGTCCGGCCGACGGCGAGGCGCTGACCGTGACGGCGACCATCGTGGATGCGGCAGGCAACGAATCCCAGCCGGGCCGCGACAGCGCCACCATGGGCGACACCACTGCCACCGGTGCGCCGACCGTGGTCATCACCGAAGACAGCGACAACGACGGCACCATCGACCGCAGCGAGATCAGCGGCAAGGTAAACGTGGCGGTGACCCTGCCGGGCGAGGCCCAGGCCGGTGACGCCCTCAAGGTGAGCGGCCAGCCTGACCGGGTACTGAGCGA
>NZ_JBKISU010000131.1:0-279 GCF_050266975.1 Aeromonas sobria
GGATGCTGGCTTTCATGTATTCGATGTTGATGGCCGTTTTGTTCTTGCGTGGATGCTGTTTCAAGGTTCTTACCTTGCCGGGGCGCTCGGCGATCAGCCAGTCCACATCCACCTCGGCCAGCTCCTCGCGCTGTGGCGCCCCTTGGTAGCCGGCATCGGCTGAGACAAATTGCTCCTCTCCATGCAGCAGATTACCCAGCTGATTGAGGTCATGCTCGTTGGCCGCGGTGGTGACTAGGCTGTGGGTCAGGCCACTCTTGGCATCGACACCAATGTGGG
>NZ_JBKISU010000132.1:0-276 GCF_050266975.1 Aeromonas sobria
CGCTCGCCGGCAAAAGTAGCAAGCTACTTTCCCGCTGCCGCTCGACTTGCATGTGTTAGGCCTGCCGCCAGCGTTCAATCTGAGCCATGATCAAACTCTTCAATTTAAGTTTGGTTTGCGTTCATTCATTACCGAGGCAATGAACTTCAGCGGCTCAATGAATTGCTGAAATAAACTGTTCGACTTCTTATTGCTAAGAAATCGTCTTGGTCACTTCACCAGACATTGAAAATCAACAAAATTGTTTGATGTTCGATGCTGTGAGTGCCCACACAG
>NZ_JBKISU010000133.1:0-270 GCF_050266975.1 Aeromonas sobria
AAGACACCGACGACGACGGCACCATCGACCGCACCGAGATCAGCGGCCAGGTAAACGTGGCAGTGACCCTGCCGGGCGAGGCCCAGGCCGGTGACACCCTCAAGGTGAGCGGCCAGGCCGACCGGGTACTGAGCGAGGCCGATATCCTTGCTGGCAAGGTGGACTACGAGTTTGACCGTCCGGCCGACGGCGAGGCGCTGACCGTGACCGCCACCCTGGTGGATGCGGCGGGCAACGTCTCGCCGGAAGGTAGCGACAGCGCGGTGATGG
>NZ_JBKISU010000134.1:0-268 GCF_050266975.1 Aeromonas sobria
TCTTCCTGGGCACTGTTGAAGATGGGATAGGGGGCGGTGAGCGGTTTGCCGGGTGGCGTCTTCCCTGAAGTCATGGCGCGTTCTCTGCGTTTGTCACGAAGGGCCATGATACCGCCTTCACGATAAAACCGCGCCCACCGGCTGACGGTGCAGGCCGCGGCGATCTTGAATGCTGCGGCCGCCTTGCGAGAAGAGGCATTATTTTCCTGCATCCAGTGCAGTACCTCCTCTTTGAACTCAGCAGAGTAAGCCTTGGTCGTGATGGTCA
>NZ_JBKISU010000135.1:0-267 GCF_050266975.1 Aeromonas sobria
ATGGGGGGCTGGTAGCCCAGACTGGCATGAGGACGATGCCAGTTGTACTCATGCAGCCACGGTTGCAGGTGTTCTGCCCGTTGCTCTGACGAGTCATAGCTCCGTGCATAGGCCCACTCTCGCAGGGTTGTCTGAATGAGGCGCTCTGCCTTGCCATTGGTTTGGGGTGTGTAAGGCTTGGTGCGCATGTGCTTGAGTCCCAACCGACGACACAGCTTCCGGAAGCGTTTCGACCGATAACAGGCGCCATTATCAGTGAGTAGCCGA
>NZ_JBKISU010000136.1:0-265 GCF_050266975.1 Aeromonas sobria
TTACAAAACGTCTTCGATACGAAGTATCGAAAGCGGACGTTTTGTCCCCTTCGTCTAGAGGCCTAGGACACCGCCCTTTCACGGCGGTAACAGGGGTTCGAATCCCCTAGGGGACGCCACTTCTCTTGCTTAAGAATGCAGACATAAGCAGTCATGTTTATGTCTGTTTTCTTCGGTCACTGACCGTTGCAAACATGCTCTTTAACAATCTGGAAAGCTGATTTAAAAAGTAGTTCTCAAACATTTGTTACAAGTGCTTTGGAAA
>NZ_JBKISU010000137.1:0-262 GCF_050266975.1 Aeromonas sobria
GGTCTTCCGGCGAGGAGGCTTTTCACCCCCTTTATCGTTACTTACGTCAGCATTCGCACTTCTGATATCTCCAGCATACCTCTCGATACACCTTCGCAGACTTACAGAACGCTCCCCTACCACTCATGCATAAGCATGAATCCGCGGCTTCGGTGCCTGGTTTGAGCCCCGTTACATCTTCCGCGCAGGCCGACTCGACTAGTGAGCTATTACGCTTTCTTTAAATGATGGCTGCTTCTAAGCCAACATCCTAGCTGTCTGA
>NZ_JBKISU010000138.1:0-262 GCF_050266975.1 Aeromonas sobria
TCAGACAGCTAGGATGTTGGCTTAGAAGCAGCCATCATTTAAAGAAAGCGTAATAGCTCACTAGTCGAGTCGGCCTGCGCGGAAGATGTAACGGGGCTCAAACCAGGCACCGAAGCCGCGGATTCATACTTATGTATGAGTGGTAGGGGAGCGTTCTGTAAGTCTGCGAAGGTGTATCGAGAGGTATGCTGGAGATATCAGAAGTGCGAATGCTGACGTAAGTAACGATAAAGGGGGTGAAAAGCCTCCTCGCCGGAAGACC
>NZ_JBKISU010000139.1:0-258 GCF_050266975.1 Aeromonas sobria
ACTGGCAGGTGAAATCGGGTACCCGCACAGTGACCTATGAGCATGAAGCGCAACGGGTCAAGGCGCTGTTTCATCACCACAAGGGGCGCTATGGTTATCGGCGGATCACCCTGGCGCTGCGCAATGAGGGGTGCCCTCTCAACCATAAAACCGTGCGTAAACTCATGCGAAAACAGGACCTTGCCTCTAACCTGCGCCGCAAGAAATATCGGTCGTACAAGGGGACGTACGGCCATATCGCCCCGAACCTCTTGCAGC
>NZ_JBKISU010000140.1:0-257 GCF_050266975.1 Aeromonas sobria
GGCAAAAGTAGCAAGCTACTTTCCCGCTGCCGCTCGACTTGCATGTGTTAGGCCTGCCGCCAGCGTTCAATCTGAGCCATGATCAAACTCTTCAATTTAAGTTTGGTTGCGTCGTTACCGGAGTAACTCGGCGGCTCAATGAATTGCTGAAATAAACTGTTCGACTTCTTATTGCTAAGAAATCGTCTTGGTCACTTCACCAGACATTGAAAATCAACAAAATTGTTTGATGTTCGATGCTGTGAGTGCCCACACAG
>NZ_JBKISU010000141.1:0-255 GCF_050266975.1 Aeromonas sobria
CGTTGCTGATGACGTTGCCGTTCAGCACCAGGTTGTTCTCGCTCGCCGTGGCCGGGTTGCTGTCGTTCACCGCCGTCGGCACGTCGTCGACGATCTGCACGCTCAGGGTGTTCGAAGCCGAGTCACCGTCGCTGTCTATCAGGCTCACCGCAAAGTTTTCAAACAGGCTGTTGTTGCCGTCAGCAGTGGGATGCGCTTCGTTGTCCAGCAAGCTGTAGCTGTAGCTCACCAGCCCGGTGCCCGCGTCGTAACCGG
>NZ_JBKISU010000142.1:0-255 GCF_050266975.1 Aeromonas sobria
TGTGGGTCAGGCCACTCTTGGCATCGACACCAATGTGGGCCTTCATGCCAAAGTGCCACTGATTGCCTTTCTTGGTCTGATGCATCTCCGGATCGCGTTGCTGCTCTTTGTTCTTGGTCGAGCTGGGTGCCTCAATGATGGTGGCATCGACCAAGGTGCCTTGAGTCATCATGACGCCTGCTTCGGCCAGCCAGCGATTGATGGTCTTGAACAATTGGCGGGCCAGTTGATGCTGCTCCAGCAGGTGGCGGAAAT
>NZ_JBKISU010000143.1:0-255 GCF_050266975.1 Aeromonas sobria
AACCCACCAGGTTGTTCACGGATTGAAGACGACTGATGGGGGGCTGGTAGCCCAGACTGGCATGAGGACGATGCCAGTTGTACTCATGCAGCCACGGTTGCAGGTGTTCTGCCCGTTGCTCTGACGATTCATAGCTCCGTGCATAGGCCCACTCTCGCAGGGCTGTCTGAATGAAGCGCTCTGCCTTGCCATTGGTTTGGGGTGTGTAAGGCTTGGTGCGCATGTGCTTGAGTCCCAACCGACGACACAGCTTCC
>NZ_JBKISU010000144.1:0-255 GCF_050266975.1 Aeromonas sobria
GTCTGACAGGGTGATTTACGATGTCACAGCCAGGAATAACGGTTTATTTGGCCGCTTTGCCTTCCTGCCTAAGCGTTGATTGAATATTAAAGGGACTTGCCCTAAGTTGTTAGCGAGTTAATCTGGCAATCATATTCAAAAAAATTGAAGGCTAACCATGAGCAAAGAACGCGCGTTGACCCTGGAGGCGATCCGGGTGCTGGATGCCATAGAGAGGCGGGGCAGCTTCGCCGCCGCCGCCGACGAGCTGGGCAA
>NZ_JBKISU010000145.1:0-255 GCF_050266975.1 Aeromonas sobria
GCAAGAGGTTCGGGGCGATATGGCCGTACGTCCCCTTGTACGACCGATATTTCTTGCGGCGCAGGTTAGAGGCAAGGTCCTGTTTTCGCATGAGTTTACGCACGGTTTTATGGTTGAGAGGGCATCCTTCATTGCGCAGCGCCAGGGTGATCCGCCGATAACCATAGCGCCCCTTGTGGTGATGAAACAGCGCCTTGACCCGTTGCGCTTCATGCTCATAGGTCACTGTGCGGGTACCCGATTTCACCTGCCAGT
>NZ_JBKISU010000146.1:0-255 GCF_050266975.1 Aeromonas sobria
TCTAAATCATTTGTCTAACACTTGCAAAACATGGTGGTCGTTACTGGGCTCGAACCAGTGACCCCCTCCTTGTAAGGGAGGTGCTCTCCCAGCTGAGCTAAACGACCTGGGAATCTGTCCATCTCATTGATGGTGAAATGATGGTGGGTCGTGCTGGGTTCGAACCAGCGACCAATTGATTAAAAGTCAACTGCTCTACCGACTGAGCTAACGACCCATCTAAATCATTTGTCTAACACTTGCAAAACATGGTGG
>NZ_JBKISU010000147.1:0-254 GCF_050266975.1 Aeromonas sobria
CCCCATTTATTGGACACATTAGTTGGCGGATGACATGGCCTGAGTTCGGTACTGTACCGGGCTCAGGCCGTTTAGTTTTGCTTTGATCCGCTCGTGGTTGTAGTAGTGGATGTATTCATCCACCGCCCGCTTCAACTGCTCTGTATCTTCGTACTCTTCGTTGAACCAGCATTCGCTCTTCAGCAGCCCAAAGAAGTTCTCTACCACCGCATTGTCCAGGCAGTTCCCTTTGCGTGACATGCTTTGCTTCACCT
>NZ_JBKISU010000148.1:0-254 GCF_050266975.1 Aeromonas sobria
TTCAGTGAGTCGAAAAGATGCCTCCCCTCAAAGCTCAGCTTCTGCTCGAAGAATCCCTGTCCGCATACTTTCCGGAAATGGTGTTCACAGATTCCGGAATCACTGTTCAACTTCACCGGAATACGCAGACAGTTCGGCTTCGTGAAAGCCAGATACAAGGGGTTGCTGAAAAACGATAACCAACTGGCGATGTTATTCACGCTGGCCAACCTGTTTCGGGCGGACCAAATGATACGTCAGTGGGAGAGATCTCA
>NZ_JBKISU010000149.1:0-253 GCF_050266975.1 Aeromonas sobria
CCATTGCTGTTCTCGTTCAGACCGCGCTCCCACGAAGAGTAAGGGTGCGCAAAGTAAGTCTCGGCACCCAGCGCTTCCTCTATCGCCTTGTGTTCGGCAAACTCGCCGCCGTTGTCAAAGGTGATGGGTAAGCGCCGCTAAATCGACCTACTTGCCTTCGTTGTATTGCGCCACTTTTTTTGCAATGGGCTCCAGCGGGACGTTCCAGGGTAGCAGGGCTTCGAGTTTTTCCAGGCTATCGGCCTCGCCGATC
>NZ_JBKISU010000150.1:0-253 GCF_050266975.1 Aeromonas sobria
TGGAACAGGACGGTTCATCTGACATCAGAGTACGTGCACTGAGGTGTCCGGAATCGGTGTACACGCAAGCCGGAATCAGCGTTCATTTTAAACCGGAATAGGTGTTCATTTTCGACCGGAATATGCACTGTCGCTTGATGATGCGAAATGGGTGCTCCACCTTGGCCCGGATGCTGGCTTTCATGTATTCGATGTTGATGGCCGTTTTGTTCTTGCGTGGATGCTGTTTCAAGGTTCTTACCTTGCCGGGGCG
>NZ_JBKISU010000151.1:0-252 GCF_050266975.1 Aeromonas sobria
CGCCGGGGTTGCCCAGGCTTCCGTACCCGCCGACTTCAATGCCGCCCCAGGTGTGCTGTTCGTGAACTGGCAGGCCAGCGCCGCCATCGATGGCAAGGCCAACCCCATGCTGGAGGTGCGCGATGAGCAGCATGCGCCCGGCCGGGGTGAACTTGGTTCTGTGGCCGCTGCGGTCAAACAGCATGGCGTCCAGCTCGTCTTCCAGCTTCTGCACCGTGTAGCTCAGTGCCGAGGGCACCTTGCCCAGCTCGT
>NZ_JBKISU010000152.1:0-252 GCF_050266975.1 Aeromonas sobria
CACCCTGGTGGAGCGCAAGAGCCGGCTCTATCTGGTCAAGCGGGTCGCGAGCAAACAGGCTGGGGTGGTGCGGGATGCGATAATCGAGATGTTAACGCCCTACATCGAGCAGGTGCATACCATCACCGTAAGCGCCCTTGAATCGGCATCTTTTTTTCCCAAAATCAGCTCGTCACACTTGAAATCCATTACCTCTTCGCTGGATTTTCACTATGACCACTCAAGAACGTGCTGATTTTTGGCAGCAGCAGA
>NZ_JBKISU010000153.1:0-251 GCF_050266975.1 Aeromonas sobria
GGAGAGCGGAGCAGTGGCTCAACCTACGACCTCGGAAATGTCTCGGATTCAGGCAGCCTGTCAAGGTATTCGAAGAGTACCGTCAGGCGGCATAGGCGAGTGTCGCACTTCGAAGTTGAATTAGCGAACTAATCCTCAACCACATCGACGATATATTTGGACAGGACATGCATGCCAAGCGTGTTCTTTCCCTCGCCAATGCTACCCTCGGGGTTATCGAGTCAGGTTCACTGGCCATCCACGCCATCGGT
>NZ_JBKISU010000154.1:0-250 GCF_050266975.1 Aeromonas sobria
AAAATGAAAGAAACCAATGCGGTCTTGTTGATGGATAAATTTATCTACTACCTGAAGCAACACCGCTTATATACCCGCACACTTGGAATTATTTGAGTCTCTAAAAATGAGGGGATCTCTGAGGGTATTGACCTTGATCGTTCTCTCTAGACCGACACTGTCTCCAGCCTTACCCAGCAGCGTCAGCAAGACGATGGCCAGGGCACTGAATAAAAACAGTCGGTCGCGCCGGACCGGATTACTGATGTGC
>NZ_JBKISU010000155.1:0-248 GCF_050266975.1 Aeromonas sobria
TGAGATCTCTCCCACTGACGTATCATTTGGTCCGCCCGAAACAGGTTGGCCAGCGTGAATAACATCGCCAGTTGGTTATCGTTTTTCAGCAACCCCTTGTATCTGGCTTTCACGAAGCCGAACTGTCGCTTGATGATGCGAAATGGGTGCTCCACCTTGGCCCGGATGCTGGCTTTCATGTATTCGATGTTGATGGCCGTTTTGTTCTTGCGTGGATGCTGTTTCAAGGTTCTTACCTTGCCGGGGCG
>NZ_JBKISU010000156.1:0-248 GCF_050266975.1 Aeromonas sobria
CGGGCAGAACACCTGCAACCGTGGCTGCATGAGTACAACTGGCATCGTCCTCATGCCAGTCTGGGCTACCAGCCCCCCATCAGTCGTCTTCAATCCGTGAACAACCTGGTGGGTTTACACACCTAGCTCTTGCTCCAGGCGTTCGAACAGCTCCATGTAACCAAAGCCGCGGTCAGCTACTACCGTCACGAAGATACCCTCTGGCAACGTCTGCTTGAGCTTGGTGAGCAGCTCTTTCTCATGGGCAT
>NZ_JBKISU010000157.1:0-247 GCF_050266975.1 Aeromonas sobria
TCCACCGCTTTGAGGGTTCGGGTGCGCCCGGTCGGCGTTAGCCAGTCCCGAGCTGGAACCTGCTCTACACCAGGGTAACCAACCAAAACATTTCCTTTAAATCTAATGAGATAAGCAAAGCCTAGCTCTTGCTCCAGGCGTTCGAACAGCTCCATGTAACCAAAGCCGCGGTCAGCTACTACCGTCACGAAGATACCCTCTGGCAACGTCTGCTTGAGCTTGGTGAGCAGCTCTTTCTCATGGGCAT
>NZ_JBKISU010000158.1:0-247 GCF_050266975.1 Aeromonas sobria
ATGTGGTTGAGGATTAGTTCGTGGTTAAACATGGGGATAGTCTGTTGGGTATTAGCTGGTCAAGGATGGCGATCATACCTCAGAAGCCGCGCCACGCCTCGCTCATATGAGGGGATGGTTAAGGTCAATACCAGCAAGAGCCGAACCTATTCGTTCTTTCGGCAAGGGGTCATCTATTACCAGTTGCTACCTAAAATGAAAGAAACCAATGCGGTCTTGTTGATGGATAAATTTATCTACTACCTGA
>NZ_JBKISU010000159.1:0-245 GCF_050266975.1 Aeromonas sobria
TCCACCGCTTTGAGGGTTCGGGTGCGCCCGGTCGGCGTTAGCCAGTCCCGAGCTGGAACCTGCTCTACACCAGGGTAACCAACCAAAACATTTCCTTTAAATCTAATGAGATAAGCAAAGCCTAGCTGTGATCTCTCTGTAGGTTGTTCACTCGGGGCATTCCCGCAGAATTGGAGGCGCCAACCAAACCAATCATCCGAGGTGCCCGAGTGAACAACCATAAAAATGCCCGATTAACCCTCTTT
>NZ_JBKISU010000160.1:0-243 GCF_050266975.1 Aeromonas sobria
CGGGCACCGGGCTGGTGAGCTACAGCTACAGCTTGCTGGACAACGAAGCGCATCCCACTGCTGACGGCAACAACAGCCTGTTTGAAAACTTTGCGGTGAGCCTGATAGACAGCGATGGTGACTCGGCTTCGAACACCCTGAGCGTGCAGATCGTCGACGACGTGCCGACGGCGGTGAACGACAGCAACCCGGCCACGGCGAGCGAGAACAACCTGGTGCTGAACGGCAACGTCATCAGCAACG
>NZ_JBKISU010000161.1:0-237 GCF_050266975.1 Aeromonas sobria
CCGATGGTAGTGTGGCATTCGCCATGCGAGAGTAGGACACTGCCAGGCACCCAATTAAACAGTTGTGCACACATTGCATGACTGGCCGAGAGGATGACACCTCGTTGAGACGGCAGAAGATTTAGCGAAAGCTAACCGAATGCGGAGCGGTAGTTCAGTCGGTTAGAATACCGGCCTGTCACGCCGGGGGTCGCGGGTTCGAGTCCCGTCCGCTCCGCCACTAATTTGAAAGGCCTT
>NZ_JBKISU010000162.1:0-223 GCF_050266975.1 Aeromonas sobria
GGTTGGCCGCCGTCACCGCCGCACCATCGGCCCCCTGCACGTCGTTGCTGATGACGTTGCCGTTCAGCACCAGGTTGTTCTCGCTCGCCGTGGCCAGGTTGCTGTCGTTCACCGCCGTCGGCACGTCGTCGACGATCTGTACGCTCAGGGTGTTCGAGGCCGAGTCACCATCGCTGTCTATCAGGCTCACCGCAAAGTTTTCAAACAGGCTGTTGTTGCCGTC
>NZ_JBKISU010000163.1:0-218 GCF_050266975.1 Aeromonas sobria
GTGGATGCGGCAGGCAACGAATCCCAGCCGGGCCGCGACAGCGCCACCATGGGCGACACCACTGCCACCGCGGCGCCGACCGTGGTCATCACCGAAGACACCGACGACGACGGCACCATCGACCGCACCGAGATCAGCGGCCAGGTAAACGTGGCAGTGACCCTGCCGGGCGAGGCCCAGGCCGGTGACACCCTCAAGGTGAGCGGCCAGGCCGACCG
>NZ_JBKISU010000164.1:0-216 GCF_050266975.1 Aeromonas sobria
GCCTGGTCTGGGCCATCATCGGCATGGCCATCTTCCGCAACGTCCCCATGACCCAACTGGTCAATCAGCTCGATATCCTGCTGCCCGGCGACCGCCCCTTCGTCGCCCCCAGCGCCTTCCTGCAAGCTCGCCAAAAGCTTGGCCACAAGAGCATTGAGCGGCTGTTTCACGAGACTGCCACAGGTTGGCACCAGCAGGCCAATCACCCCGGTTGGG
>NZ_JBKISU010000165.1:0-215 GCF_050266975.1 Aeromonas sobria
GAGCCTGTAAATGATTCTGTGTAACTGCCCACTCCATTACAGGTGACCGTTCAGGCGATCACCGAACTCGATAATAAAGCGATTTAGAGCAAGCTTCCAATTCTGGATCGGCATGGTCCATTTCTTGGAGGCCTGCTGTATCGCGAGAAACGCCACTTTTAGCGCAGAGTCGTCGGTCGGGAAGAGCTTCCTTTGCTTGGTCGCTTTGCGCAGCA
>NZ_JBKISU010000166.1:0-211 GCF_050266975.1 Aeromonas sobria
GACGGCAACAACAGCCTGTTTGAAAACTTTGCGGTGAGCCTGATAGACAGCGATGGTGACTCGGCCTCGAACACCCTGAGCGTACAGATCGTCGACGACGTGCCGACGGCGGTGAACGACAGCAACCCGGCCACGGCGAGCGAGAACAACCTGGTGCTGAACGGCAACGTCATCAGCAACGACGTGCAGGGGGCCGATGGTGCGGCGGTGA
>NZ_JBKISU010000167.1:0-210 GCF_050266975.1 Aeromonas sobria
TGACGCCTGCTTCGGCCAGCCAGCGATTGATGGTCTTGAACAATTGGCGGGCCAGTTGATGCTGCTCCAGCAGGTGGCGGAAATTCATGATGGTGGTGCGGTCCGGCAAGGCGCTATCCAGGGATAACCGGGCAAACAGACGCATGGAGGCGATTTCGTACAGAGCATCTTCCATCGCGCCATCGCTCAGGTTGTACCAATGCTGCATGC
>NZ_JBKISU010000168.1:0-209 GCF_050266975.1 Aeromonas sobria
AAGACGGCCGCCCTGTTTGGGGTCGATCATGGCGCCGTTCGCCGCTGGACTGAGCACTGGAAAGCCAGTGGTGAAGCTGGCTTGACCATCACGACCAAGGCTTACTCTGCTGAGTTCAAAGAGGAGGTACTGCACTGGATGCAGGAAAATAATGCCTCTTCTCGCAAGGCGGCCGCAGCATTCAAGATCGCCGCGGCCTGCACCGTCAG
>NZ_JBKISU010000169.1:0-208 GCF_050266975.1 Aeromonas sobria
TAATGCCGATCAGTTAAGGATCCATTGACCGATCCTCCTGATGTGTAAAAATCCGAAACCTGTTGATTTGGTTTCGGATTTTTTATGCGTATCGAACAGGCTCTCGACTTCCTTCACGCCCGCAATATGGCCCAGTTTGAGTCACTCTCTGACCTCATTCCCCCCGCGCTCATCACCTCCCTGCTCGGCGAAGAGGGCGTCGCCACTC
>NZ_JBKISU010000170.1:0-207 GCF_050266975.1 Aeromonas sobria
GCTCTTTGCCGTTGATGCTGCGGGTCAGCAAGCGAGCTTCCACCGTGTCCGGCAGTTGCGGCCACTTTTTGCGTGCCTGTGGACTGGTCTTGAGCTGCACCAGCGCATCCTGGCGCCCCAGCTTGCGCACCACCTCGTATTGGGTGCCCTTCTTGAGCGGCAGCAGCCAGTGCCGCTCACTGCCGGTGGTGTGCCAGGCGTGGAGCA
>NZ_JBKISU010000171.1:0-201 GCF_050266975.1 Aeromonas sobria
CAAAGTTCTGGCTGTCGGTCCTGACCGAGCTGAAGAACCGCGGTCTGGAAGACATCCTGATTGCGTGTGTGGACGGTCTCAAGGGCTTCCCTGATGCCATTGCCGTGGAGTATCCCCAGACCAAGGTGCAACTGTGTATCGTCCACATGGTCCGCAACTCGTTGCGCTACGTCTCCTGGAAGGACTACAAGGCGGTGACGG